>CAYTGR010000065.1:14813-16090 GCA_964437445.1 uncultured Anaerolineales bacterium | reverse complement strand
GATGTCGTCCTCTTCACCCGCGCGCTGACCGACAGCGACCGCACCCTCCTCTACGGCATCCCGCTGGAGGCGCGCCAGCCCGACCAGGCCATCCCGCTGACCGGCTTCGGCAGCGGCGCCTTCACCCCTGACGGCGGGCTCCTCATCACCACCGTCCTCTTTGACGACCACTACAGCCTGGCCTACCTGCCCCTGGATCAGCCGCAGACCCTCCGCCCGGTCGCCATAGAGGGCCTCGTCCACACCGGCGAAGGCGAACTGGAGTACCTGGAACACCTGGCCGGCGACCGCTACCTGCTCACCTACAACATAGACGGCTGCTCCTGGGCCTACGAAGGTCGTTTTGACGAAGCCGCCCTCACCTTCCGCCTGGAGCGCATCCTCTGCGGCACCGGTCCCTTGAGCGGCGGCGTGCTCCAGGAGATCCACTACGACAAAACCGGCGGCGCTTACGCCTTAGCCTTCTCCACCGCCACCTCCCCGGTGCAGCTCTACCGGCTCGACGCCGACGGCACGCTCCACCAGATCACCCGCGAGCGCGTGTTAGGCATCCCGGCGGAGCTGCTCGCGCCGGGGGAAGATGCCTCCTTCATCAGCCACGACGGGCTGCGCGTTTCGGCGCGGCTCTACCTGCCCGCGCCGGGCCTGGGCTTCCAGGGACCGCGTCCGGTCGTCTTCTACATCCACGGCGGCCCGCAGGGCCAGGAACGCCCCGATTTCACCTGGTTCTCCATGCCCCTGATCCAATACCTGACGCTGAACGGCTTTGCCGTCTTCGTCCCCAACGTACGCGGCAGCACCGGCTACGGCCTGACGTACACCAAATGGGTGGATCACGACTGGGGCGGGCAGGACCGGCTGGACCACGTCGCCGCCTTAGAGCACCTGCGCCAGGACCCGCGCGTGGATACCACCCGCGCCGCCGTCGTGGGCCGCTCCTACGGCGGCTATATGACGCTCATGCTGGCCGGTCGCCACCCGGAGCTCTGGTCCGCCGCCTGCGACATGTTCGGCCCCTACAACCTCTTCACCTTCCTGGACCGCCTGCCGGAGACCTGGAAAACCTACTTCTACCTGGCGCTGGGGCACCCGGAAAAGGATCACGATTTCCTGGTAGAGCGTTCCCCCAGCACCCATTTGCCGGCCCTGGCCTGCCCGCTGCTGGTCATCCAGGGGCGGAACGATCCCCGCGTCAGAGCCGCGGAATCAGAAGATGTAGTCAACCAGCTGCGCGCCCAGGGCAAACAGGTAGAGATCATCATCTTTGAAAACGAGGG
>CAYTGR010000065.1:13346-14713 GCA_964437445.1 uncultured Anaerolineales bacterium | reverse complement strand
GCGCCGCTCTCGCCGCAGGAGCTCCACACGCGCGGGCGGGCCATCCACCCGGCGCTGGGACTGGTCAGCGTCTACCGCACGCTGGACCTGCTGGAGCAGCTGGAGCTGGTGCGCCGCGTCCACTTAGACGACGGCTGCCACGGCTATCTGCTGGCCTCGCCGGGCCACCGCCATGCGCTCCTCTGCCGCTGCTGCGGGCAGGCGGTGGAATTCCCCGGCGGTGAAGACCTCTCAGCCCTGATCGCCGAGGTCCAGCGCAGCACCGGCTACCGGGTGGAGGATCACCTCCTGCAACTGATTGGCCTTTGCCCGGCCTGTCAAATGCAAAAATAGCGCGAACTGAAGTTCGCTTTTTTTAGTGTAGTTAATGAAAAATTTTTTCAGTAAGAGGAAGAGAGGAAGGAGGAAACCATGGTATCTCATGACAAACTCGGATGGTTGCTGGTGGTCCTGGTACTGCTGACGGCGTGCGGCGGGCCGGCTTCCACTCCCACCGCGTCGCCGCTCAAGGTCGTGGCCGTGGAGACCTTCCTGGCCGACATCGCCCAACAGGTGGCGGGCGACCGGGTCAAGGTGGAGTCGCTCTTCCCGGTTGATATGGACCCGCACGCTTACGAGCCGACGCCCGGCGATGTCGCCAGAGTCGCCCAAAGCACCGTGTTGATCATCAACGGCGCGGGGCTGGAAGAGGGCTTCCTGGAAGCGCTGCTGCACAATGCCGGAGGCCAGCGGGTGGTGATTGAAGCCGCCGCCGGCCTGACGTTGCGCGCGGCCCCCGAGGAACACGAACAGGCAGGGGAAGCCGCGGCCGGTGAGGAAAACCACCATCACGCAGGCGATCCCCACCTGTGGCTGGACCCGCTCCAGGTCATCCATTACGTGGAAAACATCCGCGACGGGTTGAGCCAGGCCGATCCAGACGGCGCCGCGCTTTACGCGCAAAACGCCGCGGCGTATATCCAGGAGCTCCGGGCGCTGGATGCCTGGACCGCCGAACAAGTGGCGCAGATCCCACCGGAGCGGCGCTTGCTGGTAACCAACCACGAGAGCTTCGGCTACTTCGCCGACCGGTACGGTTTCCAGGTGATCGGCGCGATCATCCCCAGCTTCAGCACCGGCGCTTCCCCCTCGGCGCAACAGCTGGCGGCGCTGGTGGAACAGATCAAGGCCACGGGGGCCCCCGCCGTCTTCTTAGAGACCGGCAGCAATCCCCAACTGGCGCAGCAGCTGGCCGCCGAGACGGGGATCAAAGTGGTGAGCGATTTGTACACCCACTCCATCACCGGAGCGGATGGCCCGGCGCCCACCTATCTGGCCATGATGCGGTATAATACGGCGCAGATCGTGGCAGCGTTGAAGCCGTGAGC
>CAYTGR010000065.1:0-13246 GCA_964437445.1 uncultured Anaerolineales bacterium | reverse complement strand
GCGGTGGTGGGGCCCAACGGCGCGGGCAAATCCACGCTGTTCAAAGCGCTGGTGGGGTTGCTCCCCTTGCGCCAGGGGCGGATTTTGATCCACGGGCGGCCACTCGGCGCGCACCAGGACTGCGTGGCCTATGTGCCGCAGCGGGAGGATGTGGACTGGCGCTTCCCGGTGACGGCGCTGGATGTGGTGCTGATGGGCCGTTACCGCCGCCTGGGCTGGCTCAAGCGGCCCGGCAAAGCCGTTCGCGCCCTGGCGCTGCGCAGCCTGGAGCAGATGGGCATTGCCGACCTGGCAGGACGCGCGATTGGCGATCTCTCCGGCGGACAGCAGCAGCGGGTCTTCCTGGCGCGGGCATTGGTGCAGGAGCCGCACATCCTGCTGATGGATGAGCCGTTCACCGGCGTGGACATCACCACGCAGGAGGCGACGCTGGCGCTGCTGGAGCAGCTGCGCGCCCGGCAGGTCACCGTGCTCGTCTCCACCCACGATCTGACCTTAGCCGCCGAGCGTTTTGACCTGGTGCTGCTCTTGAACCACCGGGCTATCGCCTACGGGCCGCCAGCCGAGGTCTTCACGCCGGCGCACATTGCCGCCGCGTTTGGGCCGCAGGTGCTCTTTGTGGAGGGCGCGGCCGTGGTGGATCAGTGCTGCCCGGGGCATCAACACGCATGAGTCAAACGGGTTGGGAAGACCACGGACGACAGACCACAGAGCACAGATTGTGGTCTGTGGTCTGTCGTCTGCTGTCACAGCAGCGGACTTCCGCTGACAACCAAGAGGAAAACAAGGAGCAGCTTATGACGTGGTTAACGGCACCACTCATGTATGGGTTTATGCAGCGAGGCTTGTTAGCGTCGTTGGTGGTGGGAATCCTGTGCGCGGTGATCGGCTGTTACGTGGTGCTGCGCTCCATGGCTTTTCTGGGCGACGCCATCGCTCATGCCATTCTGCCGGGCGTCGCCATCGCATACCTGCTGGGCGGCAACCTGCTGGTGGGCGCGCTGGTGGCCGGGGTCGTGGTGGCGTTGGGCATCGGCTTTTTCTCACGGCAGGGCATTGTCAAAGAGGATACCGCCATCGGCATCCTCTTCGCGGCGGCGCTCTCGCTGGGCGTGCTATTGATCAGCACGATCAAGACCTATGCGGTGGATCTGACCCACATCCTCTTCGGTAACGTGCTCGGCGTGAGCCAGGCCGATCTGGCGCTGACGGCCGCCCTGGGAGCCGTGGTGCTGCTGATCGTGGTCGCGCTCTACAAAGAGTTCCTGGTCATCTGGTTTGATCCGGTGCTGGCGGCGACGCTGCGCCTGCCGGTGGAGCGGCTGCGCAGTCTGATGCTGGTGTTGCTGGCGCTGACGGTGGTCGTCTCGCTCCAGACCGTGGGCGTCGGGTTGGTCGCCGCGCTGCTGGTGACGCCAGGCGCGACGGCCTCGCTGCTCACCCGGCGGCTGCCCGCCATGATGGCGGTCGCGGCGGGAATCGGCGCTTTTTCCAGCCTGCTGGGGCTCTACCTGAGTTTCTGGCTCAACGTGGCCTCCGGCGCGGCCGTGGTCATGGTAGCGACAGCTCTTTTCTTCCTGGCTTTCCTCTTCGCGCCCGGGCGCGGCCTGGTGTGGCAAAAGCGCCGTGCTTAACGGAAACGCACCTCGCAACGCTACCGCAACGGGCCAATGGTAAGATAGACCACAGACCACGGACCACAGACCACAATCTTGTGGTGCGTGGTGTCGTCTGTGGTCTGTTTGAGAAAGGCACACATGGACTGGGAAACACTCATCACAGAGCACCTCGTCCGCTACCCGGCGGCGGAGCCGGTGGATGTGTACAAGCTGCTCTATCAAGGTGTGTGCGGGCCGGAGCATCTGATCGCGGCCCCGGGCGACTTCGCCGCCCGGTTGCAGACTGAATACGAGGCGGTGCGCGGCGTGGCAGATGGCCCGCTATGGGAACCGGTGCGGCCCGATGGGAAGCTGGGGCGGCTCCACTTGCGGCCCTACAAAGCGCGCGGGGGGGAGCTAACGGCGCTGCTCGCCGCCTGCTTAGAGGCCGCCGCGCAGCCGTGGGACACCGCCGCTACGCTGGCCGGGCTCTGGCAGGCCGTGGCGGCGGGCCGGGGGGCCGCGTGGCAAACGCTCACCGCGCGCCTGACCGCGCAGGGCTATCCGCCCGTCCATCACTCGGAGCGTTATCGCGCCGCTTACCGGCCGGCCTACCGGCTGGTGACCAGGGCCTGGAGTGACGCGCTTCAAGACACTCGCTCGTAGTGCCGCGCTTTAGCGTGGCTCAGACGGCGCTCAAGCGCCTGACGATGAATTTCTCAGGAGATTGCTAATGCTAACCTACTACCCCTTCCCCGCCTGGCTCCAGAGCGTGCACCATGACGGCTCGGAGCGCTACGTTTCCAATCCCTACCCGCGCTCAGGTCAAAGCGTGCGCCTGCGGCTGCGCGTGGGCGCGAGTGCGCCGCTCCGCGAGGTCTACCTGCGGACTTTCCCCGACGGCGAGCAGGCGCTCGCGCCGCTGCGCCCCGGCCCGGTGGAGCCGCCGGTCCGCTGGTGGGAGGGAGAGCTGTCTATCCGCGAACCGGTGGTGGGCTATCGCTTCCTGCTGGTCGCCGGGGATGGCGTCTGGTGGTACACTGCCGCCGGGCCGGCCGTCCACGTGCCCACCGATGCCACCGATTTCCGGCTGCTGGCCGATTACGAGCCGCCGGCCTGGGTACTGGAAAGCGTCTTCTACCAGATTTTCCCCGACCGGTTCGCCGACGGCGATCCAACGAACAACCCGCGCCCAGAGGAATATGAATACCGGGGCTACCGGCCCCAAACTTATCCCTGGGGTGCACCGCCCGCCCCAGGGGCGCCCCACTCGCTCACGTTCTACGGCGGCGACCTGATCGGCATCCGGCAGCGGCTGGACTATATTGCCGGGCTGGGCGCCAATGCGCTCTACCTGAACCCGGTCTTCACGGCCTACTCCAACCACAAGTATGACGTGGTGGACTACGAGCACGTAGACCCGCACCTGGGCGGTGACGCCGCGCTGGTGGCGCTGCGGGAAGCGCTGACCGGGCGCGGGATGCGGTACATCCTGGACATCGTCCCCAACCACTCCGGCGTGGCGCACCCCTGGTTTCAGACCGCGCAGGCTGACCTGAGCGCACCGGAGGCGGAATTCTACACGTTCAACGGGCAGCCCGACGATTACGCTACCTGGTTGGGCGTGCGTTCACTCCCCAAGTTCAATTATCGCAGCGCCGAACTGCGCCGCCGCATCTACGAGGGACTGGAGGCCGTCTTCCGCCGCTGGCTGCGGCCACCGTTCGCCGCCGACGGCTGGCGGGTGGATGTGGCGAACATGTTGGGCCGGCAGGGTCCCACCCAATTGGGGCCGGAAATCGCCCGTGGCATCCGGCGCGCCGTCAAGGAGACCCGCGCCGATGCTTATCTGATCGGCGAGAACTTCTTTGACGCCACGCCGCAATTGCAGGGCGATCAGTGGGACGGCGTGATGAACTACCTGGGCTTTGGAATGCCGTTAGGCTACTGGTTGGCCGGCTATCAAACGTGGGCAATCGGCATGGGAAAGCCAATCCAGGCCGCCACACCGTGGCCGACGGAAGCTTTAGCCGCCACCTGGCACACCGTCCAGGCGGCGCTGCCCTGGGTCGTGGCCTTGCAGCAGTACAATCTACTCGGCAGCCATGACACATCGCGCATACGCACGCTCCTCCACGCCAACGAGGCGCTGCAACGGTTGGCGGTCACGCTGCTGATGACCTTTCCCGGCGTGCCCGGTTTCCTTTATGGTGATGAGGTGGGCCTGGTGGATGAGCCGCCGCTCGGCTCGCGCGCCTGTATGCCCTGGGATGAAACCCGCTGGGACCAGAGCCTGCTCGCCTTTTACCGCGATCTCATCGCGCTGCGGCGGCGCTCAGCGCTGTTACAGCGGGGCGGGTTCCAAATCCTGGCCGTGGAGCCGGAGACGCTGGCCTACCAGCGGGAAGAGCCAGGGGGCTGGATCATTGTCGTCGCCCACCGGAGCGCGACACCGCGCTCGGCGGGGCCACTGCCCATCGCCCATGGCGGCATTCCCGACGGTACCCGCTTGGTGGAGCATTTCTCTGGACAGGAGGTCACGGTCAAGGATGGCGCTTTGCCACTGCCGGAGCAGCCGCAGGGCGCTACGCTGTGGGAAGCACAGAGAGTTGACTTACGTTGCTAACGCAGAGCGTTATTTTCAGAGAAGATTTCATCCTTCCGCCCTCATCCTTCATGCTTTTCAAATGTGAGCGGTAAGTAGGGAACAGGAACTTCCCTGCTGTTCTCTGATCCCTAATTAACTGATTTTTTCATGAGGAGCAACTGGGATTAAGCAGTGAACAGGGAGAAGGTTGTCCTTCTCCCTGCTCACTTATCCTTTATCTCATCCCCCTCACTCAACCGGTGGGACCGGCTCCGGCGGAACTTCTACCGGCGGTTCCGGTTCAGCCGGTGGTTCAGCAGGTTTCGGCATGACCGGCGGCGCAGGGACGACGGGCGGTCTCGCCGGCAGGGGGGCCGGGCGAATAGCCGGCGCAGCCGCAGGCGGGACCGCTCCGCGCGTGGCATAAGGCATCGTCCCAAAGCGGGTCAGCATCACGGCACCGGCCGCCGGCATCACCACCAGGAAGAGCAGCGGGGCATAGATCCAGCCGCTCACCAGGCTGGCCAGCGCCAGAACGGCCACTACCAGCAAACTCCCCAGGACTGCCGCCCCCACCGGGTTGGCTGGTTGCTTGTTGAAAAGCCCTAACACGCGCTGCCCCAGCACAGCGCCCAGCGCCACGATCCCCAACGCCAGCCCAACCCCGAAGATAAGCAGGCCAATGAACGCCAGCGGGCTCAGGCAAATCGTGACGGCCAGCACCAGGACCACGATTGATGTAGCCAGGAAAGCCAGCAACCCCATTCCAAAGGAAGCTGCTGGGGCCTCCTCCACCGCCCGGCTGATCCGCTGCAGTTGGAGCGGCCAGACGCTGGCAACCAACAGGGCAAACAGGGCCGCCACCAGCACAACCAGCACGGAACGTCCAACCCGGAGAAAAACCTGCACGGCCAGAGGGGTCTGAGGACGCGGCGCGACAGTCACCGGTCCGATCCAGGGCAGGCTCCATCGATAGCCCCGCACCTCCTCCATGGGGATGACCTCGCCGTCTACCAGGGCCCCCTCATCGCGGGTTAAATCTACAGCCGAGACATCCCCGGTGATGTGGGCCGAGGAGCGTAAATGCGCTGCTCCCCCGACCACCAGGTTCCCGTCTATCACCCCACCCACCTCAGCGGCTCCCATGACGGCCACGTCTCCATCCAGAGCCGCATCCTCTTCCATGGTGAGTTCGCCAAAGACTGCCAGAGTCCCCTCAAAGCGAGACTGGCTCTCCAGGGTCACGGGGCCAAAGACGACCAGATCGCCGTAATCCGTCTCGCCTGCTGCCAGGGTATAAGGGCCGAAATGGAACCCACCGCCATCACTGTTGGCCGGCGCCGCTAAGGCCGGCACGGCCGATGCCGACAAGATGAGAATCAACAACATCACTGCCAGACACCGCTTTACCATGATTCACCTCCTACCGGGCTTGCAAATATTTTTATCAAGAGCGATTGCTCTAAAAGTCAAAGCTATACTATGGGTACGTGATCCACCCCTTGAAGTTGCACACCGGCTCCTACCCGGCGGTCACGGCCACGTACCGACGGCTCACCCATAGGTAGGCCAGTGTCGCCAGAGCGCCGTTGGGAATCAGGACCAACAATGAGACACCCGCCGCCAGCAGCAGCAGCGGGATCAACACCCTGGCTGCCACTAAAAGGCTGACCAGCGGCCGGACTAACGTGACCAGCAGGATGTTCCATTCCGCGACGACAAAACCCAGGGTCTGCTCCACCGTCAGAAAGGTCGTGGCCAGCATGTATCCCGCCAGCATGACCAGCAACAGCAGCCCTACTCCGCCAGCCAGCATCGTCAAAGTGCGCCGCTGGCGGTGGCTCTGGTGGACCCGCACCAGAGTCCGCTGTTCAAACCCCACCGGCAGCGCCGGGGCCGGCGTCATCCGCAACATCCAATCCACCTGGGCCAGCGCGGCCCACTCTTGACGACAGGGCTCACACGTCGCCAGATGTTCATCCCAGAGGCGCTGTTCCTCAGCCGAGAGCTCCCCATCCAGCGCCCGCTCCCACCATATTTCGCTGTGCATCTCAGACATAAGCTTCCTCCTTGGCTGATTTGACCCACTGTTGCGCCATCAACCGTCGCGCCCGAAAAAGCCGGGATTTGACCGCCGACACGGTCAGCCCCGCTACCTGCGCAATCTCGTCATACGATAGTTCCTCCCAATAAAACAACGTCACCAATAGCCGATCGGTCGGCGGTAAGGTCGTTAACAACGCCTGCACCTGGGACTGCCGTTCCTGCTGCTCCACGTAAATTTGCGGATCGGGACTATGGCCGGCCTTCCATTCCCAGGCCCCATCCTCACCCATCCCATCTAACGAGACGGTCGGGCGCTGGCGGCGCAGGCGATCCACACACTCGTTGGCCGCGATGCTAAAGAGCCAGGGCCGGAACGGGCGGGCCAGGTCAAAGGTGTTCAGATGAGAAATGGCTTTGATCAAGGCCTCCTGGGCAGCATCCTCAGCTTCGTCGGCATCGCCCAACATCCGAAAACAAAGATAATAGACCGGACGCTGGTAGGTTTCCACCAACCAGGTCACGGCCTGCTCCTCCCCCCGTTGGGCAGACTGTATCCAGTTTTGCTCCATCATACCCGCTCCTGATAAAGTCATTTACGTAAAAAAATGGCATGAAGTTGCAAAATGCCCGGCCTTGAAAACAAAACCAGGGACGACTCCACGCCGTCCCTGGTCAAACCCGCAGCTCTCCAGGACCGTTTAGAACGGCGCTTCCATATCGGTCAACAAGAAGGTTTCCGGTTCCTCTTCTTGATCGCTCAACAGCGTGCCACGTGGCAGTTCCGGCTCAATCGCCACGCCCTCGTAGCTGGGGACCGGGCCGTCGGAACCGGCGATGTCGCCGCGATACCCCGTCCCCGCCGGAATCAGCTTGCCGATGATAACGTTCTCCTTGAGGCCATAGAGCGGGTCCTCGGAGCCTTCCACGGCCGCGTTGGAAAGCACTTTGATGGTGTGCTGGAAGGAGGCCGCCGAAAGGAAGGAGTCGGTCGCCAACGCCGCTTTGGTAATCCCCAACAGCACTTGCCGGGCGCGGGCGGGTTGGCCGCCTTGCTCCACCGCCTCACGGTTCACGTGCTCAAAGTGCTGCCGATCCACAAACTGGCCGGGCAGCAGGGTGGTCGTCCCCGGCTCGGTGATGAGCACCCGGCTCAGCATTTTACGGATCATGATCTCAAAGTGTTTATCGTTGATATTCACGCCCTGAGAGCGGTAAACTTTCTGCACTTCAGTCAACAGGAACAGCTGGACAGCGTCACGCCCCTGGACCTGGAGGATGCGGTGGGGGTTGGGCACGCCTTCACAGAGCTGCGTGCCGGGTTCAATCTGCTGGCCCTCGGCCACCAACAGACGCGCGGTAGCCGCCACCTCGTATTTACGCTCCTCACGGACTTCGTAAATCAGCAGCACATCCTGCCCATCGCGGTCAATGCGCCCCTTCGCTTTGGCGCGGAGCTCTTGCGTTTCGCTGCGGGCGATTAGATCCTTTTCCTTGACCTCATCGCCGTCTTCTACCAGAATCTCCCAACCCAACGGGATGTCGTAGCTGCTCTTCTTGATCTGACTATCCACCACCGTGACCACATTGACGTCGCCCTCGCGGCTGACGTGAACGATACCGCCAATGTCGGAGATTTCCGCCTCACCCTTAGGGGCCTTGCGGGCCTCCACCAGTTCTTCCACGCGGGGCAGACCGCTGGTGATATCGCCGCTGGCAGCGACACCACCGGTGTGGAAGGTCCGCAGCGTCAGCTGGGTACCCGGCTCACCGATGGACTGGGCGGCAATGATGCCGACCGCGGTGCCGACGCTCACCAGGCCACCCCGGCCCAGGTCGCGCCCATAGCACATCGCACAACAGCCATGTTCCAACTCACAGGTCATCGGGGAGCGGACGTAGACATCTTGCACCTGCGCCTTGTCCACCAGAATGACCTTTTCTTCATCAATTTCCTCATCGCGCTCGACAATAACTTCGCCCGTCTGCGGGTCCACGATGGGAGCTGCCGCCAGGCGACCCAGAATACGCTCGGCAAAAGGTTCGCCGGCCACATCATCCTTGCGGTGAATCCACAAACCACGGCGGGTATTGCAGTTCACGGCGTTGATGATCATATCCTGGGCGGTATCTACCAGGCGGCGGGTCAGGTAACCGGCATCGGCCGTCCGGAGCGCGGTGTCGGCCAAACCCTTGCGCGAACCGTGCGTGGAGATGAAGTACTCCAGGGCGGTCAGCCCCTCACGCAGGTTGGAGCGGATGGGGTGCGGGATAATGCGGCCGGCCGGGTCGGCCATCAACCCGCGCATCCCGGAAATCTGGGCAATGGGGCCGAAACCGCCTTTGGAAGCACCGGATTTCGCCATCACCGCCACCGGGCCGTAAGGGTCCATCTCCTTGGAAACAGCCTTGGAAACCTGCTCGCGGGCGCGGGTCCAGATTTCAATGGTGCGGTTGTACTGCTCCTCTTCGGTGAGCAGCCCGCGCCGGTACTGGCGTTCAATTTCGGCCACCTCACGGGCGGCCCCCTCCAGGATCTCCTGCTTGGCCTGCGGGATCGTCAGGTCGTAGACGGAGATGGTGACGCCGGAGCGGGTCGCGTACTCAAAGCCGATGCTTTTGATGTCGTCGGCCAGGCGCACGGTGGCTTCACGGCCCAGCTTAGTGTAACAGAGACCGATCAAGTCTTGCAAAGCCCCCTTGTCCAGCGGGGCGTTGATGTAGCGCAGTTCGTCGGGCACAATGCGGTTGAAGAGCGCGCGGCCTACCGTCGTCTCCACCGGCTGGGGCGGGGTGGGCAGGCGATCATACACCTGAGCCACCCGGATATGCGCATGGATATCCACCAGCCCGAGCGCGTAGGCCATCTCCACTTCATCCAGGTCGGCGAAGATCTTGCCGTCACCCCGCGCGGCCGGTGATTCCATCGTCATGTAATAAATGCCCATACACATATCTTTGGAGGGGCCAATGATCGGTTTGCCGTCGGCCGGCTTGAGCAAGTTGCGGCTCGCCAGCATCAGTTTGCGGGCCTCCTCCACCGCTTTGCGGGAAAGCGGAATGTGCACGGCCATCTGGTCACCGTCAAAGTCAGCGTTGAACGCCGCGCAGACCAGCGGGTGCAGCTGGATGGCTTTGCCCTCTACCAGCACCGGCTCAAAAGCCTGGATGCCTAAGCGGTGCAACGTCGGCGCGCGGTTGAGCAGCACGGGCCGGTCGCGGATGACCTCTTCCAGCACTTCCCAGACCTCCGGGCGCTGCCGCTCAATCAGCCGCTTGGTCGCTTTGACGTTGGAAGCATAGTTATATTCCACCAGCCGCTGCGTGACGAAGGGACGGTAGAGTTCCAGCGCCATCGTCTTGGGCAGCCCACACTGGTGCATTTGCAGGTGCGGGCCGACGACGATGACGGAACGGCCGGAATAATCCACGCGCTTACCGAGCAGGTTACGGCGGAAGCGGCCTTTCTTACCCTTGAGCATATCGCTCAGGGACTTGAGCTGGCGGCGGCCCCGGCGGCTCATCGCCTTGCCCCGCTGGCTGTTGTCAATCAAGCTGTCCACGGCCTCCTGCAACATCCGCTTCTCATTGCGGATGATCACTTCAGGAGCGCCCAACTGGATCAGCCGTTGCAGCCGGTTGTTGCGGTTGATGACGCGGCGGTAGAGGTCGTTGAGGTCGGAGGTGGCGAAACGCCCGCCATCCAGCTGCACCATCGGGCGCAGTTCGGGCGGGAGAACCGGCAGCACGGTCATGATCATCCACTCAGGGCGGTTGCCGCTCTTGCGGAAGGCTTCCACCACCTGCAAGCGGCGGGTGGCCTTCTTGCGGCGCTGCGCCGACTTGCCATACCGCACTTCGTGCCAGAGTTCCTCAGACAGTTTTTCCAGGTCCAGTTTGGAAAGAATTTCATGGACGGCCTCGGCACCCATACCAGACCGGAAGACCTGCCCCCACTTCTGGCGCACTTCGCGGTAGCGGGCCTCATTGAAGAACTGCAACGGGGCAATGCTCAACAAATCCTCGCGTTCCGCGTCGTAATGGCGCTGAATGGCGCCGACCCGGTCATGCAGCTCCTCGCGGATGTGCTGGATCTCGTCTTGCAGGCCGCCGCTGAGCGCCACTTCGTCCTCGCGCCCGGTCTGGCCCTCACTCTCGCGCTGGCGGATTTCCCGCTCCAGCCCATCCAGAGCATCCTGGGCCACGGAGTTAAGCAGCGCATAAGCATCCCGTCGCACGATCGCGCCGGCTTCCACAATCACGGTATCGGTGGGGGTAAAAACAATGGGCTCGGACGTCTCGTGATCCACCAGGCGCTCCAGCCGGCTTTGCAACGTGCGCATCTCCCGCATGATGGACTCGGTGCGGAGGTTGAGCTCTTCCTCCAGGAAGCCATGGAGGGCCACCTGGGAATCCTCACGCTGCTGCCGTTCGGTCGCCAGCTGGGTCTCCAGGGCCGTGATGCGAGCCTGAGCCAGCTTTTCGGCCTCAGCAACGCGCGCCCGCTCTTCATCGTCCAGCCGCTTGAGCGCCCGCTGCCGGGCCTCTTCGTCCACCGAAATGACGATGTATTGGGCAAAATAGAGGACGCGGTCCAGATTGCGCTTGCTGATATCAAGCAAGACGCTCAGGTGGCTGGGAACGCGGCGGGTGTACCAGATGTGGGCCACCGGGGCGGCCAGGGTGATGTGCCCCATGCGCTCGCGGCGGACAGCCGCGCGCGTCACTTCTACGCCGCACTTGTCGCAGATGATCCCGCGATAACGGATTCCCTTGTACTTACCACAATAACATTGATAATCGCGGGTCGGGCCAAAAATAGCCTCGCAGAAGAGGCCGTCCTTTTCAGGACGCAGCCGCCGATAGTTGATGGTTTCGGGCTTGGTCACCTCGCCATAGGACCAGGAAAGAACAGCTTCTGGCGAGGCCAGGTTAATGCGCAAAGCTTTGAATGTGCGTGCTTCCGTGATCCGCTCATCACGATCTCTATTCATAACTCCCCCTTTAACGTCCGGTTCCCCAGGCAAGACAAAAAAGCGTCTGGGAGTCTCTGCCCTCAGCGCTTCCGGGAATAAATGTTGGCTCACAGATCAGGGGAATTATAGCCTGATCCGGTCAAAAGTCAACACACTTCTGCCAGAGTTTTAACCAGGCGGGCGTTCTGCTCCGGCGTGCCGACTGTGACCCGGGCGAACGTCGGCAGGTCGTAGGCCGCACAGGGCCGGACAATCACGCCCCGCTCCAACAGCCGTTGAATCACCTGCGGGGCCTGGGGGCCGAACTCCACCAGCACAAAATTGGTGTGGCTGCGGATAGCGCGCAATCCCAGCCGGTCAAACTCACGGTACAAATAGTCACGTCCAGTGCGGGTAAGGGCCACCGTCTGCTGGACGAAATCGGTATCCTCCAGCGCGGCCACGGCCGCCGCCTGCGCCAGCGCGTTGACCGCGAACGGTTCCTTGACCGTGTTGAGCAGCGTGATCACCTCCGGCACGGCGATCCCGTAGCCGACGCGCACCCCGGAGAGGCCGTAAGCCTTGGAGAAAGTGCGCAACACGATGACGTTGGAGCGTCCCTCCCGCACGTAAGGCAACGTATCGGGGTAGGCGTCAGAATCCACAAAGTGGACATAGGCCTCGTCAAAAACGACAAGCGCCGTCTCCGGCACCTGCGCGAGAAAGGCTTCCACCTCGGCAGCCGTGACGATGGTCCCGGTTGGGTTGTTGGGATTGCAGACGAAGATCAGCCTTGTGCGCGGGGTGATCGCCGCCGCCATCGCCGCCAGGTCCAGGCCGTATTCCCGGAGCGGCGTCTTGATCAGCCGCGCCCGCATGAGGTGGGTGTAGGTATCGTAAATGGGAAACGAGGAGCGGCTGACGATGACCTCGCTCTCCTCATCCAGAAAGGTCATGCAGAGCTCCTGGATCAGGCCATCCTCGCCGTTGCCCACTGCGATCTGCGCTGGCGTCACATTGTGATAGCGGGCCAAAGCGTGCGTGAGGGTGTAACTGGCCCCATCGGGATAGAAATTGACGCCGGAAAGCGCCGCCTGCATGGCCGCGACGGCCCGGGGCGACGGCCCCAACGGATTTTCATTGGAGGCCAGCTTGATCACGTTGGTCAGACCGTACTCACGTTGGACCTCTTCCACCGGTTTGCCCGGCACATAGGGTTTCAGCTGCGCTACCCCCGGTTGCGGGGGGACCGTTAACGGCATGGTTATCCTCCTCAATCATTCAAGTTGTTACCGGCACCACCAAGAGACCACAGACGGCGGACCACAGACCACCGGCAGTTCAAGTAGAGTTCATTGAGGCGCTTGAGCCCCGTCCCGCCGCGCTGAAGCACGCCATGACAGACTGCGCTAAGGGCCGTAGGTCTGCGCCAGGTAGGCGATCAGCGCCGCCTGCTCTTCGGCGTTCAGCACAGCGCCTTTGTTGATCATGCGCTGCACCGTCCGCGTCCAGCCGGCCTGATCCTGCCGCAGCGCAGTCGTTTTGTTCAGGGAGTGACAGGTGGTGCAGCGTTCTTGCAGCAGCGCCGCGCCATCCAGGGCGGGAGACGGGACCAGAGTCGGTGGGGCCAAGGTGGTGGCCCCCGGTTCAGCAGTGGGAGCCGCCGAGGTCTGCGCGCCGGGCACGGCGGTGGGAGCAGCGACCGTCGTCACGCCAGGGACCATCGTGGGCGTAGCCGTCTTCCCCCCGCAGCCAACCAGCAGCGCAGCCAAAACCAGCAGTCCGGCTACCAGACTTAAAACCAGGCGCGGTTTGTACATGGCTCATCTCCTTTGAAGTATAGAAACCAGTTAAGGAGTGAGCAGAGAGCAGCAGGTAGAAGTCCCTGTTTCCTGCTCACTGCTCACATTTGAAAAGCATGAGGGATGAAGGCGGAAGGATGAAATCTCCTCTGCAAATAACGCTCTGCGTTCGTAATCAGGCGCTTTAGCGCCGTTCAACGCGCTGAAGCGCGTTACTACGAGCCAATTTTCATCCCACCGCTGATGAACGCCTTCTGAAAG
>CAYTGR010000064.1:0-21569 GCA_964437445.1 uncultured Anaerolineales bacterium | reverse complement strand
TTTCATCCCACGGCTGGTGAACGCCAGTTCATGGGGAATTCCTCTGAAAATAGAAGCCAGTTAAGGAGTGAGCAGAGAGCAGCAGGTAGAAGTTCCTGTTTCCTGCTCACCGCTCACTGCTTACATTTTCACCCCCTTGCTGGCGAACGCCAGTTCATGGGGAATTCCTTTTTCACTTCTTCCCGCTCCCCCGCAGCCCGCTGGCGATCACCTGCCGGTAGGCCGCGATCCGCTCAGCGCGCAGCGGTCGCCGGTGACCGACCAGCCACTTGGCGGCTTCCAGCACCATTTGCCACTCATATTGCAGCAACAACCAGGCGCGCAGCAGCGCCGCCGCTCCGTACCCGTGATACTTGCGGGTATAGTAGACTTTGCTGGATTGGAAATAAATGTGCCGGGCCGGCACGACTTGCTCGCTGCTTTTCCCTTCGTGGTGGACGATGCGCGCTTCTGGCCAGTAGACAACTCGCCAGCCGGCGTCGCGGAAGCGGTGACACCAATCCAGCTCCTCTGAGTACATGAAAAACCCCTCATCCAGCGGGCCGACCTGGGCGATGGCCTCCCGGCGCACCAACAGCGCCGCGCCGGTGACCCAATCAACGGCTTGCTCTACATTGTCGGGCCGGTCCTCAACGTAATAGGCCGCCAGGGCGGCGCGCGGGGCCAAGGCCTGGAGCCAGGTGCTCTCGGTGAACAGCACGTCCAGGGTGGGAAAGCGCCGCCGCGAGGCCTGCACCGTGCCGTCGGCATTGAGCAGCTGCGGCCCGATCACCCCCACGTCAGGATGGGCTTGCGCGTAAGCGACCAGGCGGGGGAGGGCGTCGTCCAACACCTCGGTGTCGGGGTTGAGGAGCAGCTGGAATTCGCCGGTTGCCTGGGCCAGTCCCAGATTGTTGCCGCCGGTGAACCCACGGTTTTCGGAGCTGACGATCAGTTTTACCTGGGGGAATTCGGTGGCGACCATGGCTGGGCTGCCGTCGGTGGAGGCGTTGTCCACGACGATGACCTCCAGCCCCGGCCGCGTCCCCCACGAAGCAAAAACCGAGGTCAGCGCCCGCTGTAAAAGCGGGCGCACGTTCCAGTTGACGATGATCACCGAGAGAAGCATGGCAGCGGGTTGATTCTGGAAAGCTCAATACGTCCGTTGGACTGCAAAGTTAGCGATTTGCTGCATGGCGGTCAGATAAGGCGAGGCCGGGTAGGTTGCTAACAGCGCCAACGCCTCGTGAATGTGCCCTTCGGCGGTGACCATTGCCCGGTCGGCGGCTGCAGAGCGCCGCAGGTCGGCCACGATGGCCTGCACCTGTTCGCGCTCCCGGGGGCCGCGCATGAGGGCCGCAATTCGCCCATCTTCCGGGTGTTCTTCCAGGTAATAGAGCACCGGCAGCGTGATTAGCCCCTGTTGCAGGTCACTGCCGACCGGCTTGCCGAGGGTCGCCTCGTCGGCCATGAAGTCCAACACGTCGTCGGAGATCTGGAAAGCCAGCCCCAACAGCTTGCCGAAGCGTGCCAGCCGCTCCTGTTCTGCCGCCGGCCGCTTACCCAGGATTGCGCCGGCTTCGGTGGTGAACTCAAAGAGTGAGGCGGTCTTGGCATAGATGCGGACATAATAGTCATCCAGGGTGGGGAGCTGGTCGCGGCCGACAAACATCTGGGTTAGTTCGCCCCGACAGATGATGTTGAGAGTCTCAGCGAAGCGTTCCATGATTCTCAAACTCTGGCCACGCGCGCTCAGCCGGGCGGCCCAGGCAAACGCGATATCGCCGGTCAGGACCGTGGCGGCCGGACTCCAGTGCGCGTTGAGCGTCTCTACTCCACGCCGGAGGATGGCGTTGTCAATCAAATCATCGTGGATCAACGTGGCCGTGTGCAGCATCTCAGTGGCTGCGGCGACCGGCAGGGTATGTTCCAGCGCCGCGCCGCACAGATGCGCCGAGAGGAGCACGAGCGCCGGCCGCAGTCGTTTCCCGCCGCTGAGAATGAGCGCGCGAACGGCTAACCCGATGGTAGTTGGAACCTGGTCGTGCACTTCGTGCAGTAGCCCCTCCACACCCCGGAGCTCTTCACGGAGCAAGGCACGGTAAAGCAGTTCATTTCCTGACATGATTCCCCTGGCGTACTGGTTGGATGCCGGTATTATACCACAGGGGACACAGGGTAGCTTACGCTGTCCGACGTGCTGGTGGCTTATTTTTCGCCAGACACGGCTGGTCCAACCCTGAACAGGCGGCGGGCATTCTCGGCGGTGGCCTCCATTACCTGCTCCACGGACACGGCTTTGAGTTCGGCGATGCGACGGGCAATGTAGATCAGGTAGGCTGGCTCGTTGCGCTGGCCGCGATAGGGTTCGGGGGTCAGATAGGGGCCGTCGGTTTCCAGCAGCAGGCGGTCCAGGGGCACGCGCCGGGCCACTTCGTGCAGGGCGGTGGCCTTGCGGAAAGTAACCGGGCCATCCATGCCGATATAAAAACCCAGCGCCAGCGCCTCGTCCAACAGCGCCGGCCCGCCGGCATAAGCGTGTAGCGTCCCTGTGCGGTCCGGCCCGCCTGCGACCCAGGTGCGGAGCAGCTGCAGGGTATCGGCATGAGCTTCCCGGTCATGGATCAGTACCGGCAAGCCCAGCTCGGCGGCGAGCTCCAGTTGAGCAACCAGGGCGGCTCGTTGTTGCGGCGGGTCGGCGCAAGGCCAGCCCCGGTCGGGGAGGGTGGGCCAATAGTAGTCTAAGCCGATCTCGCCGATGGCCACGACGCCAGGGTGCCGGGCCAGCGCGCGCAACTCAACCAGCGCGGCGGGAGTCAGTTCGTCGGCCGAGGTGGGGTGGATGCCAACGGCGGCGTAAAGCACGCAGGGACTGGCGGCCTCACGTTCCGCCAGCGCGACGGCGGCCTGGCTGTCAGCGAGCGTGCTTCCCGGCAGCAGGCAGGTGGTCACGCCGGCCCCGGCGGCGCGTACCAGGACGGCCTCCCGGTCGGCGGCGTAAGCATCATAGTGTAAATGGACGTGAGTATCCCACATGGTCTCTCCTGGGTGGCCGGTTTCCTGATTTGAAGGCAAGTGTAACACGGGCCGGCGATGGGGCAAATGGCCTGGTCTGCGGCTTCCAAGCCGCCGGTCAACTGCCACAATTGCTTTTGTCGTGACAGGGGAGTTTATAAATCAGTAAATTTATCTTAAACGAAACCCCGATCTTGGTAAGGGAGACGTTTAGCTATTGACAGAAATAATGAGGTGGTGTACAATAAAACTGTTCGCCTGTAGGACCTGGTTATAGACTAACCTTTTGTGTTAAGTTGTAGGTGCACAGGAGTCGGACAACCATCTGTAACTGTCCACTGCTCCCGCTTTACCAAAACGTTTTGCTGTCCGTTGTAGCGGTTTTTATAGCGATTTGTTTTGGACTGATTGTTCCACGTTTATGAATTTGCCTCTGTAAGTTGTTAGGGTTGGGCCGAACCCAATCCGGCTGGTATTGGTGCTATGCCCGGTTTGGGGCATAGCATAGTGTGGGGCATGTCTTGATTCATAATATGGATGAGACGGTCTATCTGCGTGCCAATCCAAAATTACTGGTGACAGGCCCTTGTTTGGCTTCCAGCTGCCAGGTATCAATGCCTCTTCAGCAGGTGGAACCCCATGATCCATCCTTATGGGGTGACGTATGCCAGCAACTCCAGGTTCTGCTCCGGTGTTTGGGTGAGCTTGGTTTAGAAAGGGGGTGATGACAAAAGGCAGATTCTTGAGCAGGCGCGAGGAGTTCGCTGCTTTGGCCCTGAACCTGCACGTTGGATCTGTCGGCACTGAACATCTTTATCTTTAGTGAAACGATCATTCCAGGTTTTGTCAAGTCAAATCCTTTCAATGTACCTTAATTCCAAGGAGGCATTTAAGATGGATAAGTCGTTCAACATCAAGGAGTTCGTCGGCGAGATCGTAGGCACCTTCGTCCTGATTCTGCTGGGCGATGGCGTGGTGGCCAATGTGGGGCTGGCGCCCCGTCTGGCGGCTCCGGCCTACAACTGGAACACCATCACCATCGGCTGGTGCTTTGCGGTCATCATCGCCGTCTACATCTCCGGCGGCGTCTCTGGCGCGCATCTGAATCCGGCCGTGACCCTGGCGATGGCCTTCAAGCGCGGTTTCTCCTGGGGCAAAGTGCCGTTCTACATCATTGCGCAATTCATCGGCGCTTTCCTGGGCGCGCTGGGGGTCTACCTGGTCTACATGGATGGCCTGAAGGCCGCTGGCCTGCCCAATGTTTGGAGCACTGGCCCGGGCTCGGTCTTTGGCAATGCCTTCTGGGGTGGTGCCGCGGGCACGGCCTCCGGCAGCTACTCTTTGGTGAATGCCTGCATCGCCGAATTCTTCGGCACCATGATTCTGCTGTGGGGGATCCTCGCCAGTGGTGATATGAAGAACATGGGCGTGGGCGGCAACCTGGGACCCTTCATCGTCGGCGGCACCGTGCTGGCGGTTGGTCTCTCCCTGGGTGGCCCCAGCGGTTACTCCATCAACCCGGCCCGTGACCTGGGCCCCCGCCTCTTTGGTCTGGTCGTCGGCACCAAGGGGCTGTTCGACGGCATCTACTGGCTGCTGCCGCCGGTCCTGATCCCGGCGATTGCGGGGCCGATTGCGGCCTTCCTGTATGATGCTTTCATCACCGCTATGCTGCCGGCGAAGAAATAGTAGCTGAATTTTGGCCCTGCCTGGTTTCATTCAGGCAGGGCCTTATCTCAAGTCAAGGGGGTAGTCATGAAAAAGCTGATCAATCAAGTGGAAACGTTTGTGCCGGAAAGCCTCATCGGTATGGCCATGGCCTTTCCTGATCTGGTCAAGGTGAATCTGGAACCGCGCTTTGTCTACCGGGCCGATGCGCCGGTCAGTGGCAAGGTGGCGGTGATCTCCGGGGGTGGCAGCGGCCATGAACCGATGCACGGTGGTTTTGTGGGCATGGGCATGTTGACGGCGGCCTGCCCGGGTGAGGTGTTTACTTCTCCTACCCCCGATCAGATGCTGGAAGCCGCCAAAATGGTGCACGGCGGGGCTGGCGTCCTCTACATCGTCAAGAACTACACGGGCGATGTGATGAACTTCGAGATGGCCGCTGAAATGGCCCGCGCCGAGGGCATTCAGGTTGCCAACATTCTGATTGATGACGACGTCGCTGTGAAGGACAGCCTCTGGACAGCCGGACGGCGCGGCGTCGGCACGACCGTGCTGGCGGAGAAGATCGTCGGCGCGGCGGCCGAGCGCGGGTACGACCTGGGGCGGGTGGCCGATCTCTGCCGCCGGGTGAACATCAACGGGCGCAGCATGGGGATGGCGATCACCTCCTGCACGGTGCCGGCCAAGGGCTCCCCCACGTTTGAACTGGGCGACGATGAGATGGAGATCGGCATTGGCATCCATGGCGAGCCAGGCCGCGAGCGCATGAAGATGAAGGCGGCCGATGAGATCACTGAAATGATGGCCCTGAGCATCATTGAGGATCCGGCCTACACCCGCAAAGTGCGCGAGTGGGATGAGGCCAAGGGCGACTGGGTGGAAGTGGAACTGGTGGATCCGCCCTTCGCCGCGGGCGACCGGGTGGTGGCCTTCGTCAACAGCATGGGGGGCACGCCCATCGCCGAGCTCTTCGTCGTCTACCGCAAACTGGCCGAGATCTGCCAGAAGAAGGGGCTCACCATCGTGCGCAACCTGGTCGGGCCGTACATCACCTCGCTGGAGATGCAGGGGATGTCCATCACCCTCCTCAAAGTGGATGACGAGATGCTGGAACTGTGGGATGCGCCGGTGAAGACACCGGGGCTACGATGGGGCATTTAACCGGCCTGGTGGTTTGAGGTCGGTCGTTCTTACTAATTTTCTTTGAAGGAGATTGACGGTCCGCATGGTTACCAAAGAACAGGTTGTCTCCTGGCTGAAGGCTGTCGCCCAGGTGTTGGCGGAGAACAAGCAGTATCTCACAGAGCTGGACGCGGCGATTGGCGATGCCGACCATGGGATTAACATGGATCGTGGTTTTCAAAAGGTGATGAGCCAGCTGCCGAGCTTTGCGGATAAGGATATCGGCAACATCCTCAAATCCGCCGGGATGGCACTGCTCTCCACCGTGGGCGGGGCCGGCGGCCCACTGTACGGGACCTTCTTCATGCGAGCCGGTGCGGCCGTGGCCGGGAAAGATGAATTGTCCGATGCGGACCTGGTGGCGCTGTTTGAAGCGGCGCTGGATGGGGTGTTACAACGCGGCAAAGCCAACCTGGGCGATAAGACCATGGTGGATGCTCTGACCCCGGCTGTAGCAGCGTTGAAGGCTGCCGTTGATCAAGGCCAGGACACATCGGCCGTACTGCAACAAGCGGTGGCGGCTGCCGAGCAGGGAATGCTGGGCACGATTCCGCTGCTGGCCAAAAAAGGCCGGGCCAGCTACCTCGGTGAGCGCAGTATCGGACATCAAGATCCAGGCGCTACCTCCTCGTTTCTGATTCTCAAGGCGTTCCTTGAGGTGGTTTCACAGTCGGTTTAACTCAATTTCATATCTTAGAAAGGAGACGTTTTCGTATGGCTAAGTATGCTGCAGCAGTAGATCAGGGGACGACCAGCACCCGGTGCATGATCTTCAGCCATGATGGGCAGGTCGTCAGCGTGGATCAGAAGGAACACGAGCAGATCTACCCGAAGCCCGGTTGGGTTGAGCACAACCCGATGGAAATCTGGGAGCGGACTCAGGAAGTCGTGCGCGGAGCTGTGGCCAAGGCCGGGGCTGCGCCCGGTGATATCGCGGCCGTCGGTGTGACCAACCAGCGCGAGACTACCATCGTCTGGAACCCCAAGACCGGTGTGCCGTACTACAACGCCATCGTCTGGCAGGACACCCGCACTGCCGACATCTGCAATGCTCTGGCCAAAGACGGCGGCCAGGATCGCTTCCGCCCGAAGGTAGGCCTGCCGCTGGCGACCTACTTCTCCGGCCCCAAGGTGAAGTGGATCCTGGAGAACGTGCCGGGCGTCCGCGAAGCCGCCGAGAAGGGCGAGGCCGTCTTCGGCAACATTGACACCTGGGTGATCTGGTGGCTGACCGGCGGGCCGAACGGCGGCGCACATGTCACTGACGTCTCCAATGCCAGCCGCACCATGCTGATGAACCTGGAGACCCTGGACTGGGATCCCGAAATCCTGGCCATCATGGGCATCCCCCGCCAGATGCTGCCGGCGATCCGCCCCTCCAGCGATCCCAAGGTTTACGGCTACACCCCGATCGACGGCCCCTTCGGGGACAAGATCCCCGTCTGCGGTGACCTGGGCGATCAGCAGGCGGCCCTGGTCGGCCAGACCTGCTTCAGCCCCGGCGAGGCGAAGAACACCTACGGCACCGGCTGCTTCATGCTGATGAACACCGGCACCGAGATCGTGCCCTCCAAGTCGGGCCTGCTGACCACGCTGGGCTACAAGTTCGGCGATGCGCCGGCCGTCTACTGCCTGGAAGGCTCCATCGCCATCACCGGCGCGCTGGTGCAGTGGCTGCGCGACAACCTGAAGATGTTTGACTCCTCCAAGGACGTGGAGCCGCTGGCCCGGACGGTAGAGGACAACGGCGGCATCTACTTCGTGCCGGCCTTCTCCGGCCTCTTCGCCCCCTACTGGCGCTCCGATGCCCGCGGTGTGATCGTCGGCATGACCCGCTACGTCACCCGTGGCCACATCGCCCGCGCCGCGCTGGAAGCGACCGCCTATCAGACCCGCGAAGTGCTGGATGCCATGCACAAGGACTCCGGCGTGACGCTGACCGCGCTGAAGGTGGACGGCGGCATGGTCTTCAACGAACTGTTGATGCAATTCCAGGCTGACATCCTGGGTGTGCCCGTCGTGCGCCCGACCGTGGCGGAGACCACCGCGCTGGGCGCGGCCTACGCCGCCGGCCTGGCCGTGGGGTTCTGGGCCAACACCGATGAACTGCGCCAGAACTGGGGCGTGGACAAGACCTGGGAGCCCAAGATGGGAGCCGAGGAGCGCGCCGCGCTGTACAAGGGCTGGCTCAAGGCCGTGGAGCGCACCTTCAACTGGCTGGAATAAATCCATCTCGGAGCGGGTAGGGGGGACCCCCTGCCCGTTCCCTGATTTCGCATCTGGCTGGGGCCAGGTTGCTTTAACCTGGCCCCAGGGTAATGTCAGGTATGGCAAAAACAACACGATCTAAAAAGACTGAACATGCTTTTGGCCGGACAAGCGGCCAGAAGGCGCCGGAGGTTCCAACCAGCCAGCCCTGGATCAATTTGCGTACCGGCCTGATTTTGATTGGGGTATTGAGCGTGGGTTTTGGGATTTATGTGGGGTGGCAGATCTTGCCGGGCCTGGGTTGGAAATCGGCTGTTTTGTGGGGACTGGGGTCGGCCGTGGCGATTTGGGCAGTTTTCCTTTTTTCATTGGTGCTGAATGCCACGATCCGAGGCAAAAAACCTTTCAGTTGAGCGCCGGGACCGGGGATGCGGACTTTTTGCGTTCATTTTTTGGCTGCTTGATGGTCCATGGCGAACCTGGATTGGGAACGCCTGTGGGCGCCTTATGATGAGCCGACCTACCAGCAGGTCCTGGAGTGGATCAGGCCTGAGGATATCGTCTTAGAGCTTGGAGCGGGCGATTTGCGCCTGGCCCGCCGGATCGCGGCGCTGGCCCGCCGGGTCTACGCCGTTGAGATCCAGGCCGACCTGGTGCTGGCGGCGCAACGGACCGCTCTCCCGACCAACCTGACCGTGCTGGTGGGAGACGCCCAGGACCTCCCCTTCCCGGCTGATGTGACGTTGGGGGTGTTGTTGATGCGTCACTGCCGCCACTTTGCGCTTTACGCAGATAAGCTCCTGGCTGTGGGCTGTGCCCGCCTGATTACCAATGCCCGTTGGCGGTTGGATGTGGAACTGGTAGACCTGGCGGCTCCCCGTCTGGCGTTTGAGCGGGTGCGGTTGGGCTGGTACGCTTGTCGTTGTGGGGCGGTGGGATTTGTCCCCGGCCCACCGGAAGCGTTAACCCCAGAATTGGAACAGACGATCCATGAGGTGCAGAGTTGCCCGCAGTGTCAGAGGGTGGGCAGAGAGCCGTGAATTGAGGAACACGTTTGTAGTGCCGCGCTTGAGCGCGGCTCAAATGGCGCTCAAGCGCCTGACTATGAACATGTTAGGACATCAGGAGGACTCAGGATGCGCTTAACCAATAAACGGGTAGGGGTCCTGGTAGATGAGGGCTTTGAAGACCTGGAGTTCTGGGTGACGGTGATGCGGCTGCGTGAAGAAGGCGCCCAGGTGATGGTGATCGGCGCGAAGATGGAGCGCTTTCGCGGCAAGCATTGCCTGGAAGCCAAACCAGATTTGACGGTGGACCAGATCACGGCAGAGGCGCTGGATGCCTTAGTTGTCCCTGGCGGTTGGGCCCCTGATAAGCTGCGCCGCTCGTCCCGTATCCTGGACCTGGTCCGCACGGTGTATGAACAAAAGAAGATCGTCGGCGCTATTTGCCACGGTGGCTGGGTGCT
Organism: uncultured Anaerolineales bacterium; assembly: GCA_964437445.1. GTDB lineage: Bacteria > Chloroflexota > Anaerolineae > B4-G1 > SLSP01 > CAYTGR01. Next base: position 12,049 of record CAYTGR010000064.1, on the reverse strand, counting down.
GGCGTCGGCCCGGATTGTGCAGGGCCATCGGGCGACCGGCTCTTTGGGCATCAAGGACGATTTGGTCAACGCCGGCGCGACCTGGGTGGACGAGCCGGCCTTCCGCGATGGCAACCTGGTCTGGGGCCGGGTGGTAGAGGATATTCCGGCCTTCTGCCGCGAGCTGGTGGCGGCGATTGCCAATCCATGAACTGTTCGCCGTCTGGGAGGCGACCATCCCATCCCGGCGAAGATACGCCTGTTGATATTCTACTAACTTGAGGAGGGCCCATGATTGGCCTCGTGATTGTTTCGCACAGCGCCGAGCTGGCAGAGGGAGTGCGGCAGCTGGCGGATCAAATGGCGCAGGGAAAAGTGCCTATCGCCGCCGCGGGCGGCATTGACGATCCGACCAACCCCATTGGCACGGATGCCCTCAAGGTCCAGGAAGCGATTGCCAGAGTGTACAGTGATGACGGCGTTGTGGTGTTAATGGACCTGGGCAGCGCCCTGTTAAGTACAGAGACAGCCTTGGAGTTTTTCCCCGAGGAGCAGCGGCAAAAGATCCACATGTGCCCGGCCCCCCTGGTGGAAGGGGCCGTGGTGGCGGCCGTCCAGGCGCTGGTAGGGAGTCCGATCCCCGTGATCATGGCGGAGGCCCAGGAGGCTCTCAGTGCCAAGGTGGCTCAGCTGGGCGGCCCGGCCCCGGCAGTTCCTACCGGCCCCGCAGCAGGGCTGCCGGAGGCGCAGGAATTGATCTTGACCGTGACCAACCGGTTGGGCCTCCATGCCCGACCGGCAGCTTTGTTTGTCAGCACGGCGAGCCGTTACCAGGCGACCATCACCGTGCGCGATGTGACCCGGCAGTCCAGGGCCGTCAGCGCCAAGAGCATCAATCAGGTAGCTACGTTGGGGGTGCTTCAGGGGCACCAGATCGGTATCGCGGCCCAGGGTGAAGATGCGCAGTCCGCTTTGGAGGCCTTGGCCGTTCTGGTCAAGGACAATTTTGGCGAATCTGACCAACCCTTGCCGGCGGTGCCTACCCGCCCGACGGCCGTGGTTGCCAGGGCCGGGCAACTGCCGGGCATTCCGGTCGCCCCGGGTGTAGCGGTCGGGCCGGCTTATCTTTACCAGGCCCAGGCTGTGGAGGTCGCCCGGCGCACGGTGACTGATCCAACCGCGGAGGTGCAGCGGCTGCATGAGGCCCTGGCGGCGACGCGCAAGGAGATTGAGGCGCTGCGGGCGCAGGCCATGAAGCAGGTGGGGAGCTATGAGGCGGCGATTTTTGACGCCCATCTGCTTTTCCTGGAAGACCCGGCGCTGGTGGAAGCGGCGGCTGCGCGGATAGGTGAAGAGCACATCAACGCCGAGGCGGCCTGGCAAACCGAGGTGGAGGCGCAGGTGGCTGCCTTCAAGGCCCTGGAGGATCCTTACCTCCAGACCCGGGCCGTCGATGTGGCGAGCGTGGGAGAGCAGGTGTTACGCCAGCTGGCGGGGGTAACGCCGGCTCATCTGCCCGCCATGCCGGTGCCGGGAATTCTGGTGGCCAATGATCTGATGCCCTCGGATACAATTCAACTGGATACGGCTAAAGTCTTGGGGATCGCTACGGCGCTGGGCGGGGCGACCTCGCACACGGCTATCCTGGCACGCGCGTTGGGCATCCCGGCGGTGGCCGGCCTGGGACCCGGCGTGATGCGGGTGGAGGCGGGCACGCTGGTGGCCATAGATGGCGATGCCGGACTGCTGGCGGTCGCGCCGCCGGCGGAGCAGGTAGCAGAGTACCAGGCGCGGCGTGCGGCCTGGTTGGCCCGGCAGGCGGCCGCTCAGGCGGCCGGGCAGGCTCCGGCCGTCACCCGCGACGGAAAGCGCGTGGAGGTGGTCGCCAACATCCGGGGCCTGGTGGATGCCCGCCGGGCGCTGGAATATGGCGCGGAGGGCGTTGGCTTGCTGCGGACCGAGTTCCTGTACCTGGACCGCCAGACTGCTCCGACCGAAGAGGAGCAGTACGCTTTATACCGGGCCATCGCGGAAGTCTTTGAAAGGCGGCCGCTCGTGATTCGCACGCTGGACATCGGGGGTGACAAACCGCTCCCTTATTTGGATGTGCCGGCAGAGCAGAATCCTTTCCTGGGTTGGCGCGGTATCCGGCTCTGTCTGGACCGGCCAGAAATCCTCAAAACCCAGGTCCGCGCGATCTTGCGGGCCAGCCCGGGACACGACATCAAGATCATGGCCCCGATGGTGGCGACGGTGGAAGAGGCCCGCGCGCTGCGTCAACTGGTCCGTGAAGTCCAGGCCGATCTGAAACGGGCCGGCCTGCCCTTTGACGAATCCGTAGAAGTTGGTATCATGGTGGAAGTGCCCTCGGCGGCGGTGATCGCGGATCAGCTGAGCCGGGAGGTGGACTTTTTCAGCATCGGGACGAACGATCTGAGCCAGTATACGCTGGCGGCGGACCGGACCAATCCGCAGGTGGCTAAGCTGGCCGATCCCTTACACCCGGCGGTCTTGCGGCTGATCCAGCAGGTGATTGCGGCGGCACACCAGGCCGGTATCTGGGTTGGATTGTGCGGTGAGCTGGCCGGGATGCCACCGGCGATCCCCATCCTGTTAGGGCTGGGGCTGGACGAGTTCAGCATGAACCCGCCCGCTATTCCCATTGCCAAAGAGGTGATACGGCAGCTGACCCTGACACGGGCCAGAGAGATCGCCTCCCATGTCTTGCAATTGGATTCCGCGGCGGCGGTGCGGGCCTACGTGGAAAGTCAGGTAAAAAAGTAATTTTCCCTGCACTTTTTGTCGCCTGATCGGCGGTTAATTTATCCATATCAGGAGGTCTCATGAGCCTACACGCATTGATTATCGGTGCTGGATCTACCGGCACAGCCGTGGCTCACGATTTGGCTCTACGGGGATTCCGCGTCACTGTGGTGGAGCGAGGTGAAATTGCCTCAGAGACGACCGGCCGGAACCACGGCCTGCTCCACTCCGGTGGCCGGTATGCGATGACCGACCCCGAAGCAGCCCAGGAGTGCGCCGAGGAAAATGCGCTGATGCGCAAGCTGATGCCCGATCTGTTGGAGCGGAACGATGGCCTTTTCGTGGCGATCAACGAAGAGGACCTGACTTACCGCGAGCGTTTTCTGGAAGGGTGCGCCCGGGCCGGCATCCCGGCTCAGGAGCTGACCCCCAAGCAGGCGCTGGAGCTGGAGCCGCACCTCAATCCCAAACTGCTCACCGCCATCCGCGTGCCCGACGGGGTCTTTGATCCTTTCCACTTCAGCATGGCCTTTTTGGCGACGGCTAAACTGAACGGCGCGGTGGTGTATACTTACACCGAGGTGATTGATTTTGTCTGGTCAGGGCGCAGCATCACCGGCGTCAAAGTGCTGGATCGCCGCACCAAAAAAGAAAGTGTCCTGGGTGCCGACCTGGTGATCAACGCGGCCGGACCGTGGGGCGGCGAGATTGGCCAGATGGCCGGCATCAAGCATATTGCGATGGTGCCGACGGCCGGCATCATGGTGGCAGTCCATCGTCGCTGGAGCAAACGGATCATCAACCGGCTGAATCGCCCCGGTGACGGCGACATCATTGTGCCGCAGCGGCGCAACTCGGTCATCGGCACGACCTCCTGGGTAGTGCAGGACCCCGATCAAATCCCCGTCCCGCCGGAGCAGATCAAGCAGATGTTGGACTGCGGCACTTTGCTGGTCCCGGCCTTCGCCACAGCGCCCCTGCGCGGCGTGTCGGCGGCGGCTCGCCCGTTGCTGGATAAAACGGTGGGCGGCGGCAAGGTAGAAGGGCGCGAACTGACCCGTGGTTTTGATTGCTTTAACCACGCCGCGGACGGTGCGGAGGGACTGTTCTCCATTTTGGGCGGCAAGACCACGACGTCGCGGGCGATGGCTGAGAAGCTGGGCGACATCGTCGGGCGCGTAACCGGCGTTACCACGCCGTGCCGCACCAAGGAAGTCCCCTTAGCGACCTATCGGGCCTTCTATCGCTCGTAACCTCGGAGGAGAATGACACTATGCGCACGCTGAAACTACGAATTTTGCGCGGCAGCCCGACTCTGGGCCGCCAATACCAGACGTTTACTGTGACTCTGCCTGACGAGGCCAACATTATTGATGGGGTAGAGCAAATTTTTGGCCACCAGGATCACAGCTTGATGTTCCGCCATGCCTGCCATCATGCCTCGTGTGGGCTGTGCGGCGCGCGGGTCAACGGCCGCGAGCGGTTGATGTGCATCACGCCTGTTTCCGAGTTTCCCGACGGCGCGACGGTGACGCTGGAGCCGTTGCGCAACTTCCCGTGGGTGGGCGATCTGGCCGTGGACGTCAAACCGCTGTTGCAGAAGATGGACATGGTAGGTCTGCCCTATTCCCGCGAGGACGAGCTGGCCGACAGCCCGGAGCCGGGCAATCGCTTTGAAGATTGCATTGAGTGCGGGCTCTGCATGTCGGCCTGCCCGGTGGTGGGGAGCAGCACCAAGTACCTGGGGCCGGCCCCGTTAGCCGGCCTGGCCCGGCTCATTCAGGAGCCGCGCGAGGTGGATTTCTCCAAAGCCTGCGTGTTGGGCAAAAGCCCTCACGGCGTTTGGCGCTGCCACTCGGCGATGGAGTGCACGGAGGTTTGCCCTTCGGACGTAGATCCCTCTCAGGCGATTGGCTGGCTGCGGCGTTTCTACACTTTCAAGAAGAAGTAGGCGGAGGCGTTAAACCATGGACAATCAAACAACGTGGCAAAAAATTTGGGCCTGGATTGACTACCGGGGCCGGCGGGAAGGTGGGATTGGTTTTATCCTGATGCGGCTGACCGCCATTGGATTGGTGGTTTATTTGCTGTTGCACCTCACGATGTTGACCAATCTGGCGCGCGGCCCGGAGGCCTGGGACGGCTTTATCCATTTGGTGGAGCATCCCTTCTTTATTCTGGCGGATGCCGTCCTGATTTTCGGATTGCTGTACCATGCGATCAATGGGATCCGGGTGGGCATCCTGGGATTGGGCTGGGGCAGCCGTCTTCAAGCCCCGCTCTTTTGGGGTGCCTTTGCCCTGACGGTGATCCTGACCGTGGCTGCGGTGGCCGCGATCGTTTCCATCGGTTGATAGGGTAGCAAGGTTTAAGGGAGGAAGGGAACCTATGTGGATCTGGCAAGCAATTACCGGAGCGTTGTTACTCGTCCTGTTGGGCGTGCACATGGTGGCACAGCATTTCGTCGCGCCAACCGGGCTGCGGTTTTACACGGATGTGGTGGCTTATCTTGCTAACCCCTGGATCTTCGCGCTGGAGACAGTCTTTTTGGGGGTCGTCATCACGCACGCGCTCATGGGGGTGCGCGCCATTATTCTGGACCTGGCGATCAGCGAGAAGGCCGACCTGCTGTTGAAGCGGGTGCTGGTGGTGGTAGGGGTGGTGCTGTTCATCTACGGCGTTTACGTGACCGGGATGATCGCGTTTTAGCCCCTTGGCCGAAGCTGCGGAGGCCCTGGAAGATTCCAGGGCCTTTTTTGTTAGACGTCAATCGCAAAGCGGTAAAGTTGTGGGTCGCCCAAGCAGCAACCGGGGCTATAATAAAGCGGGTAGGACAAACTTTAGTTTGTCAAAGCGCCCGGCGCTGAAGCCGCCGGGCTACTGGGCAACGCCCGCTGAGGATGATCTTTGAGAAAATAATTCGGTCACGTGCGCGCTGGGCGCCCGGCGGTTAACCGCCAGCCAAGCCAGCAACGCCCCGTGAACGGGGCTACGGCAGCCCGGTTTACCGGGCGTGGCTTGGGTAGCCGGGCGATTGATCGCCCGGCGTCCCACCGGGAAAAAACGAGTCGCCTGGTGTTACCGCCGGGAAAAAACGAGTCGCCTGGTGTTACCGCATCTAATTTTTAAAGGCCAGCAGGCGTTTCTTGGCTGGCCGCTGAAAGGGAGAACGCCTAAAGGCGTCACTACTCACTACATTCTATCTATTTATTCTATGTTACGCCTTCTAAGCCGGCTTGCCCATGACCGAATCTGATTTTTAAACTTCATAAGCGGGCTTCCCAGCCCCGTTCACGGGGCGTGATTGGTTAGTCCAGACGTTGGCGTCTGGCGGATGCTGAAGTTTCATTCATTTTCTCACAAAGCGGTGTGCCACGGAGTGTAACATGCCCTATTGGCGGTTGTTTTATCATCTGGTATGGACCACTAAAAACCGGCAGCCTTTGTTGACGCCAGATCTTGAGCCAATGGTTTACGGATTGTTACGAAGCAAAGCCGCAGGTCTGGAAGCCATCGTGTTGGCGTTGAATGGCGTTGCGGATCATGTCCACATGGTGGTTTCTGTGCCGCCCAAAGTATCATTGGCAACCTTTATCGGCCAGGTGAAAGGAGTTGCCTCAGCACGGGTAAACCAGTCTGGACAGTGTGCTGTGCCTTTCTATTGGCAAGAGGAGTATGGCGCATTTTCTTTTGACGGCAAACGCTTGCCCAATTATGTCGCGTATGTGAATAATCAGAAGCAACACCATCGCGCAGGCACTACCATTCCCGTTTTGGAGCGGGTGGAAGAAGGTGCTCCCCCTATTGTAATCCGCGAGGCCAATGTTATGTATGAGGTAGAGGATCAGCTCTGGCGGCAGGAGCTGGAAGCGTGGGGGGTGCCTGGCGATAGAATTGCCGATCTGGGATGACTTCGGTAAAATGGTTATGGGTGTCTGGCCTGCCCGTCGGTTAACTGGCGGATGCGCCCGGCGCTCAAGCGCCGGGCTACTTGGACAACGCCCGCTGAAGCGGGCTTCCCAGCCCCGTTCACGGGGCGTGGCTGGTAGCCCGGACGTTGACGTCCAGGCGGGAGGCGGGGATGTGGCTGGCGGATGCGCCCGGCGCTCAAGCGCCGGGCTACTGGACAACGCCCGCTGAAGCGGGCTTCCCAGCCCCGTTCACGGGGCGTGGTTGGTTAGCCCGGACGTTCACGTCCGGGCGGGAGGCGGGGATGTGGCTGGCGGATGCGCCCGGTGCTCAATCTGCCGGGCCATGAAATCACGCCCGCTGATGAAGTTTGAAAATTAAATTCGGTCATGGGCGAACCGGCTGAAAAGGCGTGGGTAGTGACGCCTTTAGGCGTTCTCCCCTTTGGCGGCAGCAAAGAAACGCCTGAAGGCGTTACTACCAAGCCCAAAAGCCCACGGCTCAGATGACCGAATTATTTTCTCAAAGATCATAAGCGGGCTTCCCAGCCCCGTTCACGGGGCGTGGCTGGTAGCCCGGACGTTCACGTCCGGGCGGGAAACGGGGATGTGGCTGGCGGATGCGCCCGGCGCTCAAGCTCAGCTTGACGAATAGAACTTTTGTTCGTATAATAGAAGCAGGAGGGGCCGATGGATCCACTGGACAAGCTGCGACTGTTAGGCCCGGCGACCTGCTTTGAGCCGGCCGAGGAGGTCGCCCCGACGGGCGGCGGGCGGGCGGCGGGCGCGCTGGCGGAACTGGCCGGCTGCGTCTACTACGCGGCGCTGCCCGGCGGCAAGCGAATCCCCTTGTTGAAAACCTTGCTCACCTCGGCTTGCGAGCGGGATTGCGCTTACTGCCCCTTCCGTGCCGGGCGCGACTTTCAGCGGGCGGCCTTCACGCCGGATGAGCTGGCCCGCGTCTTTCTGCATTTGCACCAGCGCGGCGTGGTGGAAGGGCTCTTTTTGAGCTCGGGGGTGGCCGGCGGTGGCCCGCGCACCCAGGATCGGCTGTTAGCGGCAGCCGAGCTGCTGCGCCAGCGTTACGGCTTCCGGGGGTACATCCACCTGAAGATCATGCCCGGCGCGGAGCGTGACCAGGTGGCGGCGGCGCTGCCCCTGGCGGATCGGGTTTCGGTCAATCTGGAGGCGCCCAACGACCAGCGCCTGGCCCGGTTAGCACCGCACAAGATTTTCACCTCGGAGCTGCTGGAGCGTTTGCGCTGGATCCAGGAATTGCGAGCCAGCCAGGGCGGCCGCGGGCCGAGCTCCACCACGCAGTTTGTGGTCGGCGCGGCGGGCGAGAGCGACGTAGAATTGCTCTCCACCACGGAGTACCTCTACCGCAACCTCAAGCTGGCGCGGGCCTATTTTAGCGCTTTCAACCCGGTCCCCGATACGCCGCTGGAGTCGCTGCCGCCGGCCTCCCCGGTGCGCGAACACCGGCTCTATCAGGCCTCGTTCCTGCTGCGCGACTACGGCTTCACGGTGGAAGAGCTGCCCTTTGCCGGCGACGGCAACCTCCCGTTAGCCGAGGATCCCAAACTGGCCTGGGCGCGGCAAAACCTGGCGCAGCTGCCGGTGGAATTGAACCAGGCCGACCGGGAACAACTGCTCCGGGTGCCCGGCATTGGCCTTCAAGGCGCGGAACGGGTGCTGGCGGCCCGCCGTCAGGGGCGGCTGCGTGACCTGCGCGATCTGCGCCGGCTCGGTATCGCCGCTGACCGGGCGGCCCCGTTTATCTTGCTGGATGGGCACGCCCCCGCCCGCCAGCTGCGCCTTTGGTAGCGGCCCTCTTTCCCAGCTTTACTGCTCACTTTTCACGGCTCACTTCCTGCCTCTGTTTTGTCTTTCCTCCAAAGGGCATTATAATTCGCCCGGCTATGCAACCGACGGATCAGCCCTTGGTGGCGCTCAATGCTCATTTGCTTGCCGGCGATGCCTCCTACCGCAGCGCCGGTATTGCTACTTACTTGACGCATTTGTTGCAGGGCCTTTCACCGGGACGGGATCAGCTGCGCTATGTCGCGTTGACGGGGCCAGGCCGGCTGCCGGAGGGCCTGGCGTTGCAGATCCAACGTTCAACCTGGCCCACACAACGCCCGCCGGTCCGTATCCTGTGGGAGCAGCTGGTATTGCCTGGCACCTTGCGCCGGCTGGGCGCGGCGTTGCTGCACGCCCCGGCCTTTGTCGGGCCACTCCTGGCTTCCTGCCCGCAGATTATCACGGTGCACGACCTCAGTTTCCTGCGCTACCCGGAGTTTTTTCGGCGCGGGAACCGGTTTTACCTGCGGTTAATGACCGGGATCTCTTGTCGCCGGGCGGCTGCCGTCGTTGCCGTTTCGCGGTTTACGGCCCAAGAGGTGACGGCGCTGCTCCGGGTGCCCGCGGAGCGTGTGCACGTCATTTACCATGGCGTGGAACCGCGTTTCCGGCCCCTCCCCGCGGCCGAAGTGGCGCAGTTCCGCCACCAACAGGGGTTGCCCGAGCGGTTTATCCTTTTTCTGGGCACTTTAGAGCCGCGCAAGAATTTGCTCACGCTGGTGCGGGCCTTTGCCCGGCTGGCAGAGGCGGAGCTGCATTTGGTGTTAGCGGGGGCACGCGGTTGGTTCTACGAGGAGCTCTTCGCCGAGGTGGCCCGGCTTGGGCTGCAGGACCGGGTGCACTTCCCCGGTTACGTCGCGCCAGAAACGCAGCCATTCTGGTATAATGCGGCTGAGCTCTTCGTGTACCTTTCTCACTATGAAGGGTTTGGGCTGCCGGTGTTGGAAGCTCTGGCCTGTGGCGTGCCGACTTTGACCAGTGCGACGACGGCGTTGCCGGAGGTCATCGGCGACGCGGCCCTCACCGTCCCGCCGCAGGACGTGGCGGCCGTCACGGAGGGGCTGCATCGCTTGCTGACCGACGCTCCGCTGCGGGAGTCGTTGCGTTGTCAGGGACCGCCACAGGCGGCTTGTTTTACCTGGGAGGCTGCTGCACGGCAGACCGCAGCGGTCTACCGTCAGATTCTTGGGGTGCCAGGGGAAGCCACGTGAACGGGAAACGAGACAAATCCTCGCTATGGGTGATCGGGCTGGACATTGTCCTGGTCAATCTGACCATCGTGCTGGCTTATGTGACCCGTTACCGGTTGCGCTGGTTGCGGGATGTGGCATACGATGCTCCGCTGAGCGCTTATGCCCTCTTTTTCCTGTTTTTCTCGGTGGCTGTGCCGGTCATGCTGTGGGGTGAGGGGGCCTATCGGGAATGGCGCGGCCGGACCTGGTTGGACCATGTCTATCGGGTCATGAATGCCGTAGCAAAGGCCACCCTGCTGGCGCTGGCCATGGCTTTTGTCCTCCGCCCGCTGGTTTATTCCCGCCTGCTGCTGCTGGAAGCCGGGATCGGCATGGTGGCGTTGCTGTCGTTGGCGCGGGCGCTGGCCTTGTGGTTGCAGGGGCGTTTACGGCGTCGCGGGATCGGCGTCAAGCGGGTTGTTATCGTCGGGGCCGGGGAAGTGGGACGCCGCGTGATGCGGACGATTGTCGCCCGCCCCGATCTGGGCTATCAGATTGTGGGGTATGTGGACGACAATCCGGTCAAGGGGGGCGGCGAGATCGGCCGCTTCAAAGGGCTGGGCCCCATTGATAATCTGGCCTGTTCCATTGACAATGAAGCGGTGGATGAGGTCATTATCACGTTGCCATGGACCTATCACCGGCGGATTTTGGGGGTGTTGCGCGAGTGCGAGCGTCACAACGTCCAGGCCCGCATCGTGCCGGATTTCTTTCAGATGAGTCTGAGCCAGGTGGCGGTGAGCGATCTGGGGGGCGTGCCGCTGATCAGCGTGCAGGAGATTGCTTTTAGCCGGACGGCCCTGGTGATTAAACGGATCATAGACGTGGTGGGAGCGGTCGTGGGGTTGGTCCTGGGGGCGCCCTTTTTTGGGCTGATTGCGCTGGCGATTCGGCTGGATTCCCCCGGCCCGGTCTTTTACAGGCAAGTGCGGGTGGGATACAAGGGGAAGTTATTTATGGTGTACAAGTTTCGTTCCATGCGGGTGGGGGCCGAAAAGGAACAGGAGAGCCTCCGCGAGTTAAATGAGGCCGATGGTCCCCTCTTCAAAATCCGCAATGACCCCCGGCTGACGCGCGTGGGACGGTTCCTGCGACGCACCAGTCTGGACGAACTGCCGCAGTTTCTCAATGTGTTAAAAGGTGAAATGAGTCTGATCGGTCCTCGTCCCCCGACGCCGGGCGAGGTGGAGCAATATCAGGCCTGGCACCGCAAACGGTTGGAGGTGCCGCCGGGAATGTCAGGGCTGTGGCAGGTGAGCGGGCGCAGCGAGCTGACGTTTGACGAGATGGTACTGTTGGATCTCTATTATGTGGAACACTGGTCTCCCTGGCTGGATTTCACCATTTTGGTGCGGACTATCCCCACGGTTTTGTCGGGGAACGGCGCTTATTGAGTTGCCTTGATCCTGGGCTGGAAGCCTATGGGCAGATGAGGGTGAGAGTAAGATGAATTCATGGCATTTGACGGTACAGGAACGTGAAGCGTTGTTGGCCTTTGTGCAGCAGCTGGTGCGCACGTCCAGTTTGCCGGGGCAGGAAGGGGCCGTGGCCGGTTTAGTGGCAGAGGAGATGCACCGTCTGGGATTCCCCAAAGTCTGGATGGATGCAGCGGGTAACGTCGTGGGACAAATTGGGTCAGCCGAGGGACCGACGCTGATGTTCAACAGCCACATGGATACGGTGGAAGTAGCCGACCCGGCTGCCTGGACGGTCAATCCCTGGGGGGCGGAGGTGCGTCAGGGCCGACTCTACGGTCTGGGGGCGGCTGACATGAAGGCGGGGCTGGCGGCGACCGTTTACGGGGCCGCTGCGCTCCTGCGGCGCCAAGTCCCGCTGCGTGGGCAGCTATTGGTCGCTACGGTGGGGCTGGAGGAGCCAGCCGAAGGGATCTGTACCCGCGCCCTGTTGGAAGAAAGCGGGATACGCCCCCATTGGGTCGTGATCGCGGAGCCGTCCAACCTCCAGATTGTGCGGGCGCAACGCGGGCACCTGGAGCTGTTGCTGTCGGTGAAGGGCCGGTCCGCGCATTCTTCCAGCCCGGAGCTGGGGGAGAACGCTATCTACGCTGCCTCGCGCATCATCTTTGGGCTGGAGCTGCTGGCCGAACAGCTGGCTGAGGATCCTTTCCTGGGACCGGGGGTCCTGGCCGTGACCGACATCCGTTCCCATGCCGTGAGCCGCAATGCCGTGCCGGATCGGTGCGACCTGATTGTGGATCGGCGGTTGACCATCGGCGAGACGGAGGTGCTGGCGTTGGCCGAGGTGCAGCGGGTGCTGGCCCGCGAAGGGGGAGTCAGTGCTGAG
>CAYTGR010000063.1:15783-22087 GCA_964437445.1 uncultured Anaerolineales bacterium | reverse complement strand
CTCAGAAAGCAGACAATGCTCGGAAGGGCATTAAGACTCATAACAAATAACTTAGTCATGTTTCCTCCATCTTTTGGCTCAGAAAGCAGACAATGCTCGGAAGGGCATTAAGACTCAGGGTGCCGTCCGCGTCAAAGACGACCAATTTCATTGCTCAGAAAGCAGACAATGCTCGGAAGGGCATTAAGACGAACCGGAATACGTCTCGGTAGAAGTCACGGAAAATCTGCTCAGAAAGCAGACAATGCTCGGAAGGGCATTAAGACACGGTCTGGGTTGGCAACGCTAACAACTGGGCCGCCGTTCACTCAGAAAGCAGACAATGCTCGGAAGGGCATTAAGACTCGTCAAGGTCGTGAAAGATGGGTAATCTCTATGCCGTACTCAGAAAGCAGACAATGCTCGGAAGGGCATTAAGACCGCCCACCATCAAGTGGCCCAGGTTGTCCAGGATGATCAGACTCAGAAAGCAGACAATGCTCGGAAGGGCATTAAGACTTGCCCCGCTTCAGGTAGCGGCTGACGGGTTCAACAATGACTCAGAAAGCAGACAATGCTCGGAAGGGCATTAAGACCAACAACTGTTCGGCTTCCTGAAAGCGGCTCATGCGTCCCTCAGAAAGCAGACAATGCTCGGAAGGGCATTAAGACACTTAAGATTCAGAAGGCGGCGGAATGGGTGACAGTAACTCAGAAAGCAGACAATGCTCGGAAGGGCATTAAGACGCGGTGTTCCACCACCTCCGCGCTTCATTTTAAGTTTTACTCAGAAAGCAGACAATGCTCGGAAGGGCATTAAGACTCTACATATACTGCACCGGAGGCGAGACGCGCCATGCCCCTCAGAAAGCAGACAATGCTCGGAAGGGCATTAAGACCAATTGACAAGGCTAAGCCGCACGGCCTGAGCGACTTTCTGCCTCAGAAAGCAGACAATGCTCGGAAGGGCATTAAGACCGGTACGATCAGCAACGGCTCGCTTTGCCACTGTGCGGGCGTGCTCAGAAAGCAGACAATGCTCGGAAGGGCATTAAGACCCAGGGTCTTACCTTGCTGGGCGAGCAGTTCCACAATGGCTCAGAAAGCAGACAATGCTCGGAAGGGCATTAAGACGAAGCGTGTCGGCGAACAGGTAAGAGAAGTCGCTGGTGCCTCAGAAAGCAGACAATGCTCGGAAGGGCATTAAGACTTGCTAGCTTCCCCAATTGCCTATTACGCCACCCTGGCGAACTCAGAAAGCAGACAATGCTCGGAAGGGCATTAAGACGCTGCACGCTGCTGTCGGTTGCACTTTCTGCCCACTCTGGCTCAGAAAGCAGACAATGCTCGGAAGGGCATTAAGACTAGAAATTAACGGTAAAGTAGTCGGGGTTATATACCCCAGCTCAGAAAGCAGACAATGCTCGGAAGGGCATTAAGACCCGTCTACTTCCACCGTGATTTTTACTTCCATCTTAATCTCCTCAGAAAGCAGACAATGCTCGGAAGGGCATTAAGACCCGGGATAAATCGCCCCGGCGGGCGAGTCAGCGGTAAAGGCTCAGAAAGCAGACAATGCTCGGAAGGGCATTAAGACCTTGACCCACGCTGCTTGCGGGTGGCGTGGCTGTGAGTCTCAGAAAGCAGACAATGCTCGGAAGGGCATTAAGACCCCAATTGCCGCAGTACCGATAAACATATCAGCACCTTTACTCAGAAAGCAGACAATGCTCGGAAGGGCATTAAGACGTAAAGGCTGCCTCCATTGCCGCCAGGGTTTCTTCAGACGGCTCAGAAAGCAGACAATGCTCGGAAGGGCATTAAGACACCGCGATCACGCCCAACGCGGTAAAGCCGATTGCCACGACTCAGAAAGCAGACAATGCTCGGAAGGGCATTAAGACCATGAACAAATTGATGCCCACGGCACACCCCAAAAATACGCCTCAGAAAGCAGACAATGCTCGGAAGGGCATTAAGACCATCATCAGTGAGCCACGATACAGAGGGAGTTCGGTATTCCTCAGAAAGCAGACAATGCTCGGAAGGGCATTAAGACTAAGTGGTGAGAGTCGCGGGCTGCCGTTTCAAGGGGGTGACTCAGAAAGCAGACAATGCTCGGAAGGGCATTAAGACCCACGGCATCCGGCAGCCGTGGGAGTGTTCGCCTTAATTTGGCTCAGAAAGCAGACAATGCTCGGAAGGGCATTAAGACCCGATCCGCATAGCGGCCTGGTGTTCCGGTCGGTATCGGCTCTCAGAAAGCAGACAATGCTCGGAAGGGCATTAAGACACCACCGTCTGGGCCTGGTTAGTGCCCGCGACGGTGGCCTCAGAAAGCAGACAATGCTCGGAAGGGCATTAAGACCGAACCCGTTCTCTTCCACCCAGGCCCGCACCTCCTCATCGCCTCAGAAAGCAGACAATGCTCGGAAGGGCATTAAGACGGGCGTCGTAAAGCAGGGCGTTGGCCTGCTGGGCCGTCAACTCAGAAAGCAGACAATGCTCGGAAGGGCATTAAGACCGCATCGCGAAAATCCCCGGCGGCACGGGCAGGGACGCGGGCTCAGAAAGCAGACAATGCTCGGAAGGGCATTAAGACGTAGAGCGGCGGAGGCGCTAGGAGTGCCGGTAGAACTGTTGCTCAGAAAGCAGACAATGCTCGGAAGGGCATTAAGACCATGGGCTCGCCCTCCTTTGGATTCTTCTAGAATTCAATTACTCAGAAAGCAGACAATGCTCGGAAGGGCATTAAGACACAGCGCATTCGCGCGTTAGAAATTTCATGTCAAGCGAGACCTCAGAAAGCAGACAATGCTCGGAAGGGCATTAAGACTTGCTCCCGATCTTCACCAACTGAACTTGCGCCTGATACTTTTTCTGATGGCCCCGCCCGCCAGAGCTAATTTCGGATTGGGGATGTCAGATTTCGGATTGGGGATGTTAGATTTCGGATTTGCGTACACAACTCTATAACCTCTGTAAATCCGGCTTTCATGGGAGGTATGTGATAGCAAAATCAAGCTGTGAAAGAGATGAGGATGATGAGGATAAAGAAATGATCATGTAGAATGCCCCAAAGGGCATTCGTCGTGGATTCGTGCATTCGTGGATTCGTGGATTCGTGCATTCGTGGATTCGTGCATTCGTGGATTCGTGGATTCGTGCATTCGTGGATTCGTGGATTCACCCAAGGAGTGTTTTGCTCCCCCCTAAAGCCCCCCACCGCGCCGGGCCACTGCCACGCGCCCGGATGAGGCCAGCTTCCGTTTTACCGGCAATGGGGTTACAATCTTGCGGCAGACCGGCTGAACCTGGCTCCAGGCCGTCCTGGTTGCGGGCGGCCCGGCCCAGGGAGCTCCCGGCAGGGGAATTTCCGCAGAGGGGAGACGATGGCCAGCTATCTGATTCCGGCGACGTTGCTCGTCCTGGTGCTGCTCGGCGGGCTGTACCTGGGGCGGCGCCGGCCCCGCCAGCCAGGCGGGCGGTTACACTTCAACCCGGCCGCGCTGCCCGCGGCCACCTGGCAGATCGGCCAGTTCCTCATCGCCTGGGATCCGGCAGGAGGGGGCCGGCTCACCCTTTGCCACCAGGCCCGGCCCGACCGGGTGCTCTGGGCCACGCTGCCAGGGCGCAGCTTCCTCGCCGCCGGCCAGGGACGGGAGACCGTCACCGAAGCGCGCGGCCTGTTTTTCTTCCGCGACCGCGTGCGCGAGCTCGCCACCGAACAAACGCTCGCTCCGCTCACGGTGGGGGGAGATTCGCTGACGTTAGCCGGCGTGTTGACAGGGCGGGGCAAGGCCGGCCAGACTAAGGTACGCTACCGCTTCACCCTGACGGCGGTCGCGCCCGCCCAGCTGCGCTTTGAGGTCACAGTCGATAACCTCCGCTACAACCGCCTCTACCTCACCTGCGCCTCGGAGCCGGCCGAGCGCATCTTCGGCTTCGGCGAGCAATTCACCTTTTTCAATCTCAAGGGCCGCCGGGTACCGCTCTTTGTCTCAGAACAGGGCATCGGGCGCGGAGCGCAGCCGGTCACCTTCCTGGTCAATCTGGTGGCGCGGGCCGGCGGGGCCTGGCACACCACCTACGCCGGCGTCCCGCACTATATCACCAGCCGGCTCCGCTCGCTCTTTCTGGAGACTTACGAATACGCGGCCTTTGATCTGCGCCGGTCCGACCGGATCCAGGTGGAGTTGTGGGCCGCGCGGGCGGCCGGGCGGATCCTCTACGGGGAGACGCCGGCCGACCTGATCCGCGAGTATACCGCCTGTGCCGGGCGGATGCGCCCGCTGCCGGATTGGGTGCACGGGGGGGCGATTTTAGGACTGCAAGGGGGGACGGCGTGTGTGCGCGAGCGCCTGGCGCAGATCCAGGCCCACGGAGCGCCGGTTGCCGCGCTCTGGCTCCAGGATTGGGTGGGGCCACGCACCACACCGTTGGGCCAGCAACTCTGGTGGAACTGGGAACTGGACAGGGAGCGCTATCCTGAATGGGACTCCTGGGTCGCCGAACTGGCCGCGCAGGGAATCCGGGTCCTCACCTACCTCAACCCTTTCGTCACCGACGTGGCCGGCAAGCCCACCCATCGCCGCAACCTCTTCCGCGAGGCCGAAGCGCAGGGGCTATTGGTGCGCGACGCGGTGGGCCGCCCCTGCCTGCTGCAAAACAGCACCTTCTGCGCCGGGCTGCTGGATCTGACCAACCCGGCGGCCTGGGCCTGGATCAAACAACTGATCCACGACGAGCTCCTCGCCACCGGCGTTGCCGGCTGGATGGCCGATTACGGCGAGGCGCTGCCCTACGAGGCCCGGCTCTTCTCCGGCGAACCGGCCGCCCGCTTCCACAACCGCTACCCCGAAGCCTGGGCCCAACTGAACCGCGAGGCCATTGAGGAGACCGGGCGCGGCGCGGAGCTGGTCTTTTTCACCCGCGCGGGCTACCGCCAGAGCCCGGGCCTGACGACGCTCCAGTGGCTCGGCGACCAGCTGGTGAGCTGGGATCGCCACGACGGGATCAAATCGGCGGTGACGGGATTGCTGAGCGGGGGACTCTCCGGCTTCAGCCTCAACCATAGCGACTGCGGCGGCTTCACGGCCCTGCGCGCCGGACCGTTGCGGTACCGCCGCAGCCGGGAATTGCTCTGGCGCTGGCTGGAGCTGGGCGCGCTCAGTGTCGTGCTGCGCACCCACGAGGGCAGCCGGCCGGCCGACAACGCGCAGGTCTACAGCGATGAGGAGAGCTTACAGCAGCTGGCCCGCTGCGCCAGGCTATACCGCGCCTGGGCCTTCTACCGCAAGCAGCTGGTCCAGGAGGCGGCGGAGACCGGGTTGCCGGTGGCCCGCCATCTCTTCATCCATTACCCCGACGACCCGCGCGTCTACGACCTCTCGTACCAGGAGTTCCTGCTGGGGAGCGAGCTGCTGGTCGCGCCGGTGTTAGACCCGGGCCGCCGCCGGGTAACGGTCTATTTGCCCGCCGGGGAATGGGATCACCTCTGGACCGGGCAACGCTACGGCACATCCGAGCGGGGAACACGGGTCACAGTAGCGGCCCCGTTAGGCCAGCCGGGGATTTTCTATCGGGCCGGCTCCGCCGTGGGCGCGGAGCTGGTCGCCAACTTACAAGCAGAGGGATTATTGCCAGCGCCAGCGTGACGGCCCGTCTCACGTATCAAACCGCGAGCGCAGGCCGTGGTCTTCCCGCCGGGTCAGCGTACTTTGCATCTCATCCGTCATGGCGACGCCGTGGCGGTATTGGAACGGCCACATACTTTTGAGGTGAAAGAAAGAGACCCGGTCGCCTTCCGCCAGAGGATGGTCCAGGTCGGGTTGCAGGCCGGGCATGGCACTCAGCTGGCCGTTGATAAACGTGATGCCCCGTTCTGCGGTGGGCAACCCCAATTGGGCCAGCAGGTCGCTCAAGGTACTCCCTGCGCGCAAGTCGGGGGTAACCTGGGCGAAGATGTTATCGTCGCGGCCACCGTAACGGGCCAACGGCCCATAGAGCCAGACCTCCACGCGCATCAACCACCTCCTACCGGGGGGAAAATCCCCACGTCAGCCTCCGCCGGCAGGACAAAGGTCTCCGGTTGGGCGCGCCCGTTCACAAAAGCGACCTTGACCTCGTGGGGAGGGAGATTCAATTGCCGGATGAGATCGGCGACCGTGCTGGCCTCCGGCAATTCCACGGCAAACGGCTGTCCCGGCTCCGTCTCCACCGGGGCATGTTGCCGTAAGGTAGCATACAGTTTAACCTTGACCCACATTGATCGGGCTCCCTCCTCCGAAAATAGAAACCGGTTAAGGAGTGAGCAGAGAGCAGC
>CAYTGR010000063.1:12526-15683 GCA_964437445.1 uncultured Anaerolineales bacterium | reverse complement strand
CGCTCCCGGCGCAGGATCTCCGCGCCGATGCGCAGCACATCCTCATTGACCAGGTGCAGGCCGAGGACCCCATTGACTTCCTCCACCATGCCTTCGTACCCGCTGGGGATGTCCAAAATGGCAAAAGCGATAAAGAGGCAGTGGCCGGTGGAATCAATGAAGGCGGTGGTCTCCTGGAAAGCGCGGCTCAGATCGGCTTTGGCGGATTCGGTCTTCAGCGGGTCCGACTTGCCGCCAACGCTAAGGATCTCCGGCGCGATGGTGTAGCCGGCAGTGTGATCGGCCCCCATCGTGGAGGTTGCATAGGTGATACCGATGCCCTTGACGGCGCGCGGCTCGTAGGCAGGCATCCCCTGGCCCTTGACCGCCGGGACACGCGGGTTGCCAAAGGCTTTGGCCACAAAGGCCGTGCCGCCGCCCAAAATCCGGCCCAGGGGGGTCCCCTTGCCCATCTCCTCAATCAGGCCGATGGCCCCCTGGGCATCGCCGAACGGCAGGACGCCGGAGTCCATCGCCACGCCGATGCAGACGCCGGTCTCAATGGTATCCACGCCGTAAGCGTTGCAGAGCTGCACCATCTTGCCGATGGCATCCAGGTCGTCAATGCCGCAGTTGGCGCCCAGCGACCAGTCGGATTCGTACTCCACACAGGAGGCGATTTCGTTGCCCTGCTCGTCGTAGAGCGTGTTGGAGCATTGGATAACGCAGCCGGGGCTACAGGCATGGTTGTAGAGCTCCTTGCCCAGCCGGCGGCGGTTGGTCTCAAAGATCGCTTCGCCGGCAATGCGGGGCGCGCCCTCAAAGCGCCCGCTGCGGAAGCTGCGGGTCGGCAGGCCGCCCGCCTCGTTCAGGACGTTGATCAGCGCGGCCGTCCCATAGGTGTTGAGCGTGCCCTGGGGCTTGGTAATCGCGTGCGTCCGCAGTGCCTCCAACATCTTCCTGGAGCCGACTTTGAAGGCCTCCTGGTCGGCGTACTCCACACCCGGCGCGCCCTCGGCATCCACCACGATGAACTTCAGCCCCTTGCTGCCCATCACCGCGCCCAGGCCGCCGCGGCCGGAGTAGCGGGTGGGACGGCGGTGCATGTCGTCAAAGCAAACGCCGGAGTTGGCATAGCCAAATTCGCCCGCCGTGCCGATGCCGGCGACGTGGACGCGCAGGCCGAAACGGGCATACACTTCAGGATAAGTATCAAAGAGACTGCGGCCCGCGTACTCGTCGGCGGGGAAAAACTCCACGCCAGGCTTTGCGCCATCCCAGAAGAGCCGGACCAGCCAGTAGTGGCCGGCTTCGGCGGGCTTGCCCTCCACAATGATCGCCTTGATGCGCATCTTAGCGATGGCCGGCGCAAGGGGCGAGCCGGCGTTAGATTCTTTGATCCCGCCGGTCAGGGGCGACTTGGCCCCCACTGAGAGCCGGCTGGAGGTCGGGGCGCTGGTGCCGGTGAGGATGCCGGGCGCGAGGACCAGCTTGTTGTTCGGTCCCAGCGGATGGCAGCGAGGGTCCACCTCATCGTAGATGATGGTAGAGGTCAGGCCACGGCCCCCGAGCTCACGGTAGGCGGCCGGTACCTCCTCCAGCCGGTACGAGCGGTCGGTCATGTTCAGGCGAATAATCCACATAACTCTCTCCTTTCGCTAAAAGATTTAGAATCTATGGGCTTACACCCGGGAACATTCCCGGAACAGACCTGCGGTACTGGCAGTGTATGGTAAAGCGAAGATACCGACGAGTTGAGCCAGCAAACAAAAAGGAGACAACCCTTCTCAATGCAGAGAAGGATTGCCTCCTTTGCCAACACGGCGGGCGTAGCAATTACTCACTACACCTTATCGCCCACCTGTCCCCTCAGGGAGCAGAGTGGGTCGGAGGCGGACTATGGTTGGGGGGATTGAAATACCCCATTTCAGGTATTCCAAATACCCCATTACCATTATATGCAATCTGGGGGACTCTGTCAATCCTGATAGTTCGGGGGTAACTTGCTGATCGCGGGGGAAAACTTTTAGAGCGGATTCTGCGCGCGGCCAAACGATGCACAAAACCCGCTGTCCTTACATCAATCCAGCCGCCGGGCGATGAACCGGGTTGCCAGCACCCCCATCAGCAGCCCCAGGCCCGCCATCACGGCCAGGCGGGGCCAGAGGACGGCCAACCCGGCCCCCTTCAACATCACGCTGCGCACAAAGACCAGATAGTGGTGCAACGGTACCACCTGGGCCACGGCCCGGAGGACGGGCGGCATGTCGTTCACCGGTACAATGTAGCCGGAAAGGGCCACATCCACCACCGCCTGGATAAAGACCAGGAGCGTGGCCTGCTGCTGATTGGCCGCCAGCGCCGAGATCATCATGCCCCAGACGATCTCCACCCCGGTGAAGACCAGGGTGCCGGCCAGCAAAAACAACAACGAACCCTCCAGCGGAATGGCAAAGAAGTACCGGGCGACGGCCTGCATGAGGAAGAAGTTGAGCATCCCAATCATCCAGGGCGGGATGGCCTTGCCCAACAGGAGCTCCGTCCGGCGCACCGGCGTGACCATCAGCTGCTCCAAGGTGCCCAGTTCGCGCTCGCGAGCCAGGCCTAAGGCCGCGACCCCCAACGTCACCTGGTAGATGATAAACCCCAGCTGTGAAGGGATGGTCTGCATCTTGCTGCTGCCGGTGGGATTGTAGCGCATCTGCGCCTGGACCCGCACGCCGGCCGAGAGCGCCCCCAACTGTTGCCGCACGGAACGCTCCACCGCCTGCCCCGCGCCGGCCACCGCCAGCGCCCCCACAACGTTGTTGGAGCCGTCAGCCACCAGCTGCACGGTCGCGCCCCGCCCCGGCACCGCCAGCTCGGCCGCCAGGCCCTCAGGGATCACGATGAGCGCGTCCACCTGGCCCCGATCCAACAGCTGCACCCCGGCTTCCCAGGTGTCGGGATAAGCCGTCACCTCAAAGGTCCGCGAGGCGTCCAGCAAAGCGATCAGCGCGCGGCTCTGAGCGCTGTGGTCCTGGTCCAACACGGCCAGCGGGAGATTACCGGCCCGGTGCCCGGTGGCCACGGCCAACAACACCAGCTGGGCCAGGGGGACAAACAACATGAACAGCACCAGCGTGCGGTCACGGAAGAATTGCCGCAGGTCTTTGCGCGCGATAGCCCACACGGTTGC
>CAYTGR010000063.1:0-12426 GCA_964437445.1 uncultured Anaerolineales bacterium | reverse complement strand
TGCGGTCACGGAAGAATTGCCGCAGGTCTTTGCGCGCGATAGCCCACACGGTTGCCGGATTCATCGGTTGACTGTGCTCTGCTTATTGGAGCCGCTTGCGAAAGGTCAGAAGCGCTATGCTCAGGCCCCCGAGCGCCATCACCGCCAACGTGATCACCGGGCCGGCGTAGTCGGCCGGTCCCAACCCTTTCAGGAACAGGCTGCGGGTGATCAAGATGAAATGGGTGGTGGGGATCGCCTGGGAGATCAACCGTTGTACCGGGTCACGTGAAAGGGGCAGGACCAGGCCGCCGATAAAAAAACTGGGGACGAAAAAGTAAATCAAGATGGCAAACAGCGCCACCTGCTGGGTTTGGGCGACGCGCGCAAGCGCCATCACAATCCCGATGGTAGCCGCCAGGTAGAGCAGCGCCAGGGCCCCATAAAGGACCAGCGAGCCGCGGAACGGCACCGCGAACCAGAGGACGGCGACCAGCCAGGCCAGAAAGACGCTGATCATCCCCAGGCTGACGTAAGCCAGCGCCTTGCCCAGCAGATACTCGGCGCCCCGTACCGGCGTGGCAATCAAGCCCTCAAAGGACCCCAACTCCCGGTCGCGCGCCAGGGAGAGCGCAAACGCCAAGGCCGGCATCGTGAGCACGATCGGGAGCAGGCCGGGGACCATGCTGACGGTGGAGCTGAGCGACGGGTTATACCAGACCTGGCTCCGCAGCGTCAGCGGTGATTGGCGCCACTCCTGGCCGCGCAGGAGCACCTGCTGGCTGAAGGCGGCAGAACGCAGCTCCAGCTGGCCCAGGATTTGCGGGGCCCGGATAGCATCGGAGGCATCCACCAGCGCCTGCACTTCGGCTTCACGCCCGCCTGCCAGCCGGTTCCCAAACCCGGAGGGGATGATCAACACAAACGCCACCTGCCCGGACTGCAAGAGCGGCTCCATGTCGGCCTCCGCCGTTAAGGACCGGGTCAGCTGAAAGTCACCGTCGGCGGTGAGCGCGGCGATGTAGCGCCGCGAGAGGGTGGAGCCGTCCAGATCCCAAACGGCGAAGACCGCCCGTTGGGCATCCAGCCGGAACAGGTAGGCCATGAGGAGCAGCAACAACGGCGGGGCGAGGATCACCAGGATCAGAGTGCGGAAATCACGGAAGACGTGGCGATATTCCTTCCTCAGGATGGCGACAAAACGGCGGGGGACGAACAGAGGGGAATGCGCGGTGGCTTTTTTCACCGCCGGGGGCGCAGAAATCGCCGAGCTCTTTTTACCCAGCATCCAACATCCCCTATTCAGCAGCCAGTGTCCCTGGACGGGCAGCCATCACGGCCGGCTTTTGGTGCTCCGTGCCAGTTCCATCACTCCATCCGCTGCAATCGGATATTGCCGCTGCTCGGCGGGGCAAATCAACGCCTGACCGGTACGTTGCAAGGGGCCGCCGCAGCCGGGGCAGCGCAGGATTTCTTCCAGGCGACGCCATCCCACCGGCCCCGGCACTCCCTGCCGGGTGGCCCAGGCCAGGTCGTAATCCTCCTGCCAGGGCTGGACCTTGATCATCTCCAGCGGGAGAGCGTGCAGCAGCGCCTCAAACTTCGCGGGGCTGAAGGTCCGGCCGGGCATGAAAAAAGCGCCGCGCCCGATCCGATTGGAGATTACCAGGGTACCGCCGGGCCGCAACACCCGTACCATCTCCCGTAGCGCACGTTCGGGATGGGGGAAAAATTCCAGGGCTTCCACACAGGTGACCGCGTCAAACGTGGCGTCGGGGAACGGCAGCCGATCGGCATCCTGCCAGAGCAGAGAGAGGCGCTTGGCCCAGGGTTGAGTGGCGTCGGCCGCCAACGTCAGCATCCGGCGGGAGAAATCCAGGCCGATGACGCGGCCGTGGAAGCCCGGTTGCTGGAAGAGCGTGCGCGGGAGCCGCCCTGTGCCGGTGGCTACGTCCAGCACCAGCGGATCGGGAACTGTGGAAAGCGTCCGGGCCAGGGGGAGTCCCAGGAACCATTGCTCGTATCCGGGATCAAAGTTCTTGACGCGATCATAGACGCGGGCCGAGCCGTCGTAGAGCAGGGCAACCATGCGCCGGCCCAGATAGGCCCCTTCAGCGAGCACCAGCTGCCAGTAGAGCAGTCCGGCCACGCTCAAGAGGGCCGCCAGCCCCGCAATCCACCAGCCCATTTCACAGCACCCACGCGAGCAACAACACGATCGCTAACAGCCAGGGAACACTGGCCCGACGATAGAGCTCCACGGTCGGGCGGTGCAAGACCAGCAGCAGCAACGGGAAGGCCAGCAGCAACAGCACACCGGCCGCAAAGGGATGGCCGGCCCAGACCAGGAAAAGCGCAGCCACGACCGCCCCACCGGTCAGACGGGCGGAAGGGTAAGTCGCCAGTCCGACCACCAACACCAGCACCAGCGCCGCCAGCGCCGGGAGCAGAGTCACCGGGCCTTGCAGGAAGGCCCCCAGCAGCCAGGGCAACCCCACCAGCACGACGGCTTCCCAGCCGGCCCCGACCGTCCCGCGGCCCGCGTGCCAGAGCGCCGCCAGCTCGGCCCAGGCGACCAGCAGGAGAGTGAGCAGCAGAGCGGCCCGCCCCACCATGAAGCCGCCCAGCAAGCTGACCACCAGCGCCATCACGGCCGAACGCAACGGCAGAGCCAGGCGGCTGGCCCCCTCGGCCGCCCACCAGGCGCGCGCGCGCCCGCAGGCCCGGTAGAGCGCCGCGCCGGGCGTCCCCGGCTGGAGGTAGGGCCAGCGCCCGAGCGGGGCTTCGCGCTGCCAGTCACGCCAGCCAGACAGCCGCGGCGCCCACGCCGTTGCCGTCAACGCGCGCCAGAAGGGCAGCCAGCCGGCCTGCAACAATACCAGCGCGCCGGCCAGCTCCGCCAGCCGCGCGCTATGCCAGGGCCCGGCAAAGGCCCAGGCACCGCCCACCACGGCCGCTACAGAGAGCCAGCCACGGCGCTCCTCCCAGGGCCAGAGCCAGAAACGGGGTTCAGTCAGCGCCACCGAGCTTTCCATGACGGCCCATTATACTCAGTTTGGGAACATTTGCTCAACGTCGGCGTGCTCCGGCGCAGTCTCGGCATCGGCCACCACCCACTCCAGGGGAGCCGGCTCCACGTGGACATAGGCCCGATCCACCTCCGGGAGCGCCTCTACGTGAGCCTGGACGGCATCCGCGATTTGGTGCGCCTCGCGCAGCGCAAGAGTGCCGGCGACATTCACGTGCAAGTCCACGACCAGCTGCGGACCGACATACTCGGCGATCACCTGATGTACTTCCAACACGCCCGGCACTTCGGCAGCCACCCGGGCAATTTGCTCCTGCAGCTCGGCCGAAGCCCCGGCCCCGGTCAGGAAAGCCAGGTTCTCTTTCCACGCGCCAAACGCGGCCCGGAAGATCCACAGCGCTACCGCCACCCCGGCGATGGGGTCCAGCAATGGCAAAATGAATTTGGAGCCCACGGCCCCCACAAAGGCCGCACTGGAGGTCAACACGTCCGAGAGATTATCGCGGGCGGTGGTGGCAAAGGTCGGACTGTTGAGCTGGGCAGCGATCCGGCGGATGGCCCCATACATCCCCACTTTGATGGCCGCAGCAATGAGGAGACCCAGCGTTGGCAGGCCCGGTTCAATGGCGAACGCCCCGGATACAAAGCGCTCGTAGGCTGTGGCCGCGGCCTTATAGCCGGCGTAGGTCATAGAAGCGGCCACGACCAGCCCCACCACCGGTTCAAACCGGCTGTGCCCCTGAGGATGCGAGGGATCAGGGGGTTGCTGGGCCATCCATAACCCCAGCACAATGGTCAACGAGTAAACGACGTCCGAAGCTGAATTGGCCGCGTCGGCAAAGAGCGCCACACTGCCTGAAAGATAGGCCGCCGCAGCCTTGCCTGCTGCCAACAACAAGTTTCCCAGCAAAGTAATTGCCATGGCAGCCCGGTACAGCTGACGCCGTTCCGGGTCGGGTTTATGGTCACGAACTGTCTGCATTACAAAATTTCTCCTGCACAACTTGTACAAAGCGCGCCGAAAGTGTCAATCCCCGATATAAAAACAGGGAGTTTCCGGTTAACCGGACACTCCCTGTTCCGTATGTGCGCTGGTGGGCCTGTCAGGCCCTCGACGCTGGGTAGCCGTCGCCGAGCTCATCAGCAAGCGTAGTATAGCATAGTTTCTGCCTGCGGCAAACCGAAATCAGATCACCGCGGCGAAATAACGCGCTGAGTTGGTAGCGCCGGATCGCGGAAGTTGTAGATGGCCCCTTCGCGCCGCCAACGCTGACCGCAGGCGCAAACAAATTCGGTCTGAGGGGGCGCGCCAAGCGGAGCCCCACAGGCCGGGCAGCGGAAAAAAGCGCCGGCCACCGGGGCAGCTTGGTCAGCCCGGGCGCGCGTGCGGACGAAGACGCTGGGCGACCACTGCCAGAGCGCCCCGGTCGGTTGCAGGAGCCGGTCCAGGGCGATCAGCAGCGACACCGGCACCATCCGTTTGAGCAGCCCGGCCCGCAAGTAGGAAACGCTGCGCACTGCTTCACGGCGCAGCCCGGCCTGCGCCAGCTGCGCCCAGATCCAGCGCGGGTGGAAATCAAAGTTGAGCGCGACAAATTCCACCGGCTCCAGCGCAAACGGGGACCAGGATTGGCGGCGCAGGAGATAGCGCGCCAACGCCTTGAGGTTGTGCTTGCTGGCAAATTCCAGCACGAAAGCGCCGTTCGGGGCCAGGACTTCCGCCACGCCCTGCAAAACGGCCGGTGCGTCGGCGGCGTGGTGCAACGTGCGGATCATCGTCACCGTGTCCAACAGGCCGGGGACAAAAGGCAAACGGTAGAAATCGCCCTGCACGTAAAGATAACGGGGGCGTCCCGCCGGTCCCTGCTCCCCCAACCGCTCCACCGCCTGCTCCAGCTGCGTGCGGGCGTAATCAAAGAGCACGACCGTCTCGTAGCCGGCGTAAAGATCGGCCAGGCGACCGAACCCGGCCCCGATCTCCACCAGCGTGTGCCCCTGAGGGGGCAGCAAAGCCCGCAGCGCCACCCGTTCAGCGCCGTCTTCGTAGGCCCGTTCGGCCACCCAGAACTCGGTGCGGTAACGAGACCCTTCGTAGCTGCAAACCGGACGCTCGCTCATCAGGGGCGTAACAACTCCTGGGGGGAATTGGGCAGGCTCTCCAGCGTGGCCCCAAGGGGACGGAAAACACCGCGCAGTTCCTCAATCGCCGGCCCCATCCCGGCCTGATCCAGCGGAATCTCCACCGGGATCTGCATGTTGACCGGAACGGTGGTGCTCACCGGGACCATCAGGTCCAGGTTGACCGGCAGCCGCATCCCGACCGGCAAGTAGAGACTGACGGTGCCGTTGATGGAACCGCCGCCCCCGGGCAGCGCAAAGGTCGCCGGGGCGTAAAGGGGCACCGGTTCGGTCAACACGACCACTGTGTCCTGTTTCAACGGCAGGTCAAAGATGACCGGTAGCTGATGGTTCACACTGACCGTGCTTTTGATGTGCGTTTCGCCCAGGTGTTTGAAAGCGGTATCCAGGTCGCTCAGCAGCGGCTCGGCGACCTGGGATTTAGCCATAAAAACCGGCTTGATGGCCAACAACAACACGAGGATGAGTACCAGGTTCACGATGAAGGAGAAGATCAAGGCGAAATTTTTGAACGCTTCCCAGAAATGATACTTGCGTGTCTTGCCCTGTTCTGCCATAGCAACCTCCCTCATGTAAGTATAAGATCATCTTACCACGTCTTTTTGAATCGGCAACCACCATTTGTCGCCTGTTCTCTTGCCCGTATAATAGTTTTGGCCAGGACGTTCGGGAGTTGCGCTGGATGGCCCGCCCACCACGAAAAGCGCATGGCGAACAGCCAACGGCGCTCAGAAAACCCGGCGGCCCTGGCGTTAAATCTGGCTGCACGGGAGTAGTGCTATGGCGGAATCTGTGACGGCGGCGGCCCACCCCAACCTGGCCCTGGTCAAATATTGGGGCAACGTGGATGATGCGCTCAACCTGCCGGCCAACGGCTCCCTCTCGGTCAACTTGAGCAGCGCCACGACGACAACCACGGTCACCTGGGAGCCGGCCCTGACCGGGGACGAGATCACGCTCAACGGCGCGCCGGCCGACGCGGCAACCCGCGCCCGGGTGACGCGCCACCTGGATCGGGTACGCACGCTCGCGGGCTTCACAACACCGGCGCGCGTGACCTCGGTCAATGATTTCCCGGCCGCGGCCGGCATCGCCTCATCGGCCTCGGCCTTCGCGGCCCTGACGCTCGCCGCCACCGGGGCCGCCGGGCTGCAGCTGGAGGCCCGGGCGCTCTCGGCGCTGGCCCGGCTGGGCTCCGGCTCGGCCTGCCGCTCCATCCCCGACGGGTTCGCCGAATGGCTGCCCGGCACGGACGACCGCACCTCCTACGCGATCTCGCTCGCGCCGCCTTCCCATTGGGATCTGCGGATCACGACACTGATCATAGATGATCGCCCCAAGGCGATCTCCTCGTCGCGGGGCCACCGCGTCGCCCCGACCAGCCCCTTCTACCAGGCCCGGCTGGCCGCTTTGCCGCACACGCTGGCGACGGTGCGGGCCGCCCTGCTGGCGCGCGACCTCCCCACGTTAGGCCTGACAGTGGAGCGAGAAGCCATAGCGCTGCACATCATCGCGATGACCTCAGTCCTGGGGGAACAGCCGTGGGCAAGCGGGATCTACTACTGGCAACCGGCCACGCTGGCGGCCATTCAAGCCGTCCAGACCTGGCGACAGGGGGGATTACCCGTCTACTTGACGATAGATGCCGGCCCGAACGTGCATTTACTCTGTGAGGGCGACACCCAACCGGCCCTGGAGCAGGTGCTCACGCCGCTGCTGGCCCAATGGGGCGGACGGGCTATCGTCAGCCGGCCGGCCCGGGGCGCGTGGATTGTCGCCTGAGCAGCCATCAACCGCGCACGGGCACCGGTTTGCGGCTTTGCTGTTGGCGGACCGCCCCGGCCGCCCCCCGGAAGCGCACCGGGTCGGTGATCTGGCGGCGGGCCGGCGGTTCCAGCCCCGGCTTGATGAGGCGGCAAACTTTGGCGACGGCTTCGGCCGTCAACGGGTCGGCACGGAGCGCCAGCCCGGTGGCATAGTTGGCCGCGGCCAGCGCCCAGGCCCACACCTGTCGCAGCTCGTCGGCCTTAATATGATAGGCCTTTTTGTCCCAGGCTTTGGCCGATTGTTCGGCGTCATCGTAGATGGTGTGCAATGAGGTCCCGACTACTGCCAGCAGATCATGGGCTAACGCCTGGTCACGTTCCAGCGTCGCCGGCAGATGGACCAGCAACAGCTCGGCAACCACACGCAGTTGCCGCTCGCGATCTTGTTCCGACATGACGTCAACTCCCCTTCCTCATATCGCCAAAGTCGTCAGCGCGGACGCAGGAGGTTTGGAATGGCCGCAAGAGTATCACAACCTGGGGCAAAGTCAATCTGGGCGGCGCGGGGACTGTTGCTGCCGGTTTTTCTGTGGAACCTTTCGGCCGCGGTGCCGTTTGTGGTCACGCCGGGCCGGTACACCTGGGGGTTTGAGGTCAGCGGGACGGTGGGAGAGCTCCTTGTCCGCAGCATGGGGATCCTGTTCCTGATGTGGGTAGTCCCTTACGTGCCGGCGCTGGTGGCTCCACAACGCTATCGCATCTGTCTGGCCGTCGCCGTGGTCCAGCAGGGGATCGGGCTGGCCGGCGAGAGCTGGATGGCCCTCACGCTCCCGGCCGGTCATGCCGCACTTTGGGCCACCGGCACGCGCTTCATTGCTTTTGATGCCGCCGGGCTGGTCCTTCTTATCGCGGCCTGGGCGCTGGCGGGGAGGAAATGATTGAAATGCTCCCCCCGCCACGAAAGGCAAATGGCGAATAGCAAATGGCAAATAGCGAATGGCGAATAGCGAATGGCGGAAAGAAAGGTCGGCAGCCTCTGCGTTAACTCTGGCTTTCAGGGGAATTCCCCATGACTTGGCGTTCACCAGCCGTGGGATGAAAATTGGCTCGTAGTGCCGCGCTTCAGCGCGTTGGACGGCGCTAAAGCGCCTCACTACAAACTCAGAGCGTTATTTTCAAGAGAATTTACCATGAACTGGCGTTCACCGGCGGTGGGATGAATGTGAGCAGTGAGCTGTGAGCAGTGAGCAGGAAACAAGAACTTCTACCTACTGCTCTCTGCTCACTATCCTATTTCGTAAACCGCTGGGTGATCGGCAGCCGCCAATCCTTGCCAAAGGCCCGGTAGGTGATCCGGACCCCCGGCGCGGCTTGGCGGCGCTTGTATTCGTTGCGGTCAATCATCCGCACCACCCGCCGCACCAGTTCCTCCGGCAGCCCCAAGGCCGCGATGATCTCCTCCGGCGCTTGATCTTCCTCCACGTAGGCGTGCAGGATGGGGTCCAGCACCTCGTAGGGCGGCAACGAGTCGGTGTCCTTCTGGTCCGGGCGCAGTTCTGCCGAGGGGGGCCGGGTGATGATCCGCTCCGGGATGACCGGCTCTTCCACCTGCGCGTCGCGCCAGCGCGCCAGCTCGTAGACCAATGTCTTGGGCACATCCTTAATCACCGAGAAGCCGCCCGCCATGTCCCCATAGAGCGTAGCGTATCCCATGCTCAGCTCACTCTTGTTGCCGGTGGTGAGCACCAACCAACCGAATTTGTTGGAGAGACTCATCAGGTAACTGCCCCGGATGCGCGCCTGGAGGTTTTCTTCGGTGGTGTCGGGGGCCGTCCCGGCAAGGGGCTGGGCCAGGGCCTCCAGATAAGCGGCAAAGACCGGTTCAATCGGGATGACCATATACTGGATACCCAGGTTGGCTGCCAGCTGTGCCGCGTCGCTGTTGCTCATCTCGGCCGTGTACCGCGACGGCATGGAGACGGCGACCACATTCTCCGGGCCGAGGGCATCGGCAGCGATGCAGGCCACCAGCGCGGAATCAATCCCGCCGGAGAGGCCAATCACCACTTTCTGGAAGCCGTTCTTGTGGACGTAATCGCGCGTACCGGAGACCAGCGCCCGGTAAACCTCTTCCAGCCGCGAGAGGGGCTGCACCAACGGGCGGGCCGGCAGCGGTTCCAGGGGCTTTTCGCCCCGGAGCGGCGGCAACGTGACCGTCGGCAAGGGCGTGCTTAACGCTTTGCGCCGCCGGGGGTCGTGGAGCCGTTGGCGGAACACCGCGCTCAGGTCCACATCGGCGATCACCAGATCTTCCGCAAACTGGGCCCCGCGCGCCAGCACCTCCCCGCGCTCGCTGATCACCAGGCTGCTCCCATCAAAGACCAGCTCGTCCTGCCCGCCGACCAGGTTGCAGAAGGCGACCAGCGCCACGTTGTCGGTCGCGCGGGTCGCCAGCATCCGCTCGCGGAAGGCTCCTTTCCCCATGTGGTAGGGCGAGGCCGAGATGTTAAATAACAGCTGCGCCCCGCCCTCCAGCGCCTGCGTCTCCGGCGGGCCGGCCGGATACCAGATGTCCTCACAGATGCTCACACCGAAGGTGACCTCGCCCCGCACGAAGACGGGGTTCTCCTGGCCGGAGCGGAAGTAACGGTCTTCGTCAAAAACACCGTAATTGGGCAGGTAATGCTTATGGTAAGTGTGCACCCAACGTCCATCATGCAGGATCGCCGCGGCGTTGTAGACATCGTCGGTCACGTCGGCGTAACCCACGACGGCTGTGATGCCCTCCGTCAGCCGGGCCAGCTGCATCAATGCGGCCCGGTTGGCTTTGAGAAACGCCGGTTTCAGCAGCAGGTCTTCCGGCGGGTAGCCGGTGAGCGCCATCTCCGGGAAGAGCACAAAGTGGGCTCCCGCGGCCTGCGCCTGCCGGAGAAATTCTTCCGCTTTGTGCAGGTTCCCGGTCAGGTCTCCCACGGTGGCGTTGATCTGTGCCAGGGCGATTCGTACCCGCATGGTGTGTCTCCTTCCAATCTGGTTGCGCCGGCCCGGCTCAGGATTCCACGTAAGTTGCTATGCCAATAGCGCCTGGCCCGGCGTGGACGCCCAGGGCTACCGGTACATAGGTCAGGTAGCTCTCCACGCAGTTCAACCGCTGCTTGAGCGTCTCAAGCACCGAGCGGCTCTCGGCCTCATCCTCGGTGTAATGGACGACCAGGTGGGTCGGCGCGGTGCCGATCTCCTCCACCAGGCGGGAGGTCAGCTGGTTGATCCCCTTGGAGCGAGAGCGAACCTGTCCCCAAATGCTCAACGAGTTGTTCCGCACCCGGATCAACGGTTGGATGTTGAGCAGGTTACCCACCAGGCGGGCCGCGCTGGCCAGGCGGCCGCCGCGGACAGCATAGGTGACGCTCTCCAGCAGGGCGGTCAATTGCACGCGGGAGACCACCTCCTGAGCCCGGCGAACGACATCGGCGAAGCCGCCGCCCTGCTGAGCGGCCCGGGCAGCCTCAATTGCCACCCACCCCTCGGCCATCGCGGTTGTGCCGGTATCCACCACGGCGACGGGGATGGGGCTGGCCTCCGCCGCCAGTTGGGCCGCGTTACAGGTACCGCTCTGTTTGCCGGCCACGTGGACCGAAACGACCGCTTTGGCCCAGCTGGCGACCCGCTGGTAGACATCTAAGAAGGCGGCCACCGTGGGGATGCTGGTACCGGCCTCGGCGGTCGGCTGGGCGCGCAATACCTTGAAGAGCTCGGCCGGCGTGATATCCAGCTCGTCCCGATAAGTTTGCTCTCCTACTCGCACCCAATAGGGGATGACCTCAATGCCATAATGCGCACGCATATCCATGGGGATACCGGCTGCCGAATCGGTAACCACAGCAACAGGGCTTAGGGCTTGCACATCCATTTTAATTTCCTCCTGAGTTGGCATTGCTGCCAAATTGGCATTCCTGGTAATTTCTGGTACGATAAGTCCAAGACAAATCATCAATCATAATAGTGCCCAGGAGAAACCTTACCGCCCTTCACTTGCTATTTTACATCGGACGGGAAGGGTGACAAGATGGAAGCTATTCAATCTTTCAAGGAGTAAAGCATGGCCCGACGAGCGTTGTTCACGGGGCTGGTCGTGGACGAGGCCGGCCAACCGGTCACCGCGACCCATGTAGGTGACACCGCATTTTATGTGGTGAACGATGCTGGCTTCTTGCGCCACATTTCCTCCGAGGAGATAGACCGGCAGGTGCTGAAACGGCTGCAGGAGCAGGTGCTCGCCAACCGCGATCTGGCGGTCGCGGGAATGCTGCAATACCTGGGCCAGGACGATCTGTTCACTAAAGCAGCCGTGGAAGCCTCGCTTGCTCGCATGGACGAAGCCACCGACCAACTGCTCCAAACCGGGTTGCCGGAGGAGGCACTGGCCGGGCTGGGGATGGTGGGTTTTCGCATTGTCATTGATGTCCATGGCGAAGTAGTGGAGGTGCAAATGCCGGGCGCAGCGGCCCCCGACGATGAATCCTTGTAAACAAATCCCCCCGAGTGGCTCACTCGGGGGGTGTGTGGACCCGAAGGGATTCGAACCCTTGGCCTCCTCAATGCCATTGAGGCGCGCTCCCAACTGCGCCACGGGCCCTGATCTGAACGCCGGGCCTGCGCCCGGCTGTGGAGCTGAGGGGAATCGAACCCCTGACCTCTTCAGTGCGATTGAAGCGCTCTCCCAGCTGAGCTACAGCCCCAATGGGTCAACCGGCAACGCTCTGATCATACCACAAGTGAGATGTTTGTCAACCTCACGGCTCAAGGACGCCTCTCAGCGAAATTGCTCCTCCCCGGCCCACTACGCCCGCCGGGGAGGAACTAAAAAATGAGTTTTTGGCGCGCGCAAAGCCGCGCGCCAAAAACTCACCCTGTTTATCCCCCAGCGAGTAAACAGGGAGGCAGCAAGGATAACGGGATAGAAAATAGAACCTGGATGCGTATAGCTCTGCTTCATTTCTCTACCCGCCGGATTGGGGTTATACTTGGCAGCAATCAGAGATCAGGCAGCCGGTTAGCGCCGCTGCTTTACTGAACGGATCCTTATCTCCTGATCCTTGATATATTTTCCAGGGAATTCACCATGACCTGGCGTTCACCAGTAAGTAGATGAAAATCGCACGCCAAGCCGCTAAGCCCGCCAGGTTTTGCCTGGTTTTCTTTGCGTTTTGGCGTGAGAAAATCTTGTATTTTCAGGGGGCGTGATATGCAATTACGTGAATGGCTGATTGGCTCGCCGTTGCCGACTCACCTGATGGCGGACGAACGGCTAAGCAAAGTGCAGGCGCTGGCGGCCTTCTCGCCCGATGCGCTGGCCTCTATTGCTTACGCTAATCAGGAAATCTTTCTGGGACTGGTCGTTGCCGGTGCGGCGGGGCTGGTCTACTCCTGGCCCATCGCAATAGTGATTACCGGGGTATTGATGGTCGTCGGACTTTCGTATTTCCAGACCATCCACGCTTACCCCAACGGCGG
>CAYTGR010000062.1:10214-25089 GCA_964437445.1 uncultured Anaerolineales bacterium | reverse complement strand
ATCAGAGGCAGCAAAAAGACCAAATAAATCGCGAATACGAAAGTGCTAAATTCTAATAGCAACTTGGAGACGAGCCCAATTATCCCTGGTTGCGACGTTGTTGAATTTATGGGTATGTTTGAAGTTGAAGGTTCAATGGTAATCGCAAATAGAAAAATTCCTAATGTCTCCATTAACCACAGTACTACCCATGTTAAAACAGCATTTTTGATTTTTAGCGAACGAAACGAGGTTGATGAAATTGCGCCCACCATGAAAATGAAAGCACCTGCTTGAGCAACAATTGGCGTCCAATCCTCATTTATTTGCCGAGCATATCCCTTGCTAAACCCCAAAGCTATAATGACTCCTATAAAAATCGCGGATAAGTGATAAAGTACAAAAACGCAGATCTTAACGAATGTTTTTACAAAGCTGGCCTGTATGACTCGCACCACAGTGATTGCCGCTGAGGGAAACAAGGTTATTAAATCACTGATCTGAATCCCCAAACGGTTAAGCGACAGGCTGCCAAATCCACCCGCAAAATACCCTAAGTATCCTACGTAAACTGAAAACCCGATAAGATAAGAGAAGGTTGTTAGAATAAAAATACGACCGACTACATCATTCCAGATAGGGGACAGTACACCATAAACCACCTGCCAGAAAAACGTAGCCTGGAAAAAGGTCAGGAAATTGGCAATCAAATCACCCATAACCACTCCTGATGATCACCGCAACGGCCACCCTGGAATGACTGCATCAATCTCATCCATAATCCGCATCGTCTCCGCCAGCGCAACGACAACCTTCTGATAGTGTGCCAGGTCGTCAAACGTGAGCAACCGCCCGCGCCGATCTTTGAGCCATTTATCCAGCACCTGATAGCCGCCGACCTGGAACTTCCATACCGACTCCGGGACCCCCTCAAAGTATTGCGTCGGATTAATCAACACGCGCTCGGCAGCGTACTTAGGATACCCCTTGTCTACCTGGTTATTGCCAGGGACGGGATACCGCGTGATAAAGCGGCTGACCTGTGGATGCTCCAGCAGGTGGAAGGCCGCCAGGTCACGCCCCAGCGCGACCAGCCGCCAGAACAACGCCGGGTCAGCGGTGAGCGGGACGCGCGGGAAATCTATCTTGAGGAATTCAGCGTAGCGCGTGCGATAGGTGGGGCTGTGCAGGGTAGCGTAGCAATAGTGCAGAATGTCTTCCGGGCCGAACTCGGAGGCGGGGGTGATTGCTGACTGGATAGGGCTGAACGTCAGGCCCAGGCTGCTCTCCAGCGCCTTGACAAAAGCGGGCGCGAGGTTGGGAACGCGGTTGCCATGCGCCGGATCAGGCGGCCAGGCAGACGCTGCGTCAAAGAGTCTAGCGGTTTTGGATTCTGGATAGAGATAAAGTGGAAAGACGGAAGCCGCTCCTCTGGAACAAGCAAAGGTCCGATCAATTGTTGGAGTATTAGCTATGAGGATGTGCGAGTAAGAAATATTATCTTGCATTTGTCGGATAAGTAATAATGTCGAATTATTTTGCCCGGCCACATGATCTAACAATTCTCGACGTGGACGATCCATTACTACTGTGCTGAAATAACACCAGCGGAGATCAAAAGGACGGTACATACACTGAATAATAGGTTTTTGCCACTCAGGATTTGCACGCAACTCCCGACGAACTCTCGCCATCTGCCAGCCAGGAGTATCTGCTACTCCAAAACGTCCCTCCAACTCCGCGTCGGAAAATTGTTCCTCCCGCAACACTATAATGCGCCTTTCAATCTCAGACCGGTCAAAAGCAATGGCAAAATCATCGCGGTGAGTCTGAAAGCCTAAAACATTGACCAGGAAAGTCTCAGTTGCTTTGTGACCTTGTTGATATTCCATCAAAAGATCAACATTTTGCGGCACAAACAAATAGAACGGCGCTTGCGGCTCAAGGGCTTCCCAGGGTGCGCTGTCAGCATCCATCTCCCATAACCGGCGGTACTTCTCTTCGCGCCGGCCCCACAGGTCGGCGTGATAGACTTTTGCCGGCCCTCGTTTGCCCGGCTCCTTCACAAACAACGCGATGGCGACCCCCTGCATGATGTCAAAAACATTCTCGTCTGGTGTGCCGTCGGGTGCGGCCTCCTTCTTGCGGGCGCTGCCATGCAGGTCCAGGATATAAATCTCGCTGAAGGTTTCCCGCAACGCCTGGCGCATCCCGCGAAACGTGGGGTTATCCAGGTATCCATTATTGCTGATAAACGCCAGAATCCCCGCGCCGGTCTGGGTAATGCGCCACTGGCCGAAGCGGATAAACTTCACGTAGTCGTCTTGCAGCCATTTAGGATTGCGCTCCCCCAGCGGATGGCCGTCCACTTCGTAGTACCCGCGCACCTTGCTACCATCGGGCAATTGCCCTTTGAGCAAGCCGTCTATCCATGCGCCTTTGTTGGCCGAATGGCCTGAGTAGGGTGGATTGCCCAACACCACCATAATGGGAAGCACCTGCTTAACTTCATCGGCAGCGGCGCTCTCGTCGGCGATAAATTGGGTGAAGAGCGGCAACCCGGTATGCTCGTGTGGCGCTTCCAGAGCATTGGTCAGGTAGATCTGGATGCGCTCGTCGCTGGCGAAGTCGTAGGCCCAGGCCGCGCGCTGCACCGGCTCCAGGTCTTGGCCGGCCAACTGCATCGCCAGTTTGAAGTGCGCGACCGCGTAAGGAGCCATCAACAATTCAAAGCCAAAGAGCCGGGGCAGCAAATGCTCACGCACGTAGCCCGACCACATGCCAGCGTTGCCGGCCTGCAAGAATTGCGTGCGGATCAAATCCACCACCGCGTAAAGGAACGTACCCGTTCCGGTCGCCGGATCCAGGACCAGGACTTTGTGCATCTCGGTGGTTTTGCGTACCTCTTTCGCCTTCCCCTTGACCCGCAGGCCAGGGTCGGTATTCTTAACCGTTACTTTGGTCGTATCGGCGAGGCCTGCCGGCAGGCCAAAGCGACTTTTGAGCAGCGCATCCACCGAGCGCACAATGAACGAGACCACCGGCGCTGGCGTGTAATAAACGCCGCGCATCTCCCGCAACGCCGGGTCGTAAGCCGTCAGGAACGTCTCGTAGAAATGGACAACAGGGTCATCCTGCCGGGTACGTTTGCCGAAATCGGCCAACACCGCGCCCATATCGGTATGGGCCAACAATTGCACCAAGTCTTCCACCAGCCCGGCGTAGGGCTCGTCTTCCAGGTCAGGGCCGGTGATGTAGAAAAAGAACTTACGCAGGAAAGGGTTGGTCTTGGGAATGAGTGCCTGTGCCTCTTGGCGGGTGAAACTGGGGGTTGTATCCATCACACGGGCAGAAAAAAGGCCGTAAGCCAACGTTTGCGCGAACATATCGGCGAACTCGCCCAACTTCTCCGGTTGATCCAATTCCGCTACCAGCACCTCGGCAAAGGCTTTGCGCCAATCCTGGAGCATATCAGAGGCCGCGTCTTGTTCAAACGCCCGCACCACAATCTCACGAATGAGATGCGTCAGCCGCGCCATCCGCTCGGCCAGTTCGCGGGGCGTCGTGATCGGCTGGGGAGCATACGATAGAAAGTCGGCCAACAAGGCCGCCACGGCCTGCGCGCCGCCTTTTGTCGCTTTGAGCCGGCCCTGCTTATCCGGCTCGGCCAGCCGCGCCACCGCGCGCCGCTCCCCTTTAACGTAAAGCCGGAACTCCAGATAATCGGTGAGCACCAGGTTTTCCAGCGCGTCCCGATAACGCTTCAACTGCGGGGAGCGCTCCACCTCATCCAGCGCCACGCCCACATCTTTGGCCTCCACATGGCCGACCAGCAGTCCACTTTTGAGCACAGCCAAGTCAGGCGCACCGCAAGCAATCCGCTTCGGCTCATTGATTGCCTTAACTTCAGGGGCCAACGACTCAAGAAGCGCCTTCAAAGTGGGACGGTGCGTGTGCTCAGTGGCCTGCCCCTGTTTTATGTCTTGCTCCAATGTTGAAAGATAGACTTGAAGTGGATTCGTCATTGTTAAAAACGCCTTTGTTGGACTATGAGGCTGCTTGGTTTGCTAAACAAAACACCCGCCGGCGCGCAATCCGGCGGGTGTCTGATTTGCCCCTTCAGCGAAGGCTGCTATACTCATGCCCACCAGGGCGACGCGACCGCCGTGGTTAGCAGTGCCCCGTGCTGGATCAGAGCCGGGGCGCTGTTGGTTTCTAAAGATAAGTATAGGCTCACTTTATTGCGCGTCAAATCCCAATGCCTGTTAATAGTAATTAACAGTCCTTTTCAACAGCCAAACCGGCCCTGGTGGGCCGGTTTGCCGTCTGTATCTCCCCCTCGAAAACGTTCATTCAATCCCCTCAAATCCCAGCCCCCGTTCCCGCAGGCTGATCCACCGGTTCCCTCCAACCACCAAGTGACCCATGCCGGCCGGGGTGGTGCGTCGCGCACCACTTTTGATCGCCCGCGCACCACTTTGTAATCAGCCGTACACCGTGTCTGGCCAACCGTACATCCGCTGGTAGTCCGGCGCCGGTGCGGTGTCCAGGGAACCGGGAT
Source organism: uncultured Anaerolineales bacterium (assembly GCA_964437445.1). Taxonomy (GTDB): domain Bacteria; phylum Chloroflexota; class Anaerolineae; order B4-G1; family SLSP01; genus CAYTGR01. The sequence goes on along the minus strand of CAYTGR010000062.1, from coordinate 20,549 downwards.
TCCAGATATTGCCCTGGAATCCACCGCGTCAGCCCTCAAGAAAACTGCCCCAGGTCGTAGACGTGGGGCAGTTTCAACGGGGGACCGGAGTCCCTAAGCGGAATCAAACAACCCGGCCTGGACGACACCGGGCGGCAGCGCAGCCGGGGCGCGCGGGGCGCGCCGGCGGCGCTGCGCGCGGCGGAGGTCATCCAGGGTCTGGCCCTGCTGGGCCAACAGTTCCACGATGGTCAGGCGGGGCGACTGCTTGGTCGGCACGCCGACGGGGGACTGGGTGTACACCTCGTCGGAGCCGAACAGGTGGCTGATACTGGCGATCTGCTCGTCGGCCTCGATGGACTGCATCAAGGCCATGACGAGCGAGGCCTCGTCGTCCACACTGTCATCTACCAGCGCCCCGGCCACGTCGTCGCCATAGAGCAACTGCGCGGCGGTCATCTTCTGACCGATGAGCCGGATGGCCCGCTCCTCCATCGTCTCCTGGTAAACCAGGTAGTAGCAGCGCACCGGTTGGTGCTGGCCTAAGCGCCAGACGCGCCGGCACGCCTGCCACACCACGTAGAGGCTGTATTCAATTTCGTAGAAGATCACCGTCTGGTACTGGACTAAGTCCAGCCCGGTGGCGACCTTGCGGGGATTGACAATGAGCACCCCCGGCTGGTGCGCGTTGAGCCAGGCTTCCCGCTTGCGCGGTTCCAGGCCGTCGGGCAGCACTGCGGCGTTGACCCCGGCCCGTTGCAGGACCGTGACCAGGCGCTGGCGGATGTCCCGCGTCCCGGTCTGGCGCAAGTACACCAGCACCCGCCGGCCCTCGGCGAGTTCCTGCTGCGCGGTGTTGACCAGCCATTGTTCTTTGGGCAGCAGCGCGTCACCGCTCACCACGGCGGGAGCCACCAGGGGCTCCGTGGCCGCGTCCAGCGGCCGGACCACTTCCTCCCGGAAGGCCGAATTGGGCCGGGAGAGCGTCCACTGGAGCCAGGAAGAGAGGTAGCGGTTGCGATGCTGCCGCACCTGTTCCCAGGTGTAGGCTTCTACCCGCTGGACATCGGCGGCCAGCGCCGGGGACATGGGCAGCGCCACTACCTCGTCGTAGAACGGCGGCAGTTGCACCCCCAGGTCCTTGATACTGCGGAAGATGACGGTGTGCAGGATGTGCCTGAGCACCCCGGGCGCAATGCCGGGGATTTCCTTGATGTTGACGCGGGTCTTGGCGCGGGCGTTGTGGGCTGAGGAACCCACCGACGTTTTGTAAGTCTTCATCAGCCGCCCGTAGGTGACAATCCAGCGTTCCTTATCGCCGATTTTCCATTCCCGGCGGATGTCCCGCTGGGCGCGGAAGAGCAGGTAGAAAATGCTGGAAGAAACCCCGCCGTAAAAGGTCCCGGTGAGGGTCAATACGTGGGGGATGGCCTGGGCGAGGCGCCCAAAAGCTTCGCCCTGATCGGATTCCTCGGCCTTGTCCTCGTGGACTTCGTCCACGATCAACAACTTGAAGAAGCCCTTAGCCTGGCGCTGGATGTACGACGCCAGCGGCCAGCGCCGGCTCACCTTCGGTTGGTACTCGTAGAGGGGAGCCAAGCAGAGCGTGGCCCCGTCGTTCTCGGTCTCGGTACGGTGGTTACACGTGGCCGGCGTGGCGCGCCGGTAATGTTCACCGACCGGCTGCCCGCACTCCGGGCAGACCGGGACCGCCTGGGCGTGCGCGAGCGCGGCCCGGCGTAGTCCCGTCAGCGGGGTCGGGGTCTCGGGGGTGGTGAACGGCCAGGGCCGGGGCGGCGGCAGCGGCCCGCCGGGCAGTGTTGCGCGCGCCGCCTGGTAGGCGGCGACCGCGTCCCGGAACGGGGCGCGCAGCGCCGCTGCTATCTCCCGTGAGTACTCGCGGGTGGCCGGCAGTGCGTACCGGGTGGCCGCGGCCTTGTCCCAGCCGGGGCCCATCTTCGCCATGGTGCGCGAGGTGATGACGATCAGTTTGTCGCCGGGCCGGTAGGCCGCGAGGGCCGCCTGCAACTCACCCAGGCGCAGCGCGGTAACAACCTGCGCGCCGGGGATGATCTGCTGGGCCTCGCGGGCCCATTTATCCAGGAGGGTCGGGGGACAAACAATCAGCGCCGGGTAGTAGTCTCCGGTGGCGATGACCGCCGAGCCGACCGTGGTCTTGCCGTAGCCCATTTCGCAGACGGCGTGGGCTACGCCGTGGCGCGCCAGGGCGCGCAGCGCGGCGATGACGGTCTTGCGCTGGTCGGGGTACAGGCCGCAGTCGCCTGTACCGTCGGGCCGCGGTCTGTCTTGAGAGAGGGTGTCGAGGATGGCCTGCTCGCCGGGTTGGGCGTGGTTGCCGTAGGGCTGTAAGCGCCCGCGCAGCAGCCGGGCCAGCCGGTCGGCGTTGGTTTCCAGAAAGGGCAGCGCGGTCGCGCCCTGGAGCCACTCGGCTCCGTTCCGCGTGACGCGCACGATGGAGGCCGCCCACCGGGTGATCTCGGTGACGGTCTCGGTTTCCCCATCGTCTTCCTCAGTGCGCTCAATGACGGGCACGGACCGCCCTTTGATGACCTCGCCGTCGGCGAGCGTCACCGTGTCCAGCAGGCCGGAAGCCACCAGTTGCGCCAGGTGGCCCCGTTTGGGGTCCTCCAGCACCTCCAGCGGCCCGGTCTCCTGCCACGTCAGCTCCAGGGGCAGTGTCAACCGCGCCTGGATTTCCTCGGCCAGCCACTCGGTGCGGCGGAGTTCCGCCCGGTGTGTCCCCACCAGGGGGACGACATAGCGGGTCTCCGGCGCGCCGGGCAGCACCGGCAAGGTGCGGGGGTCCAGGGGGCGCATCCAGGCCGCAGCCTGGGGGGCATAGCGTTGAAACTCCTGGATTTCCTCGGAAACCGCCCAGTAGGTGAGCGTCTGCGGGCGTTTCCGCCCTAAGATGACCACCTGCTTAAAGGCGACATACCAGGGGTCTGGGAAACGGTAGAGCTGCACGCGGTCGTACCGCGTGTACAGCAGCTCCCCGGTCTCCCAGGTCAAGGCGGCGGGCGGGACCAGGTAGATCAACAAGCCGTCCTTGACCAGGGCGTCAGACGCCTGCCGGAGAAACCAGGTCTCCATCCGGCCGCTGTCCTCAGAAAAGTCATAGGGGGGATTGAGGAACAAAACGTTCGCCACACCGAATTGTCTCATGGTCCAGTTCACCGTCTCAAACGGGGCCTGAACCACTACATCCAGCCGGGCGGCGGCCTCGGCGGCGCGCTCCTCGTGGAGTTCCACGCCCCAGGTCTGAATGGTCACGTCGCGCTGTTCCAGCGGGTAGCGGGCGCGCAGGCCGGCGGCGAGCCGCTGGAGCGGCTGCCCCGTGCCGGCGCAGGGGTCAAAGAGGCGGACCAGGCCGCTTTTCTTGGTCAGGTCCAGGGCGAGGTGCCCCAGGACCAGGTCCACGATTTCCAGGGGGGTTGGGTAGAACTCCCCCTTTTCTTGCGCTGCTAAGCGAGTCATGTCAGGTGTCTCCTTGTTTGATAATGGCTGAGATAAGGAGACCCGCCGGGGGCTGGTAGCCCGCCGGCGAGTCTCCGGCGGGGCCTGGCCCCTATGGTGGTTAATGGCTAATTGAGCGGCAACTCGCCGCTTTTCGCCAGGGTGTCTAACACCTTTTCCCACCCGGCGCTGACCAGGTGGAAGGCGAAGACGACGCTACCGGCCGTTTTCAACGGCAGCACCAGGTCAGCTTCCAGACCGGCTTGGTACAGCAACTCCCAGTCCGGCCGGGCCGGCCAGGGGGTATGCTGTTGTAGCGCCGCGAGCAACGCCTGTTCCTGACTCTGCCGGCCGAAGCCGTAGACCAGGACCAGCGGCTCGCTGGGGCTAGGCCGGACGCTGAAATGCCAGCGGTAGAGGTTGGGGCGCTGGCAAAGCGTCTCTTTGCCGGTGCCAACCAGGCCCGGGTCGGCCAGGTAGGCGCGGTGGCCCCACAGCAAGCGCCGGTTCTTTTCATAGATGGACGCGGCCAGCGCCTTGACGGCGCTTTCCGGGCCGATCAGATCCAGGGCATACAAGGTGTTGTCGTCGTAGACCAGGTAGGAACACTGCGCGGACATGCCTTGCGGGTTTTTGAGGGTTTGTAAGATAGTCATGGGGGTCTCCTATAGGATTTCAGCGGCTTGCCACCAGTTCCACGCCCTTACCTGGAGCGGGAACTTGGTGGTGACTTGGTGATTGGACACGGTCGCCGGCAACGCCGGGCGCCGGGGGCGCCCGCGTTGCAACGCGGCCAGTTGCGGGGTGCCACAGCGCCAGCAGGAGGTGTGGGTCGGGCTCACCCGGGCCCCACAGTGCGGGCAGGTAGGACGATCAGTAACCGCCGGTGACCGGGGGGTCAGCAGGCGGGGTAACCAGGGCAAAGACCAGGTAATGAGGGACATAGTGCTCCTTAACTTGAACGTGGATATGTAATGCAAGATTGGTTAAGGAGCCGCGCAGCAGCGGTTTTCCCCGGTGGGGAGGCTGCGCGGCTCCCGGCCGGGATAATTTGGGGTAGTTCAGGCTGGGAGATTACTCTCCCCCATAGTCAGCGTCGTCACAGTCGTCTTCCGCGTCTGCGCTCACCGGCGCGGCGACCTGGTTTTCTTCAGCCCAGATACGGGCCTCAGTTTCCAGGAACGCGCGGCCGGCCTCGCACATGGCTTGGGCCAGATCAGACTCCACGGCTGTGAGGAATTTGAACGCCGTTTCCCCGTCCCAATTGACGGCGACGCCATTCACTTCAGGTTCGGTAATGTCTTCCACGGCCCATTCAACTCGGGCGAACACCGGACATTCCGGGTAGCGCGGGGCCGCGGCGGCCGTGGCCCGGGCCGCGTTTACCAGGGTTGGTTCCCAGCCCAGGGCCAGGGCTATTTGCAGCAACGGCTCCGGGTCCAGGCCCAGCCGGGCCAGATCAGTGGCGGCCTGGTCCAGGCTGCGACACCGGCTACCCTGACCGTCATCGCGGTACACGGCGCGGTTCGTCCCCGTTTTGCGGGGCTTCCCGCCGGACCAATACGGCTCAAACTGCCGCTCCTCAACGTAGAGGGTGTAGAGCGACTCGCCGGCGAGGCGCACGATCAGTTCGTGCTCGCCGGCCCGCTCCAGGGCCACGGTTGCCGTGGCCTTGCACAAGGTTTCGTTAAACGTAGACATAGTAATTCCTCCGTAAGTAATTTAGGTAATGAGCTCGGAGGCCCGCCGCGACAAACCCCTGGTGCTACAGTGGGGGGATAGTGGCGGCGTTTCTGGCCCGTCGGGCGGCCTTGAGCGCCATAAAGAAATCGCGCAGCGCCGCCAGGTAGTCGCCCTGACCACGCGCGTGCGGTGCCAGGCGGTTTAGCGTCAAGGCCGTGAATGGCCGCAGGCCGGTCATCAACGCCTGCTCGTACAAACCGCCAAAGGCGTAGGTCACGGTGTGGGCATCAAAGCCCACGATAGTGCCCCAGACCTCGGTGATTCGCTGCCGGACCCAGAATCGGTCGGTGGCCCGCTCGCGGGCCAGGGCCTCATCATAGTAGGGGATCAGCGCGTCGGGCCAGACCAGGCCGTAGCGCGCTGAGAGAAAGACCACGGTCAGGTCGCTCCAGCGGGGCGACGCGAGCAGCTCGCGGCGCGCCAGGCGGGTCTGATTGCCGTCGTACACCGACCACGCTTCGGCCATCGGCTGGCCGTTGACCAGCACATGGCTGTATATGGTGGCGGGATCGCGTTTGCGCTTGGAACAGGGCAGGATCAGGTAGTGCATGGCTCCTCCGGTTGGCTGGGCGTCGGCTGGACCGTCCACTGGTCACCGTCCCGTGCCCAGGTCACACACTCAAACTGGCCGTCCATGATCTTGAGGTAATCCGGGACGGCGTAGAAGCCGCCCTGGACCGTATAGCCGTGAGCGGCCAGGTAGGCCTGGACCAGGTCTCGCCAGGGTGCTACCGCGGCCTGCAAACTGCGGTCGCGGGTATCCCAGGGGGTGCGCCCGTCGGGTGACAGGTTGATCCGCGCGTCTTCAGTGAGTTGGACCAATTCCTCCGCCGCGTTCCAGCCCTGCAATCGCAGAGTGTAGCGCCGCACCGGGGCCGGTCCGGCTCCCTGAACCTGATAGGTCAGGGATAGCCGCACCAGATCGGGCGGCACCTCGGCGAGGAATTGCGCCAGGTTCTCTACACACAGTAACTTGAACATAGGTTCCTCCGGTAAGTTTAGGTCAGGTCGGCCACCAACGGGTGGCGAAGTCCCAGCCCCGGTGATTGCGGCCAGCAGGAATGACCGCGCCGGGCTGCGACCGCACCAGGTCGGCGGCCTGCAAACGGTGTAGCATTTTCTGGAGCCGGCCTAATTGCATGAACCGACAGGGGCCATGCAACTGATAGGCTCCGCGTTCAAATCCCGGCAGCGGGGCCGGGAGACAGGCCGCGCGGGCGCGCTTGCGGGGGTTGACGTACTGCGAGCAGAGCCCGCAGTACCGCACCGCCTGCTGCGCCTGGCGGCGAGCGTCGGCGTCAGGGGGGGTGTAGTCCGGCCAGTCCGGCGGCGGCTCCCCCTCCTGCCACGGCCCGGTCAGGCCGTTGAGCAGGCGGCAGAGCGCCGCCGTCCAGTAGCCGGGGTAGTCTTCCACCCAGGCCAGAACCATACACAGCCAGTCCTCGTAGTAAGGATCAGGACTGGACATGGCTGATCTCCAGGTTCATCGCTGCTCTCCTCCATAGCCCTGAGCGCGGAGCGCCTGGGCGGCGGCGCGGTAATCGCCGCCATGCGCCAGGAGCGCGTAGACCGCAAAGGGCGTATAAGCCTGGTTAGGCTCAAAGGGAGCAGCATTGCTGCTAAACACGTAGAAGTACCCGCCGTTGTCACCCGGCAGGTAGGTGGCGCTCCACCCGCGCCGCCGCTTGCCCGGACGCCGCCAGTATTCCTCGCCGCCGTTGAAGCGGACGAGTTGCCAGCCGGCCCCGGTCAGCAGGGCGTGGAGGTCGCCGCGTTGGTTGAAGTCGTCGCCGGGCCGTAACCCGTCAGCCGCCTTCCGCGCCGTTGAGCGGCGGGATGGCAGTGCGGGACGTTCGCGGTCAACCTGGTCAAACGACCGGGCGGCCGCGTGCAGACCGGCGCGCTGGTCAGGGGTGAGGACGGGGATGTCCACCAGCGAGCCGCTCAGCAGCCGGTAGCCGGCGCTGGGCGGGGCGATGGCGCAGCCGCCTTCCCCTCTCGTCTCTATAAGAGTGCGTTTCTGGCGCGTTGGGTCCTCGGCCAGCTTTTGGCTCCCCTGAATCTCAGCGCAGCGGTAGTAGACGTGGAAACCGCCGCTCTGCGATTGGATGATGGGCAGCTGCTCCAGCTGGCCGGGGGCCTGGGCGTGGACTTGCCGCTGCCAGGGGCTGAAGAGCTCCGGCGCGTCAAAGTCCAGGATTTCCAGGCCGCCCGATACCGCGCCGGCAACCACGGCCAGGGCCGTGGCGCGACCAGGGGCAAACCAGGCCGCGACTTCGGCCGGCGTGGGCCGGCGCGTCCGAAAAACACTCCACGAGGATTTGCCGGTGGCGGGGTCCTTGGGCAGGAGCCGCCCCACCGGCATTTTTTCGGTCCGGTCAAAGGGGATTACCGAAAGACCGGCCAAAATGTAACGCAGTGCGTCTAAGGCAATCATGTAGCCTCCAATGCTTTTGTCCCCCCGGGGGACAAAAGGGATAAAAAGGGGGTATTTTCCCCTCCCGGATTAACAGGGCCAACCGGGAATAAATGAATAAATAGAATTTTCTATTTCTTCTCCCAGGTCAGCGCAGGGCCAACCGGGGAAAAAACGAATCAATGGAATTTTCGGGAGAATTTTCTATTTCTTCTCCCAGGTCAGCGCAGGACCAACCGGGGAAAAAACGAATCAATGGATTTTTCAGGAGAATTTTCTCCGGCTGTCCCGGACTGGCCGGGGACAAAAGGGGTAAAAAGGGGGTATTTTCCTTTTTGGGCGGGGTGTCCAAGTCCAATGGTTGGCCTGGACACCCCGACGAACAGGCGAAACCTAACGCGCGGACGGGGGCGGCAGCCGGTAGGCCGGTACGCGCACGCCGCGTAAACACGATACCATAGGCCAGGCCACCGCGTTGAGCAGTGACCACGCCTGTTGATCGTCGCCGGTCAATTCCAGGCAGAACGGTTGCCGCTCCACCTGGGGAAACAGCTGGGCCACGGCCGCAGCCGTGGCGAGGTCGGTGACGACCAGCAGCGTTTGCTGGCGGGGACTGAGCTCCCGGCAGTACAGCCAGCCGGGTTGGCTCAACCAGGTCACTTGCCACTCCACCCACCGGTGGACGGGGCGGCCCGGGAGAAAGGTCTTGCACCACCAGCGGCCATAGTCCACGGTCGGCGCGTCCTGGGTCAGGGCGCGCACCTGGCGCTCAATGGCGGCCGGCGTGTTTTGGTAGCGTTGTGCGTGCAGGGTTACGGTGCGGCGGGGTTGGGCGGTGGGAATGGAACGCATGTTGTTCTCCGTTTTTGGTTGGATAAATGCGGCTCATAGTGCGAACAAGGGGAGAGCCGTGGCCGTGGAGGTTAGCGCCGTGGCTGAGCGTTGCGGCCACCAGGTCCGCCCGGTGGTCTGCTCAAAGGTCCTCAGGCGCTGCAACAAGGCTGTGTTTTCCTCCATCTGCGCTTGATGGCACAAATCAGAGGCCGTAGCAAAGATACAAAACCGACAACTGGTACGCGGGCCCCCTTCGGTGTCCACATCGTACATCTGCCGGTCGGTCAGGCCCTGCTCCCGGTAGGCCGGGTGCGGCTCAACACTGTGCTCCCGCAGGCAGCGAAAGACCTGCCGGCGGGACCACCCGTGGATGGGGAGCCAGTTGTTGATTTCGTAGTCTGACTGCCAGTACAACCGGCGGGAGGCCGGGGCTTTCCGGGCGCGGCGCGGACTTTCGCCGGCGCGCTCGCCCAGCGCAACCCGCGCCAACTCGGCCGGGGCCACCAGCAGACCGTCTTCGTTATAGCCACTGGCCGCCTCGGCCGCGGCTATCCACGCGGTTCGCTGCTGGCGGAGCCAGGTGTCTAAAAGTTCTATTTTGAAATACCTGGTGCAGAATCGGCTGGCGGCCGAGGGCGGCCACCGCCGTCGGAAAGCCAGGTCGGTGACGCCGGCGATGACGCCGGTGGTCCCTAAAGGAACCACGTCACTTTCCTGGTGAATGTCGCGGATTGCCAGCCGGCGGACGGCGGTGCCGTCGCCGACCGGCTCGTAGAGCATTTGCTGCGCCACCAGGGGCACGCCGAGGCTGGCACACAGGCGCTGGTTGTAGCCCAGCGTCTCTGGCCAGTCTTCGGGCAACACCTGGTAGTGGGCCAGGAGATGCTGTGCGCCATACCGCTCCACCAGGTGCAGCAGCAGGGCAGCACTGTCTTTGCCACCGGAGAGGCTGACGATTATGGTCATCGTTCCCCTCTCGTTGTAGGTGAAGTGGATAACGTAGACCGTCCGGCCGTCCAGTCAGTGATAGCAGGCATGGTTGCCTCCTAAAACAGCGCCAGCTGCTGCGCCGCCCCCGCTGCCGGTAAGGGCGTGGCGGGGGCCTGGCTCGGCTTGGCCGGTCGGAGCGTGCCATCCAGGATGGCCTGGCGGGTGGCGACGATGCGCTGCACCGTCGGAGTGACGTAGGGAGCCACGGCGGTGGGGATTGCGGTCAGGTCCCAGCGCCCCACGATTTCCAGCGTGAAGGCCAGCGGGGAGGACCCCACCCAGGCCACCATGACTTCCAGCACTACGTGCAGTGAATTTCGGGGATCCTGGATCAGAGTGATGGAGGACTCCAGGCCCTCCGGGTACTGTTCCAGGATCACCAGGGCCAGGTCGGTGTCCGCCGGGGTCACTGCGGCCACCGTCACGGTGGCATTTTCCCAGGTGGGTAACGCTGCCCTGACCGCCTCGTACCAGGCGGCCACGAACTCCGGCCTGGTTAAGGTCGGGGTCGGCGTGGGCGGCGGCGGGGGTGACTGCGAAGCGGTGAGGCTGAGGGCAAAGGCCCAGGTTGGCTCGCTGTAGCGGGCATACCACAGGCTCTGCCGGCCGCTCCACCGAAAGCCGTGCGCCTTGAGCGCCGCGCGCACCGCCTCGGACGGCTTAGCGGCAAAGGTGATTTCTACGCCATTGTGTTCTTGGTTGCGAGTGACCGTGATGCGGTCACCTGCACCGTCAGCCTTGTCCTGGAGCGGCGTGGATACGGGGTCGGTTGGCGGGTGCGCCTGCGCTTGATGGAAGGCCACGGCGCGTTCAATCTGTTGAACGATGGTCGCCAACGCAGCGGCGCGGTCGGATTCTCCGTAGTCCCAGGAGCCGACCTTGACCAGGCCGTGGCC
>CAYTGR010000062.1:8921-10114 GCA_964437445.1 uncultured Anaerolineales bacterium | reverse complement strand
CCATCAAAGCCCCAGTCCAGGTCGGCGACGACCACATAGTCGCCGCGGCGGGCCAGACCGAGCCAACGGTCAGGATCATAGTAGTCAGTCAAGGGGTCGGACTGTCCCGTCCGGTACCCCAGGATTTCCCAGCCCTGCGCGCGCAGGGCGGCCGCCAATTTGAGTTTACCAGTTTGGCGGTGATAATAACTGCTGCTGCTCATGTAGCCTCCTTGAGAGTGATTGTTGGTGGGAGGCGCGGTGGGGTTCCCGGACCGGGAGCCGTCGCGCCCCCGGTCAGGGAATAAAAAATTACTCTGACAGTCGCGCCGGAATCAACGGTTGCCCGTTGACCAGGCGCTGCTGGCGTTGCCAGTGGCTCACCTGGCGGTAGAGCCACCGGGAAACGGTGCCATACGCTGCCTGGAAATCTCTGGCTTGCTGCTGCCAGTGCCACAACTTGTGGGCAATGGTGCCGCGCCAGTAGGCCAGGTTACTCATGACAATGGGGTCGGGGTAGCGGGCCAGCACCCAGTGCTGCAATGCTATCCCTGTAATGGGGTACACATCAGATGGAATACGCTCGTCCGGGTTGCACACCGGGCAGGGCGTGTATACCTCGTCGTCGGCCTGGCCCTGGTAAAGGCCCTGGGCCGGCAGAGGAAAGGTCTCTGGCTCCTCCACCCAGTCATAGAGGTCGGGAGCGTAGACCTGGTCCAGGCCCTCGTGACTGCCGCAGTGGGGGCAGGGGAGCGCGGCGCGGACCGCGCTTTCCTGCTCCCGGCGGTGCCACTCGGCGAGCCGGTCTTCGTTGCATAACTCTTCACGGTTCATGGTTACCTCCACAGTAGATGATGATGAGCTGCCGGAGGCCCCACCGCACCAGGTCGCCCAGGGCGGAGGCGCTGGGGAGATCTCCGCTCCAGGCTTAGACTCCCCCGCGCGAAAAGCGCGGGGTCTAGGGGAGTGCAGCACCAGCCGCCGACCGGCAGCGCCGTGCGCTCAGCCGGGGGAAAGAGGAAGTCAACGCTAAACGTTGACTTCCTCTTTGATCTTGAGACCGTAGTCTCGCCAACGTGGTCCGTAGACCGGGGATCAGGACTGACCGACGTTATCGGCCAGGTGCGCGCTCCACCAACCGCGCTGCCACTCGCGTAGGGCAGCCTGGTGGTCGTCAGCGACCGGGCCGGAGAGGTATAAGTGCACAAATTCAG
>CAYTGR010000062.1:6256-8821 GCA_964437445.1 uncultured Anaerolineales bacterium | reverse complement strand
ATGATGTGGTCCAGGAGGTTGAGGTCTAATGCCCGACCGGCCGTCACCAGCCGCCGGGTCAACGCGATGTCTTCCGGGGACGGGCTGGGGTCGCCTGAGGGGTGGTTGTGCCCCACAATGACCGCCGCCGCATTATGGGCCGCGGCCCGGCGGAAAATCTCAGCCGGTCTTACCACCGAAGAGTTGAGAGTCCCCTGGTACAGGACCTCGGCCTTAACGCACCGACAGCGGGTGTTGAGGTAGAGGGCCGCGAAAGCCTCGCGGTCCTCAAACGCCAGCAGAGGCATCAGCAGCTCCACCGCCTGGGTCGTCGTGTTGACGGGCGGCAGTTCCGTGGTGTCGGCCACCAGGGAACGCCGGCCCAACTCCAGGGCGGCGTGAATCCGCTGCGCCGTCTGCCGGCCGATGCCGGTGACGGCGGCCAGCTCAGCGAGCGTAGCCTGCCGCAACTGGTCCAGGCCCGCATAACGGGCCAGCAACGCCTGCGCGGCAGCCGTGGCCTGCGGGCCGCCGATGAGTAAAGCCAGCAGTTCATGCAGCGCCAGCCCGCGGGGGCCGACGCTGCACAACCGCGTGGCCGGCTGGTCGCAGACCAGCAAAGGCAGCGGTGTGGGTATGACGTACTCCAGGGTAGGGAGCGGGGGTTGCGCTAACATCGCGCACCTCTATCTACGAGATGCGCTTGCTCGCCAGCCAGGAGCCGAGCAGCACGCTGGCCACGCCGGCGACAAAGATCCAGGCCAGGGCACTCAGCGCCTGGTCAAACAACGGTTGCAAAACATTCACGAGTTCCATGGGTCTCCTTTGGTTTAGTAGGTTAGGATCAAAACAAGAGCAAAGGAGTCACACGGTCGCCCCCACTGGGGTTGCCGTGTGACTCCCCAGTGCGGACGAGAAACTAAAACCGAACCGGCGTTTACTTGCGCGGCGGCTCGGGTGCTTCTGTTGTAGCGTCAGGTAGCGGCGTCAGCGCCTCCTCGCTCAGCGGCCCTAACCAGGTGGTGGGGCGCTGGAGCTCGGCAAACTCCGCCGCTTCTAAGATGATGGCTTCTTCCCAGCCTCTCTGCCGGGCAAGGGCTAACAGCGGCTCCGGGTCCAGGCCCAAGCGGGCCAGGTAGCCCGCCGCCTGCCCCAGGCTGGTAGCCAGCCAATAGAAGTCGTCGTTCGCTGCTTGGTGCCTCACCTGCACGGCGCGGTGGTTGCTCTGCCGGTTGTAGCGCGTCGGATCGTTCCCGCGCGCCGGATACTGGCGGCTATGCACGCGCATACTACAGAGGATGACATCACCGACCAGGACTTCCAGGTCAGTGGTCGGCGAGTCCGGCAACCGAACGGTGATTGTAATGGTGTAATTTTCAGACATGGTTCTCCTCAAGGTTATGACCGGGCGGCGCGCAGCGCGTCTAGCACGGCGCTGAGCAGCGCGGCCACGTCGGTGGCGCTGTCCACCGGCCAGGAGCTGGGCTCCGGGCCGCCGGCCAGCACCAGGTTACCAGTGTACAAGGTTAGCGTGAAAGCCTGCGCGGTGGCATCCTTGGCTAGCAAGGGCACAAAGCGCACGACGAGCCACGCCGCCTGACTGTGCGTTTTCGGCGGGCGGGACAACGCCACGCCGACAAAGTCGGGATCAGCGCGGAGCGCGGCGGTCAGAGCCGCGGCTAACGTCGTGACCAGGTGCGCTTGTTCGGCCAGGCGCAACGGGCGGGCCTGACCAGAGGGCCGGCGAGTCCGGCGCGGGGGGAGCAGGCTGAGTTGCGCCATGGCCCACCTCAGTCGGGCAACAGCCCATCCAGCAGGGATCGCAGTTCGCCGGCGAGCTCTGCGTTTTGTTCAGCGTAGAGCTCGTCGTACTCTACCGATCCTTCTCGGTAGTCTGTGAGTGCCAGGTCCATTTCCGCCAGGCGTGCTCGCAGGCGAGCCAGGCGGGGGCGTTGCGCAGCGGTCAACGTGAGGGCCGTGGGTACACCCACGGCATAACAGTCGGGCTTGTGCGCGACCAGCCAACCGGCGGGGTCCTGGTACGGCTCACTGCCCGTAGCGGCGTTCAACAGGAGCCAGGTCGCCGACCGGGAACTGCATAGCTGGACCTCGTAGTCTACCGTGGCGTGGGCGACGGTCACGATGATAACGGTGTACAGGGTGGCGAGAGGCTCGCCGTGTAGCACCGGCCAGGCTACGTGGTTCCACCAGTCCCGGATCACGCCGAGGGCGGCACGCCGCTGGACATCGGTACTCGTGGGGGTCAGCAAGTTAGGCGGCCAGGCCGCCATGACCGTGCTCAGCGTCGTCAGGGCGGCCAGCGCCCTGTCCGCCTTATCGCCGGCGGCATTGGCCGGCGGCGTAGCGGTTGGCGTCAGGCCGAGCACGGCACGGGGACTGGGCAGGCAATCGCGCTGCTCGCCGTGGAAGACGGCGAGCATGGCGATGTCGGTGTCTTCATAGTCGTAGCCGTTGCGCGCGTTGATCTGCGCGACGGCCTGCCGTCCGGCCGCTGCCGGGGCGGGGGCCGCCGCGAATTCCACAAAAGTGTCTCCGGTGGGGTACTGCCCCACCACGGTCCAAACA
>CAYTGR010000062.1:0-6156 GCA_964437445.1 uncultured Anaerolineales bacterium | reverse complement strand
CGCCGGTTGGGGCCGAGTTCGGTGCGGACCACGGTCAGACCGTGGTCATCCAGGTAGTCGCGGATGGTAGCCAGGGTGGTCCCTGGTTGGGGCGCGCGCCACGCCGGATCGGCGGCAGTGCGCACCTCCAGGCCGTCGGGCAGCGCCTGGATAGCGACCTGGAGGGGATCCAGGACACGCTCCGGGTCGGAGCCGGGCCACCAGAACCGCAGCAGCAAAGCGGGTGCGGGCGCTGTGGTAGTCATAGCTTGGATGGATCCAACGGCATCAGGGCATAGGTCACCCGCAACGCCCCTTCAGAGACCAGGAAGCCGGGCTTGTGCGCCTCTTTCAGGTACAGCGTGGTTTGCTCAGCGGGCCGGACGGCGAGTTTGACGCCGTCGGTCAGGAACTTGGGATTGAACCACACGTCCAACGGGGCAGCCAGCGGCGTTTCCAGGCTGAAGTCGGCGGTCAGTTCGCCGCCCTCCGCGTTGCGCGCGCAGACCTGCAACGTCGCTGACTGCAACACCAGGCGCAAGGTCTGGGGTTGCAGCGCCTGCGCTTGTCGCAAGGCCCGCATCAGCGCCGGCCCGTTCAGCGGCAGCGCCAGGGGGTAGCCGTCCCGCTGGGCCATAATCTTGGTGAAATCGGGGTACTGGCCGGCCAGCAGTTGGCTGACCCAGACGACCTCCACCCGGTTGGGCAGCTGCCAGTAGCAGCAGACCGCGGTGGGGGTGTCGTCGTCAGCGGTCAGCACCTGGTAGTGAACTGCGCCGGTATCGGGCAAGACTTTGACTAAAATTCGCGCCATTTCCTCCGGGACGATCAAGGCCGGTAGGTCCGAGGCCGTCGCGGTCGGGATCACGGCCGTCGCCAGGCGCACGCCATCGGCGCAGGTGAGCCGCAGGCCCCCGTCGGTCGGGGCCCACTGCACGCTCGTCAGCACCTGGTGTGACATTTGCCGGCTCAGCGCGGGGGTGACCCGCGCCAGGGCCTCAGCCAACAGGTCGGCCGGGATACCCGGGTCGGCGGTCGCGGCGCGGAATTTGTCCAACTGCTCGGCGCTCACCACGGTGGGCGCGCCGGTGCTGTCGGTCAGTTGCAGGTGGCTGGTGGCTTTCGCCGCCGCCACCCGCAGCCGGCCGTCGGCCATCGGCGTCAGGGTAACGATTTCATTTTCGGATAGCGTCGCCAGCCATTCGGCCAGTCGCTGTCCGTTCAGCTGCGCGTCCAGGGGGGCGTGGTCGTCGTCCAGCGGGTAAGCCACCCACAGGGCGCCGGCCAGGCCCAGCGCGGACACTTCCAGACGCTGATCTTGCATGGTCAGGCGCACCTGGGGGGTGCGCAGCGCATTGACGGTAGTCAACAGTTGCCGGAGCACCGGCAGTAACATCCGGGTGGTAGTCATGGAGTCCTCCTTGTGAAGTTATGCAGGTTTAGGAACGCGGAGGCCGCGCCGCGGGGGTCCCTGGACGGGACCGGCGCGGCCTCCCGTTCAGGGTTAAGAGTTAAGGTTTTAAGGTTGAGGATCTAACGTAGCCAGCAGGGCGCTGACCAGGTCGGCGGCGGCCAGCGGCGGCCAGGTGTTCACCAGGCAGTCGTCGCTGAGCCGGCGGCCCAGCCGGTAGAGGGTGCTGTGCTCGGCGGTGATGTCCAGCGCGTAAGCGCCGGTGGGATGGTCAAAGAAAATCTCCGGCCATGGGGGTAGGTGGCGCGCGGTGACGACCAGGCGCACCGCGGTAAAACCTACCCGCCGGCTCAGCAGTTCCCGGACTGCGCGCAGCAATTGCCCGGTGGGGGTGGCCCACCCGGTGGGCAGCAGCAGCCGTCCGGCGGGAATCAGCGCCGGCGCACCGTTCGCGTGTTGCACCAGCGCCTGCGCGCCGATCCACTCCACGAACGCGACCGGGAAGGTCTTTTCATTGATGATGGCAAAACAGTTCAGACTCTCGGGTGGGGGCGGGGCAAAGCCCACGCTCCACTTAGTGGCGTACAACGTATTCATCGCACCTCCGTGGCCGGCGGTGCGCTGGCGCTCCCTGGCGGGGCTCAGCGCACCGCCAGAGGGTATAGTAAAAGAGCCTGGAGAATAGCCAGGCTCTTTCATCGGGAGACCGAAGTCTCGAAAGTCGAAGGCGGAACCTAATAGCGACCACGCAGGGGAAGCGTGAATCCGGCGAGTGCCAGCAGCACGCGGAGGATAGGCAGCGCCACCACGAGCGCGATCAGCCAGGTGTCCAGCGGCAGGAGTCGTTGACCCGCCACCGCCAGGACACCGAACAGGAGGAGCAGCCCCAGGGCGCTCACAGTGCGGCCGTGGCCCGGCCCGGCGCGCGCCGGGGGCGCGGTCGGGGAGCGGGCCGGGGGCGCTTGAGCCGGGGCCTGGAGCAGTTGTTGTAGCGCGGCCTGCGTCTGGGCCTGGGCCGCCACGAGGGCGGCGACGGCGGCGCGCAGGTCCGCGGAGTTATCGGGGTCGTCGGTAGCCGGCGGAGCGCCGACGGTGCGGAGTAGGGTCATGGTCAGCCTCCTGGTAGGCCAGGCGCGTCTCATAGCCGGTCAGGGTGGCGCGGGGGCCCCTGACCGAGTGGCAGTTAGCCACCCGTCACCGGGCCAGGTTAGCGCCCCCTGGTACTGTCTACGAGGATCGCCCCAACCGGAAGGTCTGACTAAAACGGGATCTCGTCGGCCGGCGGGGCCTGCAACGCAGCCAGCGCGGCCTGGGCCTGGGCCTTGACCTGGTCGTGGCCGGGATGTCCGGCGCACCAGGCCAGGGTGGCCTGCAAGGCCGCCTGGTCGCTGGCGTTGAACAGGGTCTGCACCGTGCCGTTGGGGTACTTGGCGCTCTTGAACGGCAAAGCGGCGGGGAAACGGACCGCGGGCGGGGCCGGCTGGGGAGGCGGGGTAGCGGGAACGTACTCCGCGGGCGGTTCCTCGGGGGGCGGGCCGCCATTGGCGGCGTGTACCTCGCCATCCCCATTGGGGCCTTTGGGATTGTCCCACGCCTTGCGCCATTCCTCCACCGCGGTCCAGTCCACGAGGGCCAGGGCGGCATCGCCGATGTAGGCGGCCTCCAGGTCAAACTCAGGGGCCAGCACCACCGGTGTAATCAGGGATTGCTGGGTGCCTTCGCCGGCCATTTCCGGCTCGCCGGCCATGAGCGTGGCGTAGAAGATGCTCGCCGGGGCACGTTGCCCGGCTTTGGCCGTGGCCTTCTGCACCCGGGATCGGTGGCCCTTGAGCGCATCGCTGAAGGACTGCCCGGCCTTGCCCGTGAAGGTCAGCACGGCGATGAACGCCGTGTCGCCGTCGGGGCCCGGTTCGCCGCGGATGACACAGAGGGCTTGCAGTTTGCCCCGCGCGCCTTTGACGTAGGTGGGGACAAAGTCGCCCTCCTTGACCCAGGCAAAGCGGGTCGCCAGGACGGCCGCGGTCAGGGTCGCGGTGTAGGCCACCACAATCGGCTCGCCGCCGGCCTTGAGGCAGAGACCGTGCATCACCGCCCCGGCCGGATAGCCGTGGGCCAGTTCCATTTGCTCGTCGGGCATGGCGAAACCGCCGCGCCGTTCGCGCGGCTCCAGCGTCGTCCCGTTGTTCACCCACTGAACGAACGGGAACATTTGTTTCTGATCCCCCTGGGGGACCTGGTTAGCTGCGGATTGCCAAGACATGTTAAACCTCCTCGGTTTTTGGGATTGGGATACAGACCGGGGTGGCGCGCCGTTGGATTTCCCCCCGTGAGGGAACGGCGCGCCACCCGCACGGAACAAAGTGCAATTATCAATAGCCGGGGCGTCTCTCGCGCCCGACTGGTAGGCCGGGTAGGGAGAGAGGCCGGGGGCAGAGTGATCGGGTAACAAAGTGCAACAGTCAACAGCCGGGGCGTCTCTCGCGCCCGACTGGTAGGCCGGGTAGGGAGAGAGGCCGGGTTAAGGTCAAGGGCCAGCGGTGCCTGTCCCGCGAAAAGTGGCGGGCAGTCCGTCGGCAATTAGGTGCTCCGCTGACCGGGTAGCCCGCCAACCCATCACGGTTAGCCGGCTGCCCGGTCAGCAGAGTCAAGGAGCCGCGGTATCAGCGGCTTACGCCGGCGGTCCCGCGTGGGCTAAACCCACGGCGCTACCGGCCGGCGGCTAAGTATATCTGCACTCCAATTATTGAGTTGTTAAGGTTCCGCCCGGAGCCAGGCTTGACCTTGCTCCTATCGTGGGGCCGTAGCCCCGCCCGACGGATTACCGGTGAGTAATCCGCCGGAAGCGACTACGGGCTACCCAAAAGCCCCGCCCCACGCAGTACCAGGGCGTTGGACAACGCCGGTCTGATACCCGCGTGGGGCGGGGCTGGAACGTGACTAGGCCCGGTGCACCGGGAAAGGCGCTCTGTAGAGCGCATGACGTAACGGTCGCTAACGACCACCGACAGTTAAACACAAGGGCCGAATATGGCCGCTATTTAACTACATTATAACCAAATTTGATTCCAGAGTCAAGTTCTGGTCTCTTCAAGTCACCGCCATGTCCGGCAGCTATCGTTGGATGACCAGCCCCGGCATGTTTATGGGACGTTAAATCTAATCAGGCGGGCGCCATCTATGCCTGTCATATACCAATGGCATTGTATAAGATTTCCTTGATCGTCGGTGACAAAATCCGCAACCACCAAGTGTTCACCATCTGCCAACCATCTTTGAGGTTGGAAAGCTTCTATATTCTGCAATTGCACCCTGGTCAAAACATCATTTTGAATATCCCAAACGACAAGGGTATTGTCGCTCGTGATGGTGGCGAGTTTTTTCGCATCCGGTGACCAACTCCCGCCCTCTAAAAGGCCGGAAGGAACTTCACTGGTTACGTTCCCTTCAGCGTCGATTCTTGATAGGCGATACATGTCAGACGGCCCGGTGTCATTCGCAACCCATTGCAGCCATTTACCGTCAGGTGACCAGGTTCCGCCTACCCCATGTGCTCCAAGGACTCCCGTCACTGCTGATATTTGCGTCACGCGACGGGGAGCATTGTCGGGTCCTAAGGTCACCACATACACTTGCGGCAACACGGCGGCGGCCGGATCGCATACTTCCTGGTACGCCAATAGGCTGTTGGTAGGCGACCAGGAAAGAAAACACCGATCTGTGGCGTTGTTCGTCAAGCGTTGAATGTTATTTCCATCACTGTCCATCACGTACACATGTTTCGGACAGGAATAACCCTCTCCATGTTCTTCGTAAGCCACACACCGTTTCTCGGCGGCCAGAAAAGCCACTCGTTTCCCGTCTGGTGAAATAATGGCTTCAAATTGGGATCCGGGCCAGTTCAGAATTGTCGTGGCTGCGGTAGGGTCTGTCAAGGGAATCCGCTGTATTCCAGCGGGAACCCGATTCTCATCTTCCACGACGGTGACCCAAACTCCATCCTTTGATATAACAGGAAAATCCGCCGGGTAAAATGTTACCTGAGCCTGGTAGGGGGGTGAAAACCGGTAAAGAACTCGCAATGTCGTCTCGCCCTCATACGCCGCCAACAGTTGAGTTTGATCGGTGCTTAAAACAACAAACAGAGCGTTATGCCAAGACAAATTATCCTGCCCTTGATTGGGAACCGTAGGGGTCGCTGTCTCCAGTAACCTAGGCAGCATTGAACTGGTCGCCACGGGTGATGGTACTGTATTAATCGGGGCACAGGCAGATAGTAGAGAGACCACCAGCTCAAGACAAACAGAGCCGAATATTCGTGACAAGGTCAAGTCAATGCCCTTCTTGGAGCGGCCAAACATTATGCACCTCCAACCAGCGGTATAAACAATGCCGGATCAAGCGGTTCCTGTCCATGCAAAAAAATGTAGTCGTCGTCAGGATTAGTGGGATTTGTATTTTTAATCGAGATATGCAAATGAGGTCCCGAGCTATTTCCAATCTGCTCATAGGAGCCAATCTGAGTACTCTGTTCGAAGAAAGTGCCAAGTCTCACATTTGCTTTTGCTATATGTGTATACTGAGTCCAGTAAATTTTTCCATCGGGGTGCTCATGTAACACATTAACGCTATAACCATTGCCAGAGGTTGGAGCTGCTGTAGCAACGCCATCTGCTATAGCCAACACGGTGTGACTGCTAGAGGATATTAAATCTAGGACTTACGCAACTTGGCCGATAGCACTATAATACAAGGCATGAGCAAAGTTA
>CAYTGR010000061.1:25520-26718 GCA_964437445.1 uncultured Anaerolineales bacterium | reverse complement strand
TGCGGCAACTTCTTCGCGCTGGCGCACGCAACCATGGAATGGGCCAGGATCAGCCTGGCGCAGGGCCATGTGGAGCAGGCAGAAAGCATCTGCCGCCGGGAGTTGGCGCTCACCGAACAACCGGAATACGCCAGCTATCCGGCATTTTGCCTGATTCAGCTCGCGCTGGCGGATGTGTTGCGCGCCAGGCAAGCATGGGACGAAGCGGAGAGTCTGCTCTACCAGGGATTGGACACCGCCAGAAGAAGCGGCCATCAATACTATCTGGCGCAGGGGTATCTGATTGCAGCGCGGCTGCATCACGCGCAGGGGAAATCAGCCCAGGCGCAAGAGGATATGCGCCTGGCGGAACCCATCGCCGCCGCCATTCGCAACCGCTTCCTGGATGAGGCGCTCGCCCAGACCCGGCAAACGCTGGCCGGCAAAGCCGCGCCCGCGCAACCGCTCATTGAACCGCTGAGCGAGCGCGAACTGGAAGTGCTGCGGCTCATTTGTGCGGGCAAATCCAACCAGGAAATCGCCGATGAGCTCTTTGTGGCGCTCAACACCGTCAAACGCCACGTCAACAATCTCTACAGCAAGTTGGGCGTCAGCCGCCGCGCGCAGGCCATCCTGGAAGCGCGTAGATTGGGGCTGGTGTAATGGAGCTGGCTACGCAATCTGCGTAAACACATCCGGCCTTTGTTCGGCAATTCGCAAAAGCGCCAGCGCTGGGCCGCTAGGCTTGCGCCGTCCTTGCTCCCAATCTTGCACGGTACGCACACTGACCCCCATTAACGCGGCGAAAGCTGCTTGCGACAACTGCAATTTCGCGCGAATCACCTGCGGCGGGGACGGCTCTTGCAACGTATAGGCGCGCAAAGTCTTTGCGCCAGCCTTATGCGCCTTTATTTCTCGAATGCCTTCGAGGATTTCTTCTCCGATATTGCGTTCAGTCTCCATTTATCTCCCTCGCTATTTGCCGTAATAGATGGCCGGGAATGTTGGCCCGCTCGCTCTTGCTGTAGATGGTCAATAACCATATCTCATCATCCTGGCGTTTGAAGTAGTAGATAATGCGCACGCCGCCCTGTTTGCCTTTGCTGGCCATTCCCCAACGGAGTTTACGCACTCCGCCGGAGCCAGGAACCACCTGCCCCGCTTCTGGATATTGGAGTAGAAAACTCTGCAACCCCACATACTCATCTTCAGACAGGTA
>CAYTGR010000061.1:0-25420 GCA_964437445.1 uncultured Anaerolineales bacterium | reverse complement strand
ATCCTGCGCGGGCCGATTGTGGATCAGGCCGCCTTGCACGGCATTCTCAACCGCATCTGCGCCCTGGGCCTGAGCCTGACGCTGTTTCGGCAGTTAGGTAAGGAACAATAGTTGGTTTTTGGAGGCAATGACGATGAGTAAAACACACTCTGTCCCCACCCTGAGCCGCAGGGATTTTCTGAAGCTCACGGTCGCGGCCAGCGCGCTGGTCGTCGGTGGTCATCTGCTGGATACCTACGCGCCGTGGCTCAATGAGGAGGAGCAAGCCGCGCTGGTCAGACAACCTTTCACACAGGAGGGCACGATGTCGCCACAAATGATTGAAATGATCCGTTACGCTACGCTGGCCGCCAACGGACACAACACCCAACCCTGGAAGTTTGCCGTGCGCGAGGACGGCATCGAAATCTACCCCGACACCAGCCGCCGTCTGCCGGTGGTGGACCCGGATGACCGCGAGTTGTGGATCAGCCTGGGCTGCGCGCTGGAAAACCTGCTCCTGGCGGCGCGAGCGGCGGGCTATGCGCCCACCGTCGCCTACCCGGATGCGGCTGACGTGATTCGCGTGCAGCTGACGCCCGACGCGCCCCAGGTCAGCCCGCTGTTTGACGCGATCCCGTTGCGGCAGACGACGCGCTCTATCTACGACGGCCGCCCTGTGCCGGCTGCCGACCTGGAAACGGTGCAAGCCCTGCCGCTGGAGCCGGGCGTCGCACTGCGCTTTCTTACCGCGTCGCCGGAGATGGAAACCGCGTTAGAATACGTCAACGAGGGCAACTTGCGCCAATATGCTGACCGTGCCTTTGTGGAGGAGCTCATCACCTGGCTGCGCTTCAGCAAGAAAGAGGCCCTGGCCACGCTGGATGGTCTGTACTCGCGTTGTTCGGGCAACCCGACCGTGCCGCGCTGGTTAGGGCGGATGTTTGTCGCAGGGACGAAACCGCAGCAGCAGGCCGACGCGGACGCGGAGAAGCTCCGCAGTTCGGCGGGGGCGGTCGTTGTCGCTACCGAGGCGGACGACAAAGCGGCGTGGGTGCGCGCGGGCCAGGTTTATGAACGCCTGACGCTGCAAATGACCGCTCTGAACCTCAAGTCGGCGCTGCTGAACCAGCCCATTGAAGTAGCGGAACTGCGCGGGCAATTCCAAAGCGCCCTCACGCTGGGCGCGCGCTTGCCGCAACTGCTGGTGCGCTTCGGTTACGCTGAAGCCCTACCCACCTCCCTGCGGCGACCGGTGGAACAGGTCTTGATAAAACAGTGAGTAGAGAGCCGTGAGCAGTAAGAACGCTTAAACCTGCTCACTACTCACTGCTCTCTGCTCACCAGATACTATGTGCATAAGGAGCAAAATCAAATGTCCCGCAAACTCTCTCGCCGTGACTTTCTCAAAGTGACCGGATTGGCTTTGGGCGGCGCTGCGGTGGCCTGCTCTGGGCTGGGCTATGCCGCGACGCGCGTGCCAGAAATTGCTACCCCTGAACTTAATTTTGGAAAGGAACAAACCATGGACAAACCCATTCTCGTGACCTACGCCACCCGCGCCGGTTCGACCGCCGAAATTGCCGCCGCAATTGGCGAAACGCTCGCCGCGCGCAGCTTCCGCGTGGAGGTCAAGCCGGTGAAATCCCAGCCGGCGCTCGCCGGTTATGCCGCCGTCATCTTAGGCAGCGCCATCCGCATGGGCAACTGGCTGCCGGAGATGGTGAAATTCATCCAGGCCAACCAGGCGGCGCTCGCGGCCCTGCCGACCGCGCTGTTCACCGTCCACATGCTCAACACCGGCGAGGACGAAGAGAGCCGCGCCGCGCGCGAAGCCTATACTGCGTCCGTCCGCGCACTGTTGCCAGGCGCGCAGAGCGTCTACTTTGAAGGCGTGATGGACTTCTCGCGCCTGTCCTTCCTTGACCGCTTCATCGCCAGCATGGTCAAGGCGGTGGAAGCCGACCGCCGCGATTGGGACGGAATTCGGCAGTGGGCCAACACGGTGCAGTTGTGAATCCCTGAAATAAAATTGGCTCGTAGTAACGCACTTATGGTCTTTAAGAAAATAATCGGGTCACGTTCGCGCTGGGCGCCCGGCGGTCAACCGCCGGGCTAGCCGGCAACGCCCCGTGAACGGGGCTACGGCAGCCCGGTTTACCGGGCGTGGCTTGGGTAGCCGGGCGATTGATCGCCCGGCGCCTTACCGGGAAAAAACGAGCCGCCCGGTGTTACCGCATTTAATTTTTAAAAGCCAGCAGGCGTTTCTTAGCCGGCTACTGAAGGGGAGAACGCCTAAAAGCGTCACTACCCATTTAGCGCCTGCTAAGCCGGTTCGCCCGTGACCGAATGTAATTTTTAAACTTCATAAGTGCGGCTCAGCCGGCGCTAAAGCGCCTCAATACAAACTCAGAGCGTTATTTTCAGAGGAAACATATTGATGCCATCAAGAATCTGGCAATCCCGACCGCTCATCCTGCTCAGCGCGGGCATCCTGGCGATCTTCGTGGGGCGCACGCTGCTGGTTGAGGGCTACCATGCACCGCTGCTCTCCGACATCTTCATGGGCCTGGTCGCGCTCGGCTCACTCGGCGTCTGTGTGACCGGATTCCGCCGCTTGCGGCCCGGCGATTGGCTCACCGCCGCCGCTCTGGGCGTGCTGGTCGGCGTGGGGATGCGCTCCGCCACTCTCTTCTCGCCGTACCCGTTCTTCGGCTTCGCGCACGACAACGCCGGGCAGGCATTCGTGCGTGGCGCGCTCACGTTCATCACGGCGTTGGGCGGGCTGGGCATCCTGCGCCAGGGCGGGCCGGTGCCATTCGCGGCGGCAAACGGGGAATGGCGGAAGTCCGGGCGCGACGCGCTCTTCGGGCTGGCGGTCGGGCTGCCGTTGGCGGCGCTCAACGTCGCGGCGCTGCAAATGACCCAGGGGCGGGCCATCGTCTGGCAAAATCCCCTGGCGGCGCTACTAGATGCGCTGCAACCCGCTGTTGTTGAAGAAGTCATCTACCGCTTTGCCGCGTGGGGGCTGCTCTGGCTCATGCTGCGCCGCTCGCTGCCGCAACAAGCGGCTTCGGTGGCGGGGCTGCTGGCGCTACTGATTCACAACTACGCCCACTTCGACGCGCTCCTGGCCGAAGCGCCACTGGTCGCTCTGGGGATGGGCCTGGTTATGGGTATCTTCTGGGGGCTGCCGCCGTATTTCCTGGCACGGCGGCGCAGCCTCGAAGCGGCCATCGCCTTCCACTGGATTCAAGACGCGGCCCGCTTTCTGGCGGGGTTTTGAGGCGCGTTTCCGCTGGGAAAAGAAGAATTTATATTTTTAGATGGGAGTATTGAAATGAAACCTGCACTCAAATGGCTCATCCCGCCGATCTTCATCCTGACGCTGATCGCTACACTGGCCGGCCTGTGGCCCGCGGAAGGGACGCCCTACCCCCTGACCACCTTTCGCGGCGAGGAAGTGACCATCAACGCGCGCGGGCTGTACTACTGGGATACCGTCAGTTCCGTTGCGCAGATGCAGGCCAACGACCTGATTGCGCTCGCGCTGGGCCTGCCCCTGCTGGCGCTCTCCTCCTGGCTGGCCTGGCGCGGCTCCTTGCGCGGGCGGCTGCTCCTGGCGGGCACGCTCGGCTTCATCCTTTACACCTACAGCACCATGTGCTTTGGCGCGCAATACAACGCCCTGTTCCTGGTCTATGTCGCCCTGTTCAGCCTGAGCCTGTTCGCCTTTGTCCTGGTGATGATGTCCTTTGACCTGGAGAGCCTGCCCGCGCACTTCTCGGAGAAGTTGCCGCGCGGCTGGATTGCCGGCTTGCTGGTCTTCGCCGCCGCCTTCCTCTCGCTGGCCTGGCTGGGACGCATCGCTGCGACCTTCGCGCCGGGAGCCGTCCCCGCGCTGGAAAACACCACCAGCATGTTCATCCAGGCGATGGATCTGGGTCTCATCGTGCCGACCTGTGTGCTTTCCGGCGTGCTGCTCCTGCGCCGCCGGCCCTGGGGCTACCTGCTGGCTTCGGTCGGGCTGACCAAGTTCCTGACCCTGGGCGTCGCCGTCAGCCTGATGGGGCTGAACATGGCGCGGGTGGGCGTGCCGGTCGGCGTTGGCGAGTTGGTCATCTTCCCCGGCATGGCGCTGGCGGGGGTGGTGATGACCACCATCTTGCTCAAGCATGTCAGAGAGTAAGCAACCTCTGTATGGTTTGCGTGAGTAAGTCTGCTCAGCAGATCGTATCGCTCGGCCTCAAGGTACTGAACCCGGTCGCGCGCAGTGGGTTGACGCGCGGATGAGCCGGTTGCATTGCAGAAAGGGATCAACAACTATGAAATCTAACCTACTGCTTACAAGTTTTACCCTCTTAGGGCGGCTGCTGGCTTTGTTGCTCGCCTTGATCTTGTGTCTGCCCATCCTGCTACTGCCAACGGCGACCGCTGTGCCGGCCTGGGCCTGGCTGCCGCTGGCCGTCGCCGACGCGGCGCTGCTCAGCCTGCCTTTCTGGCTCCGGCCGGCCTGGAAAGGCGTCACCGCTTCGCTGGCAGGGATGGTCCTGATAGGCGCACTGGCGGTGCTCGCCTCGCAGGCGTTCGCCATGACGCCGCCGATTCTCGGCGCGGATGGCAAGCCTGTACCCGGCAGCATCGCCACGCTTGAGCAGGTCACGCTCAACGGCAGCCGGCAGTGGATTTCCATTCGCGGGCGCGCTGCCACGAAGCCAGTGCTATTGTTCCTGGCGGGCGGTCCCGGCGGCAGCCAGCTGGCAACGGCACGCTTCGCCCTGGGTGGTCTGGAAGAGCATTTCGTCGTCGTCAACTGGGAGCAGCCCGGCGCCGGCAAATCCTTTGATGCCGTAGACCGTTCAACAATGACGCCGGAGCGTTACATCCAGGACGCCCACGCCCTGGTGCTGCTCCTCCGCGAGCGTTTCGGGCAGGAAAAAGTGTACCTGGTGGGCGAATCGTGGGGCAGCGCGCTGGGCGTGATGCTGGTGCAGCACTACCCGGAGCTGTTCCATGCCTTTATCGGCACAGGGCAAATGGTGGCATTTTTGGAGAACGACCAGATGTGCTACGAGTTTGCCCTGCAATGGGCGCAGGAGCGCGGCGACCTCAACCAGGTGCAAAAGCTCACCCAACAAGGCCCGCCCCCCTACTATGGCAAGGGGGTGGCCTGGAAAGAAGCTGCTTTCCTGATGGATACGTTCACCTACATGAACGCCAATCCCGCGATCAGCGACAACGGCGCCAACACCTTCCGCGACCTGGCCGCGCCTGAGTACGGCCTGTACGACAAGGTGAGCTGGTTCCGCGGCGTCATTGAAACACTGGGCGTGGTCTATCCCCAGCTGTGGGAGGTGGATTTCCGCCAGCAGGCGACACAACTGGAAGTGCCGGTCTATTTCTTCATCGGACGCCACGACATCAACGCGCCCGTCGTCCTGACCGAGCAGTATTACGAGCTCCTCAATGCGCCGCACAAACAAATCGTCTGGTTTGAACATTCCGGGCACACACCCTGGGTCTCAGAATCCGACCGCTTTGTGCAGGCGATGGTGGAGATTGTGCTGGCGCAAACCGCCACGCAATGATGTTATCGCGCGGTGCAGAAACATGGCGCGTTGAAACGTCCCTCCGGCCGGTGCACAGCCTCACGCCCAATCTGACAAATCTGGACGCTCTGGTACAATCCATTGAGAAATAGCTGCTACCCCGGAGGAATATGGCAGAAAAATCCATGACGGCCGCCAGACTCATCCTCATTGAAGGCATCCCCGGCTCCGGCAAGACGAGCGCGGCGCGCTTTGTCTGCGATTGGCTGGCAAGCCACGGACGGCGCCCGCGCCTGTTCCTCGAAGGCGACTGGCAGCATCCGGCGGATTTCGAGTCAGTGGCGCGCCTGGACGCCGCCGAATACGCCGCCCTGCGCGCGCAATTCCCCGCGCAAGCCGATTTCCTCGCGCAGCACGCCCGGCAGGAAAACGGGGAATGGTTCTTCAGCTACCGCCAGCTACAGCACGAGCACAGCGAACAACCAGAAGCTCTCTTCGAGAGCCTGGCGCGCTTCGAAATCTACAACCTGCCCGCCGAAAAACACTGCCGCTTGCTGCGGCAAAACTGGCGCACGTTCGTGGCCAAGGCGCTTGCGCAGGATGGCGTCTATGTGTTCGAGTGCTGCTTTCTGCAAAATCCCAGCACCACACTGTTCGCGTATCACAACCTGCCCGCCGAGAGCATCCGGCAGCACATCCTGGCGCTGGCAGACATCGTCAGCCCGCTCGCGCCGCAGTTGATTTACCTGGCCCGGCAAGATGTCGGCGCGACGCTCGCAGCGGTACGTCGTGAGCGTCCGCCAGAGTGGGCCGATTTTGTCACCGGGTACTTGACCGGGCAGGACTACGGCAAAGCGCACAACTTGAGCGGCTTCGCGGGTGTCAGCGCCTTCTACGCCATGCGGCAGGCGTTTGAACTGGAGCTGCTGCGCGCCTTGCCGCTGCGCTCAACAGTGATTGCGGACACTGGCGATTGGGATGCACGGTATGTGGAGCTGGCGTCGTTTTTAGGGTGTAATGCGTAAACGGAATTCAGGAGCATTCAATGATTGACACAAAACTTATCCTTGTGGAAGGGCCGCCCGGTTCCGGGAAAACCACCACCGCGCGCAAGCTGGCCGCCGAAATCGCCCAAACCGGCAAAGCGTGCCAGTGCTTCTGGGAGTGGGATCCGGCCAATCCCATTGCGATTGGCGATGATCTGCATTTGGATCAGGTGATTGCGACCGCTATCGCCCGCGAAGATGACGTGCTGCAACAATGGCAGCGGTTGGTGGACCGGCAGCGCGCTCAAGACACCGTGACCATCATGGAGAGCCGCTTCTGGCAGACCGGCGTTATGCTGATGTACGTCGCCGGGCATCCGTTGGAAGGCGTGCTGGAGAGCAACCGGCGGCTGATCACGATCATTCAGGAATTGCAGCCCGCGCTGATCTACTTCAGCATTGATGATGTGCGCGGCTTTATGACACGGGCCATACAGTTGAAAGAGGCCGAATGGCAACAAGCCGGATTCCCAGGCAGTTGGGCGGAACATATCTTTACTGCCTTTGAAGGGCAGCCCTGGTCTGTGGCGCATGATGCCACTGGCCCGGATGGGATGATCGCCTTGTTGGAAGACTGGGCGCTGGTCGCAGAACGCTTATACGAGCGCGCGCCTTTCCCCAAGATCAAGATACGGAATCCGTATCAGAATTGGGAGGCGGCGTTGGCTCAGGCGCGCAGCTTCTTGCAATTGGGATGAGGCCCCAGGTGTCGCTTACGGATTACACAATCCATAAACGCGAACGGGATTACCTGGTGCTCACGGCCCGCTTGCAACAGCCCGCATTGGTAGATTGCTCACTAAGGGCGTCAATCGCCGGCGGATGTCGTCCCAATCATGCTCAATCATCGCATTGAAAGCCGGGTCATAGACACATTCCCCGACCGTCAGGCATTGGCCGCACATCGGCAGGGCTGTAGCGCATAGTCCAGCAGCGGGAGAATTTCCACCTGAATCGCTGAAGCAGATTCGGCCGTGACCAAATCCCGAATGAGCTCGCAGGCGCATGTGGAAGCGCTGCGCCCTCGCGCCGGAGCGACATTGGCCGCAGAAATACAAGTAATGTGCATATAGCCGCCTCACTACCCCATTAAGATGAGCAATCCACCGATATCACCCAGCAGGTGCGCCAGCCAGACAACCCATAGATTATTGCGGCGCGCGAACATTGCACCATACAGGATGGAATCAAAGATAATCAGGCCGATGTCTGTCGCCATCACAAGTCCCGGCCCAGGCGCATAGTGCGCCAGCCCGAACAGCAACGACGCCACGCCCACCGCTGCGGGGACGCCGATGAACGGCGTGAGCCGGCCCTGAATCAGCGTGCGATAGGTCAGTTCCTCGCCCAGCAGGGAAATCGCCAGCAGGGGCAGCAGCGTTCCCCAGCCAATACCGTTCGTAAAAGGCAGCCGCGCCTGGACGTGTGCCAGGTATGCCGGAAAGTAAGATTGCGCCCAGAGCACTGTCAGCGGTTGGATGAGGAATCCTGTTAAGGCGAAGAGCACCCAGTTGGCGCGCAGGTCGGCCCAGAAGGTGTGGAACTTCGGCAAGCCGAGGTCGGCCCAACTGCGTTGGCGCAAGCGACGCTCAATGAGCAGGTAAGCCACCGGCAGCAGGGCAAAGATAGTCTTGGCTGCGGGCAGGAACCAGAAGCCCAACAGGGTCACGGCGGTAACACAAATGGTTTCGAGCAGGATGGATTTGGTTTTCATAGGCTTCTCCTAACTTTAACTTTGAGAGAGAGGCGCTGGGTCTTGGGTGATGACGACCGGGCGCGTTTTTTCAAGAGTGTTGTTTCCAATTGATTCCTTATTGCTTAGAGTTGGTTATCCACGTAGCGCATGGAGAAATACAGGTAAGGCGTGAAGTATTTACGCCAGAAGTTACCGCCTGCGAGATTAGCGGTTTCATGTTCGACAAAAACCCGCGCGTAGCCTTGTTGCTGCGCCCACTGAAGCGCGCGGTGCAACAGCGCCTGCCCCACCCCGGCGCCGCGCAGCTCCGGGCGCGCATACGCGGCTTTGATTTGCGCCGTATGTGTCGCCTGCAGCAGAAAGCCCTCGCCGCCACGGGTGGATTCCCCCACAATCATATAAGCCGCCGGTTCACCCTGTTCATAATAGACGAAAAACACATCCCCATCCTGTTGATGCGCTGCCAGGTCGGCCAGAGCAGCGGGTCTATCGGCAGTTCGCGCGAGGAAAATGGGCGCTTGCGGATAATAACGAATATGCTCAAGGTGCAGCGCCACTAATTTGCTGATATCCGGTTCTTCTATAATCGGCAAGTGCTGTCCTGCCGTGATAGCAGAAGCATCGCGCAACCGTTCCGCAACGAGAGCGCCAAACCCTAGCTGGTACAGGGTTTCCTGGAGCAGCGCATCATGGGCAAAATGAACGATCAAGTGAAGATGACATCCCTGGTTGACCCATTCCTGAGCCAGGGTTTGATACATATGTTGATACAGCGCCGGCTTGCCGTCGGCGACCGCGCTATGGCCGTACTCAGAGATAAGCGCCGCCCGCTGACCTTTCCAGGCGAATTGCTCGCCTGTGACCATATAGGCCAGCAAGCGTCCCTGCTCCATCACCGCGACGCCAGGATGCGCCAGGTGGGATTGCAATGCAGACTCAATCCAGGCGGGTTCGTCGAGCGCGCGCGCCGGCAAGCAGGGACTATGCACCTGTTCCTGACGATAGCCTTGTGTGAACAACTCAACCGCCGCCGGCAGATGTTCTTGCGTGAATGGGGTCAATTTGTAAGCCATAGAACTCCCCTGAAGTAATGTGTTCAAAGCCGCGGGGCGGCATTGCCTCGCGTGAGGGGGTATTCTGACCCATTTTGAGATTTTGGCAAACCGGGTCTGGCGGATGGTTGCACAGTTAACTCCGTGAAGGAAGAGTGTTAGAGCTGCCGGGCCTTTTCCGCAGCGTCTGACAGATGAAACCATCTTTGAGCATCCGGCGCGGTTGAGGCAGCCAGCCAAAGGGCGGCGAAAACCTGGGAAAATCGGGTAAAGTTCACTTTCCCACGGAATTGGGTATAATGGGAGAGAATGAGGAGGTAGCAAGGCATGGCAGTCGTCTTAGACGAGCCAGTCCTGGTGTTAAATGGCAACTTTGAGCCATTGAACGTCTGCTCCACCCAGCGCGCGTTGGCCCTGGTCCTCACCGACAAAGCGACGATCGTGCAAAACGGACGCGGGGTAGTGCATACCATCTCGGCCGTCTACCCGGTTCCTTCCATCATCCGCATCCACGCCATCATCCACCGCCCGCTCCCTCGCCTGCGCCCAACCCGCCGCGAGATCTTCCGCCGTGATGGCTACCGTTGTCAATATTGTGGCCGCGAAGTGCCCAACTTAACTTTGGACCACGTCATCCCGCAACGGCGGGGCGGCCACGACACCTGGCAAAACCTGGTGGCCGCCTGCCCGGTGTGCAATGTCCACAAGGGAGAGCGAACGCCCGAGGAGGCCGGGATGCCGCTGTTGAGCCGGCCTTACGAGCCGCACCCCACCGCCATGTACCGCTTCGGCCGCTACCTGGCGCATTACGAAGCCTGGCGGCCCTTCCTGGAAGGCTGGTAACGTACCCGGCAGCATGACGACAATTGTGCGCCAGCCAAGAGGGCGCATGAAAGTTCACGTCACGGTTACGACTCACTGATTGACTACTTGACCATTTTCATAAGGAGGTAACGATGTTGAAAACCATTGAACGCTCGTTGTTGATGGGGCTGGGATTGCTCTCCCTCACCCGGGAGAAGGCCCAGACGATTGCCGAGGAGCTCGCCAAAGAGGGCGAGGTAGCCCGCGATCAGGTCAAGGAGATGACCGACCGCCTGGCCGAGCGCGGTGAGGAAGAACGCAAGGCCATGCGCAAGCTGGTGCATGACGAGGTAGACAAATCGCTCAAGGAGATGCAGGTGGCGACTCAGGGCGACGTGGCGGCACTCCACGCCAAAGTGGAGGAACTGACCCGGCGGCTGGAGACCCTGCTCACGCCCCCTGGCGGCACGCAGAGCTGAGCCTACCGTCGCAGTTGAAGGTGGGTCTCTACCGACCTCCGGGCTCCCCTGGGGAGCCATAACGCAAGAGGATTTTGGCGGGTGGCAGCGCCGCCCGTCAAAATCCTTATTTTACCGCAGCCCAGCACAACGGAGCGCGCCGTGGCTAAAATCCCCCTGGCCGGGACCATTGCCGGGACTATCCGGCACCTGCGCCGCTACCAGCACATCTTCAATGTCTTCATGCGCCACGGGTTCGGCTTTGCGCTGGCCCAGCTTCCGGCCGAACCGGGCTGGCTGCGCGGGGCGCGCCCGGCCGAACCGGCTACGTTGCCCTGCCACTTCCGGCAGGCACTGGAGGAGCTCGGCCCGACCTTCGTCAAGCTGGGGCAGGTGCTGAGCACCCGGCCCGACCTGCTGCCGCCGGCCTACATTTTAGAGCTGGCCAAACTCCGCGACGCCGTCCCGCCCGTACCCTGGCCCGAGATCCGTCAAGTGTTAGAGACCGAGCTCAGCGCTCCCCCGGAAACCGTCTTCCGCACCATCAGCCCCGAACCGATGGCGGCCGCCTCCTTAGGCCAGGTCCACGCCGCCACCCTGCGCGACGGGACCAGCGTGGTTGTTAAGGTCCAGCGGCCCCACATCGTGCCCACCATTGAAACCGACCTGGAGATCCTGGCCGACGTGGCGCGTTACGCGGCGCGCCACACGCCGTTGGGCCGGATCTATCACCTGGAGGAAGTCGCCGAAGAGTTCGCCGAAACGCTGCACAACGAGCTGGATTACCGCCGGGAGGCCCGCAACGCCGACCGGTTCCGCACCAACTTCGCCGGCCACTCCTATCTCTACATCCCCCGGATTTACTGGGATTACACCTCCGCCCGGGTCATGGTAATGGAGCGCATCCAGGGCATCAACCTGGACAACGTGGCAGCGCTGGACGCCGCCGGGCACGACCGGCATCGCCTGGCCACCAATGCCAGCCGCGCCACCATCAAAGAGGTGCTGGAGGATGGTTTCTTCCACGCCGACCCCCACCCTGGCAATCTGCTGGTGCTGGAAAACGGCGCGATTGGGGTACTTGACTTCGGAATGGTCGGCCATATCAGCCGGCAGGACCGGCTGAACCTGGCCCGGCTGTACGCAGTCGTCGTGCGGTTAGATGCCGAAGGCATGGTGGAGGAGCTGATCCGCCTCGGCGCTGCGTCGGCTGACATTGACCGGCCGGCGCTGACGCGCGAAGTGCAGCGGTTCCTGAACCACTACTACGCGCTGCCGCTCCGGGAAATCCGGGCCGGGGAAGTGCTCAATGAAGTGCTGCCCATCGCGTTCAAATACCACCTGCACCTCCCGACTAACCTCTGGCTCCTGGCCAAGACCCTGACGATGACGGAAGGTGTGGGGGTCAAGCTGGACCCCGATTTTGACATCTTCGCCTTTTCATCGCCCTACATCACGCGCCTGCTGCTGAAGACAGTGCTGCCCAACCGCGACTGGGTGGAGGCCACGTTGCGTGAAGGGGCCGTCTGGAGCGACCTGGCGCAAGAAGTCCCCCGGATGGGATTGCGGCTGCTCAAACGGCTGGAGAAACGCGAACCGCTCGTGCTGGCGTTAGACGATCACAGTCTCCGGGCCCTGGACCGGCTGGTCACGCGCGTCGCGCTCAGCCTGATCATCACCGGCATGATCGTCGGGCTGGCGTTGCTGGTCCCGGTGACGGCAGAGAGCGGCATCTTCCTGCAGGCCATTGTCATCCTGGGCTTCATACTCTCGCTGGGACTGGGCGGCTGGGTGCTGCTTTCCATCTTCCGTGGACAATGACTTCCGTGGACAATGACTTCCGTGGGCAATGAGGATTATCCATGGCTGAGCTGCTGGTCTGGTCGTTGATCGGAGCCGTCGCCGCTTCAGGCCTGGCGATGATCCCGGCGTTGCACATCTACAACGTGGCGGGACTTCTGCTCCTGCTGAGCGGCGCATTGGCCGCGACGCTCACGCCGGAGCGCATGGCCTTCCTCTTTCTGGGCATGATCACCGGCTATGCAATGCTCAATACCATCCCCAGCATCTTCCTCTCAGCCCCGGATGACAGCACCGTCTTCATCGTCCTGCCGGGGCAGAAATATCTGCTCCAACGGCGCGGTTACGAGGCCGTCGTCCTCTCCGGGATCGGCGGGCTGGGCGGCCTGGCGGCGTTGACGGCGTTAGCACCGGTCGCCGCGCAGCTCTTGCCCCCCATCCGGGAGATCTTGCGCCCCCACTTGGGCTGGATCCTCTGGGCCATCATTGCCTACATGCTCATCTCCGAGTGGCCTAAAGGCTCCGACCGCGCCCCGGCCGGCTGGCGGCGCTGGTGGGATGGCTGGCGTTCGCTGGTAGCCGGGCTGGCGACCTTTTTGCTCTCCGGGCTGTTGGGCTTTATCCTGATGTACCGCTCGCTGGTCCCGCTCCAGGTCGCCTACCAAAACCTGCTGCCGGCCTTTGTCGGCCTCTTCGCCATCCCCTGGATCATCCAAAACCTGCTGGCGCGGACGACGCTGCCGCCCCAACACATCGCCCGCGACGTAGATGCGCCCGTCGGGGCGATTTTCCACGGCACGGCGGCCGGCGTATTGGGCGGACTCTTCGCCGCTTTCTTCCCGGTGGTGACGGGAGGCATCGGCGGCTTCCTGGCCGGTCATGCCACCGCCCAGCGGGATGAACGCGCGTTCATCATCTCGCAAGGGGCCTCCAAGGTGGTCTACTACGTCGGCGGCTTCCTGCTCTTTTTCGTGCCAGGGTTGCACCTGACGCGCGGCGGGATGGCCTGGATGATCAGCACCCGCTACACGCCCTACACACCCGACCGCTACTACTGGGCGACGGCGGCGGTACTGCTGGCCGGCGTGCTGGCTTTCTTCCTCTCGCTAGGCCTGACCCGCCTGCTGATCGCCCTGACGGCGCGGGTCTCCTACCGCACGCTCAGCTGGGCGACGTTAGGGGTGCTGCTGCTGGTCGTTGGTGGCCTGACAGGGGCCGGGGGACTGGCGGTCTGCGCAGTCGCCACCGGCATCGGGTTGATCCCGGTACTGTGGGGATCACGGCGAATGAACGCCATGGGCGTCTTGCTGCTGCCCATCGCGCTGAACATGGTGGGCGCCGGCGACGCCATCGCCAAAGTGTTGGGATTACTTTAACCACAACGCCCCCGTTGCTCACGGGGGCGTTTGCGGTACACGGACAACCACAAGTTACTCCTCGGCAGCCGCCGGGGCCTCAGCTTCCTCTTTTTTGGCGTGGAGCTGCTGTTGCCGCTCGGTCACCGCGGCCTGAGCCTGCGTCTGCAAATCCTGGATCCGCGCCTGGAGCTCCTTGGCGGCCTGCTCCGCCTTGACCCGGGCCTCGTTCAGCGCCTGCTCGGCCTTGACGCGCGCATCCTCGGCTCGCTTGGTGGCCTCGTCAGAGAGCTGGATCCCCTTTTGGCGGATCTGCTCGCGCGTCTCCTCACCGGATTGCGGCGCCATCAGCAGCGCGACCGCCGCTCCTACCAGGCCCCCTACCAGGAACCCGGCCAGAAACACCCCGAACTCACTCTCCTGCTTTGCCATCTTTCCCTCCTTGCTGCACTGGTTGAACTGGTTGTACAGGTTTAGCCCGCGGCCGGACGCCTCTGACCACACTGATCAGATCCCCGGTGACCTGCCGCACACCAGCGGCGAACCCGGCCGCTTTAATGATCGGCGAGACCAAATTCTGGCTGACAAACTCGGTCGTCCCACGGACGGTAGATGCCGTATCGTTGACCGAATGGAGCAGCGGTTGGATCTCGTGGCGCAACATGTTGATCAACACCTGCACTTCAATGATCAACACAATCATGGCGACCCCGATCAAGAAAGTAGTCACCGCCACAAAAACGATGGCGATATCGCGGGCCACTACCGTCGCGGCGGGGAAGCTCGCCATCAACACAATCGCGCCGATGATGAGCGCCACAAAAACAACAGCGGCGACAATAATGATGACCTGCGTGCGACGGGCGGCTTTCTCTTCTTCCGGGCTGAGACCGGTCGGCGGGGGTACGGTCACGGGCGCTGCGGGTGGCGTTGGTGATGTCTGAGATTCCATCGCTTCTCCCTCCTCCATGGCATCCACTGTTTTATTATACCACGGTCATACAAAATAACAAGCCATTTGCCACCTCAAAGGCGATTTTTTGGCGCGCTACGCACGCCACGACGAACCCGCACCTCACTTTTTTGAGCAGATACCGCAATTTTTTAAATGCGATGTCCCTGCCGGGGCGGCGGCCACTCTGCATCCGTGGTATAATCTACTGAAACTGTCAAACAAGAAGGATTTCCCCATGGACCGGGTGAGAGGTCAGCGGTTGGACGAGAGGGGGGTGCCCAGCCACAACCGCTCATCACTAAGAGGCTGAGCGCCTGAAGACTCATGGACTATCTTTTTAAGAAGGGGTGCACAATGAACGCCTTTGATTCCATTTTGGTGGCGGTCGGCATAGGGCTGATTGCCCTTTGCCTCTACCTGCGGACCGTGCGCGCCCTGCTGATGGTCATCGGGTTGGGAATTGCGATTGTGCCGGCAGCTATACTTTACACCATGGTAGCTCACTATCTGGCGGCCATTGGGCAGGGGGCAATGCTGGAAGGGATTGTCTTCTTCATGCTGACCGCGATTTTCGCCCTGGTGATCTTCCTGGTCGGCAAGTGGGCCATGCCCGATACCACCCTCCCTTCATTAGGTTTCGTGGATTACCTTCTGGGGGGCGTGCTGGGAGTGGCGTTCGCCGCCCTGGCGCTGACGGTCATCATGATCACGCTGGCACATACCGTCAGCGCACCGGGAACCAGCCGGATGGTTTTCAACTGGTGGAGCACTTCCGGACTGCGCCCAACCCTGAACCAGGTGTTGCGGTTTTACAATGGCTTCGTGGGTTTCTTCTTCCCCGGAGGCTACCCGTACATTTTACTACCACGCTAACCACGCTGGCGTTTGACGCTTCTCCGTCAAACGTCCGGCGTCAAACGTCAAGGAGCATCATGCTACAACGTCACTGGGAAACACTGGAATATCCAAAGATTTTGGAGCGCCTGGCCCGTTACACCGACTTCTCCGCCGGAGCGGAGCTGGCCCGCGCGCTGACGCCGGCGCCCGACCTGCGCGAGGCACGTGAGCGGCTGGCCCTCACCCGCGAGGCACGCACCTTGATGCAATCGCGCGCGGTGCTGGATTTAGGTGGTGTGACCGATCTGCGCCCGCTGCTGGACCGCGCCCGCCACGGCTACATCCTGCAGGCGGCGGAGCTGTTGCAGGTGCGGGATACGTTGGAGGCCACCGAACGCATCCAGCGGTATCTGCTGCGCCTGCAAACCCAGTTCCCCGGCCTGGCCGACATCGCCGGCCGCCTCTGCCCGCAGCCAGGATTGGTGGAAACGATCCTCCGCGTGTTGGACGAGCGCGGCGAGGTCCGCGACAACGCCTCGCCGGAGCTGGCCCGCATCCGCCACGAGATCCACGTGACGCAGGACCGGCTGCAGGAGCGGTTGCGGCGCTACATCAGCTCGTCGGAGGTCGCGCCCTATCTGCAAGAGACGCTCATCACCCGCCGTGAGGGGCGCTTCGTCATCCCGGTCAAGGCCGACTTCAAGGGGCAGATTCCCGGCGTCGTCCACGACCGCTCCTCCAGCGGCATGACCATTTTCGTGGAACCGCTGCACATCGTGGAGATGAACAACGCACTCCGCGAGGCTCGCATCGCCGAAGAGGAGGAGATCAACCGCCTGCTGGCAGCGCTGACCATGCAGGTCGCTGCCGTGAGCGAGCCGCTGGAAGCGACGATTGAGGCGCTGGCGGAGCTGGACCTGACCTTCGCCAAAGCACGCTACGCCGAAGATACCTTCTGCAGCGAGCCAGAGCTGCTGCCGATCCCGGCGGAACCGCCCGCCCCGGTCGGTGACAACTACCATCCGGGCACCGTTGTCCGCCTGCAAGGGGCGCGCCATCCCCTCCTGGACCCTCAGTACGTGGTACCGGTGGATGTGGTGCTGGATGAGGAAACGCATATCGCCATCATCACCGGGCCCAACACCGGTGGCAAGACGGTGACGCTCAAGACCGTCGGCCTGCTCGCGTTGATGGCGCAATCCGGGCTCCATATCCCGGTGGATGCCGGCTCGGCACTCTCGTTCTTTGAATCCATCTACGCCGACATCGGCGACGAACAATCCATTGAACAGAGCCTTTCCACTTTCTCGGCGCACCTCTCCAACATCCTCTCGTTCCTGGATCAGGTGGATCACCACTCGCTGGTGTTGCTGGACGAGCTGGGCGCGGGGACCGATCCGGCGGAAGGAGCGGCGCTGGCCCGCGCCCTGTTAGAGCACTGCCGCACCCGGCGCGTCACCGGCCTGGTTGCCACCCACTACCCGGAGCTCAAACTCTACGCGCACGCCACGCCCGGTGTCACCAACGCCTCCATGGAATTCAACGCCGAGACACTGGCTCCGACCTTCCACTTCAGCATCGGACTGCCAGGCCGTTCCAACGCCTTCGCCATCGCGCGGCGCTTAGGGATGCCGGAGACCGTCGTCCGGGAAGCCCAGGCGCTGCTCTCCGGAGAATCGCTGCGGGTGGAGGATATGCTGACCGACCTCCACCAGCTCCGCCTTCAGACCGTGCAGGCGCGCGATCAGGCCCGCCAGGAGCGCCACGACGCCGAGATCGCCGCTTTCAAGCTGCGCGAACGGCTGGCCGGCATTGAAAAAGAGCGGCAGGCGATCCTCCAGCGCGCCGAGACCACGGCCCGCCAGGAATTGGAGGCCCTGCGCGACGAGCTACGCCGGCTGCGCCAGCGGCTCGCCACCCTGCCGACCACGGCCGCGCCGGCGGCTGAGCTCCGCGCGGCCGTGGAAGAGGTCACTGCTGACCTGGAGGCCGCCGAGGAGCTGATCACGCAGCCGGAACCGCTCGGGGCGGC
This sequence comes from uncultured Anaerolineales bacterium, assembly GCA_964437445.1. Classification (GTDB taxonomy): domain Bacteria; phylum Chloroflexota; class Anaerolineae; order B4-G1; family SLSP01; genus CAYTGR01. Next base: position 7,857 of record CAYTGR010000061.1, on the reverse strand, counting down.
CGAGCTCCAGCTGCCGGAACCGCCCAGCGGCCCGCCCCGCGTCGGTGATACCGTGCGGCTGCGCACGCTTGGCGTGCAAGGGACGGTCGCCGCCCTGGAAGGGAGCGAGGCCGTCATCCAGGCCGGGGCGCTGCGCACGCGCGCCGCGTTGGACGACCTGGAGCTTTTGCAACGGGGCCGTCCACGCACAGAGACGGCCGAGCCGGTCTGGGTGCCGACGCGCGGCCCGTCGCCGGGCCTCCAGCTGGACCTGCGCGGTCTTACCGGTGAAGAGGCGCTCACGCGCCTGGAGCACTACCTGGATGACGCCGCGCGCGCCGGCCTGCCGTGGGTCCGCATCGTCCACGGCAAAGGGACAGGGACGCTCCGCCGTGAGGTGCGCCGCTTCTTGCACGACCACCCGCTCGTCACCGGCTACGAGGCCGCCGCCGACAAAGAGGGGGGCGAGGGCGCGACGGTCGTGCATCTGATCCCGGCGGGGTAAGGGTCCTCGTCTTTTGAGCAAGCGATGGCCCGGCGCTTTGAGTAGCGCCGGGCCATTGTATAGCTCTGGGGGACTTTGTTCAGGACTTACGCAGAAGTGGCACCGCTCACCGCGCCGACGGTCGGGGGGATTGCCACGGCAACGTTGACGGCAGGACTGCGCCCCGGTCAGGCGCTCCGCGCAGCAACCGCCGGCAGCTTGACGGGCACTGCGCCCATGGACAGGCAGATCGTGCTTTACCGGCCCGCCGTTTGGCGGTTTGACCGTTGATCCGGTGGAGGCCTACACCTACCGCTTTTTGCGGCGGAGCTTGGCCGCCAGCTTGAGCACGCGCGGATCATTGGGCGCGAGCGCGCGGGCTTCGGCCAGGGCGCGTTCGGCGAGATCGTCACGCTTGAGGGCATGGTAGGCAAGCGCCAGGTTCAGGCGAGGCGCTAACGCTTCGGTCATGGTGCCGGTGGCCAACCGCAGGTGGATGGCCGCCAGCGCCCACATCTGGCGCTGGAAATAGAGCTGGCCCCGCTCCAGGCAAACGAGCGCGCTTTTGGCGTCATGGTCAAGGCGCAGCAGGAGCCGCTGGCGATCGGTGAAAAGATCGTCCTGAGCTTTGAGCGTCCAAATGAATTGGAGGATACTCAACACGACGTTGGGGCCCTGCGCGCAGATCATCGTTCCGCTCAGCGCCGCCGGGGCCAGTGCAATATTGGCGATGCTGTAAATAAGCGTGAACACAGCATCCACGATGAGCAAGTAGTAAACGGCCCGCCAACGCGCCAGGAGGCCGAGCAGACAAAAGCCGGCCAGGAGCAACCAGAAGATCAAAATGCCGTAGGTCAGACGCGGGACCAGGGCCAGTGCCTGCTGGGCGACCCGGGGTGCCAGGTGGTGCGGCTGGCCCAGATAGAGAGCGAGGAATTCGGAGGGGGCGCCCACCTTCAGCAGAGAGGCGAGCAAATAGGGAACGCCGACCACCATCAAGATACTGCCCAGTGTAGCGAGGACCTGCAAAATCATCAGGATCCACCAGCTGCCGGAATGTCCTTCTCGCCGGCGCACGTTGATCCACAAGCTGTTCCCGCAGGCGCGACAGTGACGGTCCTGTTCGCGGGTAAGGGTGCCGCAATAGGGGCAGAGGAGCTCATTGGCGAAGTCGTCGGTCGGCGTGACCACCTCAGCGCTGGCGGGCGCAAGATCGGTCGCGTAGTGTTCAGCCACCGTTGCAAAGCCCATGAAATCGCCCTGGACCGTTGGCTCCTCCACCACCGGCGGCTGCACACTGCGCTGACGCTGCACCTCAGCCAGGGCGCGGGCGGCCAGGGGGTCTGTGGGGGCCAGCGCGACCGCTTTTTGCAAGCACTCCTCCCGCTCGGCCAGATCCTCGGTGCTCTGACCCAGCCAGTACCAGACCTGGCTGTTCTGCCCATCATAGGCCACGGCACGGCTGAGCAGCTCGTAGGCCTGGGCCAACTGGCCCTGGCGGGCAGCGGCGATGCCGTCACGGGTCCAGAGCCTGGCCTGCTGCTGATGGACTAACTCCAGCCCCCGGCGGGCCACGTCATGGTCCGGCTCCAACGCCAGCACGTTTTCCAGGCAGATGGCGCGCTCCTCCAGATCGCCGGTAACACCACTCAACCAAAGCCAGGCGGTCACGTTGCGCTCATCCTGGTCCACAACCTGCATGAGCAGTTCCCTGGCCCGCTGTCGCTCTCTGGCCCTGGCGGCGGCGATGCCGGCCTGCAACAATTCATCGGTCCTGGCAGCGCCAGGTGTGCTCGTTGTGCTCAATGTTTATGCCCTCGTTGTGGATGTTACTTTCAGGTTCGGCCCGGCTCTGCTACCTGGGCTATCACATTTAACAAACAGGGGGTGCTTGGTGGCCGCCCTCGCACTGCGCGCCCCAAAATCACCCTCTTTCTCCTTATTTCCCGCGCAGTGGAAAGAAGAACATTTTTAGGCCAAATGCAATAACCCTGGCTCTACCACACAGATCACCCCATTCATGGATGACCTTGAGCCCACAACTGGCCTAAACGGAGGGGATTTTACAACTTCCCCCAATAAAGGCAAATTCAGCCGGCAATATGATCTGCCATCCTGGTTGCTGTCAGAGGATTTGCTCCCCCGGCCATTGGCATTACAATAGAGACAAATCATTGCCCAACGATACAACCATGCAATCCTTTGAAGCAGCTTTCTGGCAAACGTTAGATCACCTGGTCGCTACCGCCCGGCTGGTGTTGGACCGCCCGCGCGGGACAGCGCATCCACGCTATCCGGAGTTCATCTACCCGCTGGATTATGGCTATCTGGCGGGGACGACGGCCGCCGATGGAGACGGCATAGATGTCTGGGTCGGTAGTCTACCAGAGCGGCGGGTAACAGCCGTGATCTGCACGGTAGACCGGGGCAAACGCGACGCCGAGCTCAAATTGCTCCTGGGATGCACTCCCCAGGAGACGGAGATGGCCCTCAACTTCCATAACAGGGACGGCCAGGCCGGGCTGTTGGTTCTCCGCGCGCCGCTCCCCGTCGCCGACACCCCGGCGGAATCCTCCGGCCTGGCGTAGCCGGCAGGCCGGGACCCTCTACCGGGCCAATTTGTGGTACAATAGCCTCCGTGAACAACCCAAACCAGACCACCAACCATACCCATCGTGAGCCGGAACAGCCCTTAGGCGTGCTGGCTTGCATCACCGCCGGTTTTGAAATCACCGCGCGCCGGCCCTGGCTGTTGCTCCTGCCAGTCCTGCTGGACCTCTTTCTGTGGTTAGGCCCCCGGCTCTCGGTGGCCCCCCTGCTGGCCGAGGTCAAAGCCACCGTCCCGCCAGAGGCCGTGGGGAACAGCACCAACTATCAAATTTTGCAGGAGACGCTGGACCAGCTCGCCGGGCAGTTCAACCTCTTCGGCACTTTAAGCCCCGGCCCGCTGGTCGGGCTACCGACGCTGATGCGCACGCGGATGATGAGAACCGACGCCCCGGCGGCCAATCCCTGGGGCCCCCGCCCGACCTGGACAGTCGCTTCGTTAGCCGGGCTGTGGGGCTACGCTTTCCTCTTCGGCATGATCGGGCTGGCACTAAACGTGCTCTACCTCCGCCAGGTCGGGCAGAGCGTGATTCAGGAGACCGAGAGCGCCTTACCTGGACCGGGCAACCCGGTCGCGCTGTGGATTCAGCTCTGCGTCTCAGTCCTGGTGGCGCTGCCCATGACCCTGCTGATCACCATGCCGATGGCACTTGCCGTCAGTGGACTGTTGACGCCCGGCCTGGGCAGTATTCTCTCATTGGTCCTGCTTTCCTTCATTTTCTACGTCGTTTTCCATCTGGTCTTCGTCGTTCCCGGCCTGGTCCAGCTGCGGAAACCGCTGTTGCGCGCCGTCTGGGAGAGCGCCCTCCTGGTGCAGGTGGATTTTATGCGCGTGCTGGCGCTGGTGCTGATCATCTTAGGAGTGACCGCCGGCCTGAATTTCGTCTGGTCACTCCCGGATCCAACCAGCTGGGCGACGCTGGTCGGCATCGGGGGGCACGCTTTCGTCGCCACAGCCCTCACCGTGGCCCTGTTTATCTTTTATCAGGAACGTCTGGGTTATCTCCAGGCCCTCCAACAGGCGCGGGCGACCCGGCCGGCTCATTCCCACGTCGGGGACTAAATTTTTCAGGGCGGCCCCGGACACGGAAAGAGTAAGCTGATGGTCCGTTTCATCCTACGACGCCTGGCGCTCATCCCGGTCGCGTTAGCACTGCTCAACTTTATCGGCTTTGCCTACGCCCACCTCGCCCGCCCGCTCCGGGCAGCGCGCAACCCGCTGCTGGCCTGGATGGCTCAGGAACAGACTCCGCTCCTCCCGACCTACGCTCGCTACCTCAAGGGTGTACTCCATCTGGACCTGGGAGTGCTGCCGGCAACCACACAGGAACCGATTGCGACCGTGATCCTGCGCGCCGGGTCGGCCAGCCTGGGGTTGCTGGCGCTGGTGTTAGGGTTGAGTGTGGGGCTTGGCCTGCTGCTGGGATTCGTCGCCACGCGCGTGGACCCGCCCCGCACCGTTCGCTGGCTGACCGTTCTTTCCACCATCGGGATTGCCACACCCAGCTTTTACCTGGGCAGTCTGTTAACGCTGGCCCTCCTCTACACCATCATCCAACACGGCCGGACAGGCATAGGAGACCTGCCCACCTCCGGTTTTGGCTGGGATAAGCATCTGGTCCTGCCGACGCTCACCCTGCTGCTGCGCCCCGTCGTCCAGCTGGCCCAGACAACCTCCAATTTGCTGGTCGGCGAGCTGAACAAACAATACGTCGTCACCGCCCGGAGCTTTGGGGTCCGTTGGGCCGTCGTGCGGCGTAAACACGCGCTGCGGAACATTCTGGCGACGCTCATCCTCAGTATCAGCAGCTCCTTCCGGCTGCTCATGGGTGAGCTGATCCTGGTGGAATGGCTCTTCCGGTGGCCCGGGCTGGGGCAACTGCTGGCGGCCACATTAGTCCCGGCCGAGTACAGCGGGTCACTGGGGGGCGCCCTCTTCCTGGATCCTCCCACAGTAGCGGCGCTCTTTACCGTCTTTGCGGCGCTCTTCTTGGGGCTGGATGCGCTGGCCTCGGTCGTTGTCCGCGCCGTGGATCCCCGGCTGAGTGTCGCCGACCAGCGCGAGGAGGCCCGCCATGTCTGAATCCGCCCTGCCCACCCGCCCCACTCGCCGCCGTCCCTTGCGGATCAACTGGCCACTGTTCCTGGGGGCCTTCATTGTGGCGGCCTTTGCCCTCGCGGCGCTCATCGGTCCCCACGTAGCCCCTCACGACCCCCTGGAAGAAAACCGCATCCTCCAGGTCGGCGAGACCTGGTATCCGCCGCCGGTGAACGCTTTTACCATCGCCAGCTATCCCCTCGGCACCGACCGTTTCGGCCGTGATCTCTGGAGCCAGCTGCTCTGGGCGCTCCGTCCCACGTTGACCATGGTGCTGGTGGTGGCACTGGCGCGGCTGCTGGCGGGCACAGGTATCGGCCTGGGCGCCGGCTGGTCGGAAGGGCGGACGGCGCAGCTGCTGGACTCGCTGATCGCAGCAGCGCTGGCGATTCCACTGTTGATGGTGGCGCTGGTGGTGATCGCCGCGGTGGGGGTGGAACTGGGCATTTGGGCCTTCATCCTGGGGCTGACGGTGACCGGTTGGGCAGAGGTGGCGCAGCTGGTGCGGGAACAGACCCGGCTGGTACGGGGACAGGAGTTTGTGGAAGCAGCGCGCGCTGCCGGCTCCTCCAGTGGACAGATTCTCGTCACCCACGTCCTGCGGCAAATCGCGCCGCTCCTGTGGATGCTCCTGTCGTTTGAAATCAGCAGCACCGTCGCCGTGACGGCGGGTCTGGGCTTCCTGGGCTACTACGTCGGCGGTGACGTCTGGATTGAGGTGGGCGACTGGGTCGCCCGGCGGGCCAGCGGCGCGCCGGAGCTGGGCCAGATGCTGGCGACCGCGCGCACCCAGTTGAATCATCCCTGGCCGATGGTGGTCGTCGGCACAGCGATCTTCCTCATGGTGCTGGGCTTCAACCTGTTGGGTGAAGGGCTGCGGCTACGACTGAGCGTGGAGCAGCTGGGCCGGCGCTCGCTCATCGTCGTGGCGACCGACGAGCTCCTGCCGTGGTTAGGGCAACGGCTCAGACGGCCGCGCGTCGCCGCGCTGACCGGGGCCGTTTTGTTGCTCACGCTGGGTGGCCTGCTCTGGTGGCGGCTGGACGGCGTCGCGGACAGCGGCATGCCCGCTATCGCCGCACGCACACCGGTCCCGGGCAATCACCTCTGGCCGCTGCAGGACTACGATCCCTATGGCAGCCTGAATCCACCGGCTTTAGGTCCGAAAGGTACCGTGACCGCCACCCTGCTTCTGCAAGATGAAAGCGGGTTCTTCGGCGGGCCGGCGGTGGATGCCCAGGGTGGGCTCTATGTAGCCACGGCTGGCGGGACGCTCTATGCGCTGACTGCCGACGGCACACTCCGCTGGCAGGCGACACTACCGGTCACGCCGGCGGTCGGCACGCCGGCCCTGAGCGCCGATGGGACGATCTACGTGGTGGACAAAGCCGGGGGGCTTTCGGCCTTCACTGCCGCCGGCGAGCTCCGCTGGCGGTCCGAGCCGGAAGAACAAAAGGTTGCCATCGCCGGCGCGCTGGTGGCACCGGACGGCAACCTCTACTACGGCTATGGAAGCAACCTCCAGGCCGTCACGCCGGCCGGCCAGCGGCTCTGGCGAGTGCGCGTCAAGCCCGAAACGCGCCAGCTGCCGCCCCACCTCAGCGCTGACGGGACCTGGCTCTGCTGGAAAAATGTGCTGGTGCGCCGGGCCGACGGCGCGCTCCTGGAAGATAACGAGGAGCTGAACCGCTCGCAGGAATGTCTTTACAGTGCCAACGGGCAGAGCTACCTGCGCACCGGCCACATCGTGCGCGAGTGGTTAGCGCAGCCCAACGGCAGCTTCACCCTGGGCCAGGCTGCCACCTGGGACTATGACCAGTTCACCTTCACCTCACCCCGCAGCGCCGGCGTCACTGCTAACCGGGTAGTCTGGCTCTTTTATAACACATTCCAGCAGACCGCGCTGGTCTGGCTGCAACCGACCGGCCAGGTGATCGGCACCGTCCAAATGCCCCTTTTCGCCACCAGCGACCTGCTGGCCATAGATGATGCGGCCACGGTCTACCTTTGCGGCGGCACCAACCTCAACAGCGTGACCTGTACAGCCCAGGCCCCAGGCCAGGCGAAACCGGCATGGCAACTTCAGTTGCCTCAAGGTTATCCCTACCGGGGCGGCGCGTTGGTCCCTGGACGGCTCTATGTCACCACCCAAGACGGCTTCCTCTATGCCATTCAGAGCGCCGCCGGAAAACCATAAGGTTCACGCCGGCTGGCTTTCATGGGAATTCCCCCTGAACGGGTGTTCACCAGCGGGGGGATGAAAATTAGGTTCGAAGTGCCGCGCTTATGAAGTTTGAAAATTAAATTCGGTCATGGGCCAGCCGGCTTAGAAGGCGTAACATAGATAGCATAGTGTAGTGACGCCGTTAGGCGTTCTCCCCTTCAGCGGCCAGCAAAGAAACGCCTGATGGTCTTTAAGAAAATAATCGGGTCACGTTCGCGCTGAGCGCCCGGCGGTCAACCGCCGGGTTAGCCAGCAACGCCCCGTGAACGGGGCTACGGCAGCCCGATTTATCGGGCGTGGCTTGGGTAGCCGGGCGATTGATCGCCCGGCACCCCACCGGGAAAAAACGAGTCGCCCGGTGTTACCGCATTTAATTCTTAAAGGCCATCAGCGCGGCTCAGACGGCGCTCAAGCGCCTCACTACAAACTCAGAGCGTTATTTTCAGAGGAATTCCCCATGAACTG
>CAYTGR010000060.1:0-27267 GCA_964437445.1 uncultured Anaerolineales bacterium | reverse complement strand
AGGCGCTCGCCGAGCGGCTACCGTGCCGGCTTGCCTAGGGCCTCGTTCAGTCAGTGTAATCCATAGGCAGTGATGAGGTCTTGCCGTCCCAGGCGTTGAGGATGAACGCAAACTTCAATGAGTGTGATGATTGAGGTGATGCCTGTTTCTGACGCTAATCTTCCCAACTGGCGCGCTCCTGGCGGATGTAGGCTTCTACATCTATCTGTTGCCAGATTTCGGCCCCCAGGCCGGCCGAGGCGAGCAGGTCTACTGGCTTTTCAGGGGCAGTGACCTGATCCCGGAGCCGCACAGAAAGCCAATGGATCAGGCGCAACTGATCGGCGGGCGAAAGTTGCTCGCTAATTCGCATTGCATCTTTCAATGTCGCCGTATGGATGGTCATGGTCCACCTTGCCTGTCTGTCAGTGGTACTTCATATTATAACATAAAGTCGCCGAATGCTGATCAGACAAATTGATGTTACGTGTGAAAGGAGTATCTTTTTGATGAAAGCTATTTCATTCTTAGGCCCAACCAGGTACACACCTACAATCTATTGCTACAACGGCAATGAGAAGGAGACGCCATTCTTTACCGAAGCCCTGGCACACTTTTTCCCTGATCTGGAACGGATTCTGGTGCTGTTAACCCCCACGGTCAAAAACCCGCCACCTGACAAACCGGATAACTGGGCGGAAGTGCAACGGCGGCTGGGTGACCTGGTCAAGCCCATAACTGTTCCTGAAGGTCACTCCGAAGCTGAGCTGTGGGACATCTTTAACGCGCTAACTGCAGCCGTGGATGAAGGGGATACGGTGGTCTTTGACATCACCCACTCTTTCCGTTCCTTGCCGTTTCTCACTTTTCTGGCAGCAGCCTATCTGCGCACTGCTCGGCAGATCAAAGTCCACAAAATCATCTACGGCGCGTTCGAGGCCAAAGATACTGCCAATCGCACCCCAGTTTTTGACCTGACTCCCTTCGTCGGCCTGCTCGATTGGCTTACCGCAACTAACCAATTCATCTATACCGGCGACGCCCGGTATCTGGCGCATTTGCTAACAAAAGAGGGTGCCGCCCGCCGCTCCAATGCGCTTAAAAAGGCCGGCGAGCAGCTGCAAGGACTTTCGCTGGCAATGATGCTCTGCCGTCCCCTGGAAGTGATGGAAGAAGCCGGAAAACTGGAGAGTGCGTTGCAATGTGCCGAATCAGACCTGGCGCAGTGGGCGCGACCTTTTGGTTTGTTGGCCGACCGTATTCAGGGCGAATATGCTGCGCGTGCGTTGCCGCAGCCTACCGCGTCGGAAAATCTGGAAGCCAGCTTGCAACAACAATTAGCGCTTATCCGCTGGTATCTGGATAACAACCAGATTATTCAGGCCATGTCACTGGCGCGGGAGTGGATTGTTACAGCTGTTGGCTGGAAGCTCGGACGTGGGTTTGTACTGCCGGTAGGGGAGCGCGGCGCAATAGAATGGGGATTGAGTGGGTTGCTGCGTTTGGGGCGGGAGAAAGAAACGGGAGACGTGTTTGCTGTTGATGATCTTAATCCGGAGGGCCGTGCTTTGTTGGGCTGGCCTGAGAGTGAACTATTGCGTACTTTGTGGGCTAATTTGACCGGTGTGCGCAATGATTTGGACCATGTGGGCATGAATCCAGGCCCGAGCAAGGCGGCAAAACTTGCTCGTAAAGCCCAAGAAGAAATCTGGCCGCGTCTGGAAGCCCTGGCGGCTACCTGGGGCCTTTCAGCATCTTAGCGCCGCTGCTCCTGTGCATTGAAAACTTCTGGAGGTATTCATGCTCATCCTCAACTACTCCCACCCCCTGACCCCCGCGCAGAGCGCCCAGCTGGAAGCGCTCACCGGTGAAGTGATCACCGGGGTGCGCGAGATCCCCACGCAGCTGGATACGGAAGCGCCCTTCGGGCCGCAGGCTGCGGCACTGGCCGAGGCGGCTGGTCTCACGCCCGCGCAGTGGCAAACAGAGGCGTTGCTGGTGGTGCCGCCGGCGCTCAACTTCGCCGCGGTGGCCTTGATTGCCGAGCTGCACGGGCGGATGGGCTACTTTCCCCCAGTGGTGCGGCTTAGACCTGTCTCAGGTGCGCTGCCGCCACGGTACGAAGTGGCGGAGATCATCAACTTGCAAGCCCTCCGCGATGCCGCCAGGAGCAGAAGAGGCTAACGCCGCGGCGCGCTGGTGCAGAGCTGCTGAGAGTGCATTAAAAACTCCGCGCAAGAAGGGGAGAAAGCTATGGATTTACTCAGTCTGGTGCTGACTTTACGACCGAAGGTGGCTGCCATGCCCCCGCCGCGCCTGGGACGCGCGGCCCATGCGATCCTGTTGCAGCAGCTGGCGGCGCAAGACCCGCCGTTAGCAGCAATGCTGCACGATGATCAAGGCCCCAAGCCGTTTACCTGCTCGGATTTGCTGGGGATGCGCCAGGGCGAGCAGGTCATGCCCAACCATACATACATTTTGCGTTATACAGCGCTGACGGCGCCTGTGGCGGCGGCGCTGGTGAATGCCTTTACGGTGGGGGAAACGCTCACGTTTGAGGGGGTGGATTTTGAAATTGTGGGTCTGGGATTGCCGGAAATAGAGGGAGAACGGCCCAAAACGCCTGGCCGGGAGCCGAGGGTGGAGGGTGAGCCTGGGGCGTCGGCGCTCCATTCTGCACCTCCCGCTCCTCCAGCCGAATGGGTTGGCGCGGATACGTATCAGGCGCTGGCCGCGCGCCATTTGCTGCCCGCCGGACCTGTCCCGGACAATGGCTGGCTGTTTGTGCTGGCTGCGCCGCTGGCTTTTCAATCCAAGGGGAAAACACAACCGCTCCCCCTGCCGGAGCTCTTTTTCGGGAGTCTGGCCAATCGCTGGAACTCTTTTGCGCCGGTGGCGCTGCCGGAAGAGGGCGTGCGTCGGTATGCCGAGGAGCTGGTCGCCGTGAGCCGTTTTGAACTGCGCAGTGCCCCCGGCTGGGATCGCGGGCAGGGACTCCGCATCGGCGCCATCGGCAAAATCACCTACCGCGCCCTGAACCGTGATCGCTACTGGCTGGCCGTCTTCTCGCTGCTGGCCGAGTTTGCCCTCTATTCCGGCGTCGGCGCCCTGACGACGGTGGGGATGGGGCAGGTGAGGCGAATAGCGAATAGCGAATAGCGAATGGCGAATAGCGAATGGCGAATAGCAAATAGCAAATGGCGAACGGCGAATGGTGGGGTGGGAATGAAGTATGAGGAGTGGGAAATGACGGTGCCGGCAGGGGTAAAGCAAGGCCCGGTGTGGCAGTTTTACGGGTACCGGAAAGCGTTGTTTATGTACGATCTGATGTGGCAGGATTGCGAGAGCTGGCAACAGGACCGCCGGGGGTGGCCAATTGTGGATCAGATTATCCGCAGTGCCGGGTCGGTAAGCGCAAATATTGAGGAGGGGTTTGGCCGCGGATTTGGCCGGGATTATGCCCGTTTTTTGAAATTTGCTTTGGGTTCAGCGCGTGAGACCCAGGGTTGGTACTGGCGAGGGCGGCTTTTGCTGCCGGCTGAAATCTATGCCTGCCGGGTGGCCCTGCTGGACGAAATCATAGCACTCCTCATCACCGAGATCAACCGCCAGCTTCATTACACCGCTTGATCACCATTCACCATTTGCCATTTGCTATTCGCCATTTGCTATTCGCCATTTGCCATTCGCCATTTGCCATTCGCTATGAACACCATTTACATCACCGAACAGGGCGCGCAGATCGGCATGGATCACCGCCGGCTGGAGGTCCGCAAGAAGGATGAGGCCGGCAAAGAGCAGGTAGTGGTGGAGTTCCCCCTGGGGCACGTGGAGCAGGTGATTATTCTGGGCAACGTGGGGGTGACGACGCCGGCGCTCAAGCGGTTGCTCAAAGAGGGGATTGATCTGGTCTTTCTAGGGCTGGATGGGCAGTATTACGGGCGCTTGGTGGGGGAGACAACGCCGCATGTGGTGCTGCGGCGGGCGCAATACCGTCACCAGGCGGAGCAGGCCTTTGCGCTCCGGGTGGCGCAGCAGGTGGTAGCCGGGAAACTGCGGAACCAGCGGGTGCTGCTGCAACGGCAACAACGGGCCGGGCACGACGAGCTGGAGTTGGTGTTGGCCGACCTGGGCGCTTATGAGACGCGGGCCGGGCGGACGCAGACGCTCAACGCGCTGCTGGGAGTGGAGGGGAGTGCGACGGCGCGTTATTTCAGCGGCTACCGGCTGCTCTTTGAGCCAGAGTGGCGTTTTAACGACCGCAACCGCCAGCCGCCGACCGACCCGGTCAACGTGCTGCTTTCGTTTGGCTATACGCTGCTGGCACATGCCGCCGAGAGCGCCGTCCAGGCGGTGGGATTAGACCCTTACGCGGGTTTTCTACATCAGGATGCTTATAACCGCCCCTCCCTGGCGTTGGATTTGATGGAGGAGTTCCGGCCGGTGATTGAGGGGCTGGTGTTGCACGTCTGCCATCATGGGATCATTGCGCCGACCGATTTCCGTCCCGGCGACCCGGAGGCGGACGAGCGTCCGCTGGTGATGGAGCGCGAGGCGGTGAAGAAGTATGTGGCGGCTTATGAGGAGCGGATGGGGAAGCCGCTCAAGCACCCCCGGACGGAGGAGACGCTGCCGCTCTGGCGGTTTTTGGAATTGCAGGCGCGCGAGTTTGCCCGCTGTGTGCGCGAAGGCAGCGCCGACTACCGGCCGATATTTTTCCGGTAAGCCGTCAGCATTCAGCCGTTATTCGCCATTCGCTATTCGCCATTTGCTCTATGTCCCGTTCCTTCTACCTGATCAGTTACGACATCCCTGATGACAAGCGGCGGTTGAAGATCATGCACCTGTTGGAGGGGTACGGGGAGCGGGTGCAATACAGCGTGTTTGAGGTCTGGCTGACTTCGCAGGAGTTGGAGAAGCTGCAACCGCAGCTGGCGCGCTGGGTGAAGCCCCGAGAGGGCGAGACGGGAGGGGCCGGGGGCAGTGTGCGGATTTACGCGCTGTGTGGCGCCTGTCAGGGCCGGCGCGAGGTGTTAGGCACGGGTCAACCGACGGATGCGCCGGGGTTGCGGATTATTTGAAGTCAGGTAAACAGAGAACCCGCGTATGACGCTGGAAAAGCCCCCTGTTGGAGGGGGTTCCGCGACGCAGCCTGTGCAGGTGCAAGAGGTTGCGTCTGAAAGCAGATGTTGGTAGGCGGCCCGGGAAGGCCGCGCGTGCTGGTGGGTCGTACAGGATTCGAACCTGTGGCCCTGGGCTTAAAAGGCCCCTGCTCTGCCGGACTGAGCTAACGACCCGCGTGGCAGAGTATATCACGAGCAGGGGAGAAGTCAACTGCCGGGCGCGCCCGCTTGCTCATGGCGTACTGCGGCGACCAGAGCCGGGATCAAGGTCCCGGCCGGCCCCGAAAGGTGGAAGGGAACACGCGCGGTCAGGGGCGTCGGTTCCGGGTTGACCTCTATCACCAGGGCTCTTTGTTGCAGGGCCAGGCGTGGCAGCGAAGCGGCCGGTTCCACAACCCCCGAAGTTCCTACCACTAACATGGCATCACACTGAAGGACTTCTTCCATTGCCTGTTCCCAGACCTCCGTCGGCAACATCTCGCCGAACCAGACGACGTCAGGCCGGGTGGGCGCGCCGCAAAACGGGCAGGGCGGCGGCGCAGGCAGATCCAGCGGCGGCTCCGGCAACGGGGTCGGATGTCCCCGGCAGTCGGCGGAGCAGCGGAAACGTTGAAAGCTGCCGTGCAATTCCAACACGGTGGTGCTCCCGGCGCGCTGGTGCAGGCCGTCAATGTTTTGGGTGATGACAACTACCTGGGGAAAGAGTGTCTCCAACTCGGCCAGGCCCCGGTGAGCCGGATTGGGGCCGGCTTTGAGGATCTCCTGCCGCCGCCAGTTGTACCATTGCCAGACCTGCTCTGGATAGCGGTGGAAGCCGTCCAGCGTTGCGTAAACGCGGGGATCATACCGGGTCCAGGCTCCATCGCTCTCGCGGAAGGTAGCGATCCCGCTTTCCTTGGAAACCCCTGCCCCGGTGAAGATCGCCACGCGCCGGGCCGTGACCAGCTGGTGTGCTGCGGCTGATACTTGTGATTGCCAATCTTCCATAAGAGACCTTTCAGAAGAGACCTTTCAGAAGAAACCTTTCAAAAGAGTTGCGTATGATGGCCCTCCGCCATCAGGCACACCCATGAAAGCCCCGCCGCCCACCAGACACCACTGATCCACTGATAGCCCTGAGAAAACTCTGCGCCCTCTGCGTCTCGGTGTTAAATCTGGCTTGCATGGGAGATCTTGCCTTTTTGCTTGCTGATAGCCCGCCAGCGCGTTCAAACCGGTGCGCTGAGCCAGCCGTCGGCCTCAGCCCAGCCCTGGAGTATCCCCAGCGCGGCAGGAAGTGGTCCCAGCGTGACCAGATGGGCCGGGCAGCGGCAATCGGACGCCCCAAAACGGGGGATGACGATCCGCGCCACCGGCAGGGCCAGCAGCCGCCGGGCCCGGGCGCACTCATCCTGCGCTCCGGGGGCCAGCCAGACCGCCAGGGGGGTAGTCACCGCGCGGAGCGCGTCAATGTGCCAGTGAGGAAAAGCGGTGCCCCGTAGATGGCGACCTACCCGGGCCGCCAGCCCGCCAGGGCCCCAGGCACTTCCGCCATAAACGTACAGCCCGGCCGGAAGTTCCCACGTCCCCAGCGCGCCTATGGTCAAAGGCGTGGTCTGGGCCAGGGCTAATCCCAGCAGATAGAGACCGGGCGCCCGGGTCAGACCCGAGTCTGTTGTTTCCACAATAGCCCGCTCAACCAGGTGAGGATCACCCCCAGGCCGGTGGCGAAAACGCCGACCAGGTCCATCCAGTTGACTGAGTGCCCCCCGTCCAGGCGCCAGATCAGCACGCCCTCTTGAGATCCCGGCAGGGCCAGGGCCAAAAGTCCCAGCAAAATAAAACAGATCCCGGCGGCACTCAGGGCCGGAACCTGCCAATCGTTCGGGTGCGCCACGGCTACTCCTCCGGCGGGGGTACCGGTAGTGCCTCTACGGCAGTCTCGATCCATTTGCTCCCTGTGTCAATCAACATGACGGGGATATCGTCGCGGATGGGATACTTGCGGCCGCAATCCTGGCAGACCAACCAGACGCCCTCGCGCACCAGGTCCAGCCGGCCGGGGTCCTCTTTATCCTTGCGGCGCGTTTCGCCGCTCACACAGTACGGACAGCGTAAAATCTCCAGCAGCTCAGCCTGTACCATTTTCCCCTCCTGGAAGTTCATCCTTGAATTCCATATGGTGTCAGTATACCACGGGACAGGCTGGTAGCAACTGTTCGGTAAATCCAGGCCGTCTTTAGCAAAAATCTGCTTAACCAGCGCATAATTTGCATAGCTGTGTGCTATAATGATGGTGTTAGGATGATTGGTTTCACCACCACGGATGGAGGTATGTGTTATGGAAGCCGAATCCCAGGCCGAGCAAGCGGCCGAGACCGTTGTGGAATCCCCGGTGAGCCCTCCCGTTGAAGCTGCAATCCCTCCAGTTGAGGGCACTCCGGTGGAGCCGGTGATCCCTGTTCAGGAGCCACCTCCCGAGGTTGTGCCTGAAGCGCTCCCGCTTGAACCCATGCCAGAGCCTTTACCGCCGCCCCCACCGGTTGAAGAGCTCCTGCCTGAACCGCCCCCGGAGCCCCTCCCGCCTGCGCCGCCCCTTGAGGGGCCGTCCCCCGCCCCGGAACTACCACCGCCATCCGCGCCACCGGTGACCGTATCCCCCCCGGAACCCCTGCCGGGCCCCCCGCCCCCTGGGCCGACCCCGGTGCCGCCGCCGGCACCGGCACCACCGCCACCCGCCGCTCCGGTTGCTCCCCAGCCCCGGCGGGGTGGTCTGACCTGGCTCTGGTCGGCGCTGCTGGGCGGGCTGTTGGGGATGATGGCCACGCTGCTGGTGCTTTCCGGCATCAATGGTTCCCTGGACGTGAGCCGTAGCCCGGCTATGCTGGCGCTGCAGGCTTCTGTGGAACGGCAGAACTCAGGTCTCACCTCGTTGGGGGATGAGGTCAGTGGAATCCACCAACGGTTGAACACGTTGGAGGGGTTGACCGGTCGCATGGAAAAGGCCGAAGCCGCCGTCAAAACTCTGGACGCGCAGACGGTCGCGATGGGCAAACAGGTAAGTGCCCTGGAAGGCGATGTTCAGCGGCTGACCGATGATCTGGCAGCTGTGCGGACCCAAACTGATCAGGTCATTACCTTCTTTCAGCAGCTCCATACGCTGCTGGGCGAGTTCCTCGGCAGTGCCTCTGCACCGCTCTCGCCCACTCCCACCCCGGTGCCGACGCCGTAAAGTTCCAATTGATCTGGAAGGAGTTTAAGAACTATGTCCCAGTCACAGACTACTTCAAGTGGCAGCGCGTTTGGGCGGGCGGTGGGCGCGTTTTTCCGTTTCCTGGTCCGCCTTCTGTTTGTGATAGTCGTGGGCGTGCTCATCGGCCTGGGCCTGTTCTACGGCGTCCCCTGGCTTTACCGGCAGCTGGTGCTGCCGGTCCAGGAGCAGGGCACCCGGATCACGGCGCTGGAGGAGCAGTGGAATCAGGCCCAGGATCAATCTCGGACGGAGAACAAGCGATTGCAGGACCGCCTTACCGCCCTGGAAGAGCAAGTCACGCAATTGAAAGAGGAGCACGCCTCCCAGGTGCAGGCCCAGGCGGATTTGAAACAGCGCCTGGAGGGCCAGGAAACGCGCCTGGCGCAATTGGAAAAAGATCTGGCAGCGCAAACGGCGACGCTGACCACGTTGCGTGATACGTTGAGGCAAGAGACGGCCAGCTGGCAGACCGGGCGGGAGAGCGCGGCTGCTCAATTGAATGCCCTGGAGGGCCGGCTGGCATTGCTCCAGGCGGCCCACGATCTGCTCAAAGTGCGCCTGCTGCTGTTGGAGGAGAATCCCGGTGCCGCGCGCCTGGCGGTCGCGCTGGCGGTCGCGCATCTGGATCAGGCCAGCACGTGGTTGCCCGATCAGGCCTCCGCCCTCGCCCTGTTGCGCCAACGGGCCGTGGAGCTGGATGGGTTGATCGCGGAACGCTCTTTTCGCGTGGGCGCCGACCTGGAGACGCTGTGGTCCGCCGTGGTGGATCTGACGGTGCCCGGAGCCGCCGCGGCCGGCTTCCTCACGCCGACGGTAACGGTAACGCCGACCCTGGGCGCGCCGGCTGTGCTCACCCCCACCGTCACCCCCGCGCCCTGAAACAACGGCGCTCCATTTAAAGAGGGGCGACGCTCTGCTCAAGAGCGTCGCCCCTCTGGTTTAACGGGCACGCAGCGATTTTTACGGGTAACGATAGATGACGGCCTGGAGCCAGCAGGCCCAATCCTGAGAGGCATTGGCTCCGGCATCCACCTGGAGGATCACGTCGGCTTTCTGACCGGCGTAGGGCGAGAGATCCACATCAATGGTCTTCAACCCGTCCCCGTAGGCGTCGGCCACCTGGGCGATCCAGGAGTTGCCGCTGCTGGTGGTGCGGAGCATCACCTTGAAGGTGACACTGCCGGCGTTGGCGTTTTGCAGCAGCCCGACCACAGCCCGGAAACGGTCGCCCGATTGGACGGTGTAGCCGCTGGTGTAGAGCTCGGTGTACGTCCCGGCGATGTAGCCGTTGTCCACCCAGCGCGGGTGCGTCTCGAGACATTGTCCCTGGATGGCCCCCCCGGTCTCCAGGTTGCCGCTGCTTACCCAGCGGGCAAACCCATTACTATCGCCTTCCCCGCCAGGCCAGGGCAAATCCACCAGGGGCGGCCCGCCCTGCCACTTGGCGTTCGGCGCTTTTGTCACAAAATCAAAGACGACCGCCGGATTATTCACCGCCGTCGGCTGTTCCAACCCGTTGTTGGTCTCGTTGGCTTCGGCGATGGTATTGGTTGGGTCTACCTCTGCCTTGCTGGCGATGGATGCGTAGGGGCTTTGGTAGATAAAATCGCATTCCAGCGTGGCGCTGGCTCCGGTGGCCAGCGGGCTGCTGATGGTCCACTCGCAAGAGGGATTGCTGAAGCTTTTGCCGCCCCACCAGCGAAGCAGGAAGCTGCCCGCCGTCGGCGCGCCCGCGTTGCGCACCTTGACGGTGATATGGACCGGCAGGAAAGCGGCCGGCGTCCGGCTGAAGGCAATGGAATCTACCACCAGGTCGGGTTGCGTGGGGACACAGGCGACCGTGATCGCAGCGCTGAGCCGGCCGATCTCCGACCCGTCGCCCTTGAGCGCGACCAGCGTGACCGTCTGGGTGCCGGCCGGCGGGCTGTTCCAGACGAACTGCGTGCTATCGGCCGCCAGCGTTTGGCTCAGCCCCGGCCCTTCCACCCGGTATGAAGCTTCCCCCTGAGCATCGGTCCAGGTGAAGGTGGCCGTGGCGCAGTTGCCGGCCACCGTGCCGACCAGATTGACCGGCGGTGCCACCGGGGTCGGGATGACAATCTGCACGTAGAAAATACCACCGAAGCGAGTGCCGTCGGGCGCTTGCAGCTGCCAGTTGCTGCGATAGGTGTTGGGCGCGGCCGGCGCGACCATGGAAACGCTGATGTCCACCTGGGCTCCCGGGGCGGTGGCCGGGACGGCCACTGCGGTGGGTGCGCCCAGCGGCTCGCCGGAGGTGAAGATCAGCTGGGTGCCGGCTTCCCAGGTGCAGGTACCGCTGTTGCGGATACGCCAGGTCTTGACGAAGCTGCTCCCCGGCGTCAGCACAGTATTGTCGGGGATCGTCACGTCGGTCACGTAAGCGGCCTGCAAGGTGCAACCACCAGCGCCAGAGACCGGCGGGGCCTCAGTGGTGGCGGCCGGAGGCTGGGTGACAGGTTGGGTGGTTTGCAGCGGAGGTGCCTCGGTCGTGCTGGGAGCGGGGGATGTCTGGGCCACTTCGGTGGGGGCAGGGGTAGATTGACCAATATTACAGGCCAAAGTCATTAACAGGCCTAGCGCGACCACCAGCCATAGGGAACGGTTACGTTTCATGTTCCAGCTCTCCTTTCCGTTTTGCAATTGCTGTTTCAAAAAGTGTGGTATCATAATCCCCGTCCGGCTATACCAGGGCCGGACGGAATTCACCCTACTATCATAGCACTATTTGGAGTAGAATCTAATGGGAATTATGGGGGATAACCAGCGGCCCGGTTTCCCTGAATCCAGGGACTCAGTGGACCAAGGCTTCAGGTTTGAGCTCTTGGCTACCGACGGACAGGCCCGCGCGGGCTGCTTTCAGACCGCGCACGGACCGCTGCCCACCCCGATTTACGCGCCGGTAGGGACCCAGGCCACCGTCAAGTCCCTGACGCCGGCCCAACTCCACGAGGTGGGCGCCGTCTTAGTGCTGGCGAACACCTACCACCTTTACCTGCGGCCCGGCGACGAACGGATCGCTCGCCTGGGCGGCCTGCATCGCTTCATGGACTGGGCCGGCCCGCTCCTCACCGATTCCGGCGGCTTCCAGGTCTTCAGCCTGGCCGGCGGCGTGCGCGGCAAAGCCCTGCGTAAGATTGACGACGACGGCGTCACCTTTCGCTCACACATTGACGGTTCCACCCATCGCTTCACGCCGGAGAAGGTGATGGCGATTGAGCAAAACCTTGGCGCGGACATTGCCATGGTGCTGGACGAGTGTGCGCCGCCGACCGATTACGAATACAACGTCAAGGCCTTGCGCCGCACCCACGCCTGGGCCGAGCGCTGCCGGGCAGCGCACACCCGCTCCGACCAGGCGCTCTTCGGTATCGTGCAGGGCGGCATTTTCCCTGACTTGCGCGAGCAGAGCGCCCGCTTCCTCACCAGCCTGGACTTTCCCGGCTACGCCATCGGCGGCCTCTCGGTCGGCGAGACAAAAGAGGAGATGCTGGAGACGCTAACCTTCACCGCGCCACTGCTGCCTGCCGACAAGCCCCGTTACCTGATGGGAGTTGGCACGCCGGAAGACCTGGTGGAAGGTGTAGCCCGCGGGGTGGATATCTTTGATTGCGTGCTGCCAACGCGTGTGGCCCGCAACGGCACCGCCCTCACGCGCACCGGCCGGCTCAATCTCAACAACGCTGGCTTCGCCGATGATCCGGCCCCCCTGGATGAGACCTGCACCTGCTACACCTGCACCCATTTCAGCCGAGCCTACTTGCGCCACCTGGTTGTCGCCAAAGAGCTTCTGGCCCACACCCTGCTCACGATTCACAACCTGCACACCATGTTGACCCTGATCCGCGAGCTGCGGGAGGCCATCTTAGCCGGTCAGTTGGCGGCTTACCGCGCGGCATTCTGGGAAGCGCGCAACAGCACCACTTAAATCCCCCGGCTCTCAATCTGGCCAGCTAACAGAATCCGGGAAGATAGTTTTACCGCTAAGCTTGCAGAGAATGTGAGGGATTTTGCGCACAGCGAAGCCAAGCGCAAAATCCCTCACACTCTTTTGGTGACCAAGGAAATAACCCTCCTCTCTTGAAGTGCATCCACTGTTTATCCTGGCTTGACTGCTATAGCTCTGATGCTAAGATAATAACAAATCTAACTTGTTCCACTTCCATTAAAGTTCCAACCTCGGCTTTTAGGTCGAGTTAAATATCTCATTAATTCTTACACAGGAGGTATCTGATGCATGGTTACACTGGAAAGATGTTGATGGTCGACCTGACCCATCAGACCGCTGAGCCGCGTGAGATTCCCCCCCTCTGGGTAGAAGCCTTTCTGGGCGGCGAAGGCCTCGCCATCCGGCTGCTCTATGATCTCATTCAGCCGCAGGCAGACCCGTTGGACCCGGTACAACCGCTCATCTTCGCTACCGGGCCGTTGACGGGTACCACGGCGCCGTGCAGTGGGCGCTGCTGCGTCGTCTTCTATTCCCCTGCCACCAAGACATTGGGGGCCGCCAATGCCGGTGGCCATTTCGCCCCGGCCTTGAAAAAGGCCGGCTGGGACCTGCTGGTCATCACCGGACAGGCGGCGGAGCCGACCTACCTGGTGATCGTGGATGACAAAGTGGAGTTCCGTTCCGCGGCTGGCCTGTGGGGGCAGGGTATCCGCGAGACCGAAGAGGGCATCCGCGCTGAAGTGAACGAGAAGGGGCTGCAAATCGCCGCCATCGGACCGGCCGGCGAGCAACTGGTGCGCTTTGCCAGCATCATGACCGATAAACACCGGGCCTTCGGGCGCGGCGGCCCGGGCGCAGTTATGGGTGTCAAACGGCTAAAGGCCGTAGCCGTTCGCGGCACCCAGCCGTTGCCCATCGCCGATCCCGCTGCGTTGAAAGAGGCCGCCGCCGCCGCCCGCGAGGAGCTTTTCGCCGAAGCCTTTGTCCGCGATGAATTGCATCCCTTTGGCACGCCCTCTTTTTATGATTCCATCAACGCACTGGGAATCCTGCCCACGCAAAATTGGCGGCGGACGGAGTTCCCCGAATCGGCCGGCAAGCTGACCTACCATGCCTACCACGAAACGTTGGAGGTCAAGCCCTACGCCTGCTTCAACTGCCCCATCGCCTGCGGGCGGCACACCACCATCAAAACCGGCCCTTATGCCGGGATGCACGGGGGCGGGCCGGAGTACGAAGCCACGGCTGCGTTTGGCAGCAAATGCCTGGTGACCGACATCAACGTCGTGGCAGCGGCCAATCATCTGGCGAACAACGCCGGCCTGGACGTGATCTCCACCGGCCAGGTCATCGCCACCGCCATGGAGTGGTACGAGCAGGGCATCCTGACGCCGGAGAGCACTGGCGGCCTGGACCTGAGCTGGGGGAATGGAGAAGCCGTCGTAGAACTGGTAAAAATGATCGCCGAACGGCGCGGTCTGGGCGATCTACTGGCGGAGGGCGTGAAGCGAGCGGCGGAACGCTTGGGGCCAGCCGCCGAGACGGCTGCTTTGCACGTCAAGGGATTGGAGATGGCTGCCGACGGCGTGCGCGCCAGCAAGGGCGAGGCCATCGTCCATGCCACCTCGGCGCGCGGGGCCGATCACCTGCGCCCCTATGCCTCTTGCGTGGATGCCTTTGGCTACCGCGACGAAGAATTGGGCATCACCGGGGAGATTGATTACCTGGAGGACGGCAAGAAGGAGTGGGTCAAGCCCTTCCAGGAGTTGTGCATGGCGACCAATATGCTGGGCGTTTGCCTCTTCGCCTCCATCACGTTGGCGATCAAAGCTTCCACCTGGGCGCGGCTGGCCTCGGCGGTGATCGGACGCACTATCACCAAAGACGAGCTGCTGCTGATGGCCGAGTGCGTCATCAACCTGGAGCGCCTGGTCAATGCCCGCTTAGGCTTTGACCGCAAGGATGATACTTTGCCTAAGCGCTTCCTGGTGGAGCCAGCGCCCGATGGCCGGGGGGCCGGACAGGTTGTCAACCTGCCGGTGGTCCTGGATAGCTATTACGCCTCCATGGGCTGGGATCTCCAGACCGGCCTGCCCACAACCGAGAAATTGCAAAGCCTGGGCCTGGATACGCTGGCCTGAACAAAGTATAGCCAATCAAAACCGGGAGAGCATGGGCTCTCCCGGTTTTGATTAAGGGACACAAAGAGATTTTGGGGAAGGTGTACGCAGCAAAACTGCGTACACCTCTGTTTATTTATATTTTCCCCCTGAAGGCCAGATTTAACCGCAGAGGCACAGAGCGCGCAGAGTCTTTTTGCTCCCCAGTGCGTGGCGGGCGATCCCTCATACGCGACTCCGGTACGTGCTGCGCGTTAGAGAAACGCTGAGATATTTGCCCCGCGCTGGCAGCCTCAGCGCAAAGCGTTTGACAACCAGCCTCTTTTTGATATAATTGTATCGCTTTATACAATACAAAAGATACAAATGGAACACGCTGAATTCCCGCTTTACCTGCAGATCGCCGAATCTATCCGGCGGCGGATCGCAGCCAGTGAACTCAAACCGGGCGACAAGCTGCCTTCTGTGCGCGACCTGGCCCGCCAGTGGGACTGCACCTCCGGCACGGTTAATCGCGCCTATGCGCTGCTGACCCAGGAGGGGCTAGTTGTGGGCCGACGGGGCGGCGGGACGCACGTCGCGCCCAATGTCTTCCAGCCGGAACCGCCTACCTGGCGTTGGGCCGCCCAGGTTAACCGGGCCGAGCGCTTCTTGCTAGACGCGCTCGCCAGTGGCTTCACCCCAGCCCAGGCCGAGGCGGCGCTTGGGCTGGCGGTTGCGCACTGGCAGGAGCTCCAGCTGCAAGGCGTCCCCTTGCCGGCGCCGACCGGCGCGCCTGAGAACCAACTGCGCTTCGCCAGTAGCCACGATCTGGCGCTGGCGGCACTCGTGCGGATGCTGGCCGAACAACAACCGGCGGCAACCCTCAGCGTGGAGTACAGCGGCAGTCTGGGGGGGCTGATGGCGCTGGCGCGCGGGGAAGCCGAGGTGGCCGGCATTCATTTATGGGACGCCGAGACCGATACCTACAACGTACCTTTCGTCCGCCGGGTGGTGCCGGGCCGCCGGGTGCTCCTGTTAGGGCTGGCGCGCCGCGCGTTAGGGTTGATGGTCCCGGCTGGCAATCCCCAGAACGTGCAGACGGTGCACGATTTGGCCCGGCCTGACGGGCGCTTTGTCAACCGCCAGCCGGGGTCGGGGACGCGTATCTGGCTGGATGCCCAGCTCAAACAGCTGGGGATTGCGCCAGAGACAATTGTGGGCTACGAGCGGGCCGAGCGAACCCACGTGGCGGTGGCACAGGCCATCGCGCAGGGTGAGGCGACCGTCGGACTGGGGATCCAGGCCGCGGCCACCGCTCGCGGGCTGGTATTCATCCCGCTGACGCACGAGCAGTACGAACTCGCGCTGACGGCGGCCGTCTGGGAGACGCCTGTCGCGCAAGCGCTTGCAACGACACTCCGATCAGCGCATTTCCGCGCACTGTTGCTCTCGTTGGGGGGCTACGACTCGGCATTGACCGGTCAGGAGCGATGGGTGGAGTAGTGTCTAACTTAAATTGTCAGGAGAATTTTTATCTCGAGTTTAGACAAAAATTGGGGGCGGTTCTGCCCTTGAGCAAAACCGCCTTGTGGTAGAAACTTGGAGTTGTGAACAACCAGGTTACTACCAAAGAGAAGATTAACAGACTTATCGCATTTCGTCAAGCGGTGTACGCCCAAGTTTTTCAGGCGCGGCGGGATGCGCTGTTCGAGACGCTGGACGCTCTGCTTGCCGGTGGGACGTTCTCTTCCTTCGCCTATTTGAGCCAAAGCGAGCGCATTCGCCGCCGATGGGCCAGCCTGTATCAAGCTGTCGAAGATGGCCGCATCAACAGCGACCATCTTCGCGCTCTGGTGGCTGCTCAGTTGCCTCGCAACGGCGTGTGCGTGTTTCTGCTGGATAGTTCCGCCTGGCCGCGTCCGCGCAGCCAGGTGCGGGAAGACCTGCAATACACCTATCAGGCTTCCAGTGACGGCAACGGCGGGACGGTGACGGTCGGCTATCCGTACTCCCTGCTGGAATAGTGTGCTGAAGCGCGGTCGAGCTGGTCTCTGCCGGTGGATGTGCGCCGCGTGTCCAGCCGCGAAACGGCGCAAGCGGTGGGCGCGGCGCAAGTCCACAGCCTGGCGCAGGCACGTCAGGATTGCGTTGAGGCGCTGTATATCGTCCCTGCCGATGGGAAATACGGGAACGCCCGCTTTTTGCAGCAGGTGCACGGCTTGCGGGTAGGGATTATCGTCCGCCTGCGCTCCGACCGGGTGTTCTACCGCCCTGCGCTGCCTGCCAGCAGACGCGGACGTCCGCGCAAGCACGGCGCGCGCTTCGACTGCAAAGACGAACAGACTTGGGGAGAGGCGGAAGATGTCCAGAGTTCGAGCATGCGCGTTACGGCAAGGTCAAAGTGCAGCTCTGGCGCGGCTTGCACGACCGGCGCACACCGGAGATGACGTTCTCGCTCCTGCGTGCCCAGGTGCATCTGGAAAAAGACAAGCCGCCCAAAGCGGTCTGGTTTCTCTGGCTGCCGCCGGCGCGGATACCGGCTTCGGTGTCGGTGAACGCGCGCATCCTTTGGGAAGCCTATGTCCACCGCTGGCCGATTGAACCTGGCATCCGCTTCCGCAAGGAAGCCCTGGGCTGGACGCTGCCGCGTTTTCAGCGCGCCGAAACCGGCGATACCTGGACGCTTCTGGTGGCGATTGCGCACTGGATGTTGTTTTTGGCGCATCCGCTGGTCAAGGACAGCCCGCTGCCCTGGCAGAAAACACAGTCTACGCTCACTCCGCAGCAGGTGCGCCAGAGCCTGTGGACGATTTTCGAGCAGAGCGGAAAACCGCCCGGATGGCCGAAAAACAAGGCCAGAACGCCCAAAGAACGACATGAAGTGGTCAAAAAGGGCGTTTCCGCAGCCAAAACCGCTTGAAATTCGATTGGTAAGGTGCCGTTCTGACCCTGACATACCCGTCAGGGAAAGGTCATTTGTCTAAACTCGAGTTGTATGAAAGACTCTGCTGCAAGAAGTCGCACTTTAACACATAAAGGCTGGGGTCGGTAAGCCACAGCTGCGGCGCATCTGGCCCCACCAGCACGCCAGCGCCGCGTGCCACCGCGCCCCCAAAGTAGCGCGCTCCGGGGAAGCGCCAGTTTGGGGCTGGTGCTGCTGATTTTTTCTCCGTTCTGCCTGCCGATATCGCCAGATGCGCCGGAGATTGAGCATGACCCCGGAGGCGATGACGACCATGGTGACGCGCGGCTGCCCGCGCACCGGGAGTTGGCCGCGTTCGTCGCCGAAGGGATGTTTGAGGCTGCGCACGGTCGCCTCGACCGCCGGGCGCAGATACGGCGGTCCGGCATTGTGGGGCGCAGCACACGTGCGCCGGGCCTGAGCCACAGCCACCTGCCGTAGGGTGACGCGCAGCACCTGTACCGGACGCTGCTGCAAGGGCTGGGTGGGACAGCGTTCGCGCAAGGGGCACTGCTCACAGTCGGCGGCGGGGAACTCCGCCCCATACCGTCCGGCGGCGCGCCCCGACTGCACGGGGATGGTGTGCCCCTGGGGACAGGTCACCTGGGTGGGGACGGCCACCGCCTGCCCCGCCACTTCGGTCACGGTGGTATCCCACGCGAAGTCCGCCAGGCCCACTTGATCCGGGTTTGGCTGGGCGCCGCGGATGGCGGTCGGCACCAGCGTCACCCCCGTGTTCGTCGCCGTCTGCGAGGCCTCCGGGCCATTGTAGCCGCCATCAATGTGCAGGGTCTCCAGGGCCAGCCGCGCACGGAGGTCGGGGACGACGGCACACAACAGCGTTTCATCGTCGGTGGTATTGGGCGCCACTTGCAGTTTGGTGATCAACTGCACGGGATTCTCCGGCGCACAGGTCTCGGTTACATTCGCCACATAGCCGCGATAGCCCTGCCCGTTTTTCGTGCGATAGGTGGCATCAGGATCATCGGGGGCTTGCAGGCTGCTGGCCCGGAGTTCCGCTGGGGGCTTGACCGTAATCACCGTCGGCGTCTCCGGTGTCGCGACGGTGAAGTGCTCCTGGAACACACGCTGCAGCAAGCGGTAGGCGTCCGTGTCGCCGTAGTCCGTAGCCCAAGCGGCCAGCAACTCGGCCAGCCGGGGCCCCAGCTGCTCTAGTTCCGCGGCGTAACTGCCGGGCTTGAGCCGATAGCAGTATTGCCCCGCGGGACCTTGGAGATAAGGCTGCAACTGCGCGGCGTAGCGCTCCTGATCCGCCGGGCTGAGCATGCGTGCGGCGTGTTGCAGCCCCTCGACCAGCAGGTGCAGCCGGCTGTAAGTGCGGATATTGCTACTGAGTTGTGTGGAGTCCATACGTTGCTGGCGCGTGTCAAGGCCCAAGGCCACACATTGCGCGTCCGCCCACGCTTCGAAAGCCTGGTTGAACACATCGACACCTTGCGCTTGCATATACGCACTCACGCGGCGGCGGAAGTTGTAGATGGTTCGGGGGTCGCAAATCTCGGTCTCCAGGTCGCGGACGCCCAGGGCATAGCGCACTTGCAAATCGAAGTCGAGATGCTCGAAGAGTTCCGCATCGGACCACCCATAGCCGTTCTTGAGCACCTCGATGCCGAACAACTGATTGACCGGCGTGTTGGGGCGCGAAGGGACGTCGGCGTACAGCGGCGCGAACAAGGCTTCGTCCACCCGGCAGGTGATCTCGCGGTAGAACTCCCCGGCCCAGGAGTCTTCCAAGCGTTGGCGGCGGCGGTCTGAGAGGTGCGCGACGGTATCCAGCAAGCCGATTTGCAAGTGTTTCGTGTTGGTACGGAACATAAACGCACTCCGTAGTGATAATTGATTAATATTACATATTATACTATATTCTGTGAAAATGATCACCTTTTTTCAGGAGAGTCATGAAACATCATCCAATTGTTCTGCTTTTTTTAGGTTTGCTGTTGATGGTTGTGATGGTAAGCGCGTGCGGTCAGGCGACGCCGCCCCCGGCGTCGGCGACGGCCGCACCGGCAACAGCTGTTGCCCCGCTGACCATCACTGAGGCGACTGCTAGCGGCCCCGTTGTGCTGGAGCTGATTGGCCCCGCTGAGAGCCAATCGTTCACGTTGGAACAGCTCAAGGCGCTCCCGGCGACGGAAGGGTACGCTGGCATCAAGAGCAGTACCGGCAAGATCACGCCACCGGCCAAATTCACGGGCGTTTCACTGGAGACGTTGTTAGAGCTGATTGGGGGCCTGCAGGAAGATCAAGGCGCCAACATTGTCGCCGAGGACGGTTACGCGATGACGATGTCTTACGCGCAAGCGCTCAAGGGTGACTTTATTGCGTATGACCCGGCCACTGGCGACGAGGCTGAGCCCGAAGGCCCGTTGACAGTTATTCTTGCTTACGCCGTGGACGGCCAACCGTTGCCCCAGAAATCCGATGGCACCCTACGCATGGTGGTCGTCAGCCCCAAGAATGACCAGGTGGTGGATGGTCACTGGTCGGTTAAGTGGGTCAACAAGATTGAGATCAAGGCACTGGCCGAGGATTGGCAGCTGCATCTGGAAGGAGCCTTCGTGGATGATACCGACCGGGGCAGTTTTGAGTCGTGCGCCGCGCCGGGTTGCCACGGGGCAACCTGGACTGACGACAAAGCACAGGAATGGAGCGGTGTACCGCTCTGGGTGATTGTGGGCCGGATGGATGACGAGGTCAAGCACGACACCGGCGCGTTCAACCTGGCGCTGGCCGACCGGGGGTACCTGTTAGAGCTGGTCGCGCGTGATGGCTACACCGTCACCCTGGAGAGTGCCCAGATCAAGAAAAACAATAACATCATCCTCGCGCATCTGGTCAACGGCAATCCGCTGGATGAAAAGTATTTCCCACTGCGGTTGGTCGGTGCCAATTTACAAAAGAACGAAATGACTGGCCAGATTGCGGCTCTCAAGCTGCACCTGGGAACGCAGGCCGCTGCCTCTGAGACGCCCCCGCCGACGGAAATGACCGCTATCCCGGCTATGCCGGTCGGTAACGCGGCATTGACAATCAACGGCCTGGTCAAAGTGACGCTAGGGTTAAGCCGGGATGCATTGGAAGGCATGGAGATGGTCAAGGTCACAGCCGAGCATCCCAAAAAGGGAGAGCAGAAATACAAAGGCATCCAGCTGAACACTTTGCTGGACATGGCACAGGTCAAGCCGGAAGCCAAGACGTTGGTGATGACTTCGGGCGACGGCTACGTCTCCGAAGTCGCACTGGCTGACGTCCGCGTCTGCGCCAACTGTCTGCTAACCTTTGACGATGACGGGAAACTCAATGCCATCATGCCAGGGATGCAGAGCAACTTCTGGTCCAAAGACGTGGTAATGCTGGAGCTCAAGTAATCTCAGACCACAAAGGAGGAGAATCTATGAATCACAAACTGACTTTATTATTGGCTGTTTTAGTCCTGGTGACGACGCTCTTGAGCGCCTGTGGTCAGGGTGCCACTGTAGCGCCGGCGACTACCATCGCGCCAGTCACCACCGAAGCCCCTACGACCACCGTCGCCCCGGCAACGACTGAAGTACCTGCGGCGACCGAAGCCCCGCCCGCCATCGAGGCCCCCAAACGGCTGATCCTGGCGACGACGACCAGCACGCAGGATTCCGGCTTGCTGGATTACCTGCTGCCCGATTTCAAGACCAGGACCGGCATTGACGTCCAGGTCGTGGCGGTGGGCAGTGGTCAGGCTATGGAGATGGGGCAGAACGGGGACGCCGATGTGCTGTTGGTCCATTCACCCAGCGCCGAGGAAAAGTTTGTCAACGATGGCTATGGTGTGGATCGCATGGCCGTCATGCACAATGACTACGTCATCGTCGGGCCGGATGCCGACCCCGCCGCCATCAAGGGGCTGACCAACGCGGTGGAGGCCTTCCTGAAGATCGCCCAGACACAATCTATGTTCATTTCGCGCGGTGATGATTCCGGCACGCACAACAAAGAGAAAAGCCTTTGGGCCAAGGCTGCCATTACGCCCACGGCTGAATCCAACTGGTATATTTCCGCCGGACAGGGTATGGGGGCCGTGCTGACGATGGCTCAGGAGAAAAATGCCTACACGCTGAGCGATCGGGGTACCTACCTGGCGCGGGTCAATGAAGGCTACACATTGCCCATCCTGGTAGAGGGCGACAAAACACTCTTTAACCCCTATCATGTCATCGCCGTCAACCCGGCAAAATACCCGGACCTCAACTACGAGGGCGCAAAGCAATTCATTGAATGGATTGTTGCGCCGGAGACGCAGGCGTTGATCGCGGCCTTCACCGATCCCAGGAGCGGCAAGCCGCTCTTCTACCCGGATGCCGTCCCGACCAGTGGGGAGCAAGGCGGAACAGCCGCCGCGCTGAAGATGACCGGTCTGGTGAACAAGGAAATGGCCTGGAGCGAGGCTGAGGTCAAGGCCATGCCGACGACGGACGCCCAATATACCAACAAAAAGGGCGAGACCCAAACTTATACCGGTGTGGCGATCAACACGCTGTTGGAACTGGCAGGGGTCAAGCCAGAGGCCAAGACGCTGGTGATGATCGCCGATGATGGCTTCACGGCCGAGATAACGCTCGCCGACGTGCAGGCCTGCAAGGATTGCATCGTCTCCTTCCGCAGCCAGGGTGGCTTCAGTACGGTGCTGCCGGGGATGCCAGGCAATGTACAGGTCAAAGGTGTCATTGAACTGCAACTGAAGTAGTTTCCCGCCGGATGGCATAACCGCCGACCGTTGACCGCCAACCGCCATTTGAGGTAGCTCGTGGTCGGGTCGGCGGTTTGTTCGTGCCAAGAGACCACGGACGCCCCCCATAGCAAGCAGTGAGCTCCGCGGTCAGTGGTCAAAAGTGCGGCAGCAAATCAGGCCGCCAAAGGAACGAGTGAGGCCTATGAAACTCTATCGCCTGGGATTGGTGCTGGGATTGCTATTGCTGGCTGGTTGCACACCTCGGCCAGTAGAGAAAACGCCGGTGCGCGTGTTGATCGCCAGCAGCATGATGATCCCGTTTGACGCATTGGAAAAGGCTTACGAGGCAGAGCATCCGGAGATTGATCTTCAGGTAGAGGCACACGGCAGCATCCAGGTGATCCGGCATGTGACCGAGATCCACGAGCCGACCGATGTGGTGGTCACCGCTGACGCGGCACTGATCCCCATGCTCATGTATGCCACGACTATCCCCGATACGGAGGAGCCCTACGCCAGCTGGTATGTCAAATTTGCCACCAACCGGCTCGGCCTGGCCTATCGCCCTGACAGCAAGTACGCCGACGAGCTCAGTGCTGAGAACTGGTATCAGGTCATTGCCCGGCCCGACGTGCAGATCGGGCTGGCCGACCCACGCTTTGACGCCTCTGGCTACCGTGCGTTGATGGTGCTCCAGCTGGCCGAAGCAGCTTACGGCAAACCGTTGATCTTTGAAAACATGATCATGGACCGTTTTAAGACCTCCATCACGGTGCGGCAGGAAGGCAACCGCTGGGTGATCTACATCCCGGAGATTGTGGAGGCCAAACCGGATTCAGGGATTGTCGTGCGTGGCTCCAGCGTCGCGTTGATTGCACTACTGGAATCGGGCGACCTGGACTACGCCTTTGAGTACGAGAGCGTCATTCAGCAGCACGGCTTCCAGCTGCTTTCCCTGCCCGACGCGGTGAACCTGGGCGAGAAAGCGGATGCGGCAAATTACGCCACGGTGGACGTACAAATGGATTTCCAACGTTTCCTCTCGATCAAGCCGGTCTTTCGCGGTGAGGTGATCGGCTACGGCGTCACCGTCCCGACGAACGCGCCCCAGCCTAAGGCTGCGGTCGATTTCGTCACCTATCTGCTGGGACCGGAAGGACAGCGGATCTTCACCGAGAATTACCAGCCGCTCATCACACCGCCGCAGGCCGACGGGGTAGAACAGTTGCCGGCGGCGCTTCAATCGCTCTGTGTGCCACTGCCATGAACTGGCTAACGTTGACCTTTGCAGTACTGGGAGTCTTGCTGCTCTCTTTCATCCTGCTTCCCTTGATCAGCACGTTGTTGAGGACGACACCTGCCACGCTTTGGGGGGCCCTCGCCGACCCCGAAATCCTCGACGCACTGGGGGTGACCTTCTACGCGGCGTCGTGGGCGACGGCCCTGGCGCTGTGCACTGGCGTCCCGCTGGCTTACCTGCTGGCCCGCCACGCCTTCCCTGGCAAACGGTGGATAGAAGGGTTGATCCAGCTGCCGGTGGTCGTGCCG
Source organism: uncultured Anaerolineales bacterium (assembly GCA_964437445.1). Taxonomy (GTDB): domain Bacteria; phylum Chloroflexota; class Anaerolineae; order B4-G1; family SLSP01; genus CAYTGR01. The sequence continues at coordinate 3,625 of CAYTGR010000060.1, read as the reverse complement.
CACACGGCGGCCGGCATTGCGCTGCTCATGGTCTTTGGACAAGAAGCGCCGCTGGGGCGGGCGCTAGGTGCGGTGGGGCTCCGTTTCGTGGACAACCTGCCCGGCATCGTCGTCGGGATGCTCTTTGTCAGCCTGCCCTTCCTGGTGACGGCGGCGCAGGAGGCATTTGCGGCCGTGGATCCGGAGCTGGAGCGGGTGGCTGAGACGTTAGGGGCGACCCGCTGGCAGGCCTTCCGCTACGTGACGTTGCCCCTGGCGGCACGGGGGATCGTGGCCGGCGCGATGATGATGTGGGGACGCAGCATCAGTGAGTTCGGTGCGGTGGTCATCCTGGCCTACCATCCTAAGATCATGCCGGCGCTGGTCTACGAGCGGTTCGCCGGCTTCGGCCTGCGCGCGGCGACGCCGGTTGCTGTGCTGTTGATCCTGGCGGCGCTGGTCGTTTTTGTGCTGCTGCGCTTCTTGCTCGTCGGGCCGGAGCAGGTAGAATCAGATTCCTGATTTGACCACAGACAACGGACAGCAGAGGACGGTTTGCTCCGGTGGCTGGTAGTCCGTGGTCAAAACAGGGGAAGCTTAACGACAAATTAGCTACAAGAACAAAGGAACCCTGATGATTTTTATCGGATTGGATGATACAGATCAGATTGACATACCCGGCACCGGCCATCTGGCCCGCAGTCTGGCCGCTGAGCTGGCAGCGACGTATGAAGTGCTCGGCGTGGTGCGCCAGCAGCTCTTGGTGGATCCACGGGTCCCCTGTACGAAAAACAACAGCAGCGCCGCGTTGATATTGAACAGTACAGCAGTTAACCATATTTCTGCTTTATTGGAACAAGTGCAGGCCTTCATGGTAGCTCAGTTTGTGCCCGGCAGTGACCCCGGCCTCTGCGTGGCAGAGACCGTGCCTGCTACCATCAGCGACTTTGGCCGCCGTGCCCAGTGTGAGCTGGTCACGCAGGCAGAGGCGCGCGCGCTGGCGGCGGAGTACGGCCTGGTGCTCATGGGTCTGGGCGGCACCGAGGACGGCGTCATCGGCGCACTGGCCGCGGTGGGGCTGACCGCCAGCGGTGAGGCCGGGCGTTATGTGCAGGTGGGCTGCAGCCGCAAGTTGACCGGGCTGCAGCCAGTGGCGGCACTACTGGCAGCGGGGATCGTTGTCGTGCAGACGCCGGAGGGGGAGCCGGTGACCAAGGGGCTGATCCTGACCGACAAGCTGCGCCCGGCCCGGCGCGGCGGGTGCCCGGTGGCGGTCGTCACCTGGAATGGCGAATACTGGACACCGCTGAAACTGGATTAGATGATGGTACCGTCAGTTTGTGCCGAACAGGTGGCTTTCCGCTACCCGCAGCATGACCACGGTCTGTCGCCGACTTCGCTCGCGGCAGCGCCGGGCGAATGTGTTGTTATCACGGGTCCGTCGGGCTGCGGCAAATCCACGTTGGCGCGTTGTCTCACTGGCTTAATCCCACACCTTTATCATGGCGAGCTCCACGGCGCAGTTTGGTTGGATGGATTACACACAACGGAAACGCCGCTCTGGCGGCTGGCCGAGCGCGCCGGGATGGTCTTTCAGAATCCGGCGGGACAGATGTTGGCGACGTCGGTGGAAGAAGAACTCGTTTTCGGGCTGGAGAACTTAGGGCTGCCGCCAGCAGCGATCCGCAAGCGCGTGGAGGCAGTCGTGACGCAGTTTGGACTGGAGTCACTGCGCCAACGCGCGCCGCAGACACTCTCCGGCGGTGAACAGCAGAAGGTGGCGCTGGCGGCGATCATGGCGCGCCAGCCACCCGTGCTGGTGCTGGATGAGCCGCTCTCCATGCTGGATACGACGGCAGCGGCACAGCTGGTCGTCGATTTGACCGCGGTGGCGCTTGCCGGCACGACGGTGATCATCGGCGAACACCGGACTGAATATTTGAAGGAGCTGCCCGCCCTGCAGACAGTGCAGTTGGGCAGATCAACGGATCAACAGATCAACGAATTAGCGAATCAACAGGTCAACAGGGCTGAGAGCGGGCACGGTGAAAAACTGGCGCCACGTGCCCCGTTCACGCTGACAGTGGAAGGGGTGACAGTGCGGCTGGGCGGGCGGCCGGTGCTGCGTGAGATCAGCTTCAACGCACAGGGCGGCGAGTTCCTGGCGATTGTTGGACGCAACGGCGTCGGCAAAACAACGTTGCTGCGAGCCCTGGCCGGGCTGCAAAAGTACGAGGGACATATTGCGGTGGAAGAAGGGCGGCCCGCGTTCGGGCTGGTTTTCCAAAATGCGGAACTGCAGCTCTTCAATGCTTCTGTGCGTGAAGAGCTCCATTATCGGCTTCCGCTAGTAGATGAGGCGCTCTATACGTACCTGCTGGCGGTGCTCGGCCTGACCCGCTACGAGGCGACACCGCCCCTGTTGTTCAGCGAGGGTGAGAAAAAGCGGGTTGCGCTGGCCGCCGTGTTGCTGCGGCAACCCCGTGACGGGGTGCTGCTGGATGAGCCATCACTGGGACAGGATGCAGCCCACAAAGCGATGTTGGCCCAGCTGGCGCGCGACCTGACCGCGGCCGGGCGGCTGGTGGTCGTGACGACGCACGACCTCGCGCTGGCAGCGCAGGCTGATCGTCTGTTGCTGTTAGGCCCAGAAGGAATAGTTGCCGCTGGCCCACCGGCGCAACTGTTCCGCGATCCAGCGCCGTGGGCGCGCCTGGGATTATGGGTGCCGCCGTGGATTCAAGTCCCGAGAGTGGCGGATTGAAGTCACCGGCGCGGGGCGAAGCACGGCGGGGTGTTGTGACCACGCGGCTGGCGACCGTGGCTGATTCTCCGCTGCACCAGGTAGATCCGCGCGTGAAGCTGGCACTAAGCCTGGGCTTTTCGCTAATGGTGATGCTGCCGTTAGCGCAGATCGCGGCGGCACTGGCGCTCTATGCGCTGTTGCTGCTGTGGGGACGCCTGCTACCCCTGGCGGCGCGGCAGGTCTGGCGGCTCAAGTGGGTGCTGCTGGCAATTTTCGTGATGGATTGGTGGGTCGTTTCCCTGGAGCTGGCGGCGACGATCATACTGCGGCTGACATTGCTGAGCGGGACCTTTACACTCTTCTTCGCCACAACAACGCCGGGCGAACTGCGCCTGGCACTGGAGTGGCTGCGTGTCCCTTACCGCTACACCTTCAGCGTCAGTCTGGCCTTCCAAAGTCTGGCACTTATTGAAGAGGAATGGCATGCACTCCGTGAGGCGCAACAGGCGCGTGGCGTCTGGTCGCCGCCGGCGAGCTGGCGGGCGCTGCTGACCCAATTGGGCGATTGGGTCGCGCTCTCTGTCCCGGCGGTGATGATGACCACACGCCGCGCCTGGGCAATGACCGAGGCCGCCCACGCGCGCGGGTTTGATTCACCGCACCGGCGCCCTTACCGCCACCTGATATTAACGCGGCTGGATTGGGAATTGCTGGCACTGGCGGTCGCCGGCGGGGGACTGTTGCTGGTCTGGCGGCTCGTGTAAAAGCTGCGAACTAAAGTTTGCGCCACATTTCTCTACCGTACATTAGCTAATGACTCCCTGAATTGCAGGTGAAATGTAGGTTCAAAGTCGAGATTGCGTTTCAGGGCGTAGTGAATCCAATCCAAGCCGAGACGAA
>CAYTGR010000059.1:0-27649 GCA_964437445.1 uncultured Anaerolineales bacterium | reverse complement strand
ACCGGGGCACGACGCTGTTTCTGGGGCAGCGGGGACCGCTGGGGGCGCGGGGGATTCAGTTCCGCATCGCGGCGTTGGGGGCGGCCGCGGGCGTGGAGGTGACGCCGCACCTCTTGCGGCACACCTTCGCCACGCGGCTGCTGCGCGAGGCGCAGGCAGATCTGGTGACGGTGGCGGCGCTGCTGGGCCACGCCAGCGTGGCGACCACCGCGCTCTACACGCAGCCGAGTGAGGAAGATTTATCGCAGGCGGTCGCGGGGCTGGGGTGAAAGAAAAGTTGCCTTAGTGACCATTTGGCCCTATACTTGAAGGGGGGGCTGGCTCACCAAAACACCTTGCGGCTCTGTGCCATGATGCCCAGGCGGTGTGACCCCGGGTAGGTGTTTATGAGGGGCAGCCTGCGGGTTGTTTGTCGGCTGGGCGGCTCGGTCAGCATGAAATTGAGGGAAGTCCCACGGATTTGGGTTGGCAAGCGGGACAAAGCTGCTCTCGCTGTTGAACCGGATGAGAACAACGCGCTCATTGCGCGCAAGATTCTGCAGCATTTGATTCGGAATGATGAGGTGATCATTATGCATCCTTTAGAAATCCTGCAAGGTTATCGCTTAGGTGGGCACCGAGCCACCGTGGAATTACAGCCAACTGGTGTGCCAGATGTTCACATCGACTTTGATGTCTTTAAACTGGTAGAGGATGTCCGATCCAACAAAGTGTCCGCTATTATCCTGACCGGCACCGCCGGTGATGGTAAGACATATCTGGCCTACCGCATCCTGGCGGCGCTGGGACTGGAACGCGCAGCGGTTGCAGGAGCGCAAGGGCAGGGTGGTTATGATCGGGACGGTGTCTTCATTGACCTGGACCTGTCTGCCGGCGCGTTGACCGAGGCCCGTGTGCAGCGACTTTACCAGGCACTCAGTGCGCCGGAGCGACTCACGCTGATTTGTGCCAACGAGGGCAAGCTATCGGAATTGGAGGAAAAGTTCCGCAGCGCCGGGTGGGAGGTTCCCCAGATGCCACTGCGCGTCAACCTCAGTCGGCGAGCGCTGGTCGGCCAGGAAGCGTGGGGCAAGGTACTGCACGGCGTGCTGGATGCCGAGTTCTGGAAGTTGGCCGCGCTGCCCGCTGCCGATCTGCTGGCCCGCAATCGCGCCTGGCTGTGCGACCCGGTGGTAGCGGAGAATGTACGCCGCTATTTGTTGCTGCCCTACCTGCTCGGCGAACCAATCACCGTCCGTGAGGCACTCTCTTTCCTGGCCTATGTACTCACGGGCGAATTGCAGCCAGGACAGGTTGTGACCGATGATGGCGTTGAACGGCTGCCATACTTGTTGTTCAATACTTTGTTCAGTGAACCCGGTGGCTACGTCCACGGTGGCCGCGCCGCGCCCACCGAGAAGCTGCTCTGGTGGCTGTTCCGCTTCGATCCCGGCGCGACTGCCCACCCGCAAACTGATTTACTTTTGCTTACCGAGCTCGATAACTCCAAAAAACTTGGTGCCACGCCGCCGGAAGAATTGCTGGCGTACTGGCGCACTCAAACCGTCGTCCAAACCGATGAAAAGTCCGATACCCCCTACCGGCAGCGCGTGGCGCGGTTTATGACCTTTGCCCGGCGCTGGTATGCGCTGTTCAGCGCGGCTGGTCACCAGGCGTATTTCCCCTTTCGCTACTTTGACGCTTACCTGGACGATTTGCGCACGCCGGCGGAGGAGCTGGAGGGCGAAATCCCGGCGTTGCTCAAAGGGCTGAACTTGCTGCTCTCCAAAGGTCAGATCGAGGAAGAGTACGCGCTGAATCTCTACCACACCGGCGGGGCAGAAAGCGCGCAGCGCACCGTCATCTACAGCCAGACCCAGGTAGGTTTCGACCAGTTTCAGTTGGTGAGTGACCTGGCGGCCGATGCCAATCAGGCCGACGCCGATTATCTGGAATGTTACCCCCGGCGATTGTATCTCTGCTATTCCGATGATGACAGGCTCCACGAACCCATCCGCCTGCCTATCTCGCTGCTGCTGTATGAAGTGTTGATGGGGGCAGCCAGTCCCGAAGGCGGTTTCCCGGCTACGCTCTGGGCCAAGGAACGCCACACGGTCGGGCGTTTTCTGGGGGCGTTGAACCGCCAGGTGAAGTTGCCTGTCGTAGGGCAATTCAACATCGCGCCAGATACTCGGCATGAATTCAAGCTGGTACATGATCCCCGGCTACACCGGATCATTGTGACATAGGAGGAGCTACCATGACCACTGTTTCTGAGAAGTTTGCAGCCCACTATCGTGCGCGCCGCGAAATGTCCGATCCGGCCGACCTGGCTCGCCTGTTTATCGCACGGTTGTGCTATCCAGTTGAGGCTCGGTTGCCCGCCGCTGCGAATGAGCTGTTCAGAGCCGTGGAGACCGGTCAATTGACGCAGTTGACCGGCAGGGCCAAGGGGGAATTTGCCAGCTGGCTGCGCGACTTTGTCACATTGGGCCGCCGCGCACGCGGCGTCTCGTTCTACCCACTACACCCATTGCTGGCCCGCGCCCTCAACGGTGAGGAGGCGCGCGCCGATGGGTTTATTCTGGCCCTGGTGCGCGGCTTCGGGGCTGATGAGCGCCAACGCCTGATAGAAGCGTTGTGGGGGCATTTGCCGCCCTTCGAGAGAGCTCTCTACGACCTGCTCGAATGGCAGGCACCAGGCGCTGGGACGCCGGCGGTGGAGATCCCCGACGTTTCTGCTACAGATTCTGGGTTGACGGCAGAGTCCGCTGCCATCCTCGCCTGTGCCCGCGCAGACTTACTGGCGCTGGCTGAGACTGCCAGTGGCGTGCAGAATTTCATAGAGCATGCCGGGCGACTGCTGGCGTTGACTCTGGCACGCTTTTTCCTGACCCAGGCCGGCGTGGACTTCACGCTTCCCATTTACATCGCCCCGGCTGCCGATTCCCACGAGGGCGTGCGCACTCTGGCGCACGAGGTCATTGAGACGCACCGGGCGTACCTGGAACGTGCATTGCAGCACCACTTTGAGGACTTCTACCAGGAAGCCGTGGCTGAGGAGGGAGGGGACGCCGACCCGGTGGATGTGGTGATCGCCCGCGAATTGACGCAGCGCATTTTTCACTACAATGCCAACATTGTGCCCCAAGATGTGGTCCGGTATGCTGAATTGCGCAAGGAGCATACCACTCTCTGCAACATTGCCTATCACTACTATTGGCGGCACAGCGGGGCCGCCAGCCGCTTCTTGCGGCAATTGCATGCAGCGCAGCTCAACCTGACCAAGAAAGCGGGCATAGCCAACTCGCGCAGCCGCTATAGCACGTGGCACTATTATTGGTTGGCCCCCGAACTGGTGGAAACGCTGCTGCTGGTCAGCCGCCCGCGCTTGCAAACTGACCGGATGTTGGTGGTGGACTTGTTGCGCGACTGGCGCGAGCGGTACGGCCTGGCGCTGCTCATTGACGCCACCTGGGAAGACATCTACCGTGGCACCTTCCGGGGATTGGGCAACCCCGAAGCCCTGAACGAAGCTAATCAGCGCCGCTTCACCGAAATTCTGGCCGAGCGTGGCCGCCTGCACAAGAACTCCGATGATTTCCCCTGGGTGATTCTCCAGGACTGAGTGGAGGTAAGAGCGATGACAGACGTCAATACCCTGTTGGTCACATTGTTGCAGGAACTGGTTGAAAAGACGCCGGATATTCCCAAGCGGGTGCTGTTCAAAGGGGTTTCTGACCTGTACGATGATTTTTGCCGGCGAGCTACCACGGAACGCCCCGAATGGACTGTGTGCGTGACCCAGACCGGTGCAGACGTGGTCGGCGCACGCAATGACCCCACCATCGCTGTCCTGGTTGTCTTTTACCGGGACGAGGTGCGGGAGCGGGAATCCCTCAACGCCTTCCGCTTGTTCACCGAGGACGAAATCGCCAAGGAACTGGTCGCTCGCCTGGCACCAGAGAATCTGCTGCCGGGTCTGCCGGAATCGTACTCCCACGAGGAGCGCGACCGTCTGGCTATCTTGCTGGAGCTGGTCTACCCCTCGGTGCATCGCCTGGCCGAATTTCTGTTGGCTGGCAAGTCCGCCATTGGGGGCTCTCTGCCCCGGCTGGGCCTCTTCTGCGACCCAAATTTGCGCCTGGGACTACCGCTGCGGCAGTGGGGCGCGCAGTTGCGGAACAACCACCAGGCCGCGGTGCTACGCTGGCGCGATTTCCTGGACAAAGGAGTAAACACTAAAGCGGGCCGCGAGGTCATCGGTACACGGGTGGCGTTGCTGCGTGAGGTGGAAACTGACCCTGCCCGACGCACCGACGTGCTGGCTCGGGTCACACTCAACGAGGCGCTTAGCGTCCTCAACCCGCCCACCCGGCTGGTAGAACGTATCATGGCCGCCGATTACCCCCGCGACCGAGCCGAGGAGCTGGTGCGCGCGGTGAAAGCAGGGGAATTCGGTTATATCAGCGCTTTCAACTTGGCAAAGTTGATACAAGAACTGCCGTCATTACCCGAAACGCTCCAGCGTGAGTTAGCCAAACTCGCGCCCCAGGATATGGATGATGAATCGCCGGCATCTGACCCGGAAACTGAACTGCGCCGGGTGGGATTCTGCCTGGAAGGGCTGTTGCGGCTGGCGCGGCAGGAACAGCCTTTCCCCCGTCAGTTGAAACTATGCCGCACCGACAACGACGGCGACGCCTGCGCCACCCTCGAGATCGGGGATGACAACCGTCTGCACATTGCCTTGACCGCCGAAGCCGCGCGTGTGCTAAGTATGCCGGGGGTGTCGGGAGCGGGCGAGCTGCAATATGCCATCCGCCGGTCATCCGACCGGGACTTTCGCTTCACGCTGGGGATGCTGCCGCACTGGCTAGAGTCGTATGCAGAGGACTGGCCGAATCAAACCTATTGGGACCAAGCTGAACAGCTCAACCCGAATTATGCGCCCCAGTGGCGCACGCTCCGTGACCGGGTTGCGGCCCTGCGGGATGTCGTGGATCCCGATTGGAAGCGTGAGTTAACCGATGAGCAAGAGTACGCAGCCCAAGCAGGGGAACCCGAAAACCGGGAACCCAACAACCCGATCTATGCCATCTTTGACCTGCTCTACTTCGCGCACCGCGACTTGTTTGACGGTTTCCTGGACGCCTGGCTGACTGTGGCGACCCTGCCCTGGCGCGACACTCGCCTGGCGCAAAAGCAGATGGAATGGCGCGCTGCTGTGGATGGCTTGCTGCGCCTGGGTACCGCGCAATTCTCTGACGGCCAGACCGTCATTTTCCCCTTCCATCCCCTGCGCCTGGCCTGGTACCGAGAAGTCTTTCGGCAGATTGAGGCGTGGCTGAGCCAGGCGGCGCGGGAGAGCCGGCCGCTCGTCTTTGAACCGGGTGTGCTGTCCGATCAGTTGAGGCCGGTGGATCGCCCACGCGTTGTGTTTGACGGGCAAAAGCGGCTGTTGGAGGCAGCTGGCGAGGGGACCTTTGTGGCGCTCTTTGCGCCCGAAGAGCGGCGGCAGCGCGTGCGCCCCCCGGTCTATCGCGCCCGGCAGAAGTTGGAGCAATTCGGTACGATGTGGCCCTTCAGCCTCGCCCGTTTCCATCTGGCCTTCCGCCCCGCCGATGCGGGGGATGATATCTATCGGCTGTTAGAGCAGCAATCGGATGTGCACCCCGAAGCGGCCTACCGCGTGCGCGCCATGGTGGAGTCCACTGGCATAGTGACTATCTTTGACCGGCAGCTGCTAGGAACCAGCGAAGACACGGTGGATCTGTTGACCCAGGAGCATCACGAAAGTTTCTTCCCCCGGGTTGAGTATGCCAAAGGTCAGCTGGAATCCACTGCCCCATCAGCCAGGCTGGCGGTGGATTTGCCCGTTACGGAACCCCCATCCGCGGTCCACATTGCATTGTTGGTAGATGCATTTGGAGTGGATGAATTCGGCTTTGGGGAGATTGTGGGACAGATCAACAAGAATCCCCACTGGGTGAATTTTGATCGTTTAGCCGGAGACGATAGCCCAACGTCGCGGGAAGAACTGTGTCAGGTGGACATTGCGGCGCCCCCTTACCATACCGGGCCAGTCAACACAACGGAGCAAGGACAAACGCGCGATCTGGTCTACGTGCCGTTCAGCGGCAACCGCCTAGAATACCTGCGGATCCTGTATGACTGCCTGATGGCGAGCCGGTATCATGGCGCCTTCAACAATGGCGTGTACTTCGAGCGGGTGCATTGGGAGGTTGCGCGCCTGCAACAGCTGCACACCCATGCCGACTGGGTTCTGCTCTTCGACCGCACGTTGGACAAGACGCTGTTTGAAACGCTATCACCGGCCGACGTGTGCCTGATTGACTACTATTCCAACCTGCCAGGCGGCTACCGCATGGCGATCTCGTCGCAACGCACCAAGGCGGTAGCGTGGCAACTGGCCCAGGTGCTGCACCAGTTCTTTTCCTCTGAGGAAATAGACGCGCAGCGCGTGGCGGCTGAGATGCTCAAAACTCTGCGCCAGTTCGCCGGCGGCCTGCTGCTCAAGACGCTCGGCGGGGGCAGCCTGGCTCAAGAGTTGCTCGGATTGTACGCCACCTATCGTTTCTTAATCGCTGAGGGTGAACTGGTGCCGGGTCAAGATCATCTTCTTCCGCTGGACGATTACCAGGGCTGGTTTGGTCGGCGCACCCAGCGTGGGCGGCGCGCTGATCTGTTAGTGCTGCATACTCCAACGCCCGGCGTCTTGCGGTTGGTGGCCGTGGAAAGTAAGTGGTACAAGCAGAGCGTTGGGGGTGGGTTCGTCGAAGATGAATTTGGCGACAATGGGCAAATGCGCACTGCTGTCACCACCCTGCGCAGCCTGTTTGATCCACGCCAGGAGCGGCTTGACAAAGACTACTGGCAAAAAACCCTGCTATCCCTATTGGATATCCAGTCTCCCGCCTGGGACGATCTCCGCCGACGATTGGGCAGCGGGGATTGGGCACTGGAAGTGGACGGCATTGTCTATGTTCATCAGTATAAAGAAGATGACGTCGTTGCACTTGCCGCTAACAACACAGCGCTATTGAACGAAACTGCAACGCGCTTGCACTTCCCTGACGACGCACCTCTCTTCTGTCTGGGACCAGAAGGGCGGCGGCTGCGGCTCAAGGGGCGGGCGGAGATTGTGGAGCAATTCACAGCTTCTGATCTTTGACCTACCATTATCTTGAGGACAACCTGATGCCCTTTTATGCCCCTGGTACACTGATTAGTGGTCGTTATGAAGTAGCGAGCCAGCCGCTGATAGGCGGAATGGGTATCGTTTACATTTGCCTGGATCATCAGGACAACCGCCTGGTGGCGCTCAAGACCTTCAAGCCAGAGTACCTGCCCGACCGGGCCGCGCGCGACCGCTTCCTGCGTGAAGGGACGGCCTGGGTGGAGTTGGGCGTGCATCCGCACGTCGTGTGTTGCTACGGGGTGGAGCGCATCGGCGACGGCACCGAAGTCTACCTGGTGTTGGAACTGATTGCCAAAGAGCAAGACTATCCCGACGCCTCGCTGCGTGCTTGGCTGATCCCCGACCGGCCGTTGCCGGTGGAAACCGCGCTCTTGTTTGCGCTGCAAATTGCGCGGGGGATGCAGCACACTACCGAGTGTATTCCCGGCTTCGTCCACCGCGACCTCAAGCCGGAGAATGTGCTGGTGGGCGCGGACAGCCTGCCCGGTTGGAGTGTCCATCGCCTGCGCGTGACCGATTTCGGGTTGGTGGCCGTGTTGGCAGCTAGTGGTCGGCCAGGGCCTACCCCTGATACGGAACACGCACTACGCAACACGCAATTGACCCACGGTATCGTCGGCACACCGCTTTACATGGCTCCCGAACAGTGGCGCGGCGAAGCGGTAGGGGTGTATACGGATGTCTACGCGCTGGGCTGCATTCTCTATGAAATGATCAGCGGACAACACGCAGTACAGGGGGCGAGTCTCAAGACGCTGCAACGCGCCCACTGTGCGGGTGAGATCCAACCCTTATCAAGCAACGTGCCCGTTGCCGTGCGCGAGCTCGTGACCCGCTGCCTGACGCTGGAACCAAGTGCGCGCTACCAGCAATGGGCCACAGCAGAAGCTGACCTTGGAACGGCTCTCGCTACCTTTACTGGTCACTCTGCACCGGAAACCCCTACCGCTGCGGTTCTCAGTCACGCTGAGCGCGTGGCAGCGGGCTGGTCGTACAATGCGCTGGGCTGGTCGTACCAGGATATAGGCAAGGCGGAGGTGGCTCGCGATTATCTTGAGCGAGCAGCGGCAGCCGGGCGCGCTGAGCAAGAGCCGGCGTTGGAGGGTGCGGCCCTGTGCAATTTGGGGAATGCTTACGTGGCCATGGGGGACGCGGAACGCGCCATCGGGTTTTACGAGCAGGCGTTGGCGATTCGGCGTGCGATCGGTGATCGGCATGGGGAAGGTACAATTCTGGGTGACCTTGGGAATGCTTCTTTGCGCTTGGGCGACCTGCGCCACGCCATTGGCTATTACGAGCAACACTTGGCGATTGCGCGCGATATCGGTGATCGGCGTGGGGAAGGCAGGGCGTTGGGTAATCTGGGGCTAGCGTATGCAGCTTTGGGTGACGCACGGCGCGTCCTTGGCTATTACGAGCAAGCGCTAGCGATAGCCCGCGCGATTGGCGACCGGCACGGAGAGGGGGCAGTGCTGGACAATCTGGGGAATGCCTATCGCGAACTGGGCGATGTGCAGCGTGCTATCGGCTATCACGAGCAGGCGTTGGCGGTAAACTGCGCGATCGGCGACCGGCACGGGGAGGGAAATGCACTGGGCAGCTTAGGGAATGCATACTTGAGCCTGGGCGACATGCACCGTGCCATTGGGTATTACGAGCAACGGCTTGAGATTGCCCGCGAGATCGGTGACCGACGGGGGGAAGGGAACGCCTTGAGCAATCTGGGAATTGCCTACGCTGAGCTGGGGGCAGCGTGGCGTGCAATCGGATATTTCGAGCAGGCGTTGGTGATTCGGCGCGCGATCGGCGACCGGCGCGGGGAGAGGATAGCCCTTAGCAATCTGGGGAATGTTTACATTGATCTGGGTGACGCGCGGCGCGCGATTGGATTTTACGAGCAGGCGTTGGCGATCGCCAGTGAGGTTGACGATATAGATGCTGTAGCAAATGCATCCTTTAACATGGCGCTGCTTTATGCCCAACAGGGCGACTTGGCCCATACTCTGCCACTAGCGCAGGAAGCGGCACGGATCTGGCTGCAAGTTGGCCACCCCAATGCCCAGCGCGCGCAGCAGCTCGTGGCGCAGTTGCAGGGCGGCGGGCCAACCCCCGCGCAAATCCTCCAGCAGTTTGCCGAAGGCATCGTGGCAGTGGTGGCCGGGGCGCGGGGGGATCGGCAGGCCCGCGCGGCGGTGGAGGTGGAGTTCGCGCGGCTGACGCAGGAGGGTTGGCAGATCGTGGAGCCCATCCAACGGATCTGGGCCGGGGAGTGGGATGAGGCGGCCCTTACCAGCGGGCTGGATGAGAGTGACGCGCTTATTGTGCGTGAGATCTTGCGGCAATTGCAGGGATAGTGGAGGGTAACCAATGTCCTTTTATGTTCCTGGCGCGCTGATCGCTGGTCGTTACGAAGTAGTGAGCCAACCGTTGCAAGGCGGGATGGGTATCGTTTACATTTGCCTGGACCGCCAGGACAACTATTCGGTGGCGTTGAAGACCTTCAAGCCAGAATACCTGCCCGACCGGACCGCGCGCGACCGCTTCCTGCGCGAGGGGGCCGCCTGGGTGGCATTAGGCGCGCATCCGCACATCGTGCGCTGCTATCAAGTTTTTTATGAAGACCCCACTGTCTTCCTGGTGCTGGAACTGATTGCCAAAGCACAAGGCTATCCCGATGCTTCGCTGCGCTCCTGGTTGATCCCAGGCCACCCGCTACCGGTGGAAACTGCGTTGCTCTTTGCGCTGCAAATCGCCCGCGGGATGCAATATGCGAAGGAGCGCCTCCCCGGCTTCGTCCACCGCGACCTCAAGCCGGAGAACATCTTGGTGGGGGCAGACAAGCTGCCGGGCACGAATGTCAACTGCCTGCGCGTGACAGATTTTGGCCTGGCTGCGGTACTTGAATCAACGAGTCAACAAATCAACGAGGCGGGCGGGGCGGAATATGCGCCCCACGCTACGCAACTCACGCAGGGGGCTGTTGGCACACCAGAATATATGGCTCCTGAACAATGGGAAAACCGGACTCTTGATGCGCGGGCAGATGTGTATGCCTTGGGTTGCAGCTTGTTGGAGATGTTGAGCGGACAAATGCCGGTACGCTACCCCAAAAATCGTCGGACTTGCCGTGAATTGCACCAGAGTGGAACTGCACTTCAGAAAGCTCAGGCCCTCTCAGGTTTACCTGAGGTCGTCACCGCGGTATTGCAGTGCTGCTTGGCGGTGGACCCGGCGGCGCGCTACGATAGCTGGAACACCGTCGTTGCGGAGCTCACGGCGGCTTGCGCGACCGTCACCGGGCAGGTTGCCCCTTTCCTCATTGACGCCACCGCGTTGAGCCAGGAGGAGCGTGTCGCCGCGGGCTGGTCGTATTACGCCTTAGGGCAGGCGTATGTGGATATCGGCAAGGCTGCCAGCGGTCTGACCTATTTCGAGCGAAGCCAACGCATCGCGACGGCTGAGGGAGTCACTGCTTTGACCGCCGCCAGCTTGAATGGCGCAGGCAACGTCAGCCTGGAACAAGGGGACCCCTCACGAGCCAGGGCCCTGTTCGCCGAAGCTTTGCGGTTGGCCCGGCAATTGGGAGATCGGCAAGGTGAGGGCGCTGCCCTGGGCAATCTGGGGATCGCTTACAAAGAGCAGGGCGATTTGCTGCGCGCCATGGCCTGCCAGGAAGAGGCGCTGGCGCTGGCGCAGCAGGACCAGCAGCCGCGCGCGGCTGCTGGTGCGTGGGGTAACCTGGGAATCGTGTATCGACTCCAGGGAGACTTGCCGCGCGCCTTGGAGTGCCATGAGCAGGATAGAGAGTTGCGGCAAGCACTTAACGACCGCCGGGGCGAGGCGAATGCTTGGGGCAATTTGGGGAACGTCTATAGTGATCTGGGGGAGATTGCGCGTGCGATGGAATGCCATCAACGCCAGGTGGCCATAGCTCAAGAGTTGGGAGATCGTCTCTCTGAGGCACTGGGCAGCTGGAACCTGGGATTGGCTTACGAGCGCCAAGGGGCTCTGGCGCAGGCTGTCCAATGGATGCAGCGCTGCGTGGATTTTGAGCGCGAGGTTGACCATCCCGCCGCGGCCGCCGACGCTGCACACGTTCAGGCTTTACAACAGCGCCTTCAGGTTCCGGCAACCCCGCCGCGGGCCGGGTTCTGGCAACGGGTTCGGGGTTGGCTGCGCCAGGAGCGGTTGGTGCGGGCGGTCTACGTGCTGGAAGGACTGTCGGCGCGTGGGGTGTCGGATCAGGCCAGGGAAACTCACTACACCCAGGCAATTGTCCATCTCAAGGAAAATCGCAAGTTTGCCGAGCTGTGGGCCCGTGCGCTAGCGCAGGGCGCTCCCATCCGGCGCTATTTTGCCCCGCTCCCCACCACCGACCGCGAGGCGTTCACGCAGGGGTTGCTGGTGGAACTGGCGCTCAGGTTAGAGCGCGAGGCGCAGGTCACACTGGATGTGCAGCCTCCCATCACGAGAGTGCCGGGATTGGATCGGCGGCTTTTCATCACCGGCGGCACGACCGAGGCCTGGCGCTGGGGTGTGCAGGTTTATTTTGATCTCGTAGCATCTTGAGGAATATAGAGAATGGTGCCGCTCCAGATGTTAAACATAGTTCGCACAACAGGAGACCTGGAATGACCGATGCCCTTTTTGCCTTTGGTCACGCCCTGCTCGTCGGCGTGGGGGGAGATTTGCCGGATACCGTCACCGATGCGCAAGGGCTGGCCGATATCCTTCGTGACCCGGCCCGCTGCGCCTATCCACCGGCCCAGGTGCACCTGCTCACCGGCCCGCAGGCCACCCGCGCGGCCCTGCTCACCGCGTTGGAACAGCTGGTGCAGACCGCTCCGGCCGAGGCCGCCGTCCTGGTCTACTTTTCCGGACACGGCTACCGGGTGGCGGCGTCCGGCGGGGAGAGCTACTACCTGCTGCCCTACGGCTACGACCTTAACCGGCTGGCCGAGACCGCCCTCCGCGGCGACGAATTCGCCGCCCGGCTGCGCGCGCTCCCGACTCAACGATTGCTCCTGCTGCTGGATTGCTGTCACGCCGGCGGAATCGGGGCCGCCAAAGCGCCGGGCCTGACCCTGACCAAAGCGCCGCTGCCGCCGGAGGCGCTGACGCTCTTGCGTGAGGGTCGCGGGCGGGTGCTGATTGCCTCCTCGCAGGAGCACGAACTCTCGTTCGCGGGCAAGCCGTACAGTGCTTTTACCTGCGCGCTGTTGGAGACGCTCTGCGGTGTCGGCGTGGCTAAGCCGGATGGCTACGTCCGCGTGGCCGATCTGGCCCTCCACGCCCGCGAGGTGGTGCCGCAGCGCACCCGAGGTCAGCAGCATCCCATCCTTCACTTTGAGCAGGCCGACAACTTCGTGCTGGCCTACTATGCCGGCGGTGAGTCGCAACTCAAGGACCTGCCCTTTGCCCTCCCCACTGCGAGCATGGTGGAGGGCGGCATGACGGCCGGCCGGGACGTGCAATGCCGCGACCTGCAGGAGAGCATCAACGAGACGCTAGACTTGCTGCGCGAATACGAGGAACAACGCCGGCTGACGAACGATCCCAAGACCCGCCGCACTGCGGAGAAAGAGATCGCCCGGCTCAAAGCGGACCTGGAGCGTTACCGGGCGGAGTATCAGACCGCGGGCTGCACGGCGGCCCAGCCGCCGGCGCCCGACCTCGCCGGGCTGCGCGCCCGACTTCAACGCCTGGATGATGTGGCACTGGATACGTTGTGTATGGACCATTTCCCCGCGGTCTACGACGCCTTCAGCCGGGGCCTGCGGCGGGATGAGAAGCTCAACCTGTTGCTGGATTACGTGCGGCGTCATCCTGAAGCTGCGGAGCAGCTGGCGGCGCTATTGCAGCGATGACTGGAAAGGAGTAGCGATGATGAACGAGGCCCCTTTTGATCCCGACGCCCAGCGGCGGGCCGCCCTGGAAGCCCACTTGCGGGAAACGTTAGACTTGATCAAGGAGTATGAAGAAAGCATCCGCCTGGGCAGCGACCCCAAGGAAGTAGAACGCTGTAAGCATGAATTATCACGTTTGCGCGGTCTGTTGCAGGGCTACCAGGCCGAATACGCGGCCCTCACCGGACGCGAGCGGCCCCTACCGGCGACCGGAGTCCTGCTGTTCCCGGAGCCGTGGCTGGCCGGACTGCCCCAACCGCTGGCGGCGGCCGGCGTGGCCTGCAATCGCGCCGCCGACGCCACCGCCCGCTTCGTAGCGCTGGACGTGCTGCTCCAGGTCGTCGTCAAGTTCCTGGTGGCGGTGGCGCTGGCGCAGTATCGCAAGGAGCAGCCTCGCGCGGCTCAATTGCGCCCCTGGCTCTGGCGGCTTTCGCGCCATCACCTCAGCGAGTGGGCTGCGCTGCTGGATGAGATCGCTGCAGCCTATGCCGCGCAGGCCGAGCCGCCGCGCGTCATCGCCGCGCTGTTGGATGCCTATGGCCGGCCGCTGGTGCCGGGTGCAGCGCTGGAGACGCTCTACCGCGAGCTGCGCGCGCGCCTGGGTGGCGAGACGGTGAACCGCCCCACGCTGGGTGACTTGATTGGATGCCTGGTCGCCTACCGCGAGCGCACCTGGGAATCTGGCGTCGCGCACCTGCCGCCCGATTTTGTCGCCGGTCTACTGTCACTATTGCCGCCGGCGCTGCGCGAGTGGCTGGATGGCTGCGCGCTCCTGCGCGACTACCCGTTGCGTTACCTGGAAACGGCGCGGCCGAGCGCCGCCGGCTGCCAGTGTGAGCTGGCCGATTGGCGCGGTCCCGGCGAGCGGCCGGTGCGGGTTGCCGCCACGTTTCCAGGGCAATACAAAGCCCGCCGTCTCCACCTCTGCGCGCCCAACGGACAACCACTGGTCAACCTGCATCCGCTGCTCATCCACTCTCAGGACGCCCTCTACTTCCTGGAGGCCTGGGGCGAGGATGAAGAACTGACCTTCCGGCCCTGTTTAGGCGGCCCGGCGTTGCCTGCGCCGGAGGGGCTGCGCACGTCGCTCGGTTCCATCCTGCAGGAGGACGCCGCCGGTCCCGACCTGGCGGCGCTGGAAGAGCAGGTGGAACAAATGGAGTGCGCCGCGCTGCCGCCGGTACCGCCCCCGCCGCCCGTGGAACCCGCGCCGCCGCAGCCCTGGCTCGCTCTGCTTACCCGCCTGAGCCCCGCGGCCCGTCAGGCCCTGGAAATCGCGCTGGGTGAAGCGCTGCGCATCGGGCAGCGGTGGCTGGGGGTGGAGTTCCTGCTGATGGGCCTCTCCAAGCAGCAAGATGGACTGCTTGGCGAGATCCTGCGCGGGCTGGGCGTGGCCCCCGGCGATTTCCGCGGTGCGCTGCGCGGGCTGGTCGGCGTGGCCGTCCAGGGAAGTGGTTGGAAACGGGCGGACGTCGCTGCCTTAGGTGCGGCGGCGCTGCCGCAGGTGCAGGCGGCGGATCCGGCAACGCTGGCCGCGCTCTCTGGGATGGACCCAATGCCCCCGGCCGTGGTCACACCCCGCATGGTGGCAGTGTTGCGCCAAGCCGCCGAGCTGGCTGGCGCAGGACAGATAGAGCCGGGCCATTTGTTGTTGGCGGCGCTGCATCATCCGCAGTGCGTGGCCGTGAATCTGCTGCTGGGCCTGGCGCACAAGCAGGGGCATGATCCCCGCGAACTGTTAGCCTACGTGCAACGGCAAGTGGGCGCGCCAGCGCCGGAGGGATCGCCCCTGTACAGGCGACCGGGTGGAAATCTACCAGGGGTATGATCTCGCCATTGTTATCAGGAAAGTGGAGGCACCATGAATGACCAACACCTGACGCTGGAAATCCTGAGCGGCCCGCTGGACGGGGCGATAATCACTTTGACGGACGCTACCGAATGGACGCGGGCAGGGACCGGCCCCTTGGCCTGCCCCTGGGACGCGGAGTTGGGGACGCCGCAGGCACGCTTCACGCCCGGCGCGGAGGGCTGGCTATTGACCGGCGGCCCGGCGGCGCACGGGACCTATCGGGTCAACACCGAAGAGCGCGCCACGGCCGAGCCGTTGCGCCTGGCCGAGGGCGATATCCTCAAGGCCAGCGCTACCTGGCTGTTGATCCTGAAGATAGAATAAGGAAACCGACCGATGGACATCTCCACTAGGTGCATTGATTGCCGGCCGCTACGAAGTGGCGGGCCGTCCGATGATGGGGGGTATGGGCATTGTCTATGTTTGTTTGGACCGCAAAGAAAACCGCCCCGTGGCCTTGAAGGCTTTCAAGCCGGAATACCTGCCCGACCGCGCCGCACGTGACCGTTTCCTGCGCGAGGGGACCGCCTGGGTGGATTTAGGTGTGCATCCGCACGTGGTGCGCTGCTACGAGGTGGAGTGTATCGGCGACGGTACCGAAGTCTACCTGGTATTGGAACTGATTGCCAAAGAGCAAAACTATCCCGATGCTTCGCTGCGTTCGTGGTTGATTCCGGGCCGCCCGCTGCCGGTGAAAACGGCGCTGCCCTTCGCGCTACAAATCGCGCGGGGGCTGCAGCACGCCGTGGAGCGCCTCCCCGGCTTCGTCCACCGTGACCTCAAGCCGGAGAACGTGCTGGTGGATGCCGATCAGCTGCCCGGCTGGAGCGTCAACCGCCTGCGCGTGACGGATTTTGGCCTCGCCACCGTGTTGGCAGCCAGCGCTCAGCCGTCAGCCGTTAGTGACCAGCCTGGGCCTACCCCCGATCCGGAATACGCCCTACGCCATACCCAACTGACGCGCGGCATCGTGGGCACGCCGCTCTATATGGCCCCGGAGCAGTGGCGGGGAGAGCCGGTGGGGGTGTATACCGACGTGTATGCCCTGGGCTGCATTCTCTACGAGCTGCTCACCGGGCAACGGGCTGTGACCGGCAAGACCATCATGGCTTTGCGGCGTGCCCATTGTGTCGGCGAGATTCAAGCCTTGCCGGACAGCGTCCTGGCTCCTGTACGTGAGCTTGTCACCCGCTGTGTGGTGTTAGATCCCGCCGCGCGCTATGCGGAGTGGGCAATTGTGGAGACTGACCTTGCGGCAACACTGGCAGCGATGACCGGCCGCGACGCACCGGTGCCAGTCACCGCGGCCGCATTGAGCAGGGAAGAGCGCGTGGTCGCTGGCTGGTCGTACTGTGAGTTAGGTGTATCCTACCTCAACCTCGGCAAGGCTGAAGTGGCGGTGAGTTACTCTGAGCGGGCACGGGCGGTCAGTATAGCGGAAGGGGATCGCCCATTAGAGTGGGCGGCTCTAACCCACCTGGGGCTGGCATATGCGGGCTTGGGCGACGCGCGGCACGCCCTTGGCTACCACGAGCAGGCGCTGGCGATTGCGTGCGAGATCGGGGGCCGGTTAGAGGAGGGGCATGCCCTGGGCAACCTGGGGAGTGCGTATTTGCAGTTGGGTGACACGCGACGTGCCATTGGGTACTTTGAGCAGGCGTTGGCGATCCACCGCGAAATCGGAGACCGGCCCGGGGAGGGGAATGACCTGGGTGGCCTGGGGGTTGCATACAAGAACTTGGGCGAGGCGCGGCACGCCATTGAGTATTACGAGCAGCAGCTGGCCATCGCGCACGAACTCGGGGACCGGCGCAGGGAGGGTATGGCCTTGGGCAACTTGGGGGCTGCATATTTGCTGTTGGGCGAGGTGCAGCGCGCGATTGGCTATGACGAGTATGCGTTGGCGATAGACCGCGAGATCGGGGATCGGCGTGGGGAGGGCGCGGTCCTGGGCAACCTGGGGCTAGCGTATTGGCAGTTGGGCGATGCGCGGCGTGCCGTTGGGTATTATGAACAAGCGGTGGCGGTTGCCCGCGAGATCGGGGACCGGCGCGAGGAGGAAACTATCCTGGGTAACCTGGGGAGTGCATACTTGCTGTTGGGCGATGCGCGGCGCGCCCTTGGGCATTTCGAACAGGCGCTGGCGATTGCCCGGGAGATCGGGAACGCGATAAGGGTGGCATATGTCTCGTTCCGTATGGCCTTTCTGTATGCTCAACAAGGCGACGTGGCGCACGCGCTGCCCCTGGCACAGGAGGCCGCGCGGATCTATACCCAAATTGGCCACGCTCAGCATGCTCAACGCGCCCAAGAATTGATTGAACTGATTACCCAACCCCAGGGCAGTGAGTCCATCAGCGACAGTCTATCTCCCGCCCAAATCTTACAGCTGTCTGCGCCGGTTATTCGAGATGCAGTAGCCGCAACGCAAGGCAACCACAGAGCGCGTGCCAAGCTGAACAACGCGCTGGGTATGTTAGAACAGAGTGGTTGGCACATTACTGACCCCATTCGGCGCATCTGGGCCGGGGAGCGGGATGAAGCCGCGCTCACGGCCGGGATTGACGCCAATAGTGCGCTCATCGTGCGGGAGATCCTGCGGCAATTGCAGGGATAGGAGGAGCGCCGATGAATTTCTATTCGCCGGGTGCCTTGATTGCCGGCCGCTACGAAGTGGCGGGCCGCCCGCTGATAGGTGGGATGGGCATTGTCTATGTTTGCTTGGACCGCAAAGAAAACCGCCCGGTGGCCTTGAAGACCTTCAAGCCGGAGTACCTGCCCGACCGGGCCGCGCGCGACCGTTTTTTGCGCGAGGGGACCGCCTGGGTGGACCTGGGCGCGCATCCGCACGTCGTGCGCTGCTACAGGGTGGAGCGCATCGGCGACGGCACCGAAGTCTATCTGGTGCTGGAACTGATTGCCAAAGCGCAAGGCTATCCCGATGCCTCGCTGCGTTCGTGGCTGATTCCGGGCCACCCGCTGCCGCTGGAGACGGCGCTCCTTTTCGCCCTGCAAATCGCCCGCGGGATGCAACACGCCGTGGAATGTTCCCCTGGCTTCGTCCACCGCGACCTGAAGCCGGAGAATGTGTTGGTGGGGGCGGACCGCCTACCCGGCTGGAGCGTGAATCGTTTGCGCGTGACCGACTTCGGGCTGGCGGCGGTTTTGAAGGCTGAAGGCGGAGGGCTGAAGGCGGGAGAAGAGCGCGAAGATCTTGGCCGCACGCAACTGACCCACGGCCTCGTCGGCACGCCGCTCTACATGGCCCCAGAGCAGTGGCGCGGGGAGCCAGTGGGTGTCTACACCGACGTTTACGCTTGGGTCTGCATTCTCTACGAGCTGCTCACCGGGCAGCCGGCCGTGGCGGGACGCAGCCTGGCGGCGTTACGGCGAGCGCATTGTGCGGGTGAGGTCCAACCCTTATCAAGCAACGTGCCCGTTGCCGTGCGCGAGCTCGTGACCCGCTGCCTGGCGCTGGACCCGGCGCAGCGGTATGCGGATTGGGGGGCTGTGGAAGCCGCGCTCGTGGCGGCCCTGGCCGCCGTGACCGGGCAGGCCGTCCCGGCAACGCCGACGGCGGCGGCGCTGAGCCGGGAGGAGAGGGGAGCAATGGGCTGGTCCTACAACACGATTGGAATATCCTACTGCGACATCGGCAAGGCTAAGGTGGCGATAGGCTACTTTGAGCGGGCGCAAGCGATCAGTGCAATGGGAGGGGATCGGCGCGGGGAGAGCGTGGCGCTGGTTAACCTGGGGCTTGCGTACTGGCGGTTGGGCGAAGCACAGCGCGCCCTTGGGTATTATGAGCAGGCGTTGACGATCAAGCGCGAGATTGGGGACCGACACGGAGAAGGTGTGGTGCTGGGCAATCTGGGAGAAACGTACCGCCACCTAGGCGATGCACGGTGCGCCATTAGGTATTGTGAGCAAGCGCGGGTGATCCTGCGCGAGTTTAGGAACCGGCGTGCGGAGGGGGCGGCACTGAATAACCTGGGGGCGGCGTATTATCAGTTGGGCGATAGGCAGCGTGCCCTCGGGTATTTCAAGCAGGCGCTGGCGATTTGGCGTGAGATCGGGGATCGATTTGGAGAGGGAAGTTGTCTAAACAACCTGGGAGGGGTATATGCAGACCTAGGCGACACGCGGCGTGCCATTGAATATCACAAGCAGGCGCTGGCGATAGCTCGTGAGATTGGGGACCGGCGCGAAGAGGGGGCAGCTTTGGGCAACCTCGGGCTGGCGTATGCAGACCTGGGCGACGCGCGGCGTGCCATAGAGTATCACGAGCAGGATTTGTCCATTGCGCGCGAGATTGGGGACCGACATGGAGAGGTGAGTTGCTTGAACAACCTAGTGGTGGCATATGCAGACCTGGGCGACGCGCGGCGCGCCCTGGAATATTCCGAGCAGGCGTTGGCGATAGCTCGTGAGATCGAGGATCGGCGTGGGGAGGGATATATCCTGGGCAACCTGGGGCGGGCATATGCAGACCTGGCCGAGGCGCGACGTGCCCTGGAATACTTCGAGCAGGGGCTGGCAATAGCTCGCGAGATTGGCGATACGGCTGATGTAGCAACTACATTGTTTGACATGGCTCTCTTGCATGCGCAACAAGGTGATGTGGCGCACGCGCTGCCATTGGCGCAGGAGGCAGCGCGTATTTTTGCTCAGATAGGTAGCCCGAATGCTCAGCGGGCGCAACGATTGGTCGCGCAGCTACAAAGTGGCCGCGCGATTGCGGTAGGGGGAACCACTGCAGGCGGCGGCCCCGACTCCACACAGATCCTGGCGCAGTTTGCCGAAGGCATCACGGCAGTAGTAGCCGGAGCGCAGGGGGATGACCAGGCGCGCGCGGCAGTGACCGCGGAATTTGCGCAGCTGACTCAGGAAGGTTGGCTGATCGTGGAGCCCATCCAACGGATCTGGGCCGGCGAGCGGGATGCGGCCGCGCTCACCGCTGGGCTGGATGAGAGCGACGCGCTCATCGTGCGCGAGATCTTGCGGCAACTGGCCCGCTAAACCGCTATGCGCTTAAGAATGTTTGCCAGCCGGGGCGGTATCAAGTGCCCCGGCTGGTTTTGCTGATCCGCGTGACCGGGCGCGTTCTTGTATTGGGGGACGGCGGGGGTGGAGGTGACGCCGCACGTCTTGCGGCATACCTTCGCCACGCGGCTGCTGCGGGCGGCGCAGGCGGACCTGGTAACGGTGGCGGCGCTGCTGGGCCACTCCAGCGTGGCGACCACCGCGCTCTACACGCAGCCGAGTGAGGAAGATTTATCGCAGGCGGTCGCGGGGCTGGGGTGAAACGAAAGTTGCCCCTGTGACCAGGGGGTCTATAATTGGAATGTCATCAGCCACCACGCCACGCGGCGTGACTCCGGTGACGTAATCTTTCTGGAGGGATGAGGCGACCACCGGCCCACTCGCCACCAGGGGAGCGGCTTTATAGGGGGGCTAAAGGTCCACAGGAGGTGTGTATGCAGTGCCCACAGTGCCAGACTGAGTTACCTGAGAACGCCCGTTTCTGCCCTTATTGCGGCCTGCTGGTCGCAGCGCCCGCGCCGCCAGCCGAGGCGCCGCCGCCCCCACCCGATCTGCCCGCACTGCGGGCGCGCCTGGAGCGCCTGGACGACCCGCAAATTGAAGCGCTGGCGCTGGATGGCTTCCCGGCAGTCAAAGCCAAGTTCAGCGCAGAAATGGGGCGAGACGTCAAAGTCAACCTGCTGCTGGATCACTGCCGCCGTTGGCCGGAAACCGTCCCGGCCCTGGTGCGCTGGCTGGATCGGCAGCCCGCCACCTGCGACCCCGCCGACGCGCTGACCTGCTACCTGGCGCGCGTCATCGCGGAGAATGCGCAGTTGCAGCTCCAGGGCATCCGCTCGGCCTCCGGGCTGGTGAACATTGACCTGGAGGAGATCTACATCACCCTCACGGCGACGGTGCGCCGGACCGTGACGGACGAAGCCGCCTGGCTGGCGGAGCAGGCGCGCCTGGCCCCCGGCGAGGCCCAGCGGGCGGTCGGGCTGCGCGAGAGCGGCCAGCAGGTCAAGGTGCAGGTACAGGAGGCGTTACGCATGCACCGGCGACTGGTGGTGCTGGGCGACCCCGGTTCCGGCAAGACCACGCTCCTGCGCTACCTGGCGCTCACTTACGCGCGGGACTGGACGGAACAGGCCCCAGACGATACACCCGGCGTCCAACGTGAAACGTCCAACGTCCAGTGGGTCAAAGCGCGGCTGGGATTGGACGAACACCGCCTGCCCATTTTGCTGCCCCTACGCGACTTCGCCCGCTATCTGGAGAAAGAATGCCCCGACGTCGGCGCCGACGGGCCGAAGTTGCTGCTGGATTACCTGCGGCTCTACTTCACCAACCAGAACCTCACCCTGCCCCTGGATTTCTTTGAGACGCGCCTGAAAGCCGGGGAGTGCGTCGTGCTCCTGGACGGCGTGGATGAAGTAGCGAGCCTGGTGACGCGCCAGCGGATCGCCCGTATCCTGGAGAAGTTCACGCTGGCCTACCCCCAGAACCGCTACGTGGTCACCAGCCGCATCGTCGGCTACACCGGCGGGGCGCGCTTAGGGGCCGGCTACGCCGTGACCACGGTGCGCGACTTCACGGATGACGACATCGCCCGCTTTGCGCGGCACTGGAACCGCGCCGTGGAAGTCGTGCTGGCCGGGGGCGAAACGGACTACGCACTACGGAAAGCAGAAGCCGAAGCGGACAAGCTGATTCGCGCCATTCAGAGCAACGAGCGGGTGCGCGAGCTGGCGGTCAACCCGCTGTTGTTGACCGTGATCGCGTTAGTGCAACGGTATCGCGCCCAGTTGCCGGAACGCCGGGTGGAACTGTACGAGGAGGCCATTGAGGTGCTGCTGGTGCAGTGGGACGCGGTGAAGGGACTGCCGGCCACCGAGGTCCTGCAAGGGCTGGAACTGGACGCGGGCGACCGGCGCAGCCTGTTAGAGCCGGTGGCGCTCTGGCTGATGGAGCAGCGCTTGCGGGAGATTGAATTGGACGACCTGCGCCGGCAACTGGCTCGGCCGTTCCTGGCCATGCTCAAGGATTTGCGTTTGACGGAAAAAGCGGTCAACGGTTTTGTCTACCTGATCAACGCGCGGAGCGGGCTGCTGACCGAGCGCGGGCAGGGGATCTATGCCTTCAGCCACCTGACGTTCCAGGAGCACTTAGCGGCCCGGGCGGTGGCGGAAAAGGCGGACAACGTGGCTTACACCCTGGCCCGGGTGGGCGACAGCTGGTGGCGGGAGGTGGTGCTGCTGGAGGCGGGCTACCTGAGCACGCAGGGCAAGCGCCGGCCCACCGAGTTGATCCGGGCGCTCATGGCACACCCCCAGGAGCCGGAGCCCTACCACAACCTGGTGCTGGCGGCGGAGGCGGTGCGGGACGTGGGGCCGGCGCGCACCGAGGGCGACCTGGCGGGGGAGATTCAGGGTCGCTTGCGGCAGGTGTTCGCCACACCGCTACGGGGGGATAAGCAGGCTTTGCGGGCGCAGGTGCAGCGGCGGGCGGCAGCGGCGGAAGCGTTGGGGCGGATTGAGAGCGGCGGGTACGGGGCGCAGCCGGCCTTCTGGCGGCTGCCCTACGGCGAGCCGGTCTGGGTGGAGATTCCCGCCGGGGAGTTCTGGCTGGGGGGCGAAGGCGAATATGAGGGCAGACCGGTCCACCAGGTCTACCTGCCCACCTACTGGATCGCCAAAACGCCGGTGACTAACGCGCAATACCGGCTGTTTGTGGAAGCCACCGGGCATGAAGCGCCCCAGGGTTGGGAGAACGGGCGTCCCCCGAAAGGCAAGGAGAGCCATCCGGTGGTGTATGTGACCTGGCACGACGCGCTGGCTTACTGTCGTTGGCTTTCTGAGGCCACCGGGAAGGCCATCACCTTGCCCTCGGAGGCGGAGCGGGAGAAGGCGGCGCGGGGGGCGCAGGACCGGCGAGCCTACCCGTGGGGCGACGAGTGGGACGCCACGAAGTGTAATAACTATGAGCTGGGCCTGGGCGACACGACGCCGGTGGGCATCTTCCCGGAAGGCGCTTCGCCGTATGGGGTCCTGGATCTGAGCGGCAACGTAGATGAGTGGACGCGGACGCAGTGGCAAGAAAGCTACAAAGGTTATCAACCGGACTTGGAAGTGCGCAATAGCAATAGCGCCGTGGTGCGGGGCGGTGCGTTCAGCCTCAGTGCGGGGTACGTCCGCTGTGCGGACCGCGACTGGCGCGGGCCTGTCTTCCGTTACCTCAGCCTGGGGTTTCGGGTTGTGTGCGGCGTCCCCCCTACTTCTGGCCTCTGAAATCTCTGGTCTCTGAATCTCTGAACTCTGAGGGGGGTGTGGGGGGATCCTTCCCCCCACATGCAGCCCCGCGTAGCGGGTCGCAAAAATTGGTTTTTGGAAACTGGATGCTGGATACTGGATGCTGGATGCTGGATGCTGATTCGTTGATTCGCTGGCCCGTTCACCAGAACGGCGCGGCCCCCTGCTTGAGTTCCAGCCCGACCTCCTCGCTGTAGGCGAAGAGCGCATAGAGCACCCACGCGAGCGCCCGCTCGGCGGCCTGGACTGCATCCCGCAGCGGGACGACGCCGTCGCGCTCCCCCATCAGCACCTCCGGGTGCAACTCCGCCGCCACCTGGAAGTCGCCGCTGCCGTCGGGCCGGTTCCAGGCGCTCACCGGGTAGACCCACAGCCCCGCGCTCCGGCAGAAGCCGTGGTACCGGAGAAAGACGTCCAGCACCACCTGCATCCGGTGCAGGATGGTGGTGGGATTCCAGGTCATGCGGCTGGCGCGGCCCTCCAGCGTCTTCTTGAGCGCTGCTTTGAGCCGGGGGTGCAGGTTCAGGTATTGCCGCAGCAGGTAGAGGCTGGCGTAAGGATGCTGCGCCAGTTGCCAGAGGGTGGCCTCCTCAGGGTGTGAAGCCTCGTAGATGAGGCCCATGAGGGTGAAGAACTCCGGGTCGGCGCGGGGGCGGTCGGCGGTGTAAGCCAGCGCGGGGCCTTGCTCCTGGATGTGCTGCCAGTAGGCTTCCAGGAGCCGCCGGTCGTCGGCGGGCGCGCGCCGCATCAGCGCGGTGGGCCGTTGCGGAGCTGGGGAGGCGGGGAGCAGGGGAGCTGGGGTGGTGGGGAGATGAGGAGCAGCGGCGTCAACTCGTTGATTCGCTGACGGCTGATGGCTGACCGCTGACGGCTGACCGCTGACCGCTGACGGCTGACCGCTGACCGCTGACGGCTGACCGCTGAAGGCTCTTGTCTGCGCCGGATTGAAGAGCGACTCCCAGCGGTGATCGGGCGGGTCGGCCCAGTCGGGGGCGGCGACGAACTCGTAGAGCGGGCGGGCGACGAGGGCGAAGGGCAGGTCGCCGCCGCACTCCTCTGCCACCAGCGCGGTGGCCCGTTCCCAGACCGCGACGGTGGTCTCCCACGCCTTCCCCGGCGGCAGATTGATGAGCACCCGCACCGTGCGGGAGTAGGGCCGGGCGGCGGCGCTCTGGAAGAAGTCCACCTTGTGGCGGAGACTGTCGCGCAGGCGGCGCAACAGGGTGTAATCGGCGGCCTGCTCAGTTTCAAAGAGGGCCGGGCGGCCAGTGGGGAGCGTGATCAAGTTGTCGGGCCGGAGCACCCGGTCATCGCCGTAGGGCAGCGGCGTCTCCGTGAGGACGGGTAGGCCGGCGGCCAGGGCGGCCAGGCGGACCTCCAGGGTGGCGCGGGCGTGAGCCAGCGGTGTCGGCTCGGTCAGGCCGCAGGGTTGGGCGTCGGGGTGCCCGGCGCGGCGGAGCAGGGTCGCGCCGGGCTCGCCCAGGCGGAAGAGGGCGGGCACGCCGCGCTTGCCGGGGCGCGGCAGGTCGGCGGGGACGCGGACGAGCAGGGCGTTGGGCGCGAGTTCGTCCAGGCGGGCCAGCAGCCGGTTCAGTTGATCGCGCGAAAGAGCGGTAGCGCGTTGGAGCTGCTCCAGGTCAGCCACGCCGGTGGGGAGCAGGGTCTCCAGGACGCGGTAGAGGCGGCCATCGGGGAAGGCCGCGGTCAGCGCCGCCTCCAGGGCGGTCAGGTCTACCGCCGGCGCGGCGGTCGCGGGTGGTGACGATGCACGACGAGTCATAGGTTTTCCTCCAAAAAAGTCAGATAGTTTTTTAGTTCGGTGGTCGGGCGGGTAGACCACCGACCACGGACGACAGACCACGATATGACGCCCCGTGAACGGGACTTTTAGCCCGGTTGACCGGGCGTTGCGGCTTAGACCGGCGGTTGACCGCCGGGCGCTTGGGCCGCACACCAAATGCCCGCACGCGCACAGTAAAGCCGCGCTATGGTACTCTACCCTCTCTCTCTACCCGGTCTTTGCTGTGCGCAGTAGCCGTCAGCGGTCAGCCATCAGCAGTCAGCCATCAGCAGGCAGCCGTCAGCGGTCAGCCATCAGCCATCAGCCATCAGCAGTCAGCGAACTGCTCCCCATCTCCCCATCTCCCCATCTCCCCTGCTCTCCCGCCTCTTCCGCCTTCATCCTTCCGCCTTCTGCCTTTCCTCAATGAGGAGTCGGCGGAGGGCCGCGAGTTCGTTTTGGAGATACGCCACTTCCGCCGCGTGATCGCGTTGCAGGGCCGCCAGTTGGGTCTCCAGCGCCTGGAGGCGGGCGGCGCGCTCGGCGGTCAGCGTCCGCGCCTGGTCGCGCTCGGCGGTCAACTGCGCCACCTGGGCCGGGAAGGGCGAGGCCTGGATTTGCGCCAGGACCTGGCGGAGGTGGGCCAGTTGGGTCTGCTGCTCGGCCAGCGTTTGCGCCTGGGTGAGGGCCTGCTCGGTGCGCTGGTCCAACGCCTGGACGAGCGCCGTGCCGAGGGTCTCCGCCCGGGCCAGGGGGTCGGTGCGCGGGAGAGTGAAGAGCAGGCCGCCGAGCCAGTCGCGGGTCACCGGGTGTTCGGCGGCCCGGCTGAGCGCCTGGAGCAGCGCCTCGGCCACCGCCCACCGCGCCTGCTGGAGTTCTTCCTCCGTGTAACCGAAACTCAGTAAGGGCATGGGTACCTCCAACATCGCCGCACAGAAAAGCCTCGTTGTAAAGGGAAGGTCAAGGTGCTTAGCACGGTCTTTCTGTGTGTGCGCGGCCTGTTAGTGTGCGGCCGGGGTAGGATCATTTTCAGCCAAGTAAAGGCGGCGAGTCCCCAGCGGGAACACGCCGAAGTTCAGCAACAGCCCCACGGCCCAGCCGCCATCGCGCAGATAGCCGCGCAACTGGGCCACATCCTGCTCGGTGAGACGGCGGGTGCGTTTGAGTTCCACCGCCACACACCCCTCTACCACCAGGTCCACGCGGGCGGCCCCGATGGGATTGCCCTGATAGGCCCGGTGGAGTGGCACTTCCTGCTGCACCTGATAGCCGCGCTGCGTCAGTTCCAGCGCCAGCGCCGCGCGGAGCTGGGTTTCGCGGTGCCCGTGCTGCGCCGGGCGCAGGGTGCGGGCGACGGCGTAGGCCGCCTGGATGATCGCGCCGGTCAGGTCATGGTACAGATAGTCGCTCAAATTTTCCTCCTTGTGAATCAAACATATTTCTGACCGCCGACTACCGACCACTGACCACGGTTTGTACCCGCCGGTGGTTGGGGGGCAGTCGTCCGGGGTCCTCTAACCGGGACTGGCGGGCGGCCCGGCGGCCACAAAGTGCACGCCGAGCTCCTGCCCGACCAGCCGTTGTAGCGTGCGCTGGATGACCGGGGCCAGCCGGTTTTCCAGCCACTCCACCGCGTACTGGTTCTTGACTTGTACGATCAACGTCGTGGCGTCGGCCAGGCCGATACAGGTGGAGTCGCGCAGCCAGGTGTCAAAGGTGGCGCGGGTCATTTGCAGCTCCAACTCGGTCAGCGTCCGGTGCCAGAGTCGCGCCACCGGTTGGGTCGTGCCGTCGGTCAGGGTGAGGGCCGGCTCTGGTTCTGGCTCTGGCTCCAGGTTGGAATCAGCCTCGTCCGCCTCCGGCTCCGCCGGGGGGTGGGGAGCCGCGCCATTGTTCAAAGCTGCGCGCACGGTGGGAGTCAGCACCTGCGCCAGTGACCAGCCGCCGGGTTGGGCCAATTGTTTGAGCCGCCAAACGCCGATGCTGAGCGTGCCCGCTTCGTGAATCACGGCCTTAAAGAGCCGCAACGCGGTCGCGGCATCCTGGTAGCCACAGAGCGGCCCCAGGGCGGCCAGAATCGCCGCCACCTGCCCGGCCGGTTGGGGGTAAACCCGGTGCGCCAATAAAAGCGGGCGGAGTTCAGCGACCAGGGCTGGGTCGGCCTGGCTCACGTCCACCGCTGGTCTCGCAGGGTCAACTGCGGTTGACGCTGGTTGACCAGGTGGCCGCGCAGTGTCAACGGGAGTTGACGCTGACTGACCAGGTGGCCGCGCAGTGTTAACTGGAGTTGACACTGCGCGCTCAGGTAAAGTAAGTAAGCTTTGATCTTTAAGAAAGCTTATCTTACTTACTTGGCCCGCCGGCTGAGTGTCAACTTTTGTAGGAGGGTGAGTGTCAACGGGAGTTAACGCTGACCGGCCAGGTGGACGCTCAGTGTCAACTGGAGTTAACGCTGACCGACCAGGGGGACGCGCAGCGGTAACTGGAGTTAACGCTGACCGGCCAGGTGGACGCTCAGTGTCAACTGGAGTTAACGCTGACCGGCCAGGTGGACGCTCAGTGTCAACTGGAGTTAAC
>CAYTGR010000058.1:12318-28240 GCA_964437445.1 uncultured Anaerolineales bacterium | reverse complement strand
CGCCAGGCCCCTCTAACGTTTCAGGGCCGCTTTTCTCCAAATCAATGCAGGGCTGCGGCGTTGGTTTGCAGTTAACCGTCACGTTCCAGGTGTCGTCGTCCCGCACCTCAGCGTAGCCAGTCAGGCGACCGATGGCCCAGGCCTGGTTGGGGAATTCGCCGCAGAAATCGGCAGGCAACGTGTAGACCTGATCAAACTCGTACACCTCGCCCGGTTGCAGCGCGCCGCTCCAGAGGGGGGTCTCACCGAAATGCGGGTCGTAGACCAGCGCTTCGGTCAGGGCGACATTGCCGCAGTTCCGCACCCAGAAGTGGTAGGTGATCTGACCGCCAGGCCCCTCTAACGTTTCAGGGCCGCTTTTCTCCAAATCAATGCAGGGCTGGGGAGGTGGGGTAGTACAAATGTAAGTATTGCCAAAGACCACACTCAGCTGTTGCCCGGGATCAAGATAGACTACGACGTAATAACCGCCTTCCCAGTAAGTGCCGGTCAGGGGCAACGTCGGCTCCCAGCACTCGCGGACCTCTTCCCAAACCTTATAGCGGCCCGGCTCCAGGCCGGTAAACGTCACACTGCCATCCGCCCCCGTCGGCGCCTCGGCGACCAGCTGCAACCCATCATCGGCCCAGCGATAAATGCGCATCCGCCAGCCCTCAATGGGCGGCTCGTTGGGGTCCTGAACGCCGTCGGCGTTAAGATCGTTGAATTTGTGGACGGTAATGCTGCCCGGTTCTGGGGGAGGCGGCGGCTCACAGGTATCATGGTTGCCAAAGACGACGGTGAGCTGGTCTTTATCCCCCAGCTCCACCACCGTGTAATAGCCGCCCTCCCAGGCAGTCAGACCGGCTGGGGTGGTCGGCGTCCAGCATTCGCGGGCCTCTTCCCAGACCTTATACCGGCCAGACGCCAAATTGGTGAAAGTGGCGCTGCCATCCGGGCCGGTGCCAATCTCACCCACCAGCTGCAGGCCATCGTCGGCCCAACGATAAAGACGCATCGCCCAGCCTTCTATAGCCAGCTCACCGCCATCCCACATGCCGTTGGCATTCAAGTCATTGAATTTATAAAGTGTGATACTCCCCGCTGCAACGGGTGGCGGTGTCTGCGAGTTAAGGCCAGCCGGCGGTGGATCCTCGGCCCGGATAGTCCCCACCGGCCAGACGCTCAACAGCGCGGCAAGCAACATCGCAAGACTAACCCATTTTCTTACATTCATTCCAATAAACCTCCTTCCACAAACTCATAAAAGTTTTACATCATTTCGTGTAGCACCGGCGCTTACCGTCAAGCGACTGGCATAGAGTAAGGGCATTTTAAATAATTATAAAGGTAATCCAGGTGAGGGTCAATAAAAAGAAACATAAGATTATAGGAGATTTATTAAAAACTGATGCATAACCGTATAAAAACGGTTATAGAACCCTAAAACGCTGAGCGTGTGAAGAGCGTGGATTCTGGCGAAAATGCGGTGGATTAACCCCACGGCCAGAGGTGAGGCGCGTGGGCGTGCAAACGAGGGAGCAGAGGACGCAGGTCCTGTTCCTGGAGTACCAGGCTGGCGGCGGCGGCGACCTCCGGGTGGTCAGGGCAGATCGCCACGCTTACGGCTGCACGTTCAAACAAGGGGATGTCGGTGCGGCTATCGCCCACCGCCAGGCATTCGGCCGGCCACACCCCCAGCGTTGCCTGGAGGTGCTCCAGCAGTGGGCCCTTTTCCTGCAAGGGCAGGTGAGCGCGCACTGCGCCGCTGACCACCGGATCGGCCGGGTCACCGGCGAAGAGCAATTCGTTGCCATAGACGAGGTCAATGGACAGCTCAGCGGCTACCTGCTGCGCGTGGAGCAGCAATCCGCTGCTGAGAATCGCTACCCGGACACCGTGCGCTCTCAGGGCCAGCACCGTTTCCTGAGCGCCGGGGATATAGGGGTCCTCACGGAAAAGCTGTTCCAGGACCGAACGCGGTGTCCCCCGCCAGAGCTCCGCATCCAGGCGCAACCACTCCTCGTAGGGAAGCTGGCCGCTCATCCCCTGGGCAAAAAAAGCCTGGGCCTGTTCCTGCTTGCCTAACCGTTCGTGGAGGTAGACGTAGGGGTCACGGGCCTGTTTCAGGGTGCCGTCCAGATCAAAAACGGCAAGTTTCAACATGGCCAGAATGATGGGGGGTGAATAAAATCAGGGGGTCTTCCTCTCCAGCTTGCGCTGGCGGAGCGGCAAGAGGACGTGGAACTGGCTGCCGGGACAGGTCAACTCATCGTGGCCGGGGCTCTCCACCCACAGCTGGCCCCCGTGGGCCTCCACAATCCCTTTGGCGATGGCCAGGCCCAGACCCGGTCCCCCACCCTTAAACTTGGTTTTGCCGGAGGAGTGCAGGGCGACCTCGCCGGTCTGGTAAAACTTGACGAAGATCAGATCATGAAACTGGGGATCCACGCCGATCCCGGTATCGCTGACGACAATCTCAACGCCCCCTTCCGGCAATTCACGGTACCCTGGCACGACCTCCCGGCCGGAGAGCGTGATCCGCCCCCCGTCTGGCGTATATTTGATAGCGTTGATCACCAGGTTATAGAAGACCTTACGCAACGCATCCAGGTCCGCTTCCACAAACGGCAGCGCGCTCAGATCCTCCAGGATCAAAGTAAGGTGCCGTTCAGCCACTGACGCGGACAGATTTTGATAGACCCATTGCAGGATCGGCAGGACGGCCAGCTGTTTGAAGTTGAGTTCCAGAGTTTTGGTGTCCACCTTGGCCATATCCAACATGCTATCAATGATCTCATGCAGGCGCAGCGTTCCCGTGTAAATGCCTTCCACCATTTGGGCCAGGGCGGGATCGGATTTGATGCGCCGGTCGTTGGTCAGGATCTGGCCGTAGCCGCGCAGGAGGGTCAACGGGGTGCGCAGCTCGTGGGAGGCCACGTTGATGAAATCGGATTTGGTGCGGTCCAGGCGCTTCAGCTGCTCGTAGGCCTGGTCCAGGTTGGCGTAGAGCCGGGCATTCACCAGAGCCAGGGCAGCCTGTCCAGCAAAGGCAGTCGCCAGCGTCGTCTCGTCCGCGCTGTAAGGGTGAGGCGTCACGCGCGTTAACGACAACATCCCTACCACTTCTTCGGAGCGGATCAAGGGCACGCCCAACCAGGAGCAAGCCGGTCGCAGCCCGGCGACATGTTGCCAATCCGGCCGTTGCGAAACATCAGGGACAGAAAGGGGCTGCCGGGTCCGGCAGATTTGCTCAAAAACGTCATTTTCTTTAATAGAAACCCGCAGATCTGCCGACTGCGATTCGGTGGGGAAACCGCGCATAGCGGCAAATTCCAGATGCTCACCGCTACGCAACATCACCGAGGCCCGATCATACGGTACCAGCTGGTCCAGGCTTTTCAAAATCAGGTCCAGCACCTGGGTCAAGTCCAGGGTTTGCGAAAGGGCCCGGGTCACTTCGTAGAGACGCTCGGACAACGCCCGGCGCGACTGTTCAATCTGGTAGAGGGCGGCGTTGTGAATGGCAATTGCCACCTGATCGGCCAACGCCCGGAAAACCGAGACGTCGTCCGCTGTGAACGCCCCGACCCGCTCGCTCTGCAGGTCCAGCGCCCCCAGCAATTCCTCGCCCACCGTCAACGGCAACACCAGTTCAGAGCGGGTGGATGAGATACTCTCCACCTGCACATAACGCGGGTCTTGCAAGACATCGTTGACCTGCACCACGGCGCGGTGAGCCACCGCCCAGCCCACCAATCCCTGTTCCCCCACCTTCAGCCGGAAACCCTGTTGGCAAAGCGCCCGGCCGGCCTCACCCGTGCCGGCCCGGGAGACAGCGTAGTCACCGCTGCTATCCAGCAAGAAGATGCCCACATAATAATAGCCGTACTGCGCCTGAATCAGTTCAGCGACCTTATTCAGGAGAATATCCAGGTCCAAAATGGCGTTAATGCTCTGCCCCACCGCGATGGTGGTCTCCAGCGCCCGCCTGTTCGCCTGAGCGGCCAGGAGTGCGCGCTCCAGTTCCGTCCGCCGGCGTTCATCCTCCAGCCGCAGCCGCTCCAACCGCCGCATGGAATTACGGCGAGAAGCGTGAATGAACGCCGAAAGCACCGCCGTGAAAATCAGCACAAAAGTAAACTGAGACCAGCTGACCGTGGAGGAAGGCCCTTGTAACGTGGCTACCAGCCAACCCGCCAGGGTCAGACCTGCAATCAGCATAAACCAGCGCGTGGAAAGAAAGAGGAATCCAATGCCGATGAGGAGCAGCAGTAAATTGGTGATCTGTAAGGCATCGCGGGTCAAATAGAGATGGAGCAAGCTGTTCAGCAGCACCAGGCCCGCCAGGGCGGCTCCTAAGGGGTGCGCCCAACGGGAGGGCGGCAGCTGGCGGCGCAGCAGGAGATACAAACCGCCGAGAACCAACGCCGTCGTCCCCGCCACCGCCATCATGGTAAACTTCAACGGGGCCGGCAACATGAACCAATGGCTGACCGTCAACAGCGCATAGACGATTGCCAATCCCGGCACTACCAGCTTCAAACTGTCCAGCACCACGCCTTCCAGCGCCACGTCCAGTTCGGCTTCCTGGGTAGCCACCGCCCGCGGAGTGGGCTGTTCAGCGTTTACCATGCCTTTTCACCAACTTTCCCCAAATATTGCGCTCTTTCACTAATGATACGCGAAATTCAGGGCTTTGGCAACCCCAGACCGCAGCTCATAACGAAATTGTAACGTTTTATAAGCACTGTGCTCCGGGTCAGCAGCGATGTGGGGCAGGGCAGGGATAATCACCCGGCCGTCGCTGCGCGCCTGGGTGAACAAATGAGCGTCTTATACATTTTCTTCCAGCATTTTAATTGAGATGTCCAGGCAAAATTACCGCCTACTTGGAAATCTGCCCTCCCCATCACTCTGAGCGTATTTTCCTCACCGTGAAAAATTGGTTGGCGCGCATAACTGCGGGGTTTAGCCCGCGCGATTTGGCAATCGCGGCTACGATCCCGCAACTTGTACGCGCTAACAAAAATTGTCAAACTATGCGTCAAAGAACCTGACCCAACACTCGCTGTTATACACCTTCCTGAAACCAATGGCCTGGTAAAACTCCTGATCAGACCCGACATAGGCCACCGTCGCGCCCAAGCCAGCGCAGCGGCGGATGCCTTCCAGCACGGCGGCCCGGCCCAGCCCCAGGCGACGGTAGTCCGGGTCGGTGGCGACCGGTTCAACGTAGGCATAGTGGCAAGCTGGCTCGTAAAACATGCCACAGAAGGCGGCAAAGTCGCCATTGGGGGCGGCGACGGCGATTTTCAAGTCGCGCCGCGCGCGGGGAGTATCAAACATCCGGCGGCGGCTTTCCAGATCCTCTTCCCCGGTGGGCGGCTCCCCCGGGTGGTCAAATCCGCGCCAGAGGACGCGATTGACTTTCCCCCAATCGCACTCCTCGGCCAGACTGGTCAAGCGGAAACCCTCCGGCAGGCGGATGGGGGGAAAGGGAGTGGGAATGACGAACTGATAGACCGGGCGCACTCCCTCCGCATCTTTTTCATAGCCGCGCGCCCGCACCAATCCCAGGAATTCCGGATCGTTGTCGTTGACGTAGGCGCACAGATATTGCCGTCCGTCTTTTTCCGAGCGGCCCAACAGGGTTTCCTCAGCGTACTCAAGCATTTCCTGGCGCAGATGCCGATAGGCAGGGTGGAACTGGAAGAACGCTTCCCCCAGACGCCACTCGTAGTGCACCACGGCAACGATCTGCCCCGCGTCCTCCCAGATCCCAATTTTGCCCAGGGAGGCACTATCCAAAAACGAGTGGTAGTGCATGTACTCCCAGGCAGGTTCGACCCAGTTACCGTCCAGGTTGCCGGGTTGATAGTGCCGGATCAAAAACTCGTCCACCCGCCGATAATCGTCGGGATCAAGGTAATGGCGAAATTTGACACTCATAGTGACCTCCTGTCACCGGGGCGGTCCAAGGCGGACGCGCTCCCGAATTGGTTTGAGCAAGCCAGGGAGGGATGAAAAACGTCCCTGGGCATTTTCTTTCAGCGAACGGCGTAGTATTGGCATTTTTGATAACTCAAACAGCCTTTCCGGTGAGAAGACGCTATCGTCGAAGAAGCCCAGGTAAGGGATGTCATTCTCGATACAGCGGATTTTGTAGCACCCTTTTCAATAATATTATATACCACAGGCAGCAAATAGCTCAACCTTCAGGGCTTACGCATCTGGAAACCAAGGCAAATGCAGCTAAACTCTGTTCCCCTTTCTACCCTGCTGCGCAGAGGAGCAACCAGGACCGGGCAAAAATCCATTTTCTGGAGATGCGTAAGCCCTGCTTAAACCTTCATTTGAAATGAAATGCCCCATAACGTGAAAGGCGCTTGACAATCTCCCGCTTTCCGTTAACATAGAGCCGAACGGGAAACCGCGATCGCCACGGCAGGTTGGATCGCACCAGGAGGAAAACAGCGAACAGGCCGCGGACGATGGTCAAGGGGTGTTGAGGATCGGGTCCTGCGCGGCGGAGCGCTCCGAACCCCGCCAGGTCCGGAAGGAAGCAACGGTAAGGGGATGTCTCCGGGTGCCGCAGGGGCGCCTGATCCCCAACACCCTTTGGGAATCGTCCCACAAAGGGCACAGGGGTTCCTGGGGCCCTTTTTTGTCCTGTAATCACATATGCAAAAACGGATCTTAACCCTGATCCTGGCATTGCTGGCCCTGACGGGACTGGCAGCCGGCTATGAAACCACGCTCACTCGCGTCACCCTGCTGGTGGATGGGCAGGCACGCCCCCTGCGTACCCATCAGCCCACCGTAGGGCTCTTGCTCACCGACCTGGGGGTGACGCTCCGGCCCGAGGACGACTGTTTCCCCACGTTAGACACCCCCCTGGAACGGGGCATGACCATCCGCATTGAACGCGCCCACCCCATAGTGCTGGCCGTGGACGGCCAGGAGCGCATCATTTACACCCATGCCGAAGATCCGACCGCCCTGCTGGCCGAAGCCGGTGTCACGTTAGGGGAACACGACCAATACAAAGTACATGCCCCGCTGAGCACCGACCCACCGGAGACCCGCTCCCGGATCAGGGTAGAACGGGCTGTCTCCCTGGTATTGGAAGAAGGCAGCCTCCGCACGCCCTTCTACACCCATGCAGCCACCGTCGGGGAAGCGCTCTTTGAGGCTGGCGTGCACCTCTACCGGGCCGACCGGCTCTTTCCTGACCCGGCGACCCCGGTGCAGGAAGGGATGCACATCCGGCTGGAACGCTCCATCCCGGTCACAGTGCAACTGGACAAGCACACGCTGCGCACACGCACACACCGCAACCGGGTCGGAGAAGTGCTCGCCGATCTGGGGGTCACGCTGAACGGCCAGGACTATACCCTCCCCTCCCTGGATACCGCCTTGGGCGAAGGACTGGATATCCAGGTCGTGCGGGTGACCGAACGGATCCTGGTAGAGCAAAGTCCGGTGCCGTTTGAAACCGAATGGCGTCCCGAATCAACAATGGAGATTGACACCCAGGGGTTGGTCCAAGAAGGCGCACCGGGCGTCCTGGAACGGCGCATCCGGGTGCGCTACGAGGATGGGGAAGTCGTGGAGCGGCGCACCGAAGGACAAAGCATCGTGCTGGCCCCGACCAACCGCATCATGGGCTACGGGACCAACATCGTGGTGCGGCAGTTGCAAACGCCCAGCGGTCCGGTGGAATACTGGCGAGTCATCCGCATGTTGGCTACCTCGTACAGCGCCGGCACCGCCGGGACGCCCAAAACCAGCCCTTACTACGGTCGCACCGCCCTGGGCCTGCCCATGCAACATGGCATCGTGGCCGTGGACCGTAATGTGGTGCCGCTGGGGAGCAAAGTTTACGTACCCGGCTACGGCGTCGGCCTGGCCGGTGATACCGGCGGGGCCATCCGCGGTCGGCGGATTGACCTGGGCTACGACGACAACAACCTCAAATTGTGGTACGCCTGGGTAGATGTTTACCTCTTAACGCCGGTGCCATCCGCCGATAAGATCAATTACATTTTGGGGCCGTGATGGTTGAAGATCCGCGCGTCCTGCTCCGCCGTTACGGTCTTTCCCCCAACCGGGCCTTAGGCCAGAATTTTCTGGTGGACGCCACGGCGCCCCGGCGGATTGTGGCCGGCGCAGAGATCGGCGCTACCGATACGGTGTTAGAGATCGGAGCCGGGTTGGGCACGCTCACAGCCGTGCTGCTAGAACAGGCGGAGCGGGTGATTGCGGTGGAAACTGACCCGCACCTGGTCGCTATCCTCCACGACACCCTGGGCGACCGGCCTAACCTCACCCTCGTCCACGGTGACATCCTCGCGTTGGACCCGGCGGCGCTGTTGGGCCGTCCGTCGTCCCCCACCCCGCCGCTCTGGGGAACGCGGGAGCCGGATTACCTGGTGGTTGCCAACCTGCCCTACTACATCACCGCGGCAGTGCTGCGCCACCTGCTGGAAGCGTCGCTGCGCCCCGCCCGGCTGGTCATCACCATCCAGCGCGAAGTCGCTGAACGGTTGACCGCCGCCCCCGGTGAGATGAGTCTGCTTTCGGTCAGCGCACAGTTTTACGGCCGTCCGCGGCTCCTCTTTCGGCTGAAGCCCGGGGCCTTCTTTCCCGCACCGGAGGTAGAATCCGCCGTCGTGCGCTTAGATCTCTACGAGCAACCGCCGGCCCCCGTCACCGACATCCAGCTGTTCTTCACCGTGGTCCGTGCCGGCTTCGCCCAACGGCGCAAGCAGCTGCACAACACCCTGGCCGCCACGCTCAAGCTGCCGCCGGCCGCAGTAACGGCCGCCCTGGCCGCCACCGGCCTGGATTCCACCCGCCGGGCCGAGACACTCTCGCTGGCTGAGTGGGCCCAGGTCACTACCGCGCTGGAGCCACTGATCACAACGGTCCCCCCTCCCTTCGTGCATCGTTAATCGTCACTACAACACGCTCAAGCCCCAAGAAGTAATTAAAGAGGGGGACATGGGCGAGATTAGTCCGTCCACAAAAGCCCCCTAAAAATTTCCTCTCCCTGACCGTGAGGCCGCCCAGCAGCCAATTGCAGTTTTTGAATCTTCAAGTATACTTACAGTGACTGAATCCGATATGAATGAACACCCACTCCATCCTATAGTTTATAGAAAGGGGCGGAGTGAAAATTAACTTAGTTTGTGAAAGAAAGAGAGGCTATCATGCAAATCGTTACCGACCGCGGCATGGATCTGAGCCAGGAGCAGTTACAAGGGTTGACCTTGCACTATGTACCGCTCACATTTACCCTGGATGGCAAAACCTATCGCAGTGGTGAAGATATCCAACCGGATGAGTTTTACCGCTTATTAAACTCTACCGAGAGCTTTCCCACCACCTCGCTCCCCTCCCCCGGTGAAATTGCGGAAGTTTATCGCCGGTTGGCCGCTACCGATCCCGAAATCCTGTCCATCCACATCTCTTCCGGCCTGAGTGGTACCCTCCAATCGGCGATGGAAGCGGCCACCTTAGTCCCGGAGGCGCACGTCACTCTTTGGGACACCAAAACGCTCTCCGGCGCAGAGGGCTGGCAGGTGGAAGCCGCCGCGCACGCCGTGCAGGCCGGCTGGCCGTTGGAGCGCGTCCTGGCGCTCCTGGAACGGGTCCGTGACGTCACGGAGACGGTCTACACGCTGGCAACGCTCAAGTACCTGATCCACGGCGGGCGGATCAGCCACATCAAAGGGCTGCTGGCCTCCGTGCTCCAGATCAAGCCGCTGATCGGGGTGGGCAAAGAGGATGGGAAATACTTCCAGATCGCCCAGGCCCGCACACTGGACAAAGCCATTCTGAAGATTGCGGATGTAGTGGCCGAGCGCTATCCTCAGGGGACAGCTATGCGTTTCCAGGTACTCCACGGGGATAACCCGGCGGGGGCCGACCTGTTACGGAACCGGTTGGATGAGCTCTACCGCTGCACCTGGCTGCCCATGGGGCCGATTGCCCCGGTGCTGGGTGCCCACACCGGCTCCGGATTGGTCGGGGTGGTCTACGCGCCGCAGGCCGCCTTTGAGGATTTGCCCTGGGCGGCGTCTTAGCATTCGGTCAGGGCTCAAGACGACAGACGACAGACCACAGACCACCAGAGAAGTCCCGGCGTGGTCTGTAGTCTGTCGTCTGGGATCAGCCAGCCAGCAATGCTTATCCAGAAGCCCGCGCCCCGCGCTCCGGTTCTGATCAGCGCGTTGCCCCCGACCAGCGCGCCACCGGCACGAGTGCGACGGCCGCCTGCCAGAGCGTTTCCAGCTCCGCGCGGGTGAGCAACGGCGTCCCTGCCAGAGCATAGGGCAACGCCAGCCGTTCATATTTGGGGCCGCCCAGGTGCGTGTAGGCCAGCAGGTCCCAGCGGGCAACGGTAGGCAAATCTTCCTGGATGAAGCGCCCAATGGCGCGAATGTTCTCCAGGTCGGCCGTGTAGCCGGGGATGACCGGGGTCCGAATCCAAAGCGGGACGCCGCTGGCGACCAGCCGCCGGGCGTTCGCCAGGATGAGATCATTGGACTGGCCGGTCGCGGCGCGATGGCGCTCGCGGTCCAGCAATTTGAGGTCCAGCAGCACCAGGTTCACCCAGGGGAGCACCCGCTCGTAGCGCTCCCAGGCGACTGCCCCACAGGTCTCCACGGCGACGTGAAGGCCGGCAGCGCGACACAGCGGCAGCACTTCCGCCAGGAAGTCAGCCTGCAGCAGCGGTTCCCCGCCGCTGAAAGTAACGCCGCCGCCGGAACTCTCGTAGAAAACCCGATCCTTGAGCAGCTCAGCCACCAGCGCCGCCGGCTCCCACCGACGGCCCAATAGCTCCAGCGCTGCTGCCGGGCAGGCTTCCACACACTCGCCACAGGTGGTACAACGCGCCCGGTCCACCTGCATCCCGGCCGGAGTCAGCGCCAGCGCCCCCACCGGGCAGGCGGCGAGACAATCGCGCACACCGACACAGCGCGCCGCATACCAGACCAGGTCGGGCGCTGCTCGCAGGCCCTCCGGGTTATGGCACCAGGCGCAGCGGAGCGGACAGCCCTTCAGGAACACGGTCGTGCGGATGCCGGGACCGTCCTCAATGCTGAACTTTTGCAAATTGAAGATAACGCCAGGGGTTGACCGTTCCCCTGGCGTCTCCTGCGGTTCGCTCTGGCAATTTGAACCGGGTGAGCGCACCACAGTTACTCCTCCCGCCGCTTGCTCATTTCCCACTGCCCAGCGCCTGGTCCAGATCGGCAATCAGGTCGGCCACGTCTTCCAGCCCCACCGCCAGCCGGACCAGCCCGTCGCTCAGGCCGGCGGCCAGCCGCGCCTCGGGCGGGACGCTGTGGTGAGTGGTGCTGGCCGGGTGGGTGATGAGCGTGCGCGTATCCCCCAGACTGACGGTGAGCGCGCAGAGCCGGACGCGGTCCAGTAAATGCGCGCCGGCCGCCACGCCGCCCTTGAGCTCAAAGACAACGACGCCCCCGCCTCCGCCCGGCATCTGCCGCCGCGCGAGCTCATACTGCGGGTGCGAGGGATGCCATGGATAGCGCACCCAGGCCACAGCCGGATGCGCCGCCAGCCAGTCGGCCAGCGCCAGCGCGTTGGCGTTGTGGCGGGCCATCCGCAGCGGGAAGGTTTGCACGCCACGCGCGATCAGCCAGGCGTTGAACGGCGCAAGGCAGCCGCCGAAGGTCCGCAGCGGGCCCTTGAGCGCCCGCTGCACGAACTCCGCCGGGCCGACGATCAGACCGCCCAGCGCGTCGCCGTGCCCACAGAAGAACTTGGTCGCGGAGTGAAGCACCACGTCAATCCCCAGGCTCAACGGGCGCTGGTTGAAGGGCGTGGCAAAGGTGTTGTCAATCATCGTCAGGATGCCGCGCGCGCGTGCCAGGTCGGCGATAGCCGCCAGGTCGTTGAGCGCCAGCGCCGGGTTGCCCGGCGATTCCAGATAGAAGACGCGGGTGTGCGGGCGGAGCGCCGCCGCAAAGGCCGCCGGATCGGTCGCTTCCACCAGCGTCGTCTCTACGCCCAAGCGCGGCAGGTCACGGGTAATGAAGCTATAGGTCCCACCATAGAGACCGGTCGTGGCAACGACGTGATCCCCGGCGCGTACCGCCGTCAGCAACGCCGTGCTGATCGCCGCCATGCCGGAGGCGGTCGCCAGCGCGGCTTCGCCGCCCTCCAAAGCGGCCACCTTTTGCTCCAGCACGGCAATGGTGGGATTGCCCCACCGGGTATAAACCGGCAGATCCTCCAGTTCAAACGCCTGCGCGGCCTCCTCGGTGTTCTGGAAACGGTACGTGGATGCCAGATGTAACGAGGGCGCAATATCGCGCTCCTCAGGATCACCAGCATGAATGGCGGTGGTATGAATACCCCACGGTGACACGGAATGCCTCCTTACAAAAAAAATTTTGAAGTGATGAAGGATGAAGGCGGAAGTTAAATGCGACCGGTCCTCACAACCCCATGAACCGCGAATCATCTAACTGCTGCTTCAGCTTAGCCTCTTCTTCTTGAGGCCCTGGAGCTGCCGGCGGTGGGGAGGCGTACGCCGCATGTTCGGCCGCTTCCGCCGCCAGGAGCTCCTCGCGGCCGGCCCGCCGGACCAGGCTCCATTTACGACAATAGGGGCAACGGTCATACTTGCCCACGAAGCTGACATTGATCCCCCACCAGTGCAGCCCAAACGGACGGCCACACTTAGGACAAATCGTCGCGCCCAACATGCCGTACCCGCGCGGCTGGGTGGGATCGTACAGCTCCGGCCGATAAACCGCTTCCCGGCGTCCGGTCAGCAACGGCCCCAGAGCCGAGAGCAGCATCGCGCCCAGGACGAGCGCCAACACCGGGCCGATGAATTTGAGCACATCGCGGTTGGCCTGCTCGCTGCTCAAGAACTCGTAGCGCAGGACTTTGGATTCCACTGTCTGGCCGCCCGCCGTGCGCCCCACCGCGCGGAGCTCATGCCAGCCGACGGCATAGGAAGCCGTATTGAACGACAGCTCAAACGGCGCCGCAGTCACCGTACCCATTTCCTCGCCATCCATCCTGAAAGTCACCGCGGCCAGATCGGCCGGTCCCTGCACCTTGAGCTTAAACGTCCCCTGAATCTGGCTGCCCATGCTGTAGCCCATCTGCTTGCGGACCGTCAGCGTCAGCCCCGCGTCCTGCGCCAGCACGGGCACCGCCAGCGCCAGCCCCAACAAAATCCCTAACCAGGCGCGCCCATACCGTTTCACCTTCTGACTACTCACTGCTTCACGCCTCACTTCCATTTGGTCAGAATCGTCTCTCGCTGGAAGGCCCGCACGCCGAGGTAGACCAGCCCGACATCCACCAGCGCCATCAACAAGGCCACCAGGAGTAACACCTGCATGTTGACCAGGATCACGCCGGCAATCTGCGCGAAGAAAAGTCCCATCAGCGGCAGGATAATCACCATAGAGACCTGCTCGGCGGTGCGCGGATCGC
The DNA here is from genome assembly GCA_964437445.1 of uncultured Anaerolineales bacterium. Taxonomy (GTDB): domain Bacteria; phylum Chloroflexota; class Anaerolineae; order B4-G1; family SLSP01; genus CAYTGR01. The sequence continues at coordinate 14,773 of CAYTGR010000058.1, read as the reverse complement.
TAACCCGCGCCGAGACGATGATCGCCAGACTCACCGCCGCCAGCGCCATCAGCGGGCCAACCACAAAGATCGCTACCAGCCACATCGGGTCCAGGATGCGGGCGACCATCAGCCGGCTGGGGACAATCACGAACGTGCCGGCCGCGAAGACCGCAAAGCCGATCCAGGTCGCCACCACTCCGGGGATGCAGGCCGCCGCGCCCTTGCCGATCAACAGCTCCGCCGTCGAGATGGGCGTCGCCAGCAGCGGCTCCAAACAGTGCGTCGTTTTCTCGCCCACGATGCTGTAAGCCGCAATGGCAATCGGGATCGTCAGCGGCATCATCATGAAGAGCAGCAGGAACTGGTTGACCATGAAGAGCTGGAAACATTCCACGCCAGAGAGCGCCCCGCAGACCTGCATAAACTGCGGCGGCATATCGGTCGCATCCCCCACCCCGCTCTGCCCGCGCATGGCGATGAGCAGCACCAGCGGAATTGCGGTGAACAACAGCGGCATGAAAACTACCGTAAAGAGCACAATCCGGTTCTTGAAAACCTCGGCCCACTCTTTGTCAATGATAGTGCGAATTTTGTCCATAGGATACTTTCCCCATTAAGACGTGATGCGTGATACGTGAGGCGTGAGGCGTAAGATCGTTCTCAGCCCGTTTCACGTTCAATGTTTGGCGTTTTACCCCTACACCTTGAAACCTGCGCCAGGCCCTGCTATACTAAAAGCAATTCTGACATGAGTCATAAGGAGCACAACTATGTCCAGTACCCCCCTAACTTTTGAGCAAGTAATCGCGTTAGCGCGGCGTCTGCCGCTCCGCGACAAATTACGGTTAATTGAACGGCTGGCCCCAGAGATTGAACGTGAATTGCCATCTTCTACCACTCAACGTTCCCTGTTAGGGCTATGCGCCGATTTGGGACCAGCCCCGGCCGCTGAAACCATTGATGCGGCGCGGCACGAAGCATGGAGCAGTTTTCCACGGGAGGACGTGTAAATGCTCCGCGCCGTGGCCGATACCCACACCATTATCTGGTATTTGTACAACGACACCCGGCTATCCCCGGCGGCCCGCGCCTGCATTGAAGAGGCCGCCGTGACGGGGGACCATATTGGAATCTCCAGCATCACACTGGCGGAAATGGTGTACCTGGTAGAAAAGGGACGACTTGATAGAGCTGCGCTGACACGATTGTTCACCGCCTTAGAAGCGGCAGACACTGTGTTAGTGGAGATTCCCTTTGAACGCCCGATAGCCCAGGCCATGACCCGTATCCCTTATTCTGCCGTCCCGGATTTACCCGACTGCATCATCGCGGCCTCCGCTTACCACCTGGGTGTGCCAATCCTGAGCCGCGACCACAAAATCCGGACGGCAGACTTACAAACGATTTGGTAGTCGCACTTCACACGCTCCCCACGTTTTACGCATGGATGAGCGACAGATAGACATCCTCCAGCGAGTGCCGCAGTTCGCCGACAAACTGGATCTCGGCGCCGGCCTGGACAAGCGCGCGGACCAGCAGCGGATTGCCGCTCTCCGGATCATCCAGCCCCACCACCAGCTTTTGCTCTACCCGCTGCGCTTCCTTGACGAACGGCTGCGCCTTGACCACGGCCAGCAGCGCCTCGGTCGCCTCCCGCAGGTGGAAGACGACTTTGCGGCCGTAGAGCCGCTGTCGCAGGTTGGCCGGCGTATCCACCGTGATCAACCGCTGCTTCATCACACCAATGCGGTCACAGAGGCGGTCGGCCTCGTCCAGGTTGTGCGTGCAAAGGAAGATCGTGCGCCCCTCGGCCTTGATTTCCTCAATGAAATCCCGCACCAGCTTGGCCGCCTCCGGATCCAGGCCGGAGGTCGGTTCATCCAGGAAGATCACCTTCGGCTCGTGAAGCAGCGTCCGGCAGATGGCGAGCTTTTGCTTCATCCCCTTGGAGAAGCTGCCCACCGGATCCTGCCGCCGCTCCCACAGTCCCAGCCAGCGCAGATATTTCTCCACCTGCCCCGGCACATCCTTGACTTCGTAGAGCCGGGCGAAAATCGCCAGGTTTTTCTCGGCGCTCAGCCGGTCGTACATCCCCGGCGTCTCGGTGAGGATGCCGACGGTGCGGCGGATCGCGGTATCGTCCTGCCCCACGCGGTAGCCGTTGACGATGGCGGTGCCCGCGGTAGGGCCGATCAGCGCCGTCAACATGCGGACGGTGGTGGTCTTGCCCGCACCGTTGGGCCCGAGGAAGCCGAAAACCTCCCCCTCGCGCACATTCAACGTCAGCGCCTCCACCGCCGTGCGACCGTCAAATTGCTTGGTCAGTTGCTCAGTTTGGATCATACCTGCCTCAAGTGAAACGTGAAACGTGAAACGTGAAACGTGAAGCGTAAAGCGTGAAACGTAAAGCGTGAAGCCTGAAACGTAAGGCATGAAACGGAATACGCAACACGCATGGTGTATTCCGTGTTGC
>CAYTGR010000058.1:0-12218 GCA_964437445.1 uncultured Anaerolineales bacterium | reverse complement strand
TGAAACGTAAGGCATGAAACGGAATACGCAACACGCATGGTGTATTCCGTGTTGCGTCTTGCGGGTAGCCTGGGCGTGTAGTGTAGCCTCTTACTTTACTACTTCGTAGCCCTGCGCGACCCAGTCGTTCATGCCACCGAGCAGGTTATGGATCTGGGTCAGGCCCTGCTGCCGGGCCAGTTCAAACGCCTGGCGGCTGCGATTGCCGCTGCGGCAGACAAAGATCACCGGTTGGTCCTGCGGCACCTCGTCCCACCGGCTGGAGAGCTCGCCCAACGGAATGAGGATCGCCTCCGGGATATGACCGGCGGCGTACTCCTCCGGCTGGCGCACATCCACGATGACCACGCCGCCCTGCTCGCGCAGCGCCTGTACTTGCTGGGCCGTCAGATCGTCAGGCAGCGGTGTCGCCTGGGGCACGGAAGTTGCTGTTGGCAGGGCCGTCGGCGCAAGAGCAGGGGTCGCCGCCGGCGCTGCGCACCCGCCGAGCAGCAGCAGTCCCAACAGAGCTAAAAGCCAGTACGATTTACGGGGTCGCATAGAGCCTCCTGAAAAGAGTCCATTCATCCTTGAGCCACTCAGTCAATAGTGGCCGGAACACAACCTTTAGTTTACGATTTTGGCAAACTAAGGTTTGCCCTACCGTCTCCCGATTGTACCACAAAGCCTCACGGCTGCACCGGCGTCAGCCAGATGAGCGCCGCCTGCGGCGGACCGGCCGGCGCGAGGAAGACCAACGTGGCCGCCGCCGGCGTCTTGAGCGGCGTGGCCAGCGCCACCGGCACGCTGACCTTCTGCTGTTCCCCTGGCGGCACGGCCACCGGCGCTGTCCCGACCGGCACGCCCGCTACCACCACCTGGAACTCGCCCTGCAACGGCCCGCCGAGGAAGTTATCCACCTGCACCAGCAGCCGGCCCACCCCCGTGGCCGGCAGCGGATTGAGCGTCGCCTCCGGCCACCAGGTCGTCCACCAGCCGATGCGCTCGTGAGAACAGAGCCGGAGATACTGCGGCGCCGGCGTCAACTGCACCTTGAAATTGCCCCCGGCGTCGGCGGTCAGGGTCTGAGCAACGCCGCGCCAATCCACCTGCTCAATGGTCTCACACGGCCACGGCAACATTAGAGTATGCGTCACGCCGCCGGTCCAGGCCGCCACCGTCGCCTGCCCCTCAGCGCCGAAGAGCAGCAGGTAATCCTCGGCCTGCTCGGTCGGCAGCCGGTAGAGAAACCGCTGTCCGGCCAACGTCCCCAGCAGGGTCTGCGCGGCGTCGTAGGCCGGCTTGGGGGTGTAATCGTAGGCCGTCAGGCCGAAATTCTGCTCCGGGTCTTCGGGGTTCACGCCGCCGTCGTGCCAGTTGTACCAGATGCTCAAGGGGACGTCATGCGCCAGGTTCAGGAGCCATGAACGCGCCAGGTAGAGCGCCGGCCGGTCGGGGCTGAGGCCTACCGCCGTAAAATAGCCCCACTCGCTGCTAAGGATAGGAATCCGCCGCGCCGGGCTGAAACGGTCCAGCAAGAGACGGAGCTTCAGGTAATCGCTCACCACCGTTTCGGGCGGCTCCAGCCGGTAGGGGTGGATGCTGACCGCGTCCAGTTGCGCCAAAACCCCGCGCGCGCCCAGCCGCTCCAAGTAGGGCCAGTCAAAACCGGAGGTCGCCGGACCGATAATCAGCGCGGTCGGGTCCACCCGGCGAATGGCGGCAATCGTCGCCAAAGCCAGGTCGGCGTACTCGTCGGCGTTCGGCTCGGCGTGCCAGAACTGGGGGAGGTTCGGCTCGTTCCAGATCTCCCAGAGGATGCCCCGGTTCCGGTAGCGCTTGACCGCCGCCGCGGCAAAGCGCGCAAAAGCGGCCCGGCCCTCCGGCGTCCGCGCCGAGGAGCCGTCGCCGTAAACCAGATTGCCGTAATCCAGAATGAAAAGGATGCGCAGCCCGCGCGCGCTCATGGTCCCGACAAAGGTATCGTAGGCCGAGAAGTCATAGCGCCCGCGCTCGCGCTCCACCTGATCCCAGCGCAGGTCCATCCGCACCCAGGTCACGCCGGTGGCCTGCAACTGGTCCAGCTCCACCACCGGCGCTTGCGTGAAGTAGACGTTGACGCCGAACGGCTCCGGCACCGTCCGGCCCGGCAGGTCCAGCGAGACAGTCGCGGGCAGCGTCGTGCCGGTGAACGGCAGCGTCGCGCTGAGCGGATCACCCGCCGTGAGGAAGCCCAACGAGATCGTCGGCGCCGGCGTCGGTGTGACGGCCGGCGTCGGCGTGACCGGCGGCAGGGTCGCCGCCGGCGGCGCCGTGAGCGTGGGCGTTGGCGTCGCCGCCGGGGAGAGCGCCGCTGAGGGCGCCGCGCGGCAGCCGCTCAGCGTTAAGAGTACAAGCAGAAGCAGGAAAAAACGGAAAAGATGCAAGGGATCAAGGCTCAAGCGTCAAATGTCAAACGTCAAGCGGTTAACCACCCACCCATGGCTCTGTTTTGACCGCGGACCACGGACCACGGATTCGTGGGCGCGCCGGGTGGCCTGCGCCAGATTTCACGCCGTCCACGAATAAAACACGAATCCACAAATCCCACCCGCCGGCGGTCGCCCATTCGTGCATTCGTGCATTCGTGAGCATTCGTGAGCATTCGTGCATTCGTGAGCATTCGTGAACGGCCTCACGTTCCTGCGGCGACTTCCGCCGGCAGCGCTTCCCGGAATGCCTGAAGGCGTCACTACACCTGCCCACGGAACGCCCCTGAGCGTCGGCGGCCGCCCATTAAAATTTGGTACAGCACCTCACCGCCCCCTGGCAATGACCCAATACCCCCCATTATACTTTGAACCGACGCCACGACAATCCAACAGCGCCAGCATCGCATCGCCCTGCCCGGTTGACAAGCGGTTCCCCCTCAGTACAATACATCTATGGTAACTCACTTAGCCCCGGCAGCCCCATCGGGGGTCGTGCCCGGCCTGGACTCTCCCGCCGGCCGGCGACGGCTGCTCATTGCGCTGTGCCGCCGTCGCATCCGGCCCGGTAGCGGGACCAGCGCTGCCACCCGGCAAAGGAGGACCGCCATGCATTCCTGGCCTGACTTACGTCCCATTCTTCAGGGAGTACCCTGGGTCATTGCAGGGGGCGTGGCCACACGCGCCTACATGCCAGAGCGCATGACGCATGACCTGGATATTCTGATCCGCCCTCAGGACGCCGCCGAGGTCCGGGCGCGGCTGGCTGCGGCTGGCTACGAATACAGTGCGCCGTTGGCCGTCCCTGGTTTCACCGTGCGCTCTGCCTGCGGCCTGGAAATTGATGTCCTGCTTGGCGATGCCCCGTGGTTGGAAGCCGCGCTGGCAGCTCCGGCTCACGACGCTGCCGGGTATCCAGTTCTGGCGTTACCCTACCTGATTCTGCTCAAACTCCAGGCTTCCCGCACCCAAGATCTCGCCGACATCAGCCGCATGTTGGGATTGGCAGACGACGCTGCCGCCGCGCAGGTGCAGGCCATCGTCAACCGGTACATGCCGGACGCGCTGGAGGATCTGCTGGCGCTGCGAGAACTGGGTCGTCTGGAAAACGCATAGTTAGCCGTCAGCGTTCAGCGTTCAGCAATCAGCCATCAGAATCACAGAACCTCGGTGGTCGGTGGTCTGTCGTCCGTGGTCTGTCGTCCGTGGTCTACCGTCTGTCTCAAACCTCCTCACGCTTCACGCTTCACGCTTCACGTTTCACGCTTCACCTTCCCGCTTCCCGCTTCCCGTTCCCCGCCCTACTCTTCCTCCCGCCACTCCAGCTCATAGTCGCCGATGCGCACCAGCTCGCCTTCCTTGACGCCGGCCTTGCGGAGCGCCGCCAGGACACCTTGATGCTCCAGGTAGCGATGCAGGCGGAAGAGCGCGTCGTCGTAGCCCAACGGCGTGCGGCGGACGGCCCGCTCAATCTTGCCGCCGCGCACACGCCAGGCGCCATCGGGCTCGCGCTCCACGGTGAAGCCCTCTTCCTCCGGCGCCGCGCGGATGACCGCCGGCTCCGCCCGGACTTCCGGCACGGGCGTCTCGGCTACCAGCTGGTAGGCGCGCCCCATCACCGCGCGGACCCCCTCGCCTGTCGCTCCCGACATCCCCATGACCTCGTAGCCTGCCGCTTCCAGGGCGGCCTTCAGCTCCGGGAACCGCGCCCGCGCCTCCGGCAGGTCCAGCTTGTTGATGACCACCAGCTGCGGCTTCTCCATCAACCCGTGGCCGAAGGTCGCCATTTCCTGGTTGATGGCCGCGAAATCGCCCACCGGGTCGGGCGCGCTGCCATCCAGCAGGTGGATCAGCACCCGCGTCCGTTCAATGTGGCGGAGGAACTCCAGCCCCAGCCCCTTACCCTGGCTCGCGCCCTCAATCAGGCCCGGCAGGTCGGCGATGACCAGGGTCTCAGAGGGGCTGAAGGCATAGACGCCGAGGTTGGGTTGCAACGTCGTGAAGGGATAATCAGCGATGGCCGGCCGGGCAGCCGTGGTCGCTGCCAGGAGCGTGGACTTGCCCGCGTTGGGCTTGCCCACCAGCCCCACATCGGCCAGCAGTTTCAGTTCCAGCCGGAGCCAGCGCGCCTCGCCCGGCTCCCCGTTTTCGGCAATGCGCGGTGCTTTGTTGGAGGGGCTGGCAAAGTGGATATTGCCGCGCCCGCCGCGCCCGCCGCGCGCTACGACAAAGCGCTCCCCCGGCGTCTTGAGATCGGCCAGCAGCGCCCCGCTCTCCGCGTCCCAGACCAGCGTGCCGGGCGGCACCGGGATCACCAGCTCGGCCCCCTTCGCGCCGTATTGATCCTTGTTGCGCCCGTCTTCACCGTCGGGTGCAATGTATTCCTGCTGGCGCGAAAAGGCAAACAGCGTGTTGAGGTGAGGGTCTACCACCAGCACCACATCCCCGCCGCGCCCGCCGTCGCCGCCAGAAGGCCCGCCGTAGGGCACATACTTCTCGCGCCGAAAGGCAATCGCCCCGTCGCCGCCGTCGCCCGCTTTCACGTAAATCTTCGCTTCGTCGTAAAACATTGCGCCTGCTCCCTGTAACGCTAAGGACCACCGACCACAGACCACAGACCACCCCTACCGCAATCCGTCATCGGCGGTCTGTCATCTGCCCACTCCACAACCGCGCCCTACGTCTTCCTCACCCGCCCCAAGAAACCCCAGGCGGCCAGGTTGACGAGGATGGCCGTGCCGAAAAGCAACGGCAAGCCCAAGAGATCTACCAACCCACCGCCCAAGGCGCTGAGCAGGAGCATCGCCCCCAAAACCGTGTTGGCAAAGCCCAGGTAAAGCGCCCGGTCGTGCTCCGGGACCAGCGCCAGCAGCAGACTTTGCCCGGCGATCCCCTCCATCGGCGTAAGCAGGCCCACCAGGAAAAAGAGCGGATAGGCCGCCAGGTAGGGCGGGAAGGGCAAACGCGCCAGCCAGCCCGCCGAGGCCGCCAGCGCCAGCACGATGGCGACGCCGTTCATCCCGCTCCACCCCAGGGCCGCCACCCGCAAGACCCACCGGTTGCCCCAATGGTCGGCCAGCCAACCCCACGGAAACGTGACGACCAGCTTGGTGAAAGTCACCACCAGCAGATAATCGGCCACCGCCCGCTCCGGCGCTCCCAGCACCTGCTTGGCCAGCAGCGAGTAGAACGGGACCACAATCATCCCCAGAAAGAGCAAACTGCGCCCCAACAGCAAATTGCGATAGTCGCTATCCGTGCGAAAGGTTTGCACGCCCCGTCGCACCTGCTCCCGCAGTGAGGCCGCTGCCCGCGTGGCCCCGGGCGGCTCGCGCGTGATCGCAAACGCCGTCAGCGCCACCCCACCGACCAACGCCGCCAGAAAGACCAGCAGCGCGTAATTGCGCGGATAGGGCAGCGGGCCAGACAGCACCCGACGGATCACCCGCGTGCCGAGCAATGCCAACAGCCCGGCGGTCAGCTGGCGTAGCGCGAACATCCGCCCCCGCTGCCGGGGCGGGATTGTCTTCGCCGTCACCTCCAGGTAGGGGATGCCGGCCGCCCCGGAGGCCAGCCGGGTGATTGTATACAGCGCATAGAAGGCCCCGAGCAAGAGCAGCGGAGCGCGCAGCCACCAGAGCGCCGCCGCCAGCAAGACCCAGGTGGAAAACCGCACCACCGTCATCCAACGGTAAAGAACAATCTGGCGCGGCATGGCTTGCACCCGGCCCGACAGGAAGAGCTGCGGCAGATACCAGGCCCCGCTGTTGATCGGCGCAATCAGGCCCAACAAAAGATTGGAAGTGGTCAGCTGGCTGGCAAACCAGACCAGGACCAAGTTAGCATCCATCAGGCTATCGGCAAAGCTGTACAGCCCGCCGTTGAGCACGTTCAGCACAAAGGCCCGGCGGCTCTCCGGTGGGGAGAGCCGCACCTCATGGGTGGCAGGGGTTGTATCGTCTGACATGCCTCCGTCCCCAAACGCTTGAAGCCCGTCCTCTTTCAGGCATAAGGCCCGCCCGCAGATGATCCCGCGGACGGGCCTTGGATTCAGACTCCCAGATAAAGAGAAGTTACCGCGTCCCTAAGAGCGCGTGCAACGAGTCGCAGGCCGGACAGGCGCCCCCCGGCCGGATAATCGCATAGCCGGCCTGGGGATCCCCTACGCCACCGCACAGGCCGTAGCAGGTCGCGTCCACGTTCCAGACGATAACCGCCCGCACCATACCGGTCTGGGCGCTCAACTGGACCACTTCGGCCAGCCATTGCGCCTGCTGCGCGACCGTCGTGTTGCCACCCCACCAGAAAGTATCAGGAATCTGCGGATAGCCTTCCGGCGAGACGTATCCCAATTCAGTATAGAAGAGCTGGCGCTTGCCCTGGAAGATGTTGTAGTAAATCTGCGTCTGCGGCAGGAAGTACCAGGAATGGTGATGGTCGCCGCCATCCGCCGGGTGGCCGGTGGAAGCGGAAGGTGCTGTCGCGCCGGCGTTGTGGTGCGCCCCGATGTAATCAAAGCAGTTGGCGGCCCCGGCGTTGTAGAGCCCCTGCAACCAGGGCACATCGTCGCAGCCGTGACCGTAGCAGCCGCCGAAGTAGCCGGTCGGCGCCGGCGCGGCGCTGATGACTGCCGTCCCCGAATTTTTAGCCTTGATCGCCGCGTAGGCCTTGCAGAGCAGGCTGGTGTATGCCTGCGGGCTGATGCTCCCCTCCGCCCATTCACGCGGCAGGTTCGGCTCATTCCAGACCTCAATGGCATCGGCACCGGCGGCCGCCATGCCCGCCACCCAGTTGGAGTAGTCATCCTCAAAAGCGGCCCCGCCCAGCACCTGGCTGGCCCCGCCCAACGCACTCAATTGAACCTTGAAGCCGTTGGCATGGGCCGCCGCGATCATGCCGCTCGGGTCATCACGGTAGCGGACCTGGATCTTGGCCCAGTTCATGCCAGAGTAGTGCATCTTGTCGGCATAAGCGAAGCCTTGCAGAATGTGACCACCCAACTCAAAGGAACCCTTGATGCCCGCCGAGGGAGCCGGCGTAGTGGGAGCCGGCGTGGCGGCAACCTGCTCTTGACCCACCTTGATCAAGACCGTCATACCACTGCCGCTAATGGTGGCCCCGCCCACCTGCAGAGCCCACTGGCCCTGGAAGCTGGCATCTTTATCGGGCGCGGTCATTTCCACGCTGATATCCACCGACTTCCCTGGCTCCACCGCCCCCACTTTGACCGGTGAGGTGGCGCCCATCTGTTCGCCACTGACAAAAACAGCCACCGTGTCAGCCGGCCAGGCTTTGTTACCGGCGTTCTGCATCCGCCAGGTCTTGGTGAATTTCTCGCCCTTTTCAAAATGGGTGTTGTCCGGCACCGTTACATCGGCGACAAAAGCCGCCGCCAAGGTTTCCACCGCATTAGCGCTCATGCCGGTGACCCCAGGATTTTCACCCCCTGCCGCCACCTCGCCGGTCGGTGTGACCGGGGTGGTCGGCGAAACCACCGGCGCGGCGACCAGCACGTCCAGGCTGCCCTTGTCCAGTCCGGCGACCGTGGCCGCCACGCGGTACGTCCCCGTCAGCTCCGGCGCGGTCCAGGCAAACTGCGGCTGCGAGAGCGGCATGTTCACCTGCGTGGCCTGGCCGTTGGGGGCCGTCACCTGCCAGACAACTTCCGGCGGCGTGAACGCGGCGGCAGCGGTCTGCGCTTTATAAGCACTCACCGCGTCCATGATGCCCGGCAGGTTGCCTGTCGCCAGTAAGTCGCGGAGCACAACGCCCCCCAGGTGATAGCGGGCCGTCACATCCAGCCGGGTCCGCAGCCATTGCGGCGTGCCTAACCAGAGGGTCGTATCGCCCGCAGCGACGGTAGTCACGCCGGTGGCCGTGTCGGCCTGCACCTGAACGCCCCCGCCCAATTGGAAGGTAAGCGCCGTCCCCGGCGTCACATTGCCCGTCAACGGCTGGCTCGGCTGAATGTTGCCCAACGGAGCCAACACCTCCTGCCAGGCGACCTGCTTACCCTCGCTATTGACACTCATGGTGGTGAAGATCGGGTAGAGCTTGTAGCGATTGACCTGGCCGGTAGCCCATTCTAACAGCGCTGAGACCTGACCGCCGGTCGCATAGGCCTGCGGATCCGCCGGCAGGGGCACGCGGACCTGATCCGCCGCCGCCCCAAGCGCCTGCCAGTCATACCCGCCGGTCTCCCAACCGCTGTCGTTGGCCTGCGGCATATCCACCGTCACGGCCAACCAGGCGCCGTTCTGGTGCAACGTGGCCGCCAGCGCCCCGATAAAAGCGGTGTAGGCGTCGCGGTTCTCGGCCGGCAGCCCACGGTAATCTACCACCAGTCCGGCATACCCCCCGCTTTTCACCAGCTCGGCCAGCTTTTGCACATGGTTCGCACGATCAGCATCCACCGACAGCATATCTATGACCAACCCCGGATTGGGGGTATAACCGGCGGCCCAGTTACGAACGGTGGGGACTAACGTCGGGTTGCTGCTGGCATTGGCCGGCGGCAGCTGGCTCGGATCACCGTTCAGCTCGCCTAAGGTGCCGATCGTCATCCGTACCAGGTCCACCTCGGTCAGGTCCTTGATCTCCGCGGATAACGCAGCGTCGGTCTCACTCACCAGCGCCTGTTGCACAGCGCCGCTCTGCATCACCATCGCCGAAGAGGGCAACGCCTCCACCGAGGCCACCAACATGGCACGACCGCGATCCAACTTGGAGGGGATCCAACGCCAGACCTGTGTCTCGGAGTCCCAGGTATAGAGATCCAGGGTTTCCCACGGTTCGGCGTCATTGGGAATAACCACCTCCAGCGTGGCCGGGCCGGCCACCTTGCCCCGGGTGACAATTTGATAGTAAGGGCTCTTGGGCGACAACAGAGTGCCCACGGCGGTCACCGCCGCCTTGAGATCGTTGGGCACATTGCCGGCGCGGAACTCAGCACCGGGAATAGAAGCTAGCTTGACCCGCACGCCACTCGCCTGAGCTGGATCCACCTGGACAGTCAGGCCATCGGGGTGAGTGAGGGAGGGTGTTTCAGCGTTGAGTGTCGTATAACCGCCACCGCCGGCCAGGCGGGTTCCCAGCGAGATCGGGGGCAGGAACAGGGCCAGCAACAGCAACAGGACGACCACGACCCCCACAATCCAGGCCCGTCCGGCCAGCGCGCTCTGGAGCGCAGCCAGAGGGCTGGCGGTCGGCGCTTTGCCGACCGGCGGCAAGGATTCCATGGCAGCCAAACTCACCACACCCGCCGGCACAGCTTCTGCCGAGGGGGAAGCCGGCACCTCTACAGGGCTATCCGCGCTGGGAGCTGCCTCTGGTTCGGCCGATACCGGCTGCGGCTCCAATGCCTCAGCCTCAGTGTGCTGCTCATCAGCCATCGAAGATACCTCCACAAACAAGTTATCCCGTCCCGCTCAGGACAGGCTGAAGCTTATTCTATCACAGGGTAGGGAGAGGGCAAGTCGGGCAGTTCGCGGGGGCCATGGCCCAGCCAAAGCCGGGTATAGGTCTCCCATTCGGCGGCATCCGTCTCCCAATAAGGATAGCTTGTACCGGGGCGGAACAAGCACCCGCGCGCGGCCACGAGCAGGCAAGCCGCCAGGATTCCCTTCAGCACACAGCGCACCCCCAAAGTGTACCGCGCGCCGGTCATTGAGGTCACGATGACCTCCAATTCATTGCGCCTGGAATCCCACCGCGGTATGAGTCCCATCGCAGAACGGTTTGTTCAGGGAGGCCCCACAACGACAGAGTGAAGCCCGGTTGCCCTGGACGAGAATGCGCCCGTCACCGCTGCGCAGGGTAAAGTCACCGCGCAGCACCAGGGGGCCATCCGCCACCAGCGTCACCCGCAACGCCGGACCGGGCGTCCCTTCCTTAGGCAAAACGCAGTTCTCTGCCAGAGCGCCGGCATCGCGGAACGCCGGCTCTGCTAAATGGCCGTTGTCGCAAAACGGCTTGTTCTGCGAACGGCCGCAGCGACAGAGTGCGACGCGGGTATCGTGGACCAGCACCTCCTTGCCACGGGCGACAATCTCTACGTTGCCGTGGAGGTAGAGCGGCCCATCCGGCCCGACCAGCACGACGTTACTCTCCGGGAAGGTCTCTTCTGGAGCTCCATCTTTCCGCGTAAAGTGGAGCGCACCGGTCGGGCAGCGCAAAATGACCTCTGCCAGATGGTCGGCGTCATCCAGCGTCGGATCAATCCAGGGACGGCGGTAACGGTCAAAGACCGCCGGTGCGCCACGAATACATTCCTCTGAATGGATGCAACGTTTCACGTCGTAATAAACGATAATGCGCTCGGCTTCATACTGGTAAATTTTCACCGTACCATAACGATAATTCAGCGGCTCCATGGTTACCACCTTTCAGGGAAATCGGCCGGCACCGTCGGCTGGGACGCCCAGGCGGCCAGGGTGTCAAGGTCATTAAGATAACGGTTGCCGGCCGTCACAAATGCACGAATATTCACACGACGCGGTAAGTTCGTGAGCGGGAAAGAATCCACCCACCGCCCGGATTTTAGCACAGGCCGGGATAGAAAACAAGCGCGGCCAGTGTCACCTGGCCGCGCTTGACCACCTCAACTCCGAAAGTAGCTTCGCTCTATGGTGTTTTGCTTATAGGCATTCCCCCCTATCACAACGGCCATTCCCGTTAGAATCGGTGTAACGGCGGCAGTGGCCTGGATAGAAGCAGCCCCGTGGACACCGTACCTGGCAAGTGGCGCTGGTTTCAGCGGCCCCTGTCCCCCAGGCCTCAGCGGTGGGGGCCGGCGTGGACGTGACAAGAGCCGTGGGGAGAGGGGTAGGAGTAGCAGTGGCTGTAGTTACTCCCGTGGCCGCCGGTTGAGAGGCGGATTGAGCCAGCACAGCCGCCGTCGACGTCAGAGAGGCCGAGTGTAACGCTTTCATCGCCTGGCTTATCGCCACCGCAGAGGTGATTCCCACCACCCCCATCAATGTCAGGAATTCGCGACGTCCCAGCGTCGCCCCAGCCGGGGCCGGTTGCAGAGGCGGCACCGGCGCAGGGGCCGGGACCAGAGACCGGCGCGCGACTGTCACAATCCAGCGCCAATGTAAGCCGACCTTCAAAACGACCAACAGCAAAGTCACGATGGAGGCCATGATGTGCAGGTGGTGCCAGGCGTCATAGTTAGCCAGCGACAACGACAGCCAGGTGGAAATCACCAGCCCGGTACCCACAATCAGGCCGAGCCCGCCCATCACACCGACGTCCAACAGATAGCAAAGCCGCGCCCGGCCGCAGGTCTGCTTGAAAAAGCGCCGGGTCACCGACTTGACCCAGGGCCAGTGCACCAGCAGGTGATACCCGGCCAGAACCCCCACCGCCAAGCCCAACCATTGGTGCAGCGAAAGGCCGGTCAGGTCCATAAAAAAGGCCACCAGAAAGGAGCCCAACAATACAGCATCAATCCACCAGTTAGTCTTTGGACTTGGTCTCTTCATGTTTCTTCCCCTGATGTTTCATCGTCATTGATTCATTACTTCGGGAACCATTGTACCGCACCATTGTGAAGAAATGATGAATTTCCGGGTGAGGCATTATGGAGACTGGGGACAAGAGAGAAGACAGAAAAGATGAAGGCGGAAAGTTAAGAGGAATTCACCACGACCTGACGTTCACCAGCGGGGGGATGAAAATGTGAGCAGGGAGCAGTGAGCAGGAAACAGGAACTGCTACCTGCTGCTCTCTGCTCACTCCTTAAACTGGTTGCTATTTTCAGAGGAATTC
>CAYTGR010000057.1:0-29853 GCA_964437445.1 uncultured Anaerolineales bacterium | reverse complement strand
TCCCAGGCCGGCGTCACAGTCATCTGAGGACCGGGCGTCTGAGCCGCCGCGCCAGTCGCCGCCAACGCCAGAGTGGCGATGGCCACAACAAAGCACCATAAACTTTTGGTCATATCGCCAGATCTAACGGCAAATCCGCAATATCGCGCAGTCGACGGCCTGAAACCAACGCGGCTAACGTGTCCTTTTGATCAGGGTCGTCCAACCCGGCGCGCTCCACCGCCTGTTGCAATTCCGGCAGCGCAAAATGGTACACGCAGTCCAGATCGCTCAAACCCTGCGCCAACGAAGCGATCCGGGTCGGCATCGGCTCGGCCGTCACGGCGACCATGTGAGGAGTATGTCCTTTGCGATTCCGAAACAGGTTCAGAGCCTCTGTGCGCACGTTTTGGGCGCGATCACTACGCAAAGTCCACTTACAGGAAATGATGGCATGGAGCAAGGGCGTATCTGTTGCCCGGTTGGCCTTGCGCAGCGGGCTTAAACGGGCCGTTTCAGCATCCACGATGGGGCGCCCGGCATTGATCACCGCATCTTCCAGTGCCAGACGGGAGATCGCAATATCAGGGTGCACCAGATAGTCACTGCTGACCAGCTGCCTTAATTGCGGATACTGCTCTAACAGTGCCTGGAGTTCGGCCAGGTGTTCATATTGATAAAAATCGGCCAGGGCGCCCCCCACTTGAAAGATCCAGGGGCCTGGACGGAGATGCTCTAAGAGCTGAAAAGCAGCTGCCAGGAATTTCTTGGTCAATTGCTCAAACAATTTGCCAGCCACCTGTCCAGCGGCAGCCTCGGCTTTCAATTCATACCCTTGATCGGTTAAAATCTGTACCAGCTGTGTAGCAATGGCAAGACTGGTCTTGCTACCGGTATCCGCAAAATTGGGCCCTTTCTCGGTAGTATGAATAATCTGACCACACAGCTCAGTATGATAAGCCCGGCGCAAATGAGCTAAGTCCATGAAATCACCTCATCAACCGATTCGGGTTTGTAAAAGCCAATGACATACTCCTCATGCATCCGCTGCTCAATCATAGAAGCTGACTTTTTCCCACGCCGGGCCGGCATCATGCGTCGGTCACGGTCTATCCGGCGGACCCCGATACCTGCCACTGTGAAACCAACCCTAGCCCCAATTTCGGCCAGACATTCATGGGTTTGAGTATCCACACCGGCCAGCGTAGAACTGCCTACGACCACAATGGCAGATTTACCTGACTTGAGCACACGAAACATCTCGCTCAAACAGCGCGTCATCTCAGAATAATAACGGTGCAAAGCCAACCCTTTGTGAGATTGTTGCGCTGCAACCAGCTCTACAATCTGTCGGGATTGGGGAGGAAGGTCGACCAACCATTGCCGCCGCACAGTCTCGCCGCCAATATATTCTCCTCTGCGTTGAGACAAGAACTCCAAAGGATAGCCCAACCAGACTAATGAGAACTTATGAGCCCGCATGTAATCAATAGCATTAGAGGCATAGGGCGGCGAAGTCACAATCAAATCCACGCTATGGGCGGGTAAAGGTATTCTTTGGGCATCGGCAGCTATGATGCGGGCAGGCTGGCTATCAGGTCGCATTCCGGCAAGGCTTTTCAAACTCTTAGCAAAACGAGCACGGAAAATTTCCAGGGCCGAAGGGATAAACTTATCCATCACCCGATGCGGGCGGGTATGGGCTAAATCGCGGGCCAGAGAGACACCACCGGATTTGGCAATAATCGTGCTGGAAAAAACTGTCCACAAAAACCGGCGGAGAGCTGGTTCAGACACCTGTTGAATAGCCAGTTTTAAAGCTATCAACTCCTGTTGGGTCTGGGGCAAAAACCAATAGCGAATAAAATCAAAGTTCTTTGGATCCAGGCTATTCAAAGCGGCTTCTAACTCCACCGTTTGATCACGTAACAACATCTGCGCCCGGTCGGTCACCATGGCCGCAGCTTGCTCCAACGCCGTTAACGACAGAACTGTAGTTTTAACCAACGAAAGCGTCAAAGCCAGAGGATCTATATCAGTTCCCACCGCCAGGCGACCTGCACGAACAGCTTCAACCACCGTGGTGCCTGAACCACTCATGGGATCCAACACCACCTCGCCTGGCAAAGTCAGATTTTGAATGAATAAACGCGGCAATTGAGGGGGAAACTTGGCCGGAAAAGGATGCAAATTGTGAGTTAGCTGATCGCTGGGCTGGTCGTGAAAGTCCAGGTCGGCAGTCAGTAACGTAGTGAGACGCTGCAAAGGGGAAAGCATAGCAGCAGTTTGAACTTCATCCCATTCAGTAAAAACCAGTTGATTCATTCTATTACCCGGCAGATCAATCCCTTGAGATAGGCCCCTTCGGGGAAGGTCAGAGCGACCGGGTGGTCGCTGCCCTGGGCCAGCCAGCCGATGATTTGAGCCTCGCGCCCGGCGTCCAGCGCCGCGCCAAAGACAATCTTCTGGAAGAGGTCGGCGGAAATGGCCCCTGAACAGGAAAAGGTGAACAGCAGCCCGCCAGGATGCAACAGGTGGAAGGCTTGCAGGTTGATATCTTTGTAGCCGCGCGCCGCTTTCTGCACGTCCGCCTGGGTAAAGGCGAACTTGGGCGGATCCAGGACGACCAGGTCAAACCGGCGGCCGGCCTGGCGCAGCCCGCGCAACACCTGGAAAGCGTCCCCCACCACCTCCTCCACCGGAGCCGCGGCCAACCCGTTTTCGGCCAGCGTCGCCCGGCCCAACTGGAGCACGTCGGCGGAACTGTCCACGTTGACGACCGAGGGCGCGCCGCCGGCCAGCGCATACAGCGCGAAGCCGCCCGTGTAGGCGAAACCATTAAGCACGGTAGGGGGCCGGCCCGCCTGGACTGACGCCAGTACCGTCTCGCGCACCCGTTGCCGGTTCTCGCGCTGATCCAGGTAAAGCCCGGTTTTGTGGCCCCGGCGCACATCCACCAGGAAACGCAGCCCGTTTTCGCGCACGGCCAGCCGTTCCGACGGCTCTACCCCGGCCACCAGCCCCACCCGTGGCTTGAGGCCCTCTTTGGCGCGCACATCCACATCGCTCCGCTCGTAGAGCGTGACCGGCGCCAGCTGCTCCAGCAGCAGGTCGGCCCACAGGGAGCGCCGGGCCTCGGCCCCCGCCGTCAACAGCTGGAAGACCACCGTGTCGCCGTAGCGATCCACGATCAGGCCGGGGATGCCATCCGATTCGGCGTGGACCAGGCGGCAGGCAGTCGTCTCACCGGAGGCCAGCAGTGGCGCGCGCGCTGCGATGGCCTGACTCAGACGCTGCCGCCAGAACGCCGGCGCGTCTGGCTCGGCTCCGGCTTCCCAGGCGACCAGGCGCACGCGGATCTCGGAGTGCGGGCTGAAGTGTCCCCAGGCCAGGAAGGTGCCGTCGGCACTGTGGAGGGCGACGAGCGCGCCCGGCGTCGGCGCACCCTCCACGCGGCCCAGCGCCCCGGAGTAGACCCAGGGATGGCGCCGGAGGACGGAGGCCTCCCGGCCCGGTTTCAAAAAGAGGCGCGGTACGTTTCCCATGAAGGGAATTGTAGCAGGGAAAGCGTGAACGTCAAAGGGAATTCCCCTGCACTGGCGTTCACCAGCGGGAGGATGAAACTGTGAGCCGTGAGCGGTGAGCAGGGAGCAGGAAAACAGGAACTGCTACCGGCTGCACTCTGCTCACTCTTTAACTGGTTTCTATTTTCAGGGAAGGTTTTAAGGAGAAGGTTTTAAGGAGTATAGTTTAGCGTCGCCAGCCACGCTTCCACCGCCGCCAGGAACGGCTCCGGGCACTCCTCGTGCGGGACGTGCCCACAGGCCGGGATCACCACCAGGCGGGCGTTCGGCAATTCAGCGCCCAGCCGGAGGCTCTGCTCCGTCGGCACGATGCGGTCGTCGTCGCCGGTGATGACCAGCACCGGCAGCGTCAACTCGCCCAGGCGGGCCGGCAGTTCCAGCGGTTGGCTGGCGCGGGTGAACTCCCAGAGCGCCCGATCCCAGTGCTCAACCTGCAACGGCTGCTTATAACCGGCCCAGATTTCCGGTGTGATCTTCGTGGGATCGTGCCAGGCCGAGCGCGCGAAATCCTCTCCCCAGGTCTGGATGCGCCGGGCGATCAAGGGACCGAGATGCTCCATTTGGGGCGTGTTGAAGAGCCAGCGCGTCCAGGCCGAGCCGCCGCCGGTGTAGATGGCAGCATCCACCAGCACCAGCGCCTCCACCCGCTCCGGCTGCTCTAACGCGGCGAGCGTGGCCAGCGTGCCGCCGGCCGAGTTGCCCACCCAGATCGCCCGCGAGAACCCCAGCGTTTCCAGCAAGCCGACGGCCAGCGCAACCTGGGCCTGGGGGCTGTAAGGGCTTTCCCCCTCCCACTCCCCCGGCAACGGCCGCTCGGTGAGGCCAAAAGCGGGCCGGTCAAATGCAATGACGGTGCCGTGCCCGGCCAGCGGCGCCATCACCTCCCGCCAGGAAAAGACGCTCGCGCCGAAGCCGTGCAGCAGCAGAAAGACCGGCTCCCCCGCCCCGGCCAGCTTGTAATGGAGTGTCACCCCGTTCACTTCTATGAACCGGCTGTCCGGGTCGGCCAGCTGTTCCGGCGGGACGGTGCCCTCCAACGACGGAACGGGCACCAGCAACGGCCCGATCAGGATCACCACCAGCAGCGCCCCGATCATGCCCCCGAGAATCTTCAGCCAGCGTTTCATGTTCAACCCCTTCCCTACTTCCCATGGCTTCCATGTTCAAAAAAGAGGTGGCGCTGCCTGAGCAACGCCACCTGTTCCCCACTGCGCAAGCAGGATCAAACTTACTTCTCGCTACGCGCCGGGACCGGGCGGAGCACCAGGCCGGCGGCCAGCATTCCCAGACCGAACAGGATCCCCAGGATGGGCAGCGCGTTGAGCGCGCCACCGGTGGCAGGGAGCATCGTGGCATAACTGGCATCGGCGCTCGGCACGGCCTGAAGTTCCGGCGTTCCACCGGCCAGCCCCATGGCGAAGATGGTGTAGACGGTGCCGTCGGCCAGTTTCACGCCGGGGACGCTCAGCGCGACGGTATCGGTGCCGGCAATCCGCACTTCCAGATCGTAGGTGCCCGCATCCACCGGCAGGTAGTCACCCACCCCCTTGAAGGGAACATTGGCGAAGAGCACGGGGCCACCTTTGACGGCCACATCCACCGCCGGCGCATCCGGTGAGGCATGGACGAAGCGGACATGCGCCTTACCGGCGGCCGGCTGCGCGTTGTTATCCAGCAGCACCAGCGGCGCGATTTCGGCCAGCTTACCAACCGCCACCACAGTATAGTCTTTATCGGCCATCAGGTCAAGGTTGGCATCAATCACCACCGGTTCGGTCGCGCCGGTGGGGACCACTTTCACGTTGTAGGAGCCGGGATCCAGTGCCGCATAGCCCGTGATCCCCTTGAAGGGGGCGTTGGTGAAGGCTTTCGCGCCGCTAGCCCAGACATCCACGGCGGGCGCATCGGGAGAAGCATGGACGACGCGCACGCGCGCCTTGCCGTCGGCGGCGAGCGCCGTACCGGCCAGGGACAGAACCAGAACTAAAGCCAGCAGACCCACTGTAAACCGTTTCATCGTATCCTCCTGTTTTTATATTTTAGTATGGTGTGGTCTATGTATGTTCACTTAATGTCTATATATTACCATACTGTATATATTTTGTCAAGTACTTTTCTTGTAAAAATGGACAATTTTTAAGAAACTGCTCTATTTTACCCATAATGACAAGGAATTCTAAACAAAAAGAGGCGGGCCAACGGCCCGCCTCTCCCTCAACCGATGCCCGGAAACGGTCTATCGTAACGCGCCAAGCACCAGCACCGTGGCCGCCACGATCTGCGCCTGTTGGGCCTCGCGGTCAATCGTTGCCGGTTGGTCGCCCGCCTGGTCACCATACCAGCCAAACTGCGCGTGGTTACCGCCCTCTATGGGAACCCAACGGGTGGTCGGCGGCAGCAGCGGGCGCGACGCCGCTATCTTGGCCGGCGTGGAAAGCCCATCCAGTGTGCCGGAAATGGAGGTTACCTGCCCGGTCCAGCCGGAGAGATCATCACTGCTGGCCGGATACGCGGCCCACAACACCAGGCCTTGCACCGCCTGCGGGTGCTGATAGACAAAACGTGCCGCCATCGCACCGCCCAGCGAGTGGCCGCCAATCGCCCAGGCTTGAATCTCCGGGTAGGCCGCGATCACCTCCGCCGCCCGGTCAGCGCCGAAAATGGCGAAATTGAGCGGCATGGGGACAATCACGACCAGATACCCTTCGGCGGCGATGGCGCGCGCCGCCGGCGCATAGGCCCGCGGATCCACCCGCGCGCCGGGATAGAGGATCAGCCCGGTGGTCGGCGCGGCCAAGTCAGGCTGAAAAATGAGCCACGGCTCCGTCGTCACGCTGAGATCGGGGGCCGGCTCCAGCGCGGCTACCGCTTCAGGCAGGGGCCGGGCGGGCGTGCTGCCCCACAGCACAAAGCCGAAGACGGCCAGCAGGAGCACGGCCAACAGGCCCAGGCTCCCATACAGGATCGGCGAGCGACGATGCGCAGGAACGGGATGGGAACGAGTCATGAATCTCTCCTTGTGCCGTATTTTTTCACTCCTGGCCTTCGGCAAGCCATTGCCGGCGTTGCTCGGCCTGGACAGCATAGCGCGCTTCGCGGATCAGACGGCTGAGCGAGCGCGTTTTGGGCACAGCATTGGGCAACGCATAGCCGGGCGGGACCGGCGTCGGCGCCCGGTTCAGCGCCGTGTTGAAGCAAGGCGCATATTCCTCAATCAGCGCGCGCTCGGCGGCATCCAGCCCGTGCTGGACGGCGGCAAAACGCGGGGCGCAGGAGTCCCAGAGCTCCACTTCAAAATTCATGGCCGCCGGCCAGTTGCAAAGGATGAATCGCCCCACGGTGGAGCGCCCCTTGAAGCCGCCCAACAGGTGCTCCCACACGCGATTAAACGCAGCGTACGACTGGCCCACATACCAGACCAGATCGCCGTCGCGAAAGAGATAGAGATCCCGCCCATACCACTCCGGGGGGCAGCGCTGCTCGGTGAGCAAGAAGACCTTGAGCGGAACACGCACTGGCGCCCACGGGTCAGCATCGCTCATGGCCTGACCGCCCCCCTGTCAGCCGGAACGCCGCCCGGCGCGGTACGGTCCGGCCAGAACACCCGAGGCAAACCCAAACAGAAGGCAATCTTGGCTGCCCACGAGGTATCAGACCAGAGGACCAGGACTAAAGCGATTGCCAGGACAAAGAACAAAATGGACAGACCGAGCGCACGATTGCCTTTCATGAGTGATCTCATGGCCAAATTGATTAAGAACTTCACCCCCTCAAAGCTCAGCCCATCCCGGCGGGGACCAGGACGCCAGGTAGCGTAATACATTCTTTGCAAATGTCAAGTATAATAACGCCAGTTGTTACTGGTCCAACTGGCAGTCCAAGGTCATCTATTTGACCACTGACCACAAACCGCTGACTCCAATTTGGCTCTCCGGGTGGTCTGTGCTCTCCGCGCTGTGCCAGGCTTCACTTCAATGGGGGGCATAACAGCACAGGAAATTGGAACTTCACGACGCACGGCTCAACTATTCCCTATTCTAAGAGGAGGATTGCGCGATGCAAATTGTTACCGACAGTGGGATGGATTTGTCGCCGGAACAGGTCAAAGCTTACAACATCCACATCGTGCCGCACCGGATCACGCTTGGCGACCGGACCTACCTCAGCGGGGTGGATTTAGAGCCGGCGGCGCTCTACCGGCTGCTGGCCACAACGGATGCTCTGCCGGTCACAGCTGCGCCGTCGCCGGGCGACTTCGCCACGGTCTACCGCCAGCTGGCCCAGACCGACCCCGACATCCTCTCCATTCACATGTCCTCCGGCCTGAGCGCACCGCTGAACGTGGCGACGGCGGCGCGGGAGATGGTCCCGGAGGCCCGCATCACGCTCGTGGATACCCGGACGCTCTCGGCGGTGCTGGGTTGGATGGTCGTTGCCGCGGCGCGGGCCATCCAGGCCGGGTGGCCGGTGGAGCGGATCACCGCCTTGATTCAGGCCATCGGCGATGCCAGCGACAGCGTTTACACGCTGGATGACCTGAAATACCTGATCCACGGCGGGCGGATCAGCCACATGAAGGGGCTGATCGCTTCGGTGTTGCACCTGCGGCCGATCATCGGCGTTTCCAAGCCGGAGGGGCTCTACGAGCAGCGCGGCGTCGCGCGGACGTTTCCTGGCGCACTGGCCGGCCTGGTCAAGCAGATCCAGCAGCGCCACCCACCGGGCACGGCGCTGCAAGTCCAGCTGGGGCACGCTGAGAACCCCGCTGCCGTCGCGCAATTGCGGGCGCTGATTGAACCGCTGTACGACTGTACCTGGCTGCCCACCTGCCCCATGACGCCAATGATGGGCGCGCACACCGGCCCGACCATGGTGGGGGTCGCCTACGCCGCGCTCAAGGATCTGCCGGCGCTGCCGTAGTTAAGGCCGGTCGGGCAGCGTCAATCCGGCCGGCAAAAGATGCGCGTCAAAAAACGCCACCATGCGCCGAACATCCTCATCGTGCCGGGTCATGATCCCCTGCGTGTGGTTGCTCTCCGGCAGTTCCCACAGCGTGCGCGTTGAGAACGCCAAGCTGGCTTAGCCACTGCCGGCCCTTCTGCAACATGACCATGGGATCAATTTTTCCCCAAGGCGCACCACGGTGGTCGCGTTCCAGGGATACAGGACTTCCCGGCCATCACCATCGCTTGCAATCTCAGTCGGCGGGCGCCGCCAGCCGTTCCGGACGATAGAGCACCGCGCAGCCGGCAAAATCACAACGGAGACCGTCGCCGGCGGGCGTGGACTCCGGCACACCGGTCAATGCACCGGAGAGCAGGCGCGGGAGGCCGTCCAGCAGCACATCCAGGATCGCGGTATCCAGCGGCAGCTGCTCCAACGCGGCGTGGCCGGGCAGGAGACCGTCAAAGGCGGGGCGTAACGCGGCCAGCCGCTGGAGCGTCTGATAGTAGACCGCCAGCGGCAACGACTCGCGCAAGTGTAGCCAGAGCGTCCCGGCCAGCAAGGTATCGCCGGTGAAGAGCCAGCGGGTGGCGTGATCCAGCAAGCAGACGGAACCGGGCGTATGGCCCGGCGTGGCGATCACCTCAAGCGTGCGGCCGCCCAACGCTATGCGCTGGCCGTCGTGCAAAGGCTGCACGGCCGCCGGCGCCCCCGGCCAGGCCGCCAGTTGCGCTGGCGGCACTCCCCACCGCGCGCTGAAATGCGCCCGCATGGTATCTACCACTTCGGGCCGCGCAAAAGCGTCCAGCACCGGCGCATCGGCCGCCGCGACCAGCGCCTCGGCAAACTGGCCGTTGCCCAGCACATGGTCAGGATGGCCGTGCGTGTTGACCACCGTCACGGGCAGCGCAGTCAACTGCGCCACCAGCGCCGCCAGGTCGCCCACCCCGTACCCCGAGTCAACCAGCACGGCACGTTCCGTCCCGCAGACCAGATACATCAACACGTCGCCGGGATCACGGATTCCCCACGTCCGCTCATCCAACGCCCGCACCTCATATCCCCGTTCCAGCATTCTTATAATCCCTCACTCTCATTGGCTCTTCCATCATTCGCCATTCGCCATTCGCCATTCGCCATTCGCCATTCGCCATTTGCCATTCGCTACGGCTCCCCGACCATCGCCTTGAGGATCGCTTCCAGCTGCGCCTGCTCGCGGCCGTAGCAATCCCAATCGTTCTGTTGCAGGCAGACCTGCCCGGCCTGATAATGTTCCCAGGCCTGCTGCGCTAACGATTCCAGGTCGCCGGTGGGCGCTGGCCCCTCACCCGGCGTCTCCGGCCCCCCGACCACGCCACCGCCGGCCAACACCTGCACGAGCGCCTCGGCCAACGTCGGTGCCATCGCCACCTGGTCGTTGTAGGTGACGATGACCCGCTTGAGCTCTGGCAGCTGCCCCGACTCCGATTCCAGGTAAAGCGGCTCCACATACAGGAAGGTATCCTTAAGGGGGATCACCATCAAGTTACCGCGCAAGACCCGCGAGCCGCGCTGATCCCACAACGTCAGCTGTTGCGAGATGGTCGGGTCCTGGTTGATGCGCCCTTCCACCTGCAACGGCCCGTAGACCAGGCGATCCTTGCTCAAATTGAAGACACCCAGCTGGCCGTAGTCCGCCCCGTCGCTGTCGGCGTAGAGCCAGGCCACCATGTTCTGCTTCTCCTTGGGCACGTAGGGCCGGATCATCATAAACTCCAGCCGGTCCTGGCCGGGCAGCCGCATCACAACGTAGTACGGCTCCATCTCCTGTTCCTCAGTCTCCACCAGTTCGCGCGGGATGGCCCAGAGATCTTCGCGGTTATAAAAGACCTGCGGATCGCGCATGTGGTAGGTGCTATATTGCGCCGATTGGTAGAGGTAGAGGGTCTCAGGGTAGCGCCAGTGATCGCGCAACACCGCCGGCATCTCGTCCACCGGGCGGAAAAGTGCCGGGAAGATGCGGGCATAGGCGGCCACAATGGGATCGGTGGGATCCACCAGATAGAAGTTAGTCTCGCCGGTGTAGGCATCTATCGTGACCTTGACGCTGTTGCGCAAATAGTTGAGCCCCTGCTGCCTTTCCGAGTAAGGATAGCGATCGGTCCAGGTATAGCCATCCAGAATCCAGACGATGCGCCCGTCGGCGATGACCGGGTAGGGATCGCTGTCGTACCACAAAAACGGCGCGATGGTCTGGGCGCGCTCGGTGATGGTACGGTAGAAGAGAACACGGCTATCAGCGGTCAGCGCCGGCGAGAGAAGCAGCTGCACGCTGTTGAACCGCAGCGCCAGGAGCACACGCCGCAGCAGTCCATCCATGGCTACCCCGTCGGGACCAGCGTAGCGCGTGTAAGCGTTGGTCTCACCCAGCGGATAATCAAATTCGTCTTCGGTGGCATTGACAATCACATAGTCCTTAGTCAACTCGCCAAAGTAGATCTCCGGCCGGGTCACCGCCAGTTCAGGAAAAGCACTGAGGGGCGGCAGATCACGCACATAGAACTGGGGCAGTCCCTCCTGGCTGATCGTGTTGACCGGGCTGAGCGCCAGGCCGTACCCATGGGTGAAGATCAAATGCCGGTTGATCCAGGTTTGCGCCTGCTCGGCCAGCTGGTCCGACTCCAACTCGCGCACGGCCAGCATCACCGATTGCAGCTGCCCATTGAGCACATAGCGATCCACATCCACATCATTGAAACTGTAGTAAAGGCGGATTTCCTGGAGCTGGGCATACGTCCGCTGCAACGGGCGGTAATCCCACAGCCGGATGTTTTGGATGATGTCGGCGTTGGCCGCCAGGTCGGCCTGCGAGATTGTCCCGGCCGCCGGGTAGACCTGTTCCTGGATTTTATCCAGCCCATAGGCGGCCCGGGTGAAAGCAATGTTGTATTCAATGTAAGGTTTCTCCACCACAAACTCGTTGGGCTCCACAGTAAAACGCTGGACGAGCGCCGGGTAGAGCGGGCCGACAATGGAAATCGCCAGCCAGGCCAGCCCGGCTATCAGCAACAGCTTCCAGTCGCGGAAGAAGGCATTGACAAAGAGAATCGCCGCCGCCACGAAGAAAACGATGATCTCGGCCACATAAAGCGGCAGCCGGGCGTGGATGTCGGTATACCCGGCTCCCAGGACAACGCCGTACTCCGACTGCAACAACGTATAGCGGTCCAGCAACCGACCTACGCCGAGCAGCACCAACCAGAGCGTACCCAGCAGGGAGAGATGCGCCACTGCTCCCCGGACCTTCGTCTGCTTCAGGATGCCATAGCGAGCGAAGATCCCCACGAAGGTCAGCGCGACCAGTGACCGGCTCCAGCCCAAAAGCGTCTCATACCAGGGCAGCTGGAAAACATAGAAGCCCACATCCAGGCTGAAAATCGGCTCGGTCACGCCAAAAGTGCCCCCCTCGCGGGCGAGCAAGTAGCCGGCCCATTTCCCGCCCATGAAGAGACCGAAAATCAACCCGAGCACCACGGCGGCTATCGTAAAGAAAGCCCGGAATGGGCGCAGCGAAATACTGATCTCCTGGGTCGTGGGAGCTGTAAACGAATGGGAACCCAGCGACGTCCGGCGCGGGCTGGCCCACCGCCCCCGCCATTCGGTTGGCATCGGGGTCAGCCAATACGGCAGCAGCGACCAGTTGAGCACCAGGAAACCGGCCGCGACCAGAACCGCCACTAACGTCACCCCGACCGAGGTCGCCAAACGGGTGATAAACACTTGAGTATAGCCCAGGCTCTGAAACCACAGATAGTCGGTATAAAAGCGGACCAGGGTAGAAGAGAAGATCAGCAGCAGCAAGGCCAGGCCTCCCACCACAGCCACCACCCAACCGATAGAAAACCGCACACGTTTGGTGTTCACGAACAGGGCCTCCTTTTTGGGCACTTATCAGCAGCAACTTACAGCTACAGCCTGCTTCACCATTGTACCACAGAGCCTATATTACACTGCCGCAACCAGCGCTATGACACAGGGCTATTGCATTTGGCCTAAATATGTCCTTCTTCCCACTTCGCGGGAAGAAGAAAGAAAAATAAAAATATTCTTTCCCTTGCGCACAGGGCGGGGCCGGCCACCAAGCGCCCGCTGTTTTTTAAATGCGATAGCCCTGGCGCTATGACATAGCTACGTCGGACAGGAGCACCGGTTGCACTGAACAGTGCCAAGGCCGTTTCAAGCCAGGTTTTTCCCCCCCGGCACGCAAAGTGTGCCACATAGTCGCCCCCGATTTGAAATGCACCCCCGCGCGTCGGCGGGCTTGACATTTCCCCCCGCGTGAATAGAATAACGTTTATATGCTTTCATCAAGAAACTGAGTATAAGGCTTAAGGAGGAACGGATGGCCAGCCAGGAAGAAATTTACGCGCAGGTGAAGAAAATCATCGTAGATGTTCTGACCGTAGAAGAGGACAAAGTGATGCCCGAGGCCCGGTTCCGTGAAGATCTGGGGGCCGATTCACTGGATCTGGTAGAGCTGATCATGGCCTTTGAAGACACCTTTGGTGGCCGCATTTCCGACGAGGACGTGCGCACGCTCGCCACCGTCGGCAACGCTGTGGAGTACCTCCAAAAGCGGATGGAGGCCGGCGCATAACCAGCCTGCAGTCAACGGAGGCCACCGGCAGTACCGGTGGCCTTTTTGTCATGCGGATCGGGCTGCTCTCCGACACCCACATCCCCTACCGGGCCCCGGCGCTCACCCCTGCCGTCCTAGAAGCATTGCGGGAGGTAGATTTAATCCTGCACGCCGGGGACGTGGATGAACCCTGGGCCTTAGCGCCGTTAGCCGCCCTGGCTCCGGTCCATGCTGTGTGCGGCAACCGCCACTTGCTGGATCGTTCTTCCGGCGGGGCCACCTTGCCCGCGGTCGTGGAGCTGGAAGCGGCGGGATTTCACCTCGCGATGACCCACGGCTACCTCGGCGGCCTGATCGGCTGGCTCTGGAAGTTTCGGGAGATGCTCCGCCATCTGGCCGGTCACGGTGACTTCCCGGCACACGACGCCGCCATTGTCCGCGCGCTGCTGCGCCGCTTTCCACAGGCCGACGTGATCGTCTTCGGCCACACCCACCGTTATTACCAGGCCTATCACGGACAAACGCTGGTGGTGAACCCCGGCGCGGCGCTCGTCACCGACTACTTCAACTGCCACTACCAGCCTTCGGTGGCCCTCCTGGCACTGGAACCCGGCGCTCGCCCCACCGTGACCCGTATCCTGCTGCCGGCCGGGTAAACAACAGCCCCATCACGCAACCGTCACCTAACAGAAACGCGGTCGCAGCACTAAAAAAGCTTTACAAAACCAAAAATTTATGGTAATATGTTAAGGCCTGTGAGCGCTAAGCGCTCCGGGTTTTTCTTTATGCCAGGACCCCATCATCAATCATCGGAGGCCAAAGCCCATGAGTGAGCGCCCGGTTTACTTGACCCGCGAAGGGTTAGCGCAGCTGCAAGCCGAACTGGAGGAGCTGCGCACGGTTCGCCGCCATAAAGTGGCCCAGCGGTTACATGACGCGCTGGAGGAAGGTGAGCTGATTGAAAATGCTGAATTGGAAGACGCCCGCCGCGAACAAGCGTTCGTGGAAGGGCGTATCTTTACCCTGGAACAGACGCTGCGCAACGTCATCCTCATTGACGAAGTCGCGGCCAAAGAGGGGTATGTAAACGTCGGCAGCTACGTCACCATCCAGGAAGAGGGGACATCTGCCCCGGAAGAATACCAGGTCGTCGGATCTGCGGAGGCTGCTCCTACCCAGGGTAAGATCTCCAATGAATCCCCCCTGGGCCGGGCGCTGTTGGGCAAGCGCGTGGGTGAACAGGCGGTCGTCCGCGCCCCCGATGGCGACATCGTTTTTCGCATTCTCGCCGTCCGTTGAGTTGGGATCAGCCAGACGACAAGCCCATACCGCGCGTATGGGCTTGTTGTTTAGGGCTGGGACCTCCCAAAATTGCCATCATATCATGAGGATACCAGCATGGAACTGAACGACCTAGAACAACAACGTCTGGAGAAACTGAATCGCCTGCGGGCAGCCGGGATGGAACCCTACCCGGCCCGCGTCCACCGGACGCACAGCACGCAGGCGGCCCGCACTGCTTACGAAACCGCCGAAGCCGCCGGTGATCCGGCTCCGACCGTCACTGTGGCCGGCCGGCTGGTCAGCATCCGGATCATGGGCAAAGCCGCTTTCGCGCACCTGGAGGACGAAAGCGGCCGGCTGCAGCTCTTCCTCCGGCAGGATATACTGGATGAGACCACCTACACACTCTTCAAGCAGGCATTTGACCTGGGAGATTTTGTGGAAGCCGGCGGCCCGCTGGTCCGCACTCGCACCGGCGAGATCAGTGTCCAGGTGCAAACATTGCGGATGCTGGCCAAGGCCATCACCCCCCTCTCCATCGCCAAAGAGTACGAGCGGCAGGATGGGCAAACCGTCCGCTACGCCGCTTTTTCCGACGTGGATGAACGCTACCGGCAGCGTTACGCTGATCTGGCCGTGAACCCCGAAGTGCGCGCCGCTTTCCGCCTCCGCTCCCGCCTGATCAGCGCGCTGCGGGCCTGGCTGGACGGTCAGGGGTATCTGGAAGTAGAAACCCCCGTGCTCCAACCCATTTATGGGGGGGCGGCGGCCCGGCCCTTCACCACCTACCACAACCAGCTCAAACAACAGCTCTACCTGCGCATTTCGTTTGAGCTCTACCTCAAGCGCTTGTTGGTCGGCATGTACGACCGGGTCTACGAGATCGGGCGCGATTTCCGCAACGAGGGCGTCTCCTACAAACACAACCCGGAGTTCACGCAGTTGGAGCTCTACTGCGCCTACACCGACCTGTACGGCATGATGGAAACCGCTGAACAGATGATCGCCAGCGCGGCCCAGGGGGTCCTGGGCCAGCCACAGCTGACTTTTCAGGAGCAGGTCATTGACCTGACCCCGCCCTGGCGGCGGCTCTCACTCCGGGCGGCCATCCAGGAGGGGACGGGGATTGACTACACCG
Source organism: uncultured Anaerolineales bacterium (assembly GCA_964437445.1). Lineage (GTDB taxonomy): Bacteria > Chloroflexota > Anaerolineae > B4-G1 > SLSP01 > CAYTGR01. The sequence continues at coordinate 14,306 of CAYTGR010000057.1, read as the reverse complement.
CCTTCCCCGACGCCGACGCGCTGCGGGCCGCCATGCGCGCGCGCGGCTACGAGGCCGATAGCAAAGCCACCTGGGGCCACCTGGTGGATAACCTGCTCTCCGAAGTAGAAGCTTCCCTGATCCAGCCCACTTTCATCTACGATTATCCCGTGGAGATCTCGCCTTTAGCCAAACAGAAGCCCACCGATCCCACCCACGTGGAGCGATTTGAACTCTTTATCGGCGGCATGGAGGTCGGCAACGCCTTCACCGAGCTCAACGACCCCTTTGAACAGGAGCGGCGTTTCTTCCAACAGGGGCGCGATTATGAGGCCGGCGACGAAGAGGCTCAGCCGATGGACGAGGATTACCTGCGGGCAATGAAATACGGGATGCCCCCCTGTGGCGGTCTGGGGATCGGCGTGGACCGCTTAGCGATGCTCTTCACCGACCAGCGCTCCATCCGCGACGTCCTGCTCTTTCCGCACCTGCGCAGCCGCGACAAAGACGAATCCAGCGGACAATGAGCTGGCCACCGCTTAACGGAGATAACTGGATCGGGACCGGCATCGCTCTGCTCCTGGGCCTGATGGCCCTGTTGGCTATCCAGTGGCTGAGCCGGCCCATCGGGCGAGCCCTGCGCAATCCGGCCCTCCCCGACGAGCGTGTGCGCCAGCTGCGTACCCTGCTGCAGGTCACGCGCTGGACCCTGACGCTTTTGATCGTCAGTCTGATGTTGCTGACGATCCTGAGCCGGTGGATCAACATCCTGCCTCTGGTAGCCAGCCTGGGGGTGGCCGGCCTGGCCCTGGGCCTGGGAGCCCAAACCCTGGTCAAGGACTTTCTGGGTGGGATGTTCATCCTGCTGGAGAACCAATTCAACGTAGGCGATACGATCCAGCTTGCCACAGTCACCGGCGAAGTGGAACAGGTAACCCTGCGGGCCACCTGGATCCGCGATGTGGAGGGCGTATTGCACATCGTCCCCAATGGGGAGATCCGCACGGTGGCCAACGTGACAAAAGACTGGTCACGCGCCATCGTGCCGGTAGAAATCGCCTGCGAAGAGGATTTGAACCGGGCGGCGGCAGTGCTGTCCGCCGCCGCCCAAGAAGTAACCCAAGCCCCCGACTTTGTGGCCGCCATCCTGGAGCCGCCCCAGCTGCTGGGGCCAACGCTGGGACGGGGAACGGTCAGTTACACCATCGCCGTCAAAACCAGGCCGGGGAAACAGGTGCTCCTGCAACGCGCCCTGCAAGCCGCCGTGATCCAGCAGCTCAAGCAAGCAGACATTTCCACGACCCCCCGCCAGGAAATCGTCCTTCACAAAGTCCCACCCCGCACCGGGTGACGGCCGGCGGGTTGCAACTGCCCGCCGTCACGCCTCTCCCAGCACCTCAGCGTCCAACCGCCGGTAAAACTCCTCCATGTAACGGTGGCGCTCCTCGGCGATGGCGCGCCCGGTGCGGGTGTAGAGCTGCGCCTTGATCCGCGCCAGCTTCACCACAAACTCGTGGACAGGCGTGTGGACGGCGGGATCGTTGCCCTGCGCGGCAGTATGACGTCCCTCGACCCAGGCCTGTTGCGCTTCCGCCAAGGGAACCCACAACCGCTGACCATAGGCCCCGGCATAGGCGAAGGCCCGCGCCACTCCAATCGCCCCGATGGCGTCCAGTTTGTCCGCATCAAAGAGCACCTGCGCCTCCAACGTAGCCGGTCCCGGCCCGGTGCGGAAGCGATGGGCGATGATCGCCTGGGCCACCGCCGCCACAAAGTCAGGTGGCTCGTGCTGCAAATAAGCGGCGGCTCGCTCGGCCGCCACCTCGGCGTGATCCCGCCCGGCCGCCTCGGCCTCGGCGCGCCCCCAATCGTGCAGGAGCGCCGCCGTCCGCACCACCGCCAGGTCAGCCCCTTCGGCGCGCGCAATCCGCTCGGCCAGCGCCAGCACGCGCAGAATGTGATCAAAATCGTGCACACTATCGGCCGCGCCGTACAGGCGCCGCGCCTCTTCAATACCAATACTCGCCGCCACTCTCCCTCCTGGACCAACAAAAAGGGCGGGTTGTTAGCCCGCCCTCCTACTTGACCTGTCGTTATGGCAGATAAATCAACGGATTGGTCGGGTAACCGTTGTAACGGATCTCAAAATGCAGGTGCGGGCCGGTAGAGTAGCCGGTGCTCCCCACCGCACCGATCACCTCACCGGCGCTGACCGCCTGCCCTTCCACGACATAAATATCGCTCAAGTGGGCGTAATAGGTCTGGTAGCCGTTGGCGTGATCCACTACCACCAGATACCCGTACCCGATGTCGGTCCAGCCGGCGAAGCTGATATAGCCCCCATCCGCTGCGACCACTGCCCGGCCCAGCGGTGCGCCAATATCAATGGCGCGGTGCGCGTACCAGTACCCTTGCGTCAGGACTCCCCCGGTCGGCCAGCGGAACTGGCCGGTACCTTCCGCGTTGGTGGGAGCCGGACCAACGTAAGTGGTCACAGTTCGCGCCGTGTAAGGCTTCGTCCCGCCGGGAACGATCAGCTTCGTCCCCACCTGCAACCCGGAATCCTCCGGCAACTGGTTGTAGGGGCAATTCAAAATCGCGTCTACGCTCGCCTTGTACTTTTCCGCAATCGCAGTGAGACTTTCACCGGCGGCGACGGTATGGTAGACCCCATCCACCGGCAAAATGACGAGCTCCTGGCCAATCCGCAAAATGTCGGGGGCTTTTTCTACTTCGGGATTGGACCAGACAATGGTAGTAGGTTGCAGGCCAAACCGCCCGGCTATGCTTTGCACAGTATCGCCGGCCTGGACCTGGTAAGTGGTGATCTCTTTCTTGGGCGCTTCAACCGCCACCGTGTACTGGGTGTGCGGCGCAGCCAACCGTTGGACTCGCCCCTGGGAGGCCAGGCGCACGTATGAATTTGCCTGCGCGACCGTCAGCTCTGCATCGGCCGCCCCCTTCACGGTTCCCAAACGCCAGGAGAGGTTAGCCGCCTCCGATACCGAACGCACAACTTTCAACCAGGAGACGTTGCCCAGGCCCAACAGGAAGATGAAAATCAAAGCCAGCGCGACATGGGAAGCCAGCCGGCCTAATAGAGGACGTTGACCGGCCCGGTCACTGTTCCAGCGCCAAACCTGCGCAGCCCCCCGCGCTATGGCGCGGGTCAGCCAGTCACTACGCCAGGGAGAATAATCCTGAGGCAATCTGTCACCGTCCAAGATCAAGGTTGATAGAGCGTCGGGTCTTGAGGGACACCGCCGTAGCGGATCTCAAAATGCAGGTGCGGGCCGGTGGAATAACCGGTCGTCCCACACAAGCCGACCACCTGGCCCTGGTAAACCGAATCGCCACAACCCACCCAAATGCTATCCAGGTGAGCGTAATAAGTCACATAACCATTGCCGTGGTTCACCTGCACCAGGTTACCATAGCCACCGCCCCAACCGGAATGAACCACCACCCCATTATCGGCAGCATAAATCGGATCCCCCAGATGGCAGGTGTAATCCAGGCCAATATGGCCGGGGTTGCGGGGATCGTGGAAGTACCAGCCCGAAACCGAGTAGGAACCGGTCGGCAGGACAAACCAGCCATTGGCCCCCGGTCCACTGACCGCCGTGTTGCTGCAAAACCCTGAACTGTAGCTGGCAGACGTCACACCCCGCGCCACCGATTTCGGCGGCGGCGCAGTCCACTCCACATCCGGTCCCTCACCACCGGGGATCACCAGCTGCTGCCCTTCCACTAACGGTTGGCCCTGCGTGATATTGTTCCACTCGTTATACAAAGCGCTGACATCCACACCGAAAGCAGCGGCAATGTCTTCGGGGGTATCATCAGCCTTCACGGTGTAATAGACACCGTCCGTCGGCAAAATAGCCAGCGGCAATCCCGGCTGGACCAACCAGGGGGCATCTTGCAATGTTTCACGGTTAGACCAGACAATGGTATAGGGGGAAAGGCCATATTGCTCGGCAATGCTGAAAACCGAATCCCCTGACTGAACGGTGTATTGGATGACCGCCAACCGCGACCGTTCAGGGATAGTCGTATGAGGAATGGCCTGGCGGAAAACCGTGTTGGGCACCGTTTCGGCCTGCCAATAAGGGACTGGAGCGACCTCCGGCGTAGGAGTCACCGCCAGTTCGGCCGCCACCTGCGGTTGAGGCAATGAGACAGTAGCGGTGATGACCTGGGTGAACGCAGTACGTCCCACCAGGCCGACCAACAACGCCAAAATCAGCAGGCCCAGGTGCGCACTGTAGCGCCCGATTAACGCAGCAATGGCCCGGCGATCCCCATTCCATCGCCAGGCCAGACTTATTCCTCTTGCCAGGGCGTGCCGCAAAACCCGAACGATCAGCCCATCCCGTCCTTGAGGGGCCGCCCCTGTAAAGGCAAATTCACTTTGATCCATGATCCTCTTGCCAGGTAGTTACCCGGTTTCACTAAGAATAATAGCACGAAATAATCAAAACACAATCCCGGCAAACCGAGCAGGAGGCCTGGAACAGACCGCTGTTGTCATTATAGCACGAGAAAAATGGTTTGCAATAGAACGTTAATTCTATTACGCAAGACTTTTTCACCGCTTGAGCAGGGACGTTATTTTTCTGTATCCCTCTGTAAAACTCCCTCTCGGCAATTTCTACGAAACAACAAACCATGCTATAATCATTTCGGTCGTCGTGGCCCGGCGACGTCTTGAAAGCCGCAGCCAGCGACCACTTTCTGATCGCCGATAATCCATTCCTGCAGGAGTGCACATGTGACCACCATGACAGAGACTCAGGTCATCGTTGTCGGTGCTGGCCCAGCCGGGGCTGCCGCGGCCTTCTTTCTGGCTCAGGCCGGCGCTAACGTGCTTGTGGTGGAGCAGGCCACCTTCCCCCGCGATAAGGCCTGCGGCGACGGACTCAACGCCCACAGTATAGGGATGCTCGCCCGGTTGGGGCTGACCTCCTGGGTGCAGGAGCAACACTTCAATCCCTACCTTTCCTACCTCTTGAGCTCGCCCGACGGCTCCACGGCCCACACCTTCCCGCCCCAACGCCCCGAACCGTGGGGCTACCTGATCCCGCGCCTGGCCCTGGACGAGGCCCTGATCCGGCAAGCGGTGGCGGCCGGCGCCCGGCTGCAAGAGGGCACCCACATCACCGACCTGGAACGGCTGAGTGCGCAGCGCGTCCGGTTGAAGGGGACAGCGGGCCGGCAGGACGTCACTCTGGAAGCGCCGCTGGTCATCGCGGCCGACGGGGGGCCGGTCTCGTTCACCCGGCGGCTGGGACTGGCGCCCCGGTCGGCTGAGTGGGTGGCACTGCGCGGCTATTTTGAGGGCGACATCGGCGACCCGGGCCAGTGTGAGATCCATTGGGAGCGCGCGGTAACGCCCGGCTATTGCTGGATTTTCCCGACGGGGCACGGACGGGCCAACGTGGGGATCGGCATCTATGCCGCATATGTGAAACGGTGGCGGTTGAATCTGGAGACGATGTTACAAACGTTCCTGACGCAAAACCCTCACGCCCGGGCCCGGTTCCCCCAGCCACGGCTCATAGGCAGCCTGCGGGGCCATCCGCTCCGGGCCAACGCCCGCCAGGTGAAGCCTTTCACCGATAACGTGCTGGTGGCTGGCGAAGCGGCCGGCGTCGTCAACCCCCTCACCGGCGAGGGCATCAGCCTCTCCATGATCTGCGGTGAGCTGGCGGCGACCTACGCCCTGCGCGCCTTAGAGCGCGGCGACTTCTCCGCCGCCGGGCTGGCGGCCTATGGGCGTGCTTTTCACCGGCGCTACGACGGCCTCCAGCGCACCGCCCGCCTGGCACGCTGGGTGATCAGCCAGCCCTGGCTCCTCAACCGCGCCATCCGCCGCGCCAGCCACGACGAGACCTTTGCCAGCCTGATGAACGACGTGATCATCGCGCTCAAGTCGCCCGGCGCGCTGTTGACACCGGGAGCAGCCCTGCGCCTGCTGATCGGATAGAGGTGCCCTTGTCCACGATTACCGCCCAAGTCATTGTGGTCGGCGCCGGACCGGCCGGCGCGGCCGCGGCTTTTTTCCTGGCCCAGGCCGGCGTCAACGTGGCGCTGGTGGATCAAGCCACTTTCCCGCGCGATAAAATCTGCGGCGACGGCATCTGTCCCGGCGCGATGGAGGTCCTGGCCCAGATGGGCCTGGCCGAGTGGGCGCACACCGAAAGCGGCACCGAGTTCACCGGGTTCTTCCTCGGCTCACCCGATCACAGCGTCGTGCAGACCCGGCCGGCCCCTGGCCCGCGCGGGCATCTCATCCCCCGCCGCGCGCTGGATGCGGCCCTGGTACAACGGGCAGTGGCCGCCGGGGCCCACCTCTATGAGCAGACACGTATCACCGGCCTGGAGCGGCCAACCGCGCACCGGGTGCAGGCCCTCGGCCGGGCCGACAGCCACGCGGTGACGTTGGAAGCCCCCCTGGTGATCGCTGCCGACGGCGGCATCTCGGCTTTTACGCGCACGTTAGGGCTGGTCCCCTCCGGTCCGGCCGACATTGTCGCTGTGCGCGGTTACTTTGAGGGCGACGCCGGGCCGGCCGGCCGGCTGGAAATCCACTGGGAGAAAAGCATCCTGCCGGGCTATGGCTGGCTCTTTCACCTGCAAAACGGGGTGGCCAACGTCGGTTTGGGGATGTATGTGCGCGATGTGCACCGCCTGCGCATCAGTTTGACCAAAATGTTGGAAACTTTTATCGCCGAAAACCCTTACGTGCAAGCGGCCCTGAAGGGAGCGCGGTTGCAAGGAAGCATTAAAGGACATCCGCTGCGCACCGACGCCGACCGGATCCAGCCCTTCACCGACAACGTGCTGGTCGCCGGCGAAGCGGCGGGCCTGGTCAGCCCGGTTACCGGAGAGGGAGTCGGGCCGTCGTTAGAGTCCGGCCGGCTCGCAGCCGACCACGCTCGCCGCGCGCTGGAACAGGGCGATTTCTCCGCCGGGGCACTGGCCGCCTACGGGCGCGAGTTCCACCGGCGGTTTGACAGTAGCCATCGGGCCGCACGGTTGGTGCGGATCGGACTGGGCTATCCCTGGATCGTCAACCGCACCATCCGCCGTGCCGGCCACGATCCGGTTGTAGCGCAGGCACTGGACGGGTTGCTCAACAACACCCTCTCACCCGCGGTCCTGCTCAAACCGGGGATCGTCCTGCGCATCCTGGCCGGATAGCGCTTGACAAAGATTGTCCCCGTGCGATAATCTAATTACCAATCCTATAGAGTGAGGTAAGCCATGGCCAATTTAACCGCCGTTGATGAAAGCAATTTTGAGAGCGTCGTTCTCAAGTCTACCCTGCCCGTCCTGGTTGATTTCTGGGCCAGCTGGTGCCCGCCCTGCCGGCAGCTTGCCCCGGTGGTGGAAGAACTGGCGCACGACTACGCCGAGCGGATGTTGGTAGTGCAGGTAGACGTTGACCAGAACTCGGCTCTGGCCTCTCGCTATGGGGTTTTGGGCATCCCTACGCTGATCCTCTTCAAAGAAGGGCAAGAGGTCCTGCGCAGCACCGGCTACAAACCCAAGGCCAAGCTGGCTAAGGACCTGGAATCAAACCTCTAAACGGGGATAACCTGTAACCACCGTGGCCGGCACTGTAACAGTGCCGGCCACTTTTTTGTGATTACAGGGCAGCAGCGCCCCACTCCCGGCGCAACATCTCCCAGCGTGGCTCCGGCTCCTCGTGAAACCCGAGCGCCAGCAGCGGTTCCCGTGCCGCGACCGCTTGCGCCGCCGAGACAAAGCTGACGGTCAGTGCCGGTGGGGTCGCCATATGCTGCTGGACCAATAGCTTGAGAAAGCCCCCCACGTCCTCGCCCGGCGGCAGCGCCAACGTCAACACCGGGTGCGTCTCCGGCCCCTGGCGCCAGGCAGCCCCCACGGCCTCATCCTGGCGCAGCAGCACATAGAGCGTCCCCCGCAACAAACCGGAGCGCGGCAACAGGTCGCGCAAGATCACCGGCGCGCTCAGCCCGGCCTCCCGCCGTATCTGCGACCCCACTCCCCACAACGCCGCCCGCCGTTCTGCCCCCGCCGCCCGCCGGATTGCCAGCGCCGGGTCCGGCTGCACCGGCAGGATCGCGCCCGCCGTCCGCCGGAAGCGCACCTCGCGCCAGGGCGTGAAACCCGCCTGCCGGTAAAGCGCCACCGCCGGCGCGTTGCTCGCCGTGACGCTCAACCCCGTCCACCAATAGCCCTGCTCGTGGGCGCGCGCGGCGGCCTGGGCCAACAGCGCCTGCCCCACCCCCTGCCGGCGCGCCCCCGGACGCACCCCCAGCAGCCAGATGTGCAGGTGTTGCGAAGCTGCCCCCAGCGCCAGGTACCCCATCATCTCACGGCCGGCCACCGCCAGCCAGGTCTCAAAATGTTGCAAGGCGCCGCTCAACCCCAGCGCCACCGGATGACGCCCTAAGCGGCGCACCCAGGCCCCCATCTCCAGATCTACCGGCGCGAGATCGCTCACCGCCGCGCGCGCCGTCCGCCAAAGATCGTCCCAACCGGCCCGCCGAATCTCCATCTTGATCCCCCCTGTTTCCTGGCTCCAACCGGATGCCAGCAGTTTTTATGGTACGGGTTGCGGATTGCGGGCCGTCTTTTGTCGTCTTTCCACCGTGGCGTACTCACGCCGCAGCAGAAGCGGCCCCACCAGGTCCAGCACCCAACCGAAGTAGAATTCCACCGCCGGGACCACTCCCAGCCACCACGGCACATAGGCGACCCGGCGCGGCCGTCGCAGCACCCGCAAGATCCGCCCGGCAACCGCCTCAGCGGTCACGGCCAGGCGCTCCACCGGGATGTGCCGCCCGCCAGAGTGCTGCGCCGAAACGTCAAAAAACTCAGTAGCCACCGGTCCCGGCTTGATCACGCTGACCCACACCCCACTGCCGCGCAATTCGCGCGCCAGCGCGACGGTGAAATTATCCAGAAAGGCCTTGGAGGCGCTGTAGAGCGCGGCCCCCTGGCTGGGGAGGCTGCCCGCCACCGAACTGACGTTGACAATGTGACCGTAACCACGGGCCCGCATGGCCGGCAGCGCCAGCAACGTCAGCTGTACAGCCGCCGCCACATTCACCTGAACCAGCGACTCGGCCTGCTCCCACCGCATCTCGGCCGCGTAGCCGTACCAGCCCAGTCCGGCATTATTGATCAGCACATCCACACCGCCGTAACGGGCGTGCACCTCGGCCCAGAGCCGCTCCCGTTCCGCCGGCACCGTCAAATCGGCCGGCAGGACGTGGGCGCGCCCACCGGTGGCCTCCAGCTCAGCCGCGAGCGCCTCCAGACGTTCGGCCCGCCGCGCCACCAGGACCACGGTCAAACCCGCCTGGGCCAGGCAACGCGCCGTCGCAGCGCCGATCCCGCTGGAAGCCCCGGTCACAAGCGCGACTTTACCCTGCAGGTTCATAGACCACCTTCCGCCGGGGACGCCGATAGTAAGGGGAGCGGTTCAGCAGCGCCAGGCGGACGAACGGCCGGAACAGGCGGATCAGCAGCCGCCGGACCCCCAGCAACGCCACCATATCGCGGATGTAATCATCCAGCGTGCGTTGCTGGTAATGCAACAGCGCCTGGCTTTCAGTCGTGTCCATCCAGTCGGTACCGAAAGGCGTATGGCTGAAGGCTGACTCCGGCAGCATCCCCACCCCCATGGCGGTTAGAATCCTGGCGACCATATCCCCATAGAGGAATTGACACCGTGGCCCGCCGGCGATCAAAAGGACTTTGCCCCAGACCTCCGCCGAGCCGACCGCGTTCGCTACCGCCAGCCCGGCGTCGTGCGTGTGGAGAAATTCAATCCGGTTTTCCAGGGGGACATCAAACATGCCGGGATCCAATTGGATCGCCAGTGGCAACGTGGCCCCAAAGCGGAGGATTGTCCACTCCAGGCCCGCAGCCCGCACGCGCTGCTCACATTCCACCTTATGTCGCGAGTAATGTTCCAGCGGATTTAACGTATCAGCCGCCGAAACGCAGGGTTGGTGCAGGCGCGGGGGGCCGAAGACGTGAACGGACGAAGCAAAGACCAGCCGGGGAGGCCGGGGGAGCGTATGGAGCGCGTCCAGGAGGTTTTGCGTGCCGCCGACGTTGATCTCGCGGGCCCAATCGGGGCGGCGCTCCGATTCCACGCCGGTGGCCGACATTTTGGGGATGATGAAGGCCAGGTGGATCACCACATCCTGATCCTGCACCGCTGCCACCAGGTCGGCCGGCTGGCGCAGATCACCCCACATGACTTCCACGTGGGGCTGGAACAGGCGAGCTTTCTGCTCGTTGGCTTTGGTCCGCAGATCAAAGCAGCGCACCCGATGACCCTGCTTGAGCAGCTCGGTCAGCGTGCTGGTGCCAATATTACCAAAGGGGCCGGTCAGCAATACGTTCATCGTTCACCTCCATCGGACAAATCTAAAAGGATAAGACCGGCAAGACAATAAAATACCGGCAAGGCGATGGAGGTCCCAAAACTCAACAACGTATTGCGCGTGACATTTTACGATTAAGTAGCCGTGCCTCCCTGGCTCTCCGGTGCCAGCAAGCCCTCCAGAAACATGCTCAGCGCCTCAGATCCGGCCTGGCCCCAATCGGCCCCGTCTGGATCCAACCAGCGCTGCAAGAGCGTCCCAATCGCCAACGAGACCAGGGTGTGAGCAGCCACGTGGGAGTTGACCGGCCGGAACGTCCCCTCGTCAATACCGGCCTGGATCAGCGCGGCGAAGTAATCGCTATAACGCCGGTATGGCGCGATAGTCGCCGCCCAAACCTCCGGGTCGTGGCGGGCCTGATCCCAAAATTCCAGCAGCAGCGGGATCTGGCGGCTTTCGGTCCTCAGCAGCTCATGGGCCAGCGCGATCATGCGCGTGAACGCGGCGGGCACGTTCTGGGTGGCGGCCCGCGCGGCGGAGAGCTGCTCGTCCAACCCCGCCAGCCACCGGTTGAGCAATTCCAGGAAGAGCGCCTGCTTGCTGGGGAAGTGGTGGTAGAACGCCCCCTTGCTCACGCCGGCTTCGGCGCAGATCTCGGCGACGCCGGTCGCGTCGTAGCCCTGGCGGGCAAAACAGTGCGCGGCCGCCTCCAACAGATGGGTGCGAGTCTCTTCGCTGCGTTTTTGCATGGGCTGCTCCAAAAGATACCAACCGGTCGGTTTTATTTTACAGCTACCTACCACATTGTCAAGGTGGTAAGTGTATTTCAAATCGGGGGCAACTATTGCTGTCCCAGTCTCTTCTCGGCGGGCTTCGCCCGCCGAGAAGAGGATAATTTTATAGGGATTTTGCGCGCGGCGCAGCCGCGCGCAAAATGCCCTTATTTTCTTTATCCAGCATGGCGGGACGAAGCTTTTATCAGGCCGCACTGTGGATCTCCGCCTTCCCTCATCCCTGCTCCCTACTCCTTAATCTTCAAAGGTTGCTATTCTTCCGGTTCGTGATATGCTTAGCCTTACTAACCTTTCTCTCATAGAGGCCATATGGATGGAAACTGGAAGCGGAATTTGTGGGCGACGTGGATCGCGGAGTTGCTGGCGCTCGTGGGCTTTTCTTCCATCACCCCCATCCTCCCCTATTACATCCAATACCTGGGCATTCAGGGCGACGAGGTGCGGACCTGGACGGGGTTGATCTACTCCGCGCCCTTCTTCACCATGGGATTGCTGGCGCCGGTCTGGGGCGCGTTGGGCGACCGCTACGGGCGCAAGCTGATGGTGGAACGGGCGATGTTCGGCGGGGCGTTGATCACCGCTGCGATGGGGCTGGCGCAAACGGCCTGGCAACTGGCACTGCTGCGCATGTTCCAGGGGGCCATCACCGGCACGGTGGCCGCGGCTACGACGATGGTGGCCAGTTCTACGCCGCGCGAGCAGCTGGGGGAAACCTTAGGTAAGCTGCAAGTGGCAATCTTTCTGGGGCAGTCGCTCGGGCCGCTGTTCGGCGGCTTCGTCGCCGATTGGATCGGCTACCGGCAGGTGTTCGTGGCTACGGGGGCCCTGTTGCTCGCCGGCGGGCTGGTGATCCTGACGCAGGTCCACGAGCGCTTCACCCCGGTCGCCAGCGCCGTCAAAGAGCCGGCCTGGAAGCAGATGAGGCTCCTCTTCGCCTCCCTGCTGGGCGTGGTGTTGCTGCTGCGCTTCGGGCTGCGGCTGGGCGTGCAGATGACTGCGCCGATGTTACCGTTGCTGGTGCAGGCGATCATGCCGGAAAGCACACTGCTCGGCTCCGCCTCCGGCCTGCTGGCGACGATCTCCGGGCTGACGAGCGCGGTGGCAGCGCCGCTGTTGGGCCGCCTCGGCGACCGGTACGGCGGCCGGCGGATTTTGCTGCTGTGTGCAACCGGGGCGGCAACGGCACTCCTGCTCCAGGGGCTGATCCCCGTCTATGCGCTGCTGGTGGTCTGGCAGGCGCTCTTGGGGCTGGCCGTCGGCGGGACGTTAGCGGTGATCAGTGCCTTTGTGGGACGGAGTGCGCCGGAAGGGCGTGAGGGGACCGCCTACGGGCTGGACGCGATGGCGGTCTCGCTCTCCAACGCGGTCGCGCCGCTGTTGGGCGGTTGGACGGCGCGGTATCTTTCGTTGGAGGCGACGTTTCTCATCGGCGGCGGGCTGATGGCCGTCTCGGGGCTGGGGGTACTGCGGTTGCCGCGGAACGGGACAACGCGCCCGCCCACGGCGAGTTGAGCTTCAGGGCCTCAGCCGACGACGAGGCAGGTAAGCGTGTCAATCACCCCAGGGATGGTCTGGACGCCGGTGGTGACCAGCGTGCCCAATCCCTCCAGGCTCTCGGTCTCCACGATGGCGATGACGTCGTAGGGGCCGAAGGTCACCTCGGCCTCGCGGACGCCCGGCAGCCGGCGCAGGGTTTGCACGATGGCGTTGCCCGCCCCGACCTGGCTTTTGAGCAGTACAAACGCTTTCATGGTACCTCCGGGCATAAAGTTGCTCGTCAGTCAGTTACCTGGCCAACCAGTCACCAGCGTTACAGCGGTGCAGACCGGCTATGCAGGACTTACACAGGCCTGGCTCAAATCAAAGAGCAAGGGGCTGGTAGTGGCACCTTCAGGCGTTGCCTGAAGAGCTAAGAGCGGCTGAAGCCGCCACTACAAACGCAAATTTGCATCCGTCAGGATAGGGTTATTCGCCCCGCCCGGGCTAAAGGCCGGTCGTCGGCGCCGCGCAGGACGGCCCAGGCCCGGCGCAGGCGCGCTGACCAGCCCTGCCACCGGCGCTGCCAGAGCGGCGGGAGCGGCGTATCCCGTAACTGCAAGAGGGCCGGCAGGGCCTGACCGGCGGCCTCCCGCCCGGCCTGCACCATTTCGGCCGAGCCATCGGTGGCAAAGACGCCGGCCATCTCGGCCGGCACCGTGATCGCCAGGTCGGGCGGATAGCGCTGAAACCGGAGGTTGTTCAGCGCGTCAATGGCGATGCCAACGGTCTGCTCGCCAATCAAGAGCGGCAGTTTCCACTCGGTGGGATGAAAGAGGGCCGCCAGCAACGAGCGCGGCCCCAACACCGGCTGGGGTTCCCCGGTGGCGGGCAGCAAACGCACCACCGAGGGGGTGGTCACAGCAATCACCCGGTCGGCGCCCAGCTGTCGCACGATATCCACCGGGACGTTGTTGAGCGCGCCGCCGTCCACCAGCCAGCGCCCCTCATGATAAACCGGCGCGAAGACGATCGGGAACGCCGCCGTTGCCAGCAGCGCGGGAATCAGCGGGCCGGAATGCAAAAGTACCGGCTCGCCGGCCTCCAGGTCGGTGGCGACGACGGCCAGCGGCAGCCGCAGGTCGGCAAAGGTGAGCTGCTCACTGCCGAGCAGCTCGGCCAGCAGGTGCGCCAGTTTCGCCTGGCCGAACAATCCCCGGCGGGCAGGATCGGGGGTGGCGATGTCCAGCAGTCCCAACCCGCAGACGCGCCGCGCCAGCTCTTTGAGGGGGACGCCGGCCGCATAAAGCCCGGCGATGATGCCGCCCATGCTCGTCCCGGCCAGATAGTCCACCGGGACCTGGGCCTCGTCCAGCACTTCCAGCACGCCGATGTGCGCAAAGCCGCGCACGCCGCCGCCGCTCAAGGCCACGCCAAGTTTAGCCCGTCCCATCGCTCCGCTACCCCTCCAGGCCAGAGATTTCAACGCCAAGACGCCAGGAATGAAAGAACTTTTGGTGCGGGTTATTGTAGTGAGAAGCGACCGGCTGTCAATCCTTAAAGGGAATTTTGTAAAGAGGGAAGCAGAGAGCAGCAAAATGGTGGCCAGCAAAAGATCAGGCTATCGCCGCGCCTCTGGTGAGCCATCGTTGCCCCCGGTCAACCC
>CAYTGR010000056.1:0-29989 GCA_964437445.1 uncultured Anaerolineales bacterium | reverse complement strand
TGTGAGCCGTGAGCGGTGAGCAGGAAACAGGAACTGCTACCTGCTGCTCTCTGCTTACTACTTAACTGGTTTCTATTTTCAGAGGAATTCCCCATGAACTGGCGTTCACCAGCCGTGGGATGAAAATTGGCTCGTAGTAACGCGCTTCAGCGCGTTGGACGGCGCTAAAGCGCCTGACTACAAGCAAAGCGCTATTTTCAAAGGAGGCTGGAGGCTGAATGCTGAGGGCTGATCGCTAACGGCTGACAGCTTGATAAACCTGTTCGGCGGTAACGGCCAGGTGCGACCAGGTCAGGCGAGCGCGGAGGTCGGCGGCGGCACGCGCACCGAGCGTCCGGCGGCGCGCCGGGTCGTCTAACAGCGCAAGGATAGCAGCGGCGAAGGCCGCTTCGTCACCCGGCGGGACAAGCAGGCCGGTCTCGCCGGGGATGATAGCCTCGGCCAGCTGCCCCACGGCCTCCGCCACCACCGGCACGCCCGCGGCCAGCAAGTCCAGTAACTTGACCGGGCACTTGGTCCGGTTGACGAGGGTGTCGTCAAAGGGGTAGAGCGCCACATCGGCCTGCGCGAAGTAGCCGGGCAACGTCTCCGGGGCAACCCAGCCGGCGTAGAGCAGATCGGTGCCGGGCGCCGCCTCCGGCGTCTCGGCGATTTGCCAGCCGGCCGCGCGGGCCAGCTCCAAGAGCGTGCGTTCCTCGCCAAAAAGCCCCTGCCCCACCACCAGCAGCCGCACGTCAGGCCGGGCCGCGCGCACGCGCTCTAAGATCCGCCAGAGACGCGCCAGGCTAAACTCAAAGAAGCGGGTATAGAGCAGGAGGACCGGGCGGCCGTCGTCTGCTGGCCGGTGCCCGGCGACCGGCACACCGGCGGTGACGCCGTTGGGCAGGTAGATCACCTGGCGCGGCGGAACGCCCAGCCCCCAGACGAGCGTCTCTAACGCGCGGCTGGCGACGGTGATGGCGTCGGCGTGCTTTAACCCCCAGCGCTCCTGCCACGTGAAGAAGCGCTTAAGCGGCGCGGGATAGGGCGCCAGGTCGTTCCAGCCGCCGGGGCCTTCCCAATCGTCGGTATCCACGACGACCGGCGGGCGGCCCGGCAGCTGCTTGAGCAGCCAGTGCGCCAGTCCCGCGTAGGCTTTGGGTTTGAAGGCATGGATCACGTCCGGCCGGAGCTGCAAGGCGCGGTGGACCAGCGCCCCGGTCAGCCGGGCGTGGAACCACCCCGGCAGGCCCGCCGGCAACCGCAGATTTTCCACGCGGACTCCCTCCTCCTCCCAACAGCGCCCGGCGTCTTCCGGGTTCTGCCAGGGCGGCAGGAGCAGGGTGACGGTATGCCCGCGCGCGGCCAGAGCGCGCGCTAACGGCAACGCGCGGACACTCATCGTGCCGCGCGGGCGCAGCCCAAACGGGCCGAGGAAGACGATACGAAGGGGAACAGGAGCGGAGTTCACACGCGCGTCGCCCTCTGTTGCTGATTCCACCAGTTGACGAATGTCATCAGCATTTCCGCCAGGGAGACCAGCACTAACGCCGGGGCGAGCAGGAGGACCAGTAGCCATTCCCGCCCGAGGGGGGAATGCAGCTCGCGCGCCGGCATGAGCAGGTAAACCGCGGCCGTCGCCAACAGGCCGTAAGCAAACGCGCTCAGCCGCAGCAGGCCGAGCCAGAAGAAACGGCGGAGTTTGCGCGGCGCGTAATGTTGGCGGTAAAAGCCGCCCCACGTCAGGTACTCGGCCAGATCGTGCAGCCGGCGCGGGGTGCCGTGCCGCACGGCGAAATCGGCAGCCCGCGCCTGCTGGTGGCGATAGGCCGCCTCCAGACTGTCGCGCACGGCATAGGAGCGGAAATCGGCGCTCTCAATGTGCTCGCCCAGCGGGTAGCCCGTCTCTACCACCGCGTCGTCGCCGTAGGTAGAGGTGAAACAGGTCAACGCGCCAGGGCCGTGTTCCACAACCTCAGCGTGGATCTGCCCGTCGGCATCAGCCAGCACCCAGGTAATGCCGGGCCGCGTCCGGCCGGGTAGCTGCGTCGCCGTCTCGCCGACGCGCTGAAAGCCGAGCGCGGCGAGACGCGCCACGATGGGCTGGACGGACGGCGTCGGCGGCACTGGTTGGTCGGAGATGGTACACTCCCGTTTGCGCACGCCCAGGTAAATCCGCAGCGCACGCCAGCCGGCGTAAGCCGAAAAGCCCAGCAGGGCCAGGAAAATCCACGGGAACAGGGTATCAATATTCCCCATCATCCCCCCAACGCCTTTCCGGTGATCCTACAAATCCTCTTCTCCGCCCAGGATGACGCGGCGGGGGCGGCCGGCGCTCTCCTGCGGTCCCACGAGGCCCTGCTCTTCCATCTGCTCCATGAGCAGCGCGGCGCGGTTGTAGCTGATCCGCAGCCGCCGCTGGAGCTCGGAGGTGGAGATCGCGCCCCGGCTCCTGGCGAGCGCGATTGCTTTCTCTAACAGGTCGGCGTCCTCGGCCTCGGCCGGGCTGACCGGCTCCAGCGCGCGGGCTTCCAGCATGGCGTCCCAGGGGGCCGCGGCGGGCGTCGCGCCGACCTCCTTCTGCCAGAAGCGAACCGTCGCTTCCAGCTCCTCATCCGAGAGATAGCAGCCCTGGACGCGGCGCGGGGCCGAAGCGTCGGGCGCTAAGAAGAGCATGTCGCCCCGGCCCAGCAGCGATTCAGCGCCCGGTGTGTCTAAAATTACCCGCGAGTCCACGCTGCTGGCGGTGGCAAAGCTGACACGCGCCGGGAAGTTAGCCTTGATCAGCCCGGTCACAACGTCGGTGCTGGGACGCTGCGTCGCCACGACCAGGTGAATGCCGGTGGCGCGCGCCATCTGCGCGATCCGGCAGATCGTCCGCTCAGTCTCCTCCGGCGCGGAGAGCATCAGGTCGGCCAGCTCGTCAATCAAGACGACGATGCGCGGCAGCAGTTCCACCTCGGCCTTCTCCACGTCGGCGCGCGCCAACGTGCGTGCCGCTTTAGCGTTGTAGTCGTCCAGGTTGCGGGCGACGGCGGCGGCAAAAAGCTTGTAGCGGCGATCCATCTCCCAGGCCACCCACCGGAGGACGCGGATGATCCGTTCCAGTTCGGTCTCCGCCTTGCCGAGCAGGTGCGGCAGCCCGTTGAGATGGGTCAATTCCACCAGTTTGGGGTCAATGGCCACCAGCCGCAATTCGGAAGGCCGGTTACGCATCACGAGGCTGGTCGCCAATGCCTTGACGAAGACCGACTTGCCGCTGCCGGTCGTGCCGGCCACCAGCAGGTGCGGCATGGAGGAAAGGTCAGCCACCACGGCACTGCCCGCCACGTCCAGCCCGACGGCGAAGCAGAGCGGTTTGTGGCAGCGGCCGTACTCCTCGCTCTCCAGCACCGAGCGGAGCGTGACCAGCTCAATCTCAGCGTTGGGGACCTCAATGCCGACGACGGCCCGCCCCGGCACCGGGGCCTCCACACGGAGCG
The DNA here is from genome assembly GCA_964437445.1 of uncultured Anaerolineales bacterium. GTDB lineage: Bacteria > Chloroflexota > Anaerolineae > B4-G1 > SLSP01 > CAYTGR01. Next base: position 26,528 of record CAYTGR010000056.1, on the reverse strand, counting down.
AGCGCGCCGCCAACGCCAGCGCCAGGTCATCGGCCAGCGACGCGATCTGGCTGACACGTACCTTGCGCTCCTCCTCGCCCTCCGTCCCCCCCCGCTTGATGAAACCGGGGGCGACACCAAACTGCGTCACGGTGGGACCGGGCCGCACTTCCGTCACCTGCGCCGGAATGCCGAACTGGGAGAGGGTCTCCTCAATGAGGCGGCTCTTGCGCCGGATTTCCTCCTGGTCCATGCCAACCGGTTTGGGCGCCTTGAGCAGCGTGAGCGGCGGCAACGTGAGCTCGCGCGCCGGCGGTGGGACCGTTGTGGCCGGGGTAGTCCTGGCTGGCGCAACCGCAACCGGGGCCGGCGGTGTGGCGGTCACTGGGGGAGCGCCCGGCGGCGGCTCCGCGGCGGCCGGCGGCACGGAACCCGCCCGGGCGCGTGACGCCGTGCGGATCTCCGGCTCCTCCGCTTGCGCTTTTCCCTCCGCCCGTTGCCGGGCCGGGATCGGCGAGATCGCTACTCCCTGGCCGACCTGCGCCACCGGCTGGGAAGGTGGCTCCCGCGTGGCTCGCTGCAATTCCCATACCTCCGCCAACCGCCGGGCAAAGGTCCGCAGATCGTCAGCGGTCACGTCAAAGGCCAGGCCGATCCCCAACAGCGCGACCAGTGCCATCAGGACACCGGTAATGAGTGGGCCCAGGTAGTTGGAGAAAAAGACGCTGAAAGCCCAGCCGACAACCCCGCCGCCCCGGCCGGACTCCACCAACCACCAGCCGTTCTGTCGCAGGATTGTCTGCGTCAACGCCAGCAACCCCACCAGCACTAATTCCAGCCCGACGAAAGGGCGCCAGCGCCAAACAGTCGGGCGATGGGTTAGGTGACGCAACCAGAGCAGCCCCAGTGCAAAGAGGAGCGCGCCGGTGGGATAAGCGCCCCAGCCGAAGAGGAAGACCAGCAACCGCGCCCAAGCATTCACAACCCGGCCAGAGTTCAAGCCAGCGACCGTCACAATCGTCAGCAAACCCGCCAACATCAGCACCAGGGCGCCCAGCTGCTGGCCGGTGGGGCCGCCTACGTAAGAAAGGACGCGGCGCAACAGCCGGAAGCGCAACGGCTCTGGCGGCGGAGGAGTGTGGGCCGGGCGGCGGCCACCAGACTTGCCGCCGCTGCCGGCCGGCGTGCTTTTGCCACCACTGCTGCGCGGGCGCGCCATCCGGTATTGCCGATACCGGTTAGGCTGCGGCATACGGCTGGCTCCGCCCCGGCAAGCTCAAGACAATCCGGTGCTCACCCGGCACGATCTCCCGCACCAGTACTGTCATCTCCTGGCCCACCCGGTAAAGCCGCGAGAGACTGGTCAGATCAACATTGGCAGGCAATTCGGAGACGTGGAGCAGTCCCTCCAGCCCGCTGAGCAGCTCTACAAAGAGACCAAACCGCTCAATGCTGGCGATTTTCCCCGTTACCACATCGCCCGGCTTCAAATGGCTATCCACTGTATCCCAGGGATTGCAGCAGAGTTTTTTCAGGCTCAGGCTGACCCGTTGCTGGTCGCGATTCACTTCCAGCACCATCACCTGTACCTCTTCGCCCGGCTTCAGGTGATCGCAGGGATGGCGCACGCGCCCCCAGGAGATCTCGGAGATATGGATCAATCCCTCCAGCGGGCCGAGGTCCACAAACGCGCCGAAGGTGCAAACACTGGTCACCCGCCCCTTGCAGATTGCCCCGGGCTGGAGCCAGTCGGGCCAGGGAGCCGTCGTTGCCGGCTGGCAATCTAACGCCTGCTTTTCAGATAGAAGGATGCGGTTACGGGTCGGTTCCACCTCAATAATGCAGAGGCGCATGTTGCACCCCACGTATTGCTGGAAACGGGATTCACGGGCGGCCGGGTCGGCCGGGAAGGGGTAAGCAACCAGGTGCGAGGCCGGAACGAAGCATTCCACCCCTTTCCAATGCGCGATCAGCCCGCCCCGATTGAAGCCATCAATCGGGAGATCCAGCAACGTATGGACCGCCTGCAACTGCCGGGCCTCCTCCCACAGTGCGGGGGGGATTTCCGGGGCCTCCACCCAGGCCCACGGGCCAGGGCTTTCTCCGCCACAAATCGGCCCTTCCTCCAGGAGAGCCTGCCAGTAAAAGTCATCGGGCGGGACATAGGGGGGAATATAAGTACCGTTCATGGCTCTTTATTGACTCCTTGAATAATGATGCTTGCCACCGTATACTGTGCCGCCCTCTGATCAAGGGCCTCTGTCAACCATTCTTCACCACTGAAGCCGCCGCCTGACCTTGATCGGACGGGTGGGCCGGAGCGCCGCGCACTTTCTCTTCCATCTCCCCGATGATCCGGGCCAAAGTCTCAATCGCCACCCGCTGCTTGCGGTAGAAATCGGATTCGCTGAGGGCCAAGCGTTGAGCGACCTCACGTACTTTCTGCCCGCGCAGAAATTTCATCTCCAGAATATTGTACAACAACCATTCCTGGGCTGTCAACTTGCGCTCACCCAAAGGACGCAATTGCTCAATGGCCTGCGTCAACACAATCTGTAACCCCCGGATGGGATTGCCGTCGTAGGCGGCCGCCGTCTGCTGGACGACCTGCAAGTTGAGCAACGGGCTTTCGGTTAACCGGGGACCGCCCCAGTAGTGCGAGAGCGCGTCATGAATCCACTGCGGGAACTCCGGCGACTGGGCCAGCGAGAAATCGGCGACATCCTGTTCGCGGTATTGCAACAGGCCACGCCGCCGCTGGATGTCGTCCAGCTCGGGCAACAGCGCCGAGAAAGCCTCCAACACCGTCTGTTGCAGGCGGCGATCCTCCAGTGCGGCCCCGGCCTGCACCAGCAGTTGCTCCAGGAGCTCCTCCCGTTCGGCGGAAAGGGAGGGCGCACCCCCGGCCCGCTGGATGCCGACCAATCCCAGGAGTGTCTGGCCAGCCTTGTCGTAGATAGGTGCGACCCAGTGGCCGTTCCAGGCGAAAAAGGGCCCGCGCCGCTCGCCCGCCGTGGTGACGGTGGTCGGGAAAGCCGCCACTTCCTCCGGCGAGATGTGGAATCCGCACCAGCTTTCACATTGCAGCTGCCCGTTTTCCAACGTAGCGACAAAGCCGCCCTGGCTGTGGGCCAGTTCACAGATGGCGGCCAGGATATTCTCCAGGAACTCGTGAACGTCCGCGGCCGTCAACATCCGCTGGCTGAGCTCCTGGATGCGGGCCACCTCGGCGCGCCCCTCCCGGTAGAGCGCCAGGTCCAGTACCGGCTTGGCCAGCTCTACCCCCAGCTGCGCCAGGATGATCGTCAAGGCCGCGGCTGCCAGCGAGAGCGAATAGGGGCCCAACCCGAGCGCCGATTCCAGGAGCAGGCCACCGCCAAACGCGGCCAGCGTCAGCAGCGCCGTCAGCGGTCCGCGCAGCAGGAAGCGGACCAGCCGGTGTTTAATCACCCGGTCCGGCGTCAAAGCGCCGATAAAAGCGACGCTGTAAGCCATCAACATCAACATGGCGGCCACGCCCAGGTTCCCAACGATGAGCAACACCCACAACAGAACCCCCGGCAAGGCCGTCGGCCACCCGATAATCAACAGGTAAGGGAAAACGCCGATGGCCGGCGCGATGAAGCCAATGGAAAGATAAGTCATCCGCCGCCGGGCAGCCGTGGTGTAGCACTGCCGCCGGGCGTCCAACGTCTGGAGGAGCCCCCACAGCGCACTCAACCCAAAGAGCAACGCGAAAGGATAGAAAAGCCCACCAGGGCGCATATGGGGCGCGCCCGCCGTAATCATCCCATCGTGGACCACCCAATCGGTGACCAGCGCCAGGACGGCCACTAACGTGCTGAGTCCCGGACCGAGGTAACGTATCCAGGCCGGGAAGCTGCGTTCTCGCACCGAGAGCCGGATGGCGCGGCTAAATTCCAGATACATCGTCGGGGTGAACGCGATCCCCACCCATTGGAGCCGCAAGAAGATCAGCGCGCTGGCCAGGCTCCGGGCACCGATCTGCAACAGATCCACCAGGTAGACGATAAAAACGCAGGCCAGCAAACCGCTGAACGCCCGGGCCACCCGACTATCGCGGTTGTAGAAAAAGAGATAGAGCATCAACGCAAAGACCGTCGCACCGACGCCGGCGGTCAAAACGTCGTTCACTCCAATGAGAAACCGCTGCCAGTCCATCCGCTGCCATTGCCTCCCAACGCTGACCAGGGCTTGCAGGACCGATGCGCCTCAGTTAGCGCAGCCGCTTATGGAAGAAAAGTCCCACTTCCTGGCCCGGCCAGTAGCCGCTCTGAAAGCCACAAAGGGTGAACCCGTTGGCCTGCGCAAAGGCAATGGCCGGCTGCGCCTTGAGGCCGCAAACCAGGAGCAGCTGTTCCACCTCCTGGCGTTGGCTCCACTCGGTCAAGTGCTGGAGTAGCTGCCGGCCAATTCCCTGACGCCGGTGCTCGGCCGCCACCGCCAGTTCGGCAATCGTCGCCTGGTGGCGCTCCGCTTCCAGGAGCACCCCTGCGTAGCCCGCCACTTTCTGGCGCTCTATAGCCACCCAAAAAGCGGTGCAGCGTTGCCACCCCTTGAGTCGCTGTTCGGGCAGCAAGAAAGGCGCCATCCGCTGTTTACGAGGCAGGCGCACCTCACGAAACCGCATTCCCCACTCCCCTTCGCTGCGGCTTTCTTCCATTTGCCAGGCGGCCTCCGTCTCATAGGCTACCTCCAGAGCCAGACAGACTTTCCAATCCTCATTACGGGCGGCACGAATGTGCACAGGCAACCTCCCTTGAAAATAGAAACCAGTTCCAGTTAAGGAGTGAACAGAGAGCAGCAGGTAGCAGTTCCTGTTTCCTGCTCACCGCTCACTGCTCACTGCTCACATTTTCATCCCACCGCCGGTGCATGGGGAATTCCCTTGAAAAAGTCACTTTGTCACCCGCGTAACGTGAACTAGCGAATCAGTGAACTCCCTGTCCTCCGCCTTCGTCCGGTCACACGGCGTCAGGGGCCAATGTTGACCGGCACAATGCAGATAGTCGTGTTGCCGTAAATATCCACGACGACCAGGCGCAGGCGATAGGGTCCACCGGCCGGGTAGCGCGCCCGATCCGAGACGTCCCAGTAGCCCAAAATGCCGTTTTCCACCGGGCTGGTGTACTGCGCGACAAAGCTAGGCGTCTCCGCATCAGGAAATTGCACCTCAAACTTGTAATACGAGAACGAATTGACCGACGCTGTGCCCCGAATTTCGGTTTGACCGGTCAGGCTGCTGCCGGCCAGCGGCACGATCACCTGCGCGTTGGGCAAGGGACAGTCAGGCTGATAGGCTTCCGGGGGCGGGGCCGGCGTGGGGGTGGGAGTCTCGGTGGGCGGATTGGCCGTCGGCAGCGGGGTTGCCGGTAGCGGAGTGAGTTCCCCTGTGGCAGGGGTAGAGGTGACCGTGGCCGGCGTTAGTTGGGCGGTCGGTACCGGCGTGGAAGTAGGGGTAGAGGTGAGCAGGCCCACCTGCGGGGTGGCGGTCTCTACCTGGAGCAGCGGCAACGAGGGCACCAGATAGGTGGTGACGAGAAAGATCACTCCCCCCAATGCCAGAAAAAGCGCGGCCATCAACCAGAAGCGGGAGCTCTGTTGCTGAGCCAGCTCGCGCTCCAGTGAGAATTGCGCTGCCTGGCGTCGCTGGCGGGCCATGAGGGCAGCAATGGCGTAGCCCAAGGACCCCACCAGGCAGACCAGGTAGATTAACAGCGCACGCTCGGCGAGCCAACCCAGCAAAATGTTCATAGTGCCCGCAATACCCCCCGGATGATCGTCTCCAGCCGCGGGACGAGCAGGCGGCCGGCCTCCAACACCTCGGCGTGGGTGGGCGGGGGCGCCGTCTCCTCGCCGGAGAGGACGTTGGAGATCCCCGACAGGCCCAGCACCCGCGTTCCGCCGTGCCGGGCGATGATCACCTCTGGCACAGTGGACATCCCCACGCCATCCGCGCCGCAGAGTCGCAAGAAGCGGATATCGGCCGGCGTCTCAAAGTTCGGGCCGGCCAAGCAGACGTAGACCCCTTCGTGGGCGGGGATCTGTGCCTCCAAAGCGATCTGGCGGGCCAGTGCTCGCAGCGCCGGGTCATAGGCAGCGTGCATACTGGGGAAGCGCGGCCCCAGGGCCTCTAAGTTCGGGCCACGCAGCGGATTGAGCCCGGCCATGGCGACCAGGTTCAGCTGGTCACGGATGATCATCACGTCCCCGGCGCGGTACCCCATGTTCAGCCCACCGGCGGCGTTGGTCACGATCAGCACCTCCACGCCCAACACCTGCATCACCCGGATGGGGAAGGTGACCTGCGCCATGCTGTAACCTTCGTAGTAGTGCAGCCGGCCCTGCATCACCATCACCGGTTGCCCCTCCAAGGTCCCCATGACCAGACGGCCAGCGTGCCCTTCCACGGTAGAAACGCCAAAGTGGGGGATTTCCGCGAAGGGGATGACCACCGCCTCCTCCACCGCCTCGGCCAGCGGGTTGAGGCCGGAACCCAGGATCAAGCCCACCTTTGGGGCCAGCGCCGTGCGTTGCCGGATGGCCGCAACGGCCTCGGTAAACTGTTCCATCGTGTAGAATGGTTCTTCCATCATGCACACTCCTTATGCACACCCCTTGTAGAGAGTCATTCACTATTCAGTCGCATAGTCCCGCCAGCGTTTCGGCATTGCAGTGCTCAGGGCTTATTCGGCCGCCTGCGGTTCCTGGTTCTCCAGGGGGTCCTGCGGCGCATGAGCACGGGGATGCGCGCGGTCGTAGGCCTCCCGTTTGCGGCGGCTGGAGACCTCCGTGTAGATCTGGGTCGTGGTGATGTTGGCGTGCCCCAAGAATTGCTGCACTTCGCGCAGGTCGGCCCCGCCGTCTAACAGATGGGTGGCGAAGGTGTGGCGCAGCGTATGCGGGGTCACCTGGGCGTCCAACCCGGCCGCGTCAGCGTAGTGCTGGATAATGAACCAGAGACCCTGACGGCTGAGCGGCTCACCGCGCTGGTTGAGAAAGAGGGTGAGCTGGTTGGGATCCTGCAGGAGGAAGGGGCGGCCCTCCTGCACGTAGCGGCGCAAAATGGCCTGGGCCTGGGCATGAAGAGGGATGATGCGCTCCTTGTTGCCCTTGCCGAGGCAGCGCACCGTCCCGTTTTCCAGGTCTACCTCGCGCAGGGTCAACTGCACCGCTTCCGAGGCACGCAATCCGGTGGCGTAGAGCAACTCCAGCAACGCCCGGTCGCGCAGCCCCAGCGGCGTCTCCTCGGCCGCGGCCTGGGCCAGCAATTGCTCCACTTCCCCGCGGGTCAGGGTGTGAGGCAGCCGGCGCCCCACCTTCATCTGGTGCAGCCACTCGGCCAGCTCCTGCCGAATGACCCCCTCCGTGAACAGGAAATGGAGCAACGAACGAGCGGCCGCCACCTTGCGGGCCACGGTCGCCGAGCTATACCCCTGGCCCTGCAACCAGGTGACGAATTGCTCCAGCAACTCCGGCGTCAGAGCCCCCCACTCCTGGCAACCCGCCTCGTGTAGCCAGGTTACCAGCTGAGACAGGTCATTCTGATACGCCGCCAGGGTGTTGGAGGTGTAACCGCGCTCAAATTCAATATAACGCAGGAACCGTTTGATGAAGGTTTCCACAGTAGACTCACAGACCCGCTGCGCTGAAGTTCGCATCCTTCAAAATTATAGCATAACTAAACATAATCTCAAGCGAGCCGGGAGCCAGCCATAGCCGGCCCCCGTTACGTCAGGGCCCACAGCCGTCGTGCGATCCGTTCAGTGGACTGGGGGCAGGCCAGCGCGCGCGCCTGCACCGCCATCGCCTCGCGGCGCGCCGGGTCCTGCAACAGGGCCATGACCGCGGCGGCGGCCCGCTCAGGTTGGGGGGCCCAGAGCCCCACCCCATGCTCTACGACGTAGGTAATGTTGCCCTCTTCCTGCCCCGGCAGAGCTGAGTAAAGCACCATCGGCAACCCGGAAACCAGCCCCTCGGTGATCGTATTGGGACCGGCCTTCGTGACCAGCAGATCGGCGGCCCGCATCCAGACCTCCATGTTAGAGAGGAAACCCTCCACCCGCACCGGGACAGGCGTCTGGAGCTGTACCAGTCGCTCATAGAGGGGTTGATTGCGCCCGGCCACGGCCACTAACGTCGCCTGCGGCGCACGGGCAGCCAACGCCTGGACGACCGGCTCCAATGGTCCCATCCCGTCACCGCCCCCGACCAACAGCACTACCGGTCCGGTGGCCGGCAACCCCAGCCGGACGCGGGCCTCTGCCTGGGTCAGCCCCGCGGCTTCTACGAACGAGCGGCGCACGGGCATCCCGCCCGCCACCTGCACCTGCTCCGGGGCCAGCTGGCAACGCAACGCCCGCTGGCGGGCCTCCTCGGTGGGCACCAGGTAGGTCTGAGCACCCCTGGTAAACCACCCCGCGTGGACGCTGACCAGATCCAGCACCACAATGGCGAACGGGATATTCCAGCGCAGCCGGCGCAGCGCCAGGGCCAGGGCCGCATTCGGCAAGCCGTGGAACGAAACGATCAGGTCGGCCGGATGGCGGCGAAGAGACTGCATGACCCCGCGACCGGTGTACGGCCAGGTCAACTGCGAGGCAATCTCCACGAGCCGCCGGTTATCGCTGATCCAATACCCCATACGCCAGGGGATGCCACGGAGCCGGAACATCTGGGGATACCAACGGGGAAAGTGGTAAAAGGGCCAGCGTCCAATGTCCACCAGGACATCCACCATCTCCACTTGAGCTGCCGAGCCGTAGAGCCGCACCAGTTCATCGCGCACGGCCTGCGCCGAGGCCCGATGTCCCCCACCTGTGTCTGAAAACAGAAACAGAAAACGCCGCAAGTTGCCTCCTCAAAAGCAGGAATTAGGGAGTAGGGAATAGGGAGTCAGGAAAAAATCCCATGCCTGTGCCGTTTGTTCCTATCTCGCGCCGGTGAATTGCCGGTGCAGGGTGGATTCCTCTAAACAGTCCGATGATTGGCCGAGAGCTCATTATACCACCTGACCAAAGTTGCCCCAAAACTGCAACGCACCCGCAACGCCCGTACGCTGGACTTTTCCTCTCATTTCCGTTATAATTTTGGCAAAGTTGATTCAGTTAGAGGCCATGACTATGCCGCTTTCCATTGATGAACAGCTGGAAATCCTGATGCGGGGTGCGGAATACGGCGATCCGCAAACCTTTAGCAACATGAGACAGGAATTACACCAGCGGTTGGTAGAAGCGGCCAGCACCGGTCGCCCGTTGCGGGTTTACTGCGGCTACGACCCCACCGCCGCCGACCTGCATTTGGGGCACACCGTCACCATGCGCAAGCTCCGCCAGTTCCAGGAATTGGGCCACCAGGTGATTTTTGTCATTGGCACCTACACTGCCCTGGTGGGCGATTCCTCCGATAAAGACAAGGCGCGCCCGCGTGCGACCTCCGGGCAAGTGCTGGCGAACGCCCGCACGTACGCCCAACAGGCATTTAAAATCCTGGACCAGGAGAAGACCGAGGTCCGCTACAACGGCGATTGGCTGAGCCAGTTGTCGTTGGCCGACCTGATCGGGTTGGCCTCGCACTTCACCGTCCAGCAATTCCTGGTCCGCGAGAACTTCGCCCTGCGGTACGAACGGGGCGATCCTATCTGGCTGCACGAATTTTTCTACGCGCTGATGCAGGGTTACGACGCCGTGGCGCTGGAGGCTGATGTCCAGCTGGGCGGCACAGAGCAGCTTTTCAACTTAATGGTGGGCCGCAAATTGCAGGAGTTCTTCGGCCAGCGCCCGCAGGTGGCCCTCACATTGCCCATTCTGGTCGGTACCGACGGCCACGTGCGGATGTCCAAGAGCCTCGGCAACTATATCGGCATCCACGAACCGCCGGAAACGATCTACGGCAAAGTGATGAGCATCCCCGATGAGGCCATGGCCAACTACTTCAACCTGGTGACGCGCTGGACGCCGGCCCGGATCACGGAAGTGCAACAGGCCATGCAGGCCGGGGCGTTGCACCCGATGGAAGTCAAAAAACTGCTCGCCTGGGAAATTGTGGACATTTTCCACGGCTCCGAGGCCGCCGACGCCGCCGCGGCCCATTTTGCGCTCGTCCACCAACAGCGCGAACTGCCACCAGAGCTCCCCACCTTCCCACTAACAGCGCCGGCCCGGCTGGTGGACCTGTTGCTGGCCGCGGGCCTGGCCCCCAGCAAGAGCGAAGCGCGCCGGCTGATTCAGCAGGGCGGCGTGCGCTTAAACGACACACCGGTCACAGACCTGGACCTGTGGGTGGAGCCGGGCGAGCAAATCCTGCAAGTGGGCAAACGGCGCTTTGTGCGGTTAGTGCCCGGCCTTGCGCCGGCGACCCCGGCCAGTTGACCGGATTCAGGGGCTACCGGACGGGCGAGGCTGTTGACATCCAAGGGGGTTATGCTAAACTGAAATTACTGCAAGCCATGTGTAAATCAGGAGGCATCGGATGGCTGAAGATGTAGAGCGGACAGTAGTCTGTATTGAAGATGAACCCGAAATGATTGACCTGATTCGGCTGATCTTAGCCCGCAAGAACTTCAGATTTGTCGGGGCGGTGGGCGGCCGCGAGGGGTTAGATACCGTGCGCCAGCTCAAACCGGATCTGGTGCTGCTGGACCTGATGATGCCGGATATGGACGGTTGGGAAGTCTACCAGCAAATGAAGGCCGACGAAGCACTCCGCCACATCCCGGTCATTGTCGTAACCGCCAAGGCGCAAAGCATTGACAAAGTGCTGGGGTTGCATATTGCCAAAGTGGATGACTACATCACTAAACCGTTCGGGCCTCAAGATTTGTTAGCCAGCGTCAACAAGGTGTTGGGACTGCGGGAATAGCCCGGGAGGTGTGAATGGACACCGAACACCACCACAAAGTGGTCTACATTGAAAATGAAACGGAGATGATTGACTTAGTCCGTTTCATTTTGACCCGGGAGAACTTTGAAGTGACCGGGGCATTGGGGGGAGTAGAAGGGCTGGAAACGGTCCGGCGGGTCAAACCCGATATCGTCCTGTTGGACCTGATGATGCCGGACATGGACGGTTGGGCCGTCTTCTTGCAAATGAAAGCGGATGAGACGCTGAATACCATCCCCGTGGTCGTGATTTCAGCCCGGGCCGAACTCATTGAGAAAAAATTAGGACAGCTGCTCGGTGTCAAAGCTTATATCACCAAGCCCTTCGGCCCTAAAGAACTGATGGAAACCCTCAACCATGTCTTGCAGCGCGAGGGGTGATGCCGACGGCCAGAGCGGTGCTCGTTGCCATCGGCAACGAGCTATTGAATGGTGAGGTCCAGGATACCAATTTATATCGTTTGATCGGCAGACTCACCCGGCGGGGAGTTACGGTGCAACAGGCGGCGATGGTGCGGGACGATCCAGCGGACATCGCCGCTTTGCTTTGCCACCTGCTGGCCGCTGCGCCGGAGGTGATGATTCTCAGCGGCGGCCTGGGGCCAACCGGGGATGATTTGACCTTATCCGCGCTGGCGCAGGCCCTGGCCCTGCCCCTGGTCGAGGATGCCACAGCCCGTGCCCTGGTGGAGCAACAATATCAGCAGCTGCTGGCCCGGGGCTACCTCCTGCAATGGGGACCGGAGACCGCCCGCCAGAAAATGGCCCGCCTGCCCCAGGGGGCCACCCCCCTGCCCAACCCGGTAGGCACCGCGCCCGGCGTGCGGTTGGAACACGGTCCGACGCTCATCTTCTGCCTGCCCGGCGTGCCGGCTGAACTGGAGGCCATCTTCTCCGCGTGGGTGGAGCCCGAGCTGCTCCACCGTTTCGGCCCCAGCTCTTGGGTAGAAGCCGCGCTGATCGCCCATTGCGACGACGAAGCGGCGCTGGCCGACCCGCTGCGGGAGGTCGCGGCCCGCCACCCGGCCGTCTACCTCAAATCGCTGGCCCGGCCCTTCCCGGCCGCTCACGTGGAGGGAGTGCGGGTCGTGGCCGCCGTCCGCGCCGAGACGGAAGCGGCCGGCCAGGCCCAGGTGGCCCAAACGCTGGCCGACCTGGAACAATGTCTGGATCAAGCCGGAATCCCGGTGGAACGGGTGTGACTTGAAGCGCTGACCGCCGTGAGGCGCCCCCCGTTCAACCTGTGAGCGCCTGCCCACTCCGCGGAGCCCACGTGGACCTGGTGCCCTATGGGTGAAAAAACGGAAAGCGGCAGGATGATTTTCCGAAATAAGCCCGATTTTCTCTCAGGAGGACCGATGGAACTGCAACTGAAAGTCATCCGCATTGAAAAGCCCGAACCGATCAACTTTATCCTGGGCCAATCCCATTTTATCAAGACGGTGGAAGATCTCCACGAAGCGCTGGTCACTGCCGTGCCGGGGATCAAGTTTGGCCTGGCCTTCTGCGAATCTTCGGGCAAAGCGCTGGTCCGCTGGTCGGGCACCGACCCGGACATGATTGAGCTGGCCCAACGTAACGCGCTGGCCCTCAGCGCCGGCCATACGTTCATCATCTTCCTGGCTGAAGGCTTCTACCCCGTGAACGTGCTCAACCCTGTCAAGGCGGTGCCTGAAGTCGCCCACATCTTCTGTGCGACCGCCAACCCGGTAGAGGTGATCGTGGCCGAGACCGCCCAGGGGCGCGGCATCCTGGGCGTGATTGACGGCATCAAGACCCAGGGAGTTGAGGGAGACGAGGATATCGCCTGGCGCAAGCAATTTCTGCGCATGATCGGGTACAAACTGTGAGCGCCAGGCCCCAGCGCGATCCCACTGCCAGCCGGGATAGAACGGTCCTGCGCCTGCCTCCGCCCCGGCTGGAAGGGAAACTATCGCTGGAACAGGCCATCGCCCGCCGCCGTTCCCTGCGCCACTATAGCCGCCGCGAGCTGGACCTGGAGCAGATCGGGCAGCTCCTCTGGGCCGCCCAGGGCGTCACCGGCAGCGGCCCCCGGCAACGGGCGGCCCCCTCCGCCGGTGCCTGTCACCCGCTGGAATTGTACGTGTGTCGCCAGGACGGCGTCTGGCATTACAACGCAGAGTATCATCGCTTACACCAACATCTGCCCTACGACGTGCGGGAGAGCCTCGTGCCGGCCGCTTTCCAGCAAACCTTTATCGCAGCGGCCCCTTGCGTCATTGCCGTCAGCGTGATCTTTCAGCGGACGATTGAACGCTACACCGACCGGGGGCGGGTGCGCTACGTTCCCCTGGACGTCGGACACGCCACCCAGAACCTGTTGCTGGAAGCCGTCGCCCTGGGGCTGGGAGCCGTGCCGGTCGGCGCGTTTGACGACGGGCAGGTGAAAAACGTGCTCAGCCTGCCGCCGGACGAGGATGCCTTCTACTTGATTCCGATTGGATATCCGGCCTGATGTCGTGGCTACAGCTGGTCAAGCGCGACCCGGTGCCCTGGCTGCTGGACCCGGGCAATCCTTCCGCACGCGCCCTCACCTTCCAACATATCTTTGAGCGGCCGGTGGCGAGCCTGGACGCGGAACGGCAGGCGATCCTGGCCTGGGAGCCGGTCCGGGCATTGATCGTCCAATGCGACCCGCTGAACTTCTGGGGCCGGGCCAGCGATCCTTATTACGGTGGCCCGCTTGGTACTTTCGGGACGCTGTACACCTTAGCGCAGGTGGGCGCCCCTCCCTTTCCCCAAGGACAACAGGCTTGCGAGAACCTGCTCACCCAGGGGCGCCAGATGAGCGGGCGGTTCGCCCCGGCCGATACGACGTCGGCCCCCTGGCTCTGCTACACCGGCATGGCCCTGACCACGCTCTGGCATTTCGGCTACGGCGACGATCCACGCACACGCTCGGCGCAGGCAGCCCTGATCGCAGCCGTGCTGGGTGGAGAGTCCCTGCGCTGTCCTTTCGCCCTCAGCCCCTGCACCTGGGGCTTGACCAAGGCCCTGCGGGGCCTGTTGAGCATTCCCACCACCCAACGCACCCCCGAAGAAGAGGAGGCCATCACCCGGTTGGCCGAAACGCTGGTATGGCACCCCCACGACTTCGCGGGGCGCGATGCTGTCTGGCTGCAACTTGGGTTTCCCCGTTACTACGAATCCGACCTGGTAGAGCTGGTCCATGCGCTGGCTCGCACCTCCTTCCGCACCCATCCGCGCTTTCGGGAGCTGCTCCAGCGAGTGGCCGCGCTTCAGACCGAGGAAGGGCGCTGGCGCAAAGTGCGCGTTGCTCCAGGCCTCCAGGTAGAACGGCCCCCCCATCCCAGCCGCTGGCTCACCTTAGAGGCCGTCCAGGCTTTCATCCTGACCTACGGAGGCAATTCCTATGCGACCTGAGGAGCAACAGTCCTCCGTACCTCATTACACGGTCACGCCGCGCACGCTGATCTTCCTGACGCGCGGCGAGCAGCTCCTGTTGCTGCGCGGCGCACCGACCAAACGGTTGTGGGCCAACCAGGTCAATGGGATTGGGGGACATGTGGACCCGGGCGAGGACCTCTATGCGGCGGCGCAACGCGAAATCCAGGAGGAGACCGGGCTGACCGTGCCCCAGCTGGCGCTGCGCGCCATCGTCGCCATCACTCTGCCGGCCCCACCGGGCGTGTTGATGTTCGTCTTCGTCGGCGCGCTGCCCGCAGACGCCCAACTGCCGGCGCGCTGGGCCAGCCCCTCCGGCGAAGGGGAACTCTTTTGGGCGGACCGGGACGCGCTCGCCACATTACCACTGCTGGAGGACCTGCCGCTGCTCCTCGCCCACGTCCTGGAGCCGGGACCGCTGGTCTTCGGGCATTACCGTTTTGGCGCGGCCGGGCTGGAGATTTCCCTCAAGACACCTTGAAAACGTGCACTGGCTTGCTCCGCCGCTCATTCCACCACGGTGCGGCGGGCCGAAAGCGCCTGAGCTTCCTCCTCCGCGTAAGGGCGGAGCGCATTGGGGAAACGCCCGTGCAACCAGGAGATCCGGGCGCCCAGCCGGATGCCCTGATAAAGCAACCAGGCGACCGGCCAGCCTCCGCCGCTGAGCGGCAGCGCACGTTGCAATTCGGCCAGTCCGCCCTCATCCCAGCCCCCAAACAGGCCGGTGAAAAATCCGTAGAGCGGGACGGCCGGCAGCAGGGCCGCCCCTGCCAGCGCCAGGCTCGGGCCCAGGGCCGGCCGCCATAACCAATCGCCCACCCAGCGCAAGACGTTGTAGACCACCAGTGCCGCGCCCACAGCCGCCCCGACCTGCCAACCGCTAAGACGCGGCGGGACGATCCACAGCGCGGCCAGCCACCAGGCAATCACCACCCGGAGCAACAGCGCCCCCAGATAAGCCACCGCCATCCCGGTCAGCTGCCAGCGCGGGACGCATACCATCAGCAGCCCCAACCGCACTGCCAGCTCCCCCCACGTCAGCCACGAGGGGAGCGCAGGCCGCCCGATAGCCACGAAGACCTGGTCCGTAGCCCAGGCCGGCGCCTGGAGCAGCCCCCAGAGCAGCAGCCACCCAACCAGGTGTGCTGCCGTGGCGTAATCCGGTCCCAGCGCCCCCAGGATAAGCCGATCCCCTACCGCCCCCAGCGCTGCCAGCACAAAGAGGCCATACCCCAAGCCATACCGCAACCCCTGGCTGAAATAGTAGCGAATCAACGTCTGGTAGCCGTAAGCGTGTGCCTGCGCCAAAGCCGGGAGCAGGTCACTGTACAACCCGGTGGCCAGAGACTCAAACGCAAACGTCGCGCTCAAGGCCACCGTCCAGGCCGTCGTGGCCGCCACCGGGTCGGACACCCAGCGGGGCAGGAGCAGGGCCTGGGCGACCAGGGCCAGCGCCGCCCCAATCCGCCCCAACGCGAGCCGCGCGCCAAACCAAAGGGTCTGCCCGGCAATGCGCCAATCAAAAGCCGGGAGCAACAACGCCCCCAGAGCATAACCGCGGCGCCGGTAAAGTCCCAGCCCCACGCCGAAAGCGAGCAGTTCCGCGGCCAGTGCCCCCACCCCCAACCCGAAGACGCCCCCCAGCGGTGCGCCGACATCGGCAATGCCGGCCCCCCACCGCCGCAGCACGACCACAGCGGCGCTTTGACCGAGCACCGCTCCCACCCACAACACCGTGGTCAGCGTTTGTTCGTCGTCAAACCGTTGCTCGGCCCGGAAGAAAAGCCCCAACACCCGCAGACAGCCGGCCAACCGCACCATGACCTGAGCAATGCAATAAAAAGCGAGATGGGCAATGGCCGTATCGGGGAAGATCAACGTTGCCAGCCAGACCACCCCGGCGACCTGGACAACGCCGCTGAGCAGCTGCCACCAGAAGTAAAACTGGAAATAGCGGAACGCCTCCCGTGGCGACTGGACCCGGAACAGGGCGAAAAAGCGAACCGCCGCCGTGCCGGTACCCAAATCAAACAACGCCGTGGCGACCATCAGCCAGCCGGCTACCTGTTCCCAGAACGCTAAGGTTTCCGGCCAGGGGATCAACCGGCGCGGCAGCCACCCAACCTGGTACCCGACCACCGGGAGGAACAAGAGCAGGTTGACTCCCATCAGGAACAGGAAACCGGCCAATGGCCGGTGAAAGCCGATCTGCTCCCAGGGGCCTTCTGCCGGCGCGACCGGGCGGAGCCGCAACCGGGCCGCCCGCTCAGGGTGAATGAAGACTATCCGGCGGGTAAAGAAAAAAGCGGCCCACGCCAGCAACACCCATCCCAGCGCACCCCCGGCCATAGCCCAGCGGGCCATCCCATGGGGGACCGGCGCGGAGGGGTAATCCCCAAAGAAAAGTACTTTGGAGGCGTTAGCGGCCTCGGCCACCAACCGGTAAATAAAGTAATTGAAATAGGGCCAGCGCGCCCAGGCCGGATTAGTCTCGTCGGCCAGCCAGGCCCCGACCAGGAAAACCTGCGCCCCCTCGCGCTGCCGGACCCGTTGCAGGACCGGATCACCGTTTGTGGTGTTGACAATCGGCAGCAGCAGGTTGGGATTGGAGATGACCGTACTGCCGCGCAAGGGCGGGGCCGAGTTCCAGGCCACTGCCGTTTGCAAAGGATCGTCACCTATCCCTACCTGGAGTGCACGCGGGGCCTCGGTCTGGGCCAGACCGAACGTACTGAATCCCAACAGTTCCCGCAAATCGTCGGCGTTCTGCGGGAAGGCTGACCCACAAAAAACGACCAGCCCCACTTCTTCTTGCCGCACCAACCGTCCCCACGTCCCCAGGGTTTCACTGGTGAGCGGTGTGTTGTTAAGGACCAGGACACGGGCCAGCTCCGCCCGATCCACCCGCACCACGTAAGGGGCAGCCAGATTGATCGCCTGCGCGATGGCATCCTCCGGGCCGATGTAATAGACCCCCACCGCACTGACGGGGGTCTGGGCCAGGACGACACCGCCACCGACCAGGAAAAGTCCCAGTAAGAACAAACCCAACCAACGTGCTCTGGACATCAGCCGTATTGTAGCCCGGAACAGAAACGTGGCAAAGTTTGCGTCGCCCTGCATAAAACTGACCCTTGACCATCAACCGAACCGGTGGCGATTTGAGCCATCTACAACATTTGTCGTAGATCTCATCCACCAAATGTAGTGATCGGTGCTCTGCCAATCCCACATTTCCCGAATCAAAAATCCATTATTTATCCGATGACACTAACGGCCAGGTGTCCTATACTGAAAGCAACCCGAAAGAAAGAAAAATCCTCCTCAATGACCCCCTCCCCACGCCGCCTGACCGTGGGGAGGGGGGAGCGGCAAAAAGAATGAGCGCTATGTTAACCACCAATCTCTAACCCAGGCCCTTACCTCTGGTGCGAAGGGAGGTGATCCCCAACCCACAGCGAACCCCAAACTCACCCATTAAAGGAGTCTTTTATTACCTTAACTCAAATCAGGAGGAGATCCATGGTATACAAATGTTGGTCGACCTTGGTCGGTCTCTTAGTGGTGACCGGCCTGTTATTGACCGCCTGTAGCACCACGCCCACGCAGGCCCCAGCCACAACCGCGGTTCAGACCGAAGCCCCTACCACACAAGCGCCGCAACCTACCGCAGCCCCCAAGACCCCCGAGCCGGTCCCTGAACCCAAGACGATGGTCGTCTGCATGGGACAGGAGCCCGATACGCTTTACACCTGGGGCGGCAGCATGTTAGCCAGCCGCCACGTCCAACACGCCTTCTATGATTACCCTTACACCAGCCGGACCTATTCTTACCAGCCGGTCATCCTGGAAAAATTGCCCAGCCTCCAGGATGGCGACGCCGTGGTCAGCGCCGTGACCGTCCAGGAAGGTGATCGGGTCCTGGACAACACGGGAACGCCGGTAGACCTGGCGAAAGGTACTGTGATCCGCCCGGCAGGCTGCCGCTCATCCGACTGTGCCATCACCTTTGACGGCACACCGGTAGAGATGGACCAGATTATAGCCACATTCAAATTGCTCCCCAACCTCCAGTGGTCGGATGGCGAACCGTTGACCGCCGACGACTCCGTTTATGGCTACGAGCTGGTTGGCGATCCCGATACGCCGGCGCCCAAGTACATCTATGACCGCACCGCCTCCTTCGTGGCTAAAGACGAGCTGACCGCCGTCTGGACCGGCTTGCCCGGCTACATGGATTCCACCTACTTCATCAACTTCTGGACGCCGCAGCCACGCCATCTGTGGCAGACCCAGCTGCATTACACGGCCAAAGACCTGGTCAGTGCCGAGGAATCCTCCCGCATGCCCATTGGTTGGGGCCCGTTCAACATGAAGGAATGGGTAGCCGGCGATCACATCACCGTGGAAAAGAACCCGCTCTACTTCCGCGCCAGCGAAGGTCTTCCCCTGATTGACACCGTCGTTTTCCGGGTCATCAAGGATTCCAACGCGGCCATCGCGCAGCTGATCTCCGGTGAATGTGACATCGTCACCCAGGACGTGGCGCTGGAAGACCAGGCCCAACTCCTGCTCCAGCTGGAGGAACAGGGAGTGATCGTTCCCGTCTTCTTGACCGGCACCTCTCGCGAACATCTGGACTTTGGTATTGACCCGGTAGAAACCTACGACCGCCCCGATTTCTTTGAGGATGTGCGGGTACGGCAGGCCATCGCCTACTGTCTGAACCGCCAGGAGGTCGTGGACACCATCCTGTATGGCCGCTCCATTGTGCTTGACGGTTACGTCCCGCCGGAGCACCCGCTCTACGCCGGTGATATGATGACCACCTATCCCTACGACCCGGACAAGGGCAAAGCGCTCCTGGAAGAGGTCGGCTGGAAGGATACGGACGGCGACGGCGTCCGCGAGGCCCAGGGGGTGGCCGGGATCAAGGATGGGACCAAATTTGAGGTCAAGTGGCAGAGCACAACCGCCTCGTTCAGGGTTCAATACATGCAGATTTTCCAGAACCATCTGACCGAGTGCGGCATCAAGGTCAACCTGGAAAATATGCCGGCCACCCAATACTTCGCCTCTGGACCGGATGGTCCGGTCTTTGGCCGCCAGTTTGACCTGGCCTCGTTCACGACCAGCACCGGCGTGGAACCGCCCTGTGATTCCTACGCTTCCTGGCTGATCCCCAACGAGGTCAACGGTTGGGACTCAGATAACGACCCTGGTTTCAACAACCCGGAGTATGACGCGGCCTGCCGGCGCGCGCTCCAGGCGCTCCCCGGCACTGAGGATTACATCCAGGGTCACAAGGAAGCCCAGCGCATCTACTCAGAGCAGATCCCGGCGTTGCCGCTCTTCCTGCGCCTGAAGATCGCCGCTTACCGCCCGAACGTCGTGGGCTTCACCATGGACCCGACCGAAAACTCCGAAATGTGGAACATTGAGGCGATGGATATTCAACCTTAATCCCGGCCTCAGCCATGCCCATTGGAGCCTGACAGGTCTTTCCAGACCTGTCAGGTCTCTTTTGGTGATGAAACTCTCACGCCAGGCCGGCTAAGGCCTGAATAACTTTCTTTGCACCTTTGCTTCAGCGCGGCTAAAACGGCGCTAAAGCCTCACTACAAACCTTTATTTCCCAGGGGAAGAGGCCCGTCTTGAGGCCTTCAGGCGTCTCTCAAAGGCTAAACGCGGCTACTCCCCATTGCAGTTGGCGGCCCAGAGGCGCGCATAGAGCCCGCCCTGCCGCAACAACGCCGCGTGCGGGCCTCGCTCCACCACCCGCCCGGCCTGGAGCACGAGGATCTCATCCATCGCCTCCATGCCCACCAGCCGGTGGCTGATGCGCAACGTGGTGCGCCCGGCCATCAGCGTCTCGATGGCCGCCAGCACCTGCCGCTCGGTGACGGTATCCAGGTGCGCGGTCGGCTCATCCAGGAGCAGGAGCGGCGCATCCTGCAACAGCGCGCGGGCAATCGCCAGCCGCTGCCGTTCCCCGCCGCTCAGCCGCCATCCCTGCTCGCCAATCCAGGTATCGTAGCCCTCCGGCAACCCCTGGATGAACTCGTGCAGCTGCGCCTGCCGCGCCGCCCGCCGGAGCGCAGAGTCGTCGGCGTCAGGGCGGGCCAGCCGCAGGTTATCGCGGATGGTGCCGGTGAAAAGATCCGTCCGCTGCGAGACCACCGCGATCAGTCGGCTCAGGGTCGCCCGGTCGTACTCCCGCAGCGAGCGGCCCCCCAGCCGGATTTCCCCTTGCTCGTACTCCCAGAAGCGCAGCAGCAGGTGGACCAGCGTGCTCTTGCCCGCGCCGCTCGGCCCCACGATAGCCAGCCTTCCCCCTTGCGGCAGTGTGAAACTGAGCCCGGCCAGCGCCGGCGGCAGCTCCGGCCCGTAGCGGAAGGTCAGGTCGCGCACTTCCAGGTCACAACGGGGGAGCGCCGGCAGGTTGAGCGGCGGGACAGGCGCGACGGCCGGCGGGACCTCCACCACCTCCAGCAGCCGTCCGGCCGCCTCTATGCAGCTGCCGAGCTGTTGCGCGGCCTGCGGCAGGGGCGTGACCGCCTCAAAAGCGGAGAGCGCGATGAGCGCCAGCACGGCCAGCAGCACGCCCTCCAAATGCCCGGCGCGGACGGCGGGAATGCTCAGCGCCAGCACCAGCGCGACGGTGGCGGTCGGCAGCCAGGCCGCTACCGCTTCCGTCACCCCGGTCAGCCAGGCCTGGCGGGCCTGAGCGCGGGCTAAAGCGCGTTCGGCGGCGCGCAGCCGGGCCAGCTGCTCCGCCTCCTGGTTGAAGGCCAGCAGCTCCGCCGCTCCCTGGATGCCATCCACCGCCTGCGCATAAAGCGCCGCGCGGGCAGCGACAAGCTGCGCCCCCGCCTTCCTTCCAGGCCGGTAGAGCGCCCACGGAATGAGCAAACCGGCCAGCGTCAGAGCGCCTGCCAGCGCCCACGCCGCCGCCGGCACGAACCGCCCCACGAACAGCGCCGCGCCCGCCGTCACCACCAGCGCCACCAGGGGCGGTGCCAGCGCGCGCCCGTAGAACTCCTTGAGCGTCTCCACATCAGCCACCGCGCGGCTCAGCAGATCACCGCTGCGCTGCTGCCACAGGCGCGCCGGGGCCAGCGGCTCCAACGCCGCGTAGAACCAGACCCGCAGTTGCGCCAGCAGCCGGAAGTTGAGGTCATGCGAGACCAGCCGCTCCAGGTAACGGAAGACCCCGCGCGTCAGCCCAAAGAAGCGGACGCCGACAATCACCACCTGGAGCTCGGCGATGGAGGGCTGTAAGGCCGCTGCCGCGATGAGGTAGGCCGAGGTCGCCAGTAACCCGATGCCGCCGGTCACCGTGGCCGCCCCCAGCACCACGGAAAGCGCCACCTGCGGCCAAAAGGGTCGCAGGAAGCGCACCAACCGGCGCAGGACCGGCAATGCTGAACCGGTCATGCCTGCCCCTCCAGCAAGCGGGCATAGAGGCCGCCGGCCCGGCTGAGCGTGGCCTGATCGCCTCGCTCCACCAGCCGGCCGTTTTCCAGCACTAAGATCAGGTCGGCGCGGACGGTGGTCGCCAACCGGTGGGCAATCCAGAGGATGGCGGGGCGCCCCGGCAGGGTCAGCAGCGTCGCTTCCAGTTCCGCCGCCTGCACCGGGTCTACATGCGCGGTCGGCTCATCTAAGATCAGCAGCGGCGCTTCCCGGAGCAGCGCGCGGGCCAGCGCCAGCCGCTGCACCTCACCCCCACTGAGTCGCGCCCCCTGCTCCCCCAACGGCGTCGCGTAGCCCTGCGGGAGCGCGCGGAGCGTCTCATGGAGTCCGGCCAGCCGTGCCGCCCGCTCCACGGCGGCAGCGTCGGCCTCGGGCCGGCCTAAGCGGATGTTTTCGGCGACCGTGGCGTTGAACAGATGCGGCTGCTGCGGCACCCAGGCGATCTGCCGGCGCCACATCTCCGCCGGAAACGCGGCGAGCGGCTGCCCCTCCACGGTGATCGCCCCCGCTGCCGGTTCCAGGAAGCGCAGCAGCAGCGCCGCCACCGTGCTCTTGCCCGCGCCGCTCGGCCCGACCAGCGCGATCCGCTGCCCCCGGCGCAACGTGAACGAGAGGTCGCGCAGCGCCGGACGCTCCGCCCCCGGATAGGTGCAGGTCACCCCCTCAAAGGCCAGTTGCTCCCAGGCGCCGGTTAGCGCAGGATGGCCCGCCGGCGCGTCCCCCTGAACCGCTGCCACGCTGAGACGTGGCCACGCCCCGGCGTTCTCGCCCGCCGCCGGCGCCAGCACCGCAAAGATCCGCCGCGCCGCCGCCACGCCCGCCATGCCGGCATGAAAGCGGACGCCCAACGTGCGGAACTGGCGGTAGAACTCCGGGGCCAGCAAGAGGACAAAGAAGGCCGGCTCAAAGGTCAACCGGCCGTAGAGCAGCCGCAGCCCAATCTCCACCGCAACGACGGCGGTGCTCAGCGTGGCGATCAACTCCAGGGCCAGCGCGGAGAGAAAGGCCACCCGCAGCACGCTCACCGTCGCACGGCGGAAGGCATCGCTAACCCTGGCGATCTCGCGCAGCGCCTCCCGGCTGCGGCCCAACAGTTTGAGCGTGGTCAGCCCCTGGAGTGTCTCCAGGAAGTACGCGCTCATCCGGCTAAGCGTGACCCATTGCCGCTGCGTCCGCGCCTCCGCCGCCTGGCCGATCAACTGCATGAAGAGCGGCAACAGGGGAGCTGTGACCAACAGCACCAGCCCGGAAAGCCAATCGCGGGGGAAGATGAACAGGAGCAGGGTGGCCGGCACCAGCGCTGTCAGCGCCAGTTGGGGGAGATACTGGGCGCAATAGGCTTCCAACGCCTCCACGCCCTCGGTCAGCGTGTTGACCAGCTCGCCGGTCCGCTCGCCGCGCTGGGCGACCGGCCCGCCGGCCAGCAACTGCGCGCTCAACTGCTCGCGCAGCGTCGCCTTGACGTGCGCTGCGACGCGGTGCGCGCTCACTTCGGCGGCCCAGGCTAAGGCTGCTCGCACCGCTCCCAGGCCGATCAACAGCGCCAGGAGCGGTGCCAGCTCCGGCAGCCCCGCTCCTGCCAGAAAGGCGGCGGCAACGATGCGGCTGAGCAACGCCGCCGCCGCCACGATGGTAATCCCGCTGGCGGCGTTGAGGGCCACGGTCAGCCCCAGGTCGCGCCGCGCGGTCGCCGCCAGGCGCACCAGCCGCCGATCCAGGTTCATACCGGGCAGATCAATAGTGCAGGTCGCCGGCCGTGAGCCGCTGCCGGAAGACGCGGTAAGTCCAGACCTGGTACAGCAGCACGATGGGCACAAAGATGATGGCCACGATGGTCATCACCCGCAGCGTATAGGGGCTGGAGGCCGCCGTGTAGATGGTCAGGCTCCAGGCCGGGTTGGTGGTGGAGATCATCACGTTGGGGAAGAGGGTGGCGAAGACCATCACGGTGGCGCTGACAATCGTGACACTGGTCAGCAGGAAGGCCCGCCCCGCGCGCTGCCCGGCCCAGAGGCGGACGGCGGCCAGCGCCACGGCAGCGATCACCGCCGCCAGCAGCGCCACCACCTTGATCCCACCGGCGGCAAACGTCCAGAGAATCCAGCCGGCCGCCACCAGCAGCGTAGGCAACCAGAGCCGGCCGGCGATCTGCTGCGCCCGCTCCAGCACCGGGCCGGTCGTCTTCAGGCTCAGGAAGAGCGCCCCGTGCAGGCTGAAGAGCAGGACAAAGAGCACGCCCGCCAGCAGCGCAAAGGGGTTGAGCAACGTCAGGAGGTTGCCGGTGAAGTTCATCTGCGCATCAATGGGGACGCCGCGCACCAGGTTGCCGACCGCCACGCCCCACAGGAGCGCCGGCACCAGGCTGCCGATGAAGAGCAGCGTGTCCCAGGTTGTCCGCCAGCGCGAGGCGACCAGCTGGCTGCGGAACTCAAAGGCCACGCCGCGCACAATCAGCGCGAAAAGCATCAGCACCAGCGCCAGATAGAAGCCGCTGAAGAGCGTGGCGTACCAGTGGGGGAAGGCCGCGAAGAGCGCGCCGCCCGCCGTCAGCATCCAGACCTCGTTGCCATCCCAGAAGGGGCCGATAGCGTTGATCGCCAACCGACGCTCCTCGTCTTGCTTGCCCACAAAAGGCAGCAGGATGCCCACGCCGTAATCAAACCCCTCCAGCAGGAAAAAGCCGCTGAAGAGCACACCGATCAAGATAAACCAGAGTGTGTTCAGGTCCATGAGTCACCTCCCTCAGTGCGCCCCGGCGGATTCCGGCGCAGGGCCGGCTTTGGCAGCGCGGGCCAGCAGGTAGAGATCCACCACCATCAGCGCGCCGTAGAGCAGCGTGAAGCCGATGAGCGAGACGAGCAGGCTCCCGGCGGTGACGTTGGGCGAGACGGCATCCTGGATTTTCTGGAGGCCGACCACAATCCACGGCTGGCGGCCGGTCTCGGTCAAAATCCAGCCGAAGGTGTTGGCCAGATAGGGCAGCGCAATGGCGAAGGGAAGCAGGCGCAGCAGCCAGGACGCGGGCAGCTGCTTGCGGAAGAACAGGAAGAAGAGCGCGACCGCCGCCAACAACGCCATCAACGTCCCGGCGCCGACCATCAGGCGGAAGCCCCAAAAGTTGAGGACCACCGGGGGGATGTAATCATCCGGGCCATACTGCTGCTCGTAGCGGGCCTGCAACTCCTTCAACCCTTCCACGCGGGCGCTGAAGTTGTTGTAGGCCAGGAAGCTGACCACGCCGGGGATGCGCAGCGCGAAGGGATTGGTCTGCTGTTGCTCATCAATCCAGGCCACGACCGAGAAGGCGGCCGGCTGCTCGGTCTCCCAGAGCGCCTCGGCGGCAGCCATCTTGGCCGGCTGCGTCTTCATCATGTGCTGCCCTTGCAGGTGACCGAACCCCATCACCATGAGCGAACCGATCAGCCCATAAACGGCGGCCAGGCGGAACGAACGTTCAAACAGAGCCGGCGAGGACTTCTTCAGCAGGTGGTAGGCGCTGATGCCTAACACGAAGAAGGCTGCCGTCGCCACGCCAGAAAAGAGCACGTGCGGGTACTGGAGCAGGACATGCGGGTTGGTCACCAACGCCAGAAAATCGGCCATCTCCGCGCGGCCGTTGCGGATGACATAGCCTACCGGCTGGTGCATGAAGGAGTTGGCGATGAGAATCCAGAGCGCGGAGAGGTTAGAGGCAATGGCGACCAGCCAGATCGTGGCCAGGTGCAGGCCCCGCGAGAGCTTCTGCCAGCCGAAGATCCACACCCCCAGGAAGGTGGATTCCAGGTAGAAGGCCAGGAGCGCCTCAATCGCCAGCGGCGCGCCGAAGATGTCGCCCATGAAGCGGGCATACTCCGACCAGTTCATGCCGAACTGGAACTCCTGGACAATGCCGGTGACGACGCCCATCACAAAATTGATGATGAACAGTTTCCCCCAGAACCGGGTCATCTGTTTGTAGAGCTCGTTGCCGGTGCGGACGTAGAAGGTCTCCATGATGGCGACTAAGATAGAAAGGCCTAAGGTCAAGGGGACAAAAAAGAAGTGATAAACGGTCGTAATTGCAAACTGCCAGCGGGCCAAAGTCAGTACTTCCATAAGCGTTTCACCTCCCTTAGAAATATAGAAACCAGTTAAGTAGTGAGCAGAGAGCAGCAGTTGGAAAATTGTGAAGGATGAAGGCGGAAGGATAAAATAGGGCTGCACCTTCTTATAAAATCTGCATAGCCAATGTACCGCGAACTTCAGTTCGCTCTTAAGGGATTTTTAACAGTTTTTGATATGGATTATTATAAATAATCGGGAAAGATTGTCAAATCACAAGGGGGCGTGATGTGAAATCACGCCCCCTTCCATGGAAATCTGCCTTAAGCCGGAGCCGGCTGGTCGGGCGGCTTTGACTCCAGCGGCGGGAGTTCGGCCAGCGATTGCAGCCCAAACTGTTGAAGGAACTGGAAGGTGGTGCCGTAAAGCAGGGGGCGGCCCACGCTCTCGGCCCGCCCGACCTCTTCCACCAGCCCCGCAGCGACCAGTGTCCGCAGCACACTATCGGAGTTGACGCCGCGAATTGCCTCCAGTTGCGGGCGCGTGATCGGCTGGGCGTAAGCGATGATAGCTAAGGTCTCCAGCGCCGGCTGGGAGAGGCGGAGCGTGACCTCCAGGGCGAGGAACCGTTCCACCAATGGGGCAGCTTGCGGCGCGGTGACCAGTTGCACGCGGCGGCCCAACCGCTGCAAGCGGAGACCGCCG
>CAYTGR010000055.1:22266-30062 GCA_964437445.1 uncultured Anaerolineales bacterium | reverse complement strand
CTAAGTTATTTGTTATGAGTCTTAATGCCCTTCCGAGCATTGTCTGCTTTCTGAGTCAAGCCAGCCGGCCGGGGCAACGTCAAGCGCCACCGGCGTCTTAATGCCCTTCCGAGCATTGTCTGCTTTCTGAGCAAACTACCCAGGACCGCGCTGCCGGCGTCCAGACCTACGTCTTAATGCCCTTCCGAGCATTGTCTGCTTTCTGAGGAAGAATTTGTTGAACTCGTCCAAACAGATCCTCTCGGTGATGAGTCTTAATGCCCTTCCGAGCATTGTCTGCTTTCTGAGTTCGCGCAGGTTGCTGACGGTCAGCGGTGGCGCTTCCAGGTTGGGTCTTAATGCCCTTCCGAGCATTGTCTGCTTTCTGAGATAAATTTGACGATGAATTTCCAGTTGCAGAGAGATCGCGTCTTAATGCCCTTCCGAGCATTGTCTGCTTTCTGAGCGCTTTTTATTTGGGAGGTCAACATGGATTTCAGTGATGCAGTCTTAATGCCCTTCCGAGCATTGTCTGCTTTCTGAGCCACGGCCTCATGAAGGGTTTGTAGCCAGACGGTGGGGCGTCTTAATGCCCTTCCGAGCATTGTCTGCTTTCTGAGTAAAACCAGTCTACTGCTTGCCAGTTGCACGCGGCTGTAGCGTCTTAATGCCCTTCCGAGCATTGTCTGCTTTCTGAGGTTCCCGCTCTGGGTGCTCTGGCTGCGCCTGCTGCTGGTAGGTCTTAATGCCCTTCCGAGCATTGTCTGCTTTCTGAGAACCTGATGTCAGGCCTGCAACGGATTGCTATGGATTACGGGTCTTAATGCCCTTCCGAGCATTGTCTGCTTTCTGAGGAAGACTTTATCCACGCGCAGATGCTCCCGCTTGCTGAAGCGTCTTAATGCCCTTCCGAGCATTGTCTGCTTTCTGAGCGAAGTCTGGGCAGAGTTCTTCGTATCGGACTCCCGCGATTAGTCTTAATGCCCTTCCGAGCATTGTCTGCTTTCTGAGAATCATGACCGCTTACGTTGTGATTCGTAAGTAGCACCGTCTTAATGCCCTTCCGAGCATTGTCTGCTTTCTGAGGCGGGTCTCCGGCGCGCTACCGTCGCCGTCCAGGTCGGCGTCTTAATGCCCTTCCGAGCATTGTCTGCTTTCTGAGCTGCCGCATTCACGTCAATCAAGCAGGCCGCGCAGTAGGAGTCTTAATGCCCTTCCGAGCATTGTCTGCTTTCTGAGCATGACATCCAGGCCGGGGCGGTGCTATACCTGGCATTAGAGTCTTAATGCCCTTCCGAGCATTGTCTGCTTTCTGAGGCCTGCCGAAGAATCTCAGGAGCAAGGTCAACAACACGATGTTCGTCTTAATGCCCTTCCGAGCATTGTCTGCTTTCTGAGGATGCTCGCCCGCCAGTTGACGCACCCGCGCGCGCTTGGTCTTAATGCCCTTCCGAGCATTGTCTGCTTTCTGAGGACGCGGCGTCGTCGTCGCCGGGCCGTATGACGAGATTCGTCTTAATGCCCTTCCGAGCATTGTCTGCTTTCTGAGCTGGACGAGAAGGCGCTGCGAGAATTGTTGGATTATGGCGTCTTAATGCCCTTCCGAGCATTGTCTGCTTTCTGAGGCGCTCCGGGTGGCGGTTGTACCAGTCCGGGTAGTAGGCCGTCTTAATGCCCTTCCGAGCATTGTCTGCTTTCTGAGCCACAGGAACTCTATCCGCTGTGCGAGTGCTACATTTTGCGTCTTAATGCCCTTCCGAGCATTGTCTGCTTTCTGAGGCGTCCTAACGCTTTGCGTCAAGGCGGGGGTGGTCTCACGTCTTAATGCCCTTCCGAGCATTGTCTGCTTTCTGAGTTTGTCGTGCGCCGCGCGCTCAGCCTCGGCCTTGACCCGCTGTCTTAATGCCCTTCCGAGCATTGTCTGCTTTCTGAGCACAAGCCTTCGGGGGCGGACGGAGGAAAAGGAGGAAAGTAAGTCTTAATGCCCTTCCGAGCATTGTCTGCTTTCTGAGGTGGTGGCTATCGCCAGCCATCCGTTGGGGGAGTGGCGTCCGTCTTAATGCCCTTCCGAGCATTGTCTGCTTTCTGAGCTATCGCGCGCCGGGTAGAAGAGATCGGCCAGGCGGCGTCTTAATGCCCTTCCGAGCATTGTCTGCTTTCTGAGGTGGAGATCGGTCATGCGCTTCCAGCCACGCCACAAACGAAGTCTTAATGCCCTTCCGAGCATTGTCTGCTTTCTGAGTCCCCTTGTGGGGTAGTACGTGCGAGTGGCAGTTAGTCTTAATGCCCTTCCGAGCATTGTCTGCTTTCTGAGAATTCTCTTTGTATCGCGCATAAGTCCTCCTGTTCATTTGTGTCTTAATGCCCTTCCGAGCATTGTCTGCTTTCTGAGGAAGAATTTGTTGAACTCGTCCAAACAGATCCTCTCGGGTCTTAATGCCCTTCCGAGCATTGTCTGCTTTCTGAGCTAAAACAAGGAGGAATTTAAATGACTGTTATTAATTTGAGTCTTAATGCCCTTCCGAGCATTGTCTGCTTTCTGAGGCAGATACTGGAAATATTCAGAATAAGGAGTGCTATAGTCTTAATGCCCTTCCGAGCATTGTCTGCTTTCTGAGGCGCAGACGGCGGAGCAGGTCGCGCGCGCCGAGGCCGAACGGTCTTAATGCCCTTCCGAGCATTGTCTGCTTTCTGAGGTTGTTATATGGCATGTTCACCTCCTTCTGCAAAAATCGTCTTAATGCCCTTCCGAGCATTGTCTGCTTTCTGAGCAAACCCTTCATGAGGCCGTGGAGGTCATCCACGGCCTCGGTCTTAATGCCCTTCCGAGCATTGTCTGCTTTCTGAGTGACTGGTGACAAGCAGACCGTGGCGCTCACGGAAGGCGAGTCTTAATGCCCTTCCGAGCATTGTCTGCTTTCTGAGTTAGTTTCGGTTGTTGAAAATGCAGTGGACGGGAAAGTTTAGTCTTAATGCCCTTCCGAGCATTGTCTGCTTTCTGAGGGCGCGCTACCGTCGCCGTCCAGGTCGGCCTGGAAGATAGCGTCTTAATGCCCTTCCGAGCATTGTCTGCTTTCTGAGTTCACGCCTCCCCACCCTGTCAGCGATACAGCGTTTGCAGTCTTAATGCCCTTCCGAGCATTGTCTGCTTTCTGAGGCTATAACTCTTTAGAAATCGTCATCTCGGACGGGTATTCGTCTTAATGCCCTTCCGAGCATTGTCTGCTTTCTGAGGGATCATAGGCCCGGCTCTTAGGCCACTGGCAAACACCGGGTCTTAATGCCCTTCCGAGCATTGTCTGCTTTCTGAGCGATTACACGTGGGAGTATGCTTGGCGCCTCTATGGGGGTCTTAATGCCCTTCCGAGCATTGTCTGCTTTCTGAGCCACCATTGGGGATGTGCTTGTCCTCAATCAAGATGTTTGGGTCTTAATGCCCTTCCGAGCATTGTCTGCTTTCTGAGTTGCGCCGGAGCGCGCCGGCTATGGCACAACTGGGTTGGGTCTTAATGCCCTTCCGAGCATTGTCTGCTTTCTGAGTATGACGTGATCCAGTTTGAGAGCCGCGAAAATCCGGCGTTTCCGTCTTAATGCCCTTCCGAGCATTGTCTGCTTTCTGAGCCAGGAGCAGGTAGTGGCGTCCCATTCCAGGGCCAACGTCTTAATGCCCTTCCGAGCATTGTCTGCTTTCTGAGAGGGGCTCCCTGAGACGGCCATCGCCTACCGGTGCGAGTTCGTCTTAATGCCCTTCCGAGCATTGTCTGCTTTCTGAGCTAGAGGGCTTCATGGCGACAGAGGAGGCCGTTGTTACCGCCGAGTCTTAATGCCCTTCCGAGCATTGTCTGCTTTCTGAGCTCTGATCGGGCATGACGTGCGCTTGCGGCGCGTGGCGGGTCTTAATGCCCTTCCGAGCATTGTCTGCTTTCTGAGCCGCGCGCCCCCAAACTCCGACCGGCGGGGTGTCACCGGCGGGTCTTAATGCCCTTCCGAGCATTGTCTGCTTTCTGAGCAAACTGATACCCGGCGTCATTGATGCGCTGCTGCTCCAAGTCTTAATGCCCTTCCGAGCATTGTCTGCTTTCTGAGTTGAGCCACCCCCGCCATTATCGTTTGCTCGTAGACGATTTCTGTCTTAATGCCCTTCCGAGCATTGTCTGCTTTCTGAGCGGCTTTGGGGGCGGACACACTGACCGCCTCCACTACCAACAAGTCTTAATGCCCTTCCGAGCATTGTCTGCTTTCTGAGACGAGATCGAGGTCGCCGTCCGGTACGGCGACAGGAAATTCGTCTTAATGCCCTTCCGAGCATTGTCTGCTTTCTGAGTAAGCGCCAGGAGCGGGTTGAGGAGCGCTGGGCGCATCAAGTCTTAATGCCCTTCCGAGCATTGTCTGCTTTCTGAGCAGCGTAGGCAGCCCGATCTTGGCGGCGATCTCGTTGTAGGTCTTAATGCCCTTCCGAGCATTGTCTGCTTTCTGAGAACAGTTAGGGTTGTTTCCGCAGCGGGGCGGGTTCCCGGAACGGTCTTAATGCCCTTCCGAGCATTGTCTGCTTTCTGAGCGGGGATTTGCGCGGTCCATACTAAGCGCATTCCCCAAGGCTTAGTCTTAATGCCCTTCCGAGCATTGTCTGCTTTCTGAGCCGACCTGATTGCAGCGATGCGCGCGGTGCTCCTGCCAACCGGGTCTTAATGCCCTTCCGAGCATTGTCTGCTTTCTGAGCCTGCTCGCGGCGCTGGCTGCCGTGCCGGAACTCTATCGGTCTTAATGCCCTTCCGAGCATTGTCTGCTTTCTGAGAACGGGCGCGGAATCGTCGTCGCCCGGCCGGACGAGTCTTAATGCCCTTCCGAGCATTGTCTGCTTTCTGAGCAAGGCGGGGGTGGTCTCACGCCTGCTGGCTGAGAAGTATTTGCGTCTTAATGCCCTTCCGAGCATTGTCTGCTTTCTGAGGCCTCCACTACCAACAACTCCGGGATCGCTAACCATACTCAGTCTTAATGCCCTTCCGAGCATTGTCTGCTTTCTGAGAGAGGAGTTCTGGTTGTAGATAAAACCGTTAAAGCCGGCGAGTCTTAATGCCCTTCCGAGCATTGTCTGCTTTCTGAGCGGAGATCGCCCGAACCTTTATAGACGAACAGCAGCAGTTTCGTCTTAATGCCCTTCCGAGCATTGTCTGCTTTCTGAGCCACAAAGCGGCTCATAGCGACCACCTCTCTACCCAGGTCAGTCTTAATGCCCTTCCGAGCATTGTCTGCTTTCTGAGTGGCCGTCGTAAACCTCGTTATCCGGGCCAATAGCAATCGTCTGGTCTTAATGCCCTTCCGAGCATTGTCTGCTTTCTGAGGAACACCGCCGCCCTGCCCCCACCAGGCCGATCCAGGCCGGGTCTTAATGCCCTTCCGAGCATTGTCTGCTTTCTGAGACCAGGACGGACGCATGTTGCGGCAGCAGGTCAGCGCGTCTTAATGCCCTTCCGAGCATTGTCTGCTTTCTGAGTGACTCAACTCAAGGTGAACTCGCACGGGCTGCGGGGACTGCGTCTTAATGCCCTTCCGAGCATTGTCTGCTTTCTGAGGTATCAGTTTGTACTCAATGGGCGCGCGTTGGTCAACCTGTGTCTTAATGCCCTTCCGAGCATTGTCTGCTTTCTGAGGATCGGCTGCTGGCGCGGCTTTCTCGGCCCGCCGCTTGCGTCTTAATGCCCTTCCGAGCATTGTCTGCTTTCTGAGGTAGTACTCCCCGCCCAGCAGCAGGCGGCCAATTAGCGTCTTAATGCCCTTCCGAGCATTGTCTGCTTTCTGAGCCATTAACAGCGTCAGAAACATCCCTACCGCCAGCAACGGTCTTAATGCCCTTCCGAGCATTGTCTGCTTTCTGAGGTACTGAGACGGTGGGGAACTAGCCAATGAAAGCAGTAGGTCTTAATGCCCTTCCGAGCATTGTCTGCTTTCTGAGGGTACGTCTTATTCATCTGTTTTTGTCTGTGTGCGGTCGAAGTCTTAATGCCCTTCCGAGCATTGTCTGCTTTCTGAGCTATTGTGATTGTTGCGGGCAGGAAGCGACGCGGCTGGTGGGTCTTAATGCCCTTCCGAGCATTGTCTGCTTTCTGAGGATCATCGTGGTGGAGGGCTTGAGCAAGAACCGCAACCGCTAGTCTTAATGCCCTTCCGAGCATTGTCTGCTTTCTGAGTAAAAATGAAGGTGTTTTTTGACGGCCGTGGGTTTCGCAAAGTCTTAATGCCCTTCCGAGCATTGTCTGCTTTCTGAGCGCAACACTATCGCCACCGTGTTTGCCGGGATTGTGGAAGGGTCTTAATGCCCTTCCGAGCATTGTCTGCTTTCTGAGTAATGTCTTTTATATGACAAAAGGCCGACCGACTAAACTAACGTCTTAATGCCCTTCCGAGCATTGTCTGCTTTCTGAGTTGCACCGGGATCAAAGTCGTCGCGGCCAGGGGTAACAAGTCTTAATGCCCTTCCGAGCATTGTCTGCTTTCTGAGTGACGACCGCCACCGCTGGGGTGGTTTTGCTGCAAGGCTCGGTCTTAATGCCCTTCCGAGCATTGTCTGCTTTCTGAGGCCGGTAAACCAGTCCTGCCCGGCCCGATAAAAGAAAACGTCTTAATGCCCTTCCGAGCATTGTCTGCTTTCTGAGTCAACTACGGCCTACTGGAGGCCGACCGGTCCAATAACTGGGCCGTCTTAATGCCCTTCCGAGCATTGTCTGCTTTCTGAGCCGTGACAACTTGGATAGGACAGCCGAGGGTATATGCGTCTTAATGCCCTTCCGAGCATTGTCTGCTTTCTGAGATATGCCTGGCCGCGCGCAATCTCCACCAACGCCAAGTCTTAATGCCCTTCCGAGCATTGTCTGCTTTCTGAGGTTCTTCGTATCCTCCCCACGCGATTACACGTGGGGGTACGGTCTTAATGCCCTTCCGAGCATTGTCTGCTTTCTGAGTCAGTTTCGTTACGAGTTGCAGGCGGAGGCGTAGGCGAAGTTGTCTTAATGCCCTTCCGAGCATTGTCTGCTTTCTGAGGCGGTTGGCCCCGCATCTGAAGCCGGTGGACATCAAGGTCTTAATGCCCTTCCGAGCATTGTCTGCTTTCTGAGCTCGTCCGTCAGTTGAAACACCTTGCGGGCAGGCATCTTGCGCGTCTTAATGCCCTTCCGAGCATTGTCTGCTTTCTGAGGCAGTGATTGTTCTTGCAATTCTTAATCTTTTTAGCCGTTGAAGTCTTAATGCCCTTCCGAGCATTGTCTGCTTTCTGAGTCCTGCACGGAGGGGAGAGAGATTGTGCTCGGCCAAGATGAGTCTTAATGCCCTTCCGAGCATTGTCTGCTTTCTGAGAAAGCATGACGGCGTTCCCCTCGGTCACCGCCATCGAAAACGTCTTAATGCCCTTCCGAGCATTGTCTGCTTTCTGAGCTGGTAGTGGCGCTGCCGGTGGTCTACGTGGCGGCGGGGTCTTAATGCCCTTCCGAGCATTGTCTGCTTTCTGAGGTGGCGTGGTGTGATTTCGTATACAGGAAAGTACATTGCTAAGTCTTAATGCCCTTCCGAGCATTGTCTGCTTTCTGAGCAACCAGGAGTAAACCATGTGCAAGCACGATCCTATCTACGTCTTAATGCCCTTCCGAGCATTGTCTGCTTTCTGAGCGTTGTTTAGTTGTGTGGCGGCAGAGCGCTGTTTCGTTTTATTGTCTTAATGCCCTTCCGAGCATTGTCTGCTTTCTGAGTTGATGAAGCGCGCCGCCAGCCCGCGCCCGTCGGCGTTGGGTCTTAATGCCCTTCCGAGCATTGTCTGCTTTCTGAGC
>CAYTGR010000055.1:3781-22166 GCA_964437445.1 uncultured Anaerolineales bacterium | reverse complement strand
TATAGAGAAATCACATCGGTCTTAATGCCCTTCCGAGCATTGTCTGCTTTCTGAGGAACGTTGACAAGCCAGCTGCGAATTTTCTCATTGACGATGCAGTCTTAATGCCCTTCCGAGCATTGTCTGCTTTCTGAGTCCGGCGAATTGCGCGGCTCGCGGCGGGCGACTTAAGCCCTATCGGGTCTTAATGCCCTTCCGAGCATTGTCTGCTTTCTGAGTATGACTGAGCGCCGCGCACCTTATCGGGTCGGACAGAGGTCTTAATGCCCTTCCGAGCATTGTCTGCTTTCTGAGAAGCCCTCCAAGCCGATCGCACCGAGGGCGTCGGCGAGTGCGTCTTAATGCCCTTCCGAGCATTGTCTGCTTTCTGAGACTACAATTGCGGGCGTATAGAAGGGCACGCCGATGTATGCGTCTTAATGCCCTTCCGAGCATTGTCTGCTTTCTGAGGCATCGGCATAGCAGGCTGCGGTTGGTAGCCTCTCAACCGTCTTAATGCCCTTCCGAGCATTGTCTGCTTTCTGAGGGTAGACACTGCCTCCGGGCTGTTGTTCCTGTATGAAGTCTTAATGCCCTTCCGAGCATTGTCTGCTTTCTGAGGTATTTTCAAAGGTTCTGCTGTTTTCGTCCATCACTCCCTCGTCTTAATGCCCTTCCGAGCATTGTCTGCTTTCTGAGAAACCCGCGACGTCGTGCCGCTGACCGAAAGCGAAGTACGCGCCGTCTTAATGCCCTTCCGAGCATTGTCTGCTTTCTGAGGAACAACGTGCCGTTTACCACCGTGGCAGACTACGCAGTAGGTCTTAATGCCCTTCCGAGCATTGTCTGCTTTCTGAGGGCGAGTGCAGTGCTCACCCCAGGGTACTGCGAGCCTGAGGGTCTTAATGCCCTTCCGAGCATTGTCTGCTTTCTGAGTTCACCGCCGCAGGTTTCTTCCGCGGCACCGAAAATCGGTCTTAATGCCCTTCCGAGCATTGTCTGCTTTCTGAGTAAGTAACCAAGCTTAGTGTGTGTGCAAGTCACACAGTGGGTCTTAATGCCCTTCCGAGCATTGTCTGCTTTCTGAGGCGATACTCAGGAGCGCGATGGTAGCGACTCCGCGCGCCGCGTCTTAATGCCCTTCCGAGCATTGTCTGCTTTCTGAGGCACCCCGCACGGCCTGAACTGGTTCCGGCAATTGTTTGTGTCTTAATGCCCTTCCGAGCATTGTCTGCTTTCTGAGTATACGTGGCAACGCCGGTACTACCGTCCACTATGTGGAGGTCTTAATGCCCTTCCGAGCATTGTCTGCTTTCTGAGTTTGCGTCATTGACGGTGATGCGGTGGACTACACATTCTCGCCGTCTTAATGCCCTTCCGAGCATTGTCTGCTTTCTGAGCGACCTTCCTGGTGAGGTGCATCTTGGACCAATTCACCTGTTGGGTCTTAATGCCCTTCCGAGCATTGTCTGCTTTCTGAGTGGGCGGTATTGGCGGTGGCGGTCTGGCTTTGCCAAACCAAGGTCTTAATGCCCTTCCGAGCATTGTCTGCTTTCTGAGTACGTTTTAACTACTACGTTTTATAAACTTGATTCTAAGTCTTAATGCCCTTCCGAGCATTGTCTGCTTTCTGAGCGGACAACAAATTCAACTTCCTGATCTGTCATGCCTTGTGCGTCTTAATGCCCTTCCGAGCATTGTCTGCTTTCTGAGGGGCGTTTGCATATAGCATCCGCCCGCCATTTGCCGTTAGTGTCTTAATGCCCTTCCGAGCATTGTCTGCTTTCTGAGAACGGGCTAAATACTTGCCCCAGGGTACTGCGAGCCTGAGGGTCTTAATGCCCTTCCGAGCATTGTCTGCTTTCTGAGTGCTGCTGACCTGCAGGGCGCTATGGGGTGACTGACTGGTAGTCTTAATGCCCTTCCGAGCATTGTCTGCTTTCTGAGGCGACTTAAGCCCTATCGGTAGGGCCTCCCCCACTGCCGGGTCTTAATGCCCTTCCGAGCATTGTCTGCTTTCTGAGTTATCAGCAACACAATGACGACAAGCGACGAAAGCAATCAGGGTCTTAATGCCCTTCCGAGCATTGTCTGCTTTCTGAGTCAGGCGCGCGGTCAGGCGCGCGGTCAGTGACCGGTCAGGTCTTAATGCCCTTCCGAGCATTGTCTGCTTTCTGAGCCGGTAAGACCGCCAGCGAAAAGGCGCCGGAGATCCCGGGTCTTAATGCCCTTCCGAGCATTGTCTGCTTTCTGAGACGACTTCGTCCTGGATAAACCAGGACACTGCCATTTTTCGTCTTAATGCCCTTCCGAGCATTGTCTGCTTTCTGAGTAACTGGGGTGAAATTGAGCTGATCCCTGAGGGTGGAGTCTTAATGCCCTTCCGAGCATTGTCTGCTTTCTGAGTTCCGATACAACAACCGTACCGGGACCCTCTGCGGCGTTGGTCTTAATGCCCTTCCGAGCATTGTCTGCTTTCTGAGTCATCCCTCGTACTCGTGCAACCCGACGATAAAGTCGAGTCTTAATGCCCTTCCGAGCATTGTCTGCTTTCTGAGCCGATCTTCAAGAGCGTTCCGAATGCGTTGATAGCCATTGGTCTTAATGCCCTTCCGAGCATTGTCTGCTTTCTGAGTAAAAGGTTGCATTTGGTATTATCCATCTGGCGGTAATAGTCTTAATGCCCTTCCGAGCATTGTCTGCTTTCTGAGGCGGCTTGTAAGGTGGGGAAAAATTGTTTTCCTGGGGGCGTCTTAATGCCCTTCCGAGCATTGTCTGCTTTCTGAGTTAGAAGACGTCTTCAAGCAAAACAATGTGCCCTTTGCTGTGTCTTAATGCCCTTCCGAGCATTGTCTGCTTTCTGAGACTACGTAGTCTCTGGGCGGCCCAACGCCGCAGAGGGTGTCTTAATGCCCTTCCGAGCATTGTCTGCTTTCTGAGGCATTAAATGGTCTTGAGGTGACTGCTACGGTAGAACGTGTCTTAATGCCCTTCCGAGCATTGTCTGCTTTCTGAGGCAGTATTGTTTGTTGTGGATGCGCCGCGTTTCTTATGTGTCTTAATGCCCTTCCGAGCATTGTCTGCTTTCTGAGCAAACCAAAAGGAAAGAAAGAAATGAAGGCAATCTTAGGTCTTAATGCCCTTCCGAGCATTGTCTGCTTTCTGAGGGCCCTATCAGAGTCAGATAATCCATCCGGATTAGTAGGTCTTAATGCCCTTCCGAGCATTGTCTGCTTTCTGAGGAGTTGCGCCAAACCGAGCTCAAATTGGCCGCCGTGCAAGGTCTTAATGCCCTTCCGAGCATTGTCTGCTTTCTGAGCACCCCCTGCCGGAGCGGCTCCCCGTGCCCATCCATCTCCGTCTTAATGCCCTTCCGAGCATTGTCTGCTTTCTGAGCGTGCCGGTCACATCCGGCAGTGAGGCGGTATTCTGGCGTCTTAATGCCCTTCCGAGCATTGTCTGCTTTCTGAGCGGTGCGTTCGCTAAGTCGATGGCGGCCACCGAGAAGTCTTAATGCCCTTCCGAGCATTGTCTGCTTTCTGAGCAAAAATCCAGTCTATGGATTCCGCTTCTCGCGGCGTTATGTCTTAATGCCCTTCCGAGCATTGTCTGCTTTCTGAGTTTAATGATCTCGTTCAACAAAGCCTCGCAGTTAGTATCCACGTCTTAATGCCCTTCCGAGCATTGTCTGCTTTCTGAGTACAAAACAGGGTCTTTTTCATTGTTGTGATTGGGGAGTCTTAATGCCCTTCCGAGCATTGTCTGCTTTCTGAGGCAGCCGCAACCCGTTGGTCGGATCCCAGGTCATATTCGGTCTTAATGCCCTTCCGAGCATTGTCTGCTTTCTGAGCCACGCATCCTCCGACTTCCCCTCCAGCGGCCCGCAGATCGTCTTAATGCCCTTCCGAGCATTGTCTGCTTTCTGAGGCTTGGCCTTTCCCGCCGTCTTTTCTGTGGGAGTTACCCCGAGTCTTAATGCCCTTCCGAGCATTGTCTGCTTTCTGAGGGGCCGAAAAGTGTAATCTACTTCCCCACCATCGATTACGTCTTAATGCCCTTCCGAGCATTGTCTGCTTTCTGAGCGGCTGCACCGTATCAGCAGCGGCAACGCGTTTCGTGGTCTTAATGCCCTTCCGAGCATTGTCTGCTTTCTGAGAAGACGGCGCGGCCTGGTTGGAGCAACGCAAAACCAAACGTCTTAATGCCCTTCCGAGCATTGTCTGCTTTCTGAGCGGGGAAAACGAAAAATGACGGCGTTTTCTCGCTGTGAAAGTCTTAATGCCCTTCCGAGCATTGTCTGCTTTCTGAGTTACTGACGCTGAAAGAATGTGTCACGGTCCAGTCCAGTCTTAATGCCCTTCCGAGCATTGTCTGCTTTCTGAGTCTACTTCCAGCGCGCCCGCGCGCGGGCCACAGACGGTGTCTTAATGCCCTTCCGAGCATTGTCTGCTTTCTGAGGCTGGTTGCTGGCCTGGAACCTCGCTTTGGCCAGTTACAGTCTTAATGCCCTTCCGAGCATTGTCTGCTTTCTGAGAGACCGTGATGGGGCCCGATCTGGACCCGCACACCTCGCAGGTCTTAATGCCCTTCCGAGCATTGTCTGCTTTCTGAGTTAATGACAGTAACGCTCAATGCCTCGGAGACTCCGGGTCTTAATGCCCTTCCGAGCATTGTCTGCTTTCTGAGGACCTGACCGAGGCCGACTTGCGCGAAGCCAACCTAACCAGTCTTAATGCCCTTCCGAGCATTGTCTGCTTTCTGAGGGACCGCATGAGATTGACGTCATTGAAGAGCTGGTTGTATGAGTCTTAATGCCCTTCCGAGCATTGTCTGCTTTCTGAGACGAAGCGCGCGGCGGCGGTAGAACTCGTCAATCACGTGCGTCTTAATGCCCTTCCGAGCATTGTCTGCTTTCTGAGGGAGTTCTCATGGTATCACCCGGCGTGTTCAACTGCTGGCGTCTTAATGCCCTTCCGAGCATTGTCTGCTTTCTGAGAAACTTTCCCTGGCGACAGCCAGGGGTTCTTATTCGCCGGTCTTAATGCCCTTCCGAGCATTGTCTGCTTTCTGAGCCGCACAGTGCGGCGCGGGAACGGTGGCAAGCCCGGTGAGTCTTAATGCCCTTCCGAGCATTGTCTGCTTTCTGAGGCCGTTTACAACATTGGCAGACTACTGCTGCGTAGTCTGGGGTCTTAATGCCCTTCCGAGCATTGTCTGCTTTCTGAGCTATTGGCGGGAAAAG
The DNA here is from genome assembly GCA_964437445.1 of uncultured Anaerolineales bacterium. GTDB lineage: Bacteria > Chloroflexota > Anaerolineae > B4-G1 > SLSP01 > CAYTGR01. The sequence continues at coordinate 16,945 of CAYTGR010000055.1, read as the reverse complement.
ATCGGGCTGTATTTCGCAATTCGGGGTCTTAATGCCCTTCCGAGCATTGTCTGCTTTCTGAGTCAAGGTGGCTCGCGTGGCGGCGCCGGCGGCTGGCAAGGCCGGTCTTAATGCCCTTCCGAGCATTGTCTGCTTTCTGAGTGGCCGCATTACTGCCGGGTTAGTCACCTCCCCGGCCTACTGGGTCTTAATGCCCTTCCGAGCATTGTCTGCTTTCTGAGGTCACGTCCCCATACCATACGGACCGCGCAGTGTTGCGGTCAAAGTCTTAATGCCCTTCCGAGCATTGTCTGCTTTCTGAGTGTTGTATCGGAAAAAATTCGCAGCTGGCTTGTGTCTGTCGTCTTAATGCCCTTCCGAGCATTGTCTGCTTTCTGAGCCCTGCCACCGTGGGCGCTGCCAACGCCCACAGAATGCCTAGTCTTAATGCCCTTCCGAGCATTGTCTGCTTTCTGAGCACAAGCACAGGATTGTGGGGATAATAAAGCAGTTTAACGTCTTAATGCCCTTCCGAGCATTGTCTGCTTTCTGAGTGTCCGCGCCCTGGCGGGTTTTTCCCCCCTGGAACTGCGCGCCACCCTTGAAAGCAGCAGACTTCCCCCCTTTTCACCCGATGGAGCGCCCGGAAAACCGGTGGAACGCCCCACCGCCGCCACCTCAGCGTATGACTCCTTGGAACCCCCTCTAAGGTGACTCCTTTTTTTGAGACATGCGCTTGTTGTCCCTATTGTACTCCCCTCTAAATTTTGCGCAAATTGCGCGCCGCCCCGGCCGGCCTCTCCCCCCAGGGGGACCGGCGCCCGGCGGTGAGTTGACCGTTTCCCCGGGCCGTTTATAATGCCAGCACCAAACCCATCCGCAGAGACGAGGAGATTATGCCAGAGACCTATCGCACTGCTCAGGCCTACCCTTTTTGCCCCGGCTGTAGCCACGGGCTGGTGTTGGAGGCGCTCAACCGGGCGCTGGTGCGCCGGCAATGGGACCCGGCGCAGGTGGTGCTCGTCACCGACATCGGCTGCGTGGGATTGTCGGACGCCTATTTCATCACCAGCGCCTTTCATGGGCTGCACGGGCGGAGCCTCACCTATGCCAGCGGCATCAAACTGGCCCGGCCCGACCTGCACGTGATCGTGCTGATCGGCGACGGCGGCTGCGGCATCGGCGGCGCCCACCTGCTCAACGCCGCCCGGCGCAATATCGGGATCACCACGCTGGTCTTCAACAACCTCAACTTTGGGATGACCGGCGGCGAGCACAGCGTCACCACCCCGCCGGAGCGGATCACCACCACCACGCCCGGGGGCAACCTGGAGCACCCGTTAGACATCGCGCAGACGGTCGCCGCCAACGGCGCGACCTACGTCTGGCGCGGCACCGCCTACGACAAGGACCTGGACGAGCGGATAGAGGCCGCGCTCGGGCACGAGGGCTTCGCCTTGCTGGATATCTGGGAACTCTGTGTGGCCTACTTCGCGGCGAGCAACCGCTTCAGCCCCAAGGGGCTGCGCGAAACGATGGCCGCGTTGGAGTTGCCGGCCGGCCTGCTGGTGGAAAAGGCCCGGCCGGAGTATGCCGCCGCGCTGCGCCAGGCGGGCGCGGTACACCTGGGCGCGCCGGCCGGCCGGCCGCAGCCGTTCCCGGTGGTCGCGCCGGCCACCCTGACACGGCGCTTCTCCCTCATCCTCGCCGGCTCGGCGGGCGGCAAAGTCCGCACGGCCGGGCGCTACCTCGGCGTCGCCGCGACCATGGCGGGATTGTGGGCCACCCAGCGCGACGATTACCCGGTCACCGTCCGCTCCGGCCACAGCCTCAGCGAACTGGTCCTCGCGCCGGAGGAAATCCACTACACCGGCGTGGACCGGCCCGACGCGCTCTTCATTTTTACGCCGGATGGCTACAAAAAAGTCGCGCCCTACCTGGCCGCGCTGGACCCTCAAGCCTGGCTTTTCGTCACGCCGGAGTTTGCCGGCGTGGCAAGTCCTGCCCGCCGGGTGATCCTGGATCCCCAAACCTTAGGCCGGATTCCGCGCGACAGCGAGGCTCTGGGACTGGTCGCGATGGGGCTCCAACGGCTGGGGTTTTTGCCGCGCGAGGTGCTCTTAGCGGCGGCGGCGGCCTTCGCCCCGGCCCATGCGGCCGAAAATCGGCGGGTAGTAGAAGCGGCCCTGGCGGCAGTATGACCCTGAACTGGCTGCCTGTGACGGACCTTTCGTTCAACGCGCTTCTGTTGCTGGAGCGCGTCCAGCTCAGCTGGCTCCCTGGGAGCAACGTTCCCCGGCCGGCCCTGGCCCTGGCGTTGCGGGCCAACCCGGCCGTGGCATGGTATCTGCGCCATAAATGCCCTGCCCTGAATGACTGGTTGGATGAACTGCTGGCCCAGGCGCCGGAGCAACCGGCGGACCCGGCCACCGTGCGCCAGGCCGAGGTCATGGTCTTGCAGGCACTCAACGATTGGCTGGTCTATGTGGTGGACCCGGCGAACTACGATGCCCGGCCCTTCCTGGGTTGGGATTCTGCCGAACTGACGGCGTTGGTAGATTTCGCCGGTCAGCTGGTCATTGACGTAGGGGCGGGGACCGGGCGGCTGGCATTCGTGGCGGCCCCGGTGGCCGCCGCGGTCTATGCGGTGGAGCCGGTGGAGAACTTGCGGCGGTACATGAAAGAAAAAGCGCGGGCGCGCGGGCTGCGGAACCTCTACACGGTGGATGGGCTGATCACGGAGATCCCCCTGCCGGACGCCCTGGCCGACGTGACGATGGGGGGACACGTCTTCGGTGAATTCCTGGAGGACGAGTACCGGGAACTGTCCCGCGTCACAAAACCGGGCGGGTGGGTCATCCTCTGTCCGGGGAACAACGATCAAGATAACGCCGTGCATCAATTCCTGGTTGCGCACGGTTTTGCCTGGTCCCGTTTTGAGGAACCCGGCGATGGCCCGAAGCGCAAATATTGGCAGCGCCGGCCTTGAACTACCGTCAATCGTTGGCCTGGTTACGTTATGGCGGCCCGGCGCTGCTCTGGATGGGCCTCATCTTTGTGCTCTCGGCCCAACCCACCTTGCCGGGCTTTTCCACCCCGTGGCAGGACCTGCTGCTCAAAAAGAGCGGGCACGCCACAGCTTACGCGGTGCTGGCGCTGCTCTATGGGCGCGCCCTCCTGTGCGCCGGCCGGCCCCGGCGGGCCGCGGCTTCGGTCACGCCGGAGCGCTGGCGGCGCACGGCCTTCTGGCTGGCCTGGGGGCTGGCCCTGCTCTACGCCGCCACCGATGAGTGGCATCAGGCCGGCGTGCCGGGGCGGCACGCGCGGGTCACGGATTGGCTGATTGATGCGCTGGGGGCAGGGCTGGCGCTGCTGGCGGCGGGGCGCTGGGGTCAGCGATGGTTTCCGGCGCTACCAGCGGCGCAATCAGAATCTCCCCAAACAGACGCTCCTGCCTGGCCGCCACCGCCTGCTGCTTGATCAACTCCAGCACCGCCTGGAGGGTCACCACCTTTTCCAGCCGCGTGGGAGCCTGGCTTAACAACAAGTGGAACATGACCTGGGCCTGACGCAGTAGCCGTTCCCGGACCAGGCGAATTTGCGTCACAATAGAGTAACGGAGCCGTTGGACCGCTGCCTGGGGTTGGGGCAATTCACCGGGATAGAGGAGCGCTTCCGCCGTCGTGCGCAGCTGCGCCAGCGTCAGCCCGGTGAGGTCCAGCGTCAGCCGCTGTGGGCGGGGCGGCGGGCCCACCTGGACGTAAGAATGCAGTCCCGCCGTATCGCGCTGGCGCAGCGTCTGCGCGGCCTCCTTGAACTGGCGGTAAGTGCGCAGCTGCTGGACCAGCTGATCCCCCTCGTCCCCCTCTTCTGCGCTCTCAGCGACGGCCTGCGGGGGGCGGGGTAACAGCACGCGCGATTTGATCCACAACAGCCGTGCCGCCACCACCATGAACTCGGCCACCACGTCCAGCTCCACGTGACCCCGCAGCGCCTCCAAATGCGCCAGAAATTCATCGGTCACCTGAGCCAGCGCTACCTGCGTGATGTCCAGCTCCTCCTTCTCAATCAGGCGCAGCAGCAGCTCCAGCGGTCCCTCATAGATTGGGGTATGGACTTCGTATCCCATCGGGAGCAAGGATAACCGAAATGCCCAAAATGGCAACCGGCCCGCGCCGGGGCCTCTGGCGTTTTTGGGCCTTTTGTGGTACAACAGGAGCGATCCAGAGAATTCCCCACGGACTGGCGTTTACCAGCCGGGGGATGAAGATGTGAGCCGTGAGCGGTGAGCAGGAAACAGGAACTTCCCTACTGCTCTCTGCTCACTCCTTAACTGGTTTCTATTTTCAGAGGAATTCCCCATGAACTGGCGTTCACCAGCCGTGGGATGAAAATTGGCTCGTAGTAACGCGCTTCAGCGCGTTGGACGGCGCTAAAGCGCCTGACTACAAGCAAAGCGCTATTTTCAAAGGAGCGGCACTCACGAGCCTGGTCGGCAATTCATCGTTGACGGATTAGTCTTGCTTAGCTCATATTTTTGTTATGGAAAACGTGGCTTCAGTCGTCGTGATGGTTTTAGAGCTCGCGGCCGTCCTGGGGTTGTTGCTCCTGGCTGACGGCTGGCTTCACCGTCACCTTCAGGGGGTGCTTTTCCTGATCATGAACGACGCCGAGGTCGCCCTTTGGCTCTACGCGCTCATCCTCTTTCCTGGCGTCGCGCTGCACGAATTGAGCCATGCCTTGATCGCCACCCTGCTGGGAGTCAAGATTGGGCGGATTTCCATCTTCCCCCGCCGGGTTGGCAAGCGCATCCAGTTGGGCTTCGTGCCGGTGCAATCCACCGACTTCCTGCGCGCCAGCCTGATCGGGGGCGCCCCGCTGGTGATCGGTGGGACCGTGGTGGCAATCCTGGGCTCCCTCGTGTTTGGGACGCCGGAGGTCGTGGCCGCGCTCGCGGCCGGGGAATGGCTCCAGGCCTTAGCCGGGTTGCGCGCCGCCCTGCGCGCGCCGGATGCCTGGCTCTGGGCCTACCTCGTTTTTGCCGTGAGCAACACCATGCTCCCCAGCCGCTCCGACACTCACGCCTGGCCCTTAGTGGGGCTGCTTTTGGCGGCCCTCGGTGGCTTCATCCTGCTGATCGGGGGCCGGGACGCCCTGTTAGGCGGCCTGGCGGCGTTGCTCACCAATTCTTTGCGTTGGATTGTTTTGCTGGGGGCCAGCACCCTCCTGGTGGATTTGCCCTTCTTCGCCCTGATCTTCCTGCTGGAAAAGGGCCTGGCCTGGTTGCGTGGTGTGCGGATTGATTACGGGTGAATGGCCCATGTCCTGGCGTTCACCAGTGGGGGATGCAAATGTGAGCAGAGAGCAGTAGCAGAGAGCAGTAGGGAAGTTCCTGTTTCCTGCTCACCGCTCTCGGCTCACTCCTTAACTGATTCCAGAGGAGGAAGAGTGCTGAAAAAAAACTGGCCGGCGGGCGCCATTTTGGCGGCTTACTTGTTGATCGGGACGCTTTACGCCGTTTATACACCGCCCTGGCAGGTGCCGGATGAGCCGGCGCACTACAACTACGTCCGCGCCCTGGCGCAGGGAGAGGGCTGGCCGGTGCTCCAAATGGGCGATTACGACCAGGTTTACCTGGGGCGGCTGACCGCGCAGCACTTCCCACCGGAGCTTTCGGTAGCAGCGCTGGAGTACGAAGATCACCAACCACCGCTCTACTACCTGTTGGCGGTGCCGGTCTTCTGGCTGGGCCACGGGGCGCTGCTGCCGTTGCGGCTCTTCTCGGTGTTGCTGGGCGCGATCGGCCTGGTGGCCTTGCTGGCGCTCGTGCGGGAGGTCGCGCCGGAGCGGCCGGGGCTGGCCTGGCTGGCGGGGGGGCTGGCGGCTTTTCTGCCGCAGCATGTGGCGATGCTGGCCGGCGTGAACAACGATGCGCTCACGGAGGCGTTGTTGTTCACCTGGTTGTGGTTGCTGCTGCGCTACCTCAATGCGGGCCTGCCGCCTGCCGTCGCTGACCGGGCGAAGCCTGGCGGGCCGTCGCCCCTCGTCTGTGGCCTGCTGTTGGGTGCGTTATTGTTGACCAAGCTGACCGCCTACGGAGCCTTAGCCCTGGCGGCCCTGGCGATAGGACTGCGGTGGCGCAGCGAACGGCGCTCGCCCGGTTGGGCGGCGCGCGAGGCCGCGCTGCTTTTCGGCCCGGCGTTGCTCTTAGGCGCGCTCTGGTGGGGGCGCGACCTGGCTGTCTATGGCTGGCCCGACGTGATGGGGTTGTTGCGCCATAACGCCGTGGTCGTGGGGCAGCCCCGCACCGCTGACTGGCTGGCGCAGTACGGTTGGCGTGAGACTGGACGGCGCTTTTTCCAGACCACCTTCCGCTCCTTCTGGGGGCAGTTCGGCTGGATGGGGGTGGTACTGGATCAACGCCTGTATTGGGTGTTCGGCTGGCTGACCACGATCATGATCTGGGGGGGGCTGCGGGCACTGGTCACGGCGCTGCGGCGTGGCCTGACGCCCCGGGAACGTCACGCCCTGCTCTTCCTGGGGGGGCTGGCGGTGATCGTATTGGCCCAATACCTTTATTACAACGTTACCTTTGTCCAGCACCAGGGGCGCTATCTTTTCCCGGCCCTGCCGGCCCTGGTGTTAGCCGGGGCCATTGGGCTGAGCCACCTCTCCGAACGGGAAAACGCCCGGCTGCTGATCATCATCCTCTTTTTCTTTACCGCGATTTTGGCGATGACCCAGTGGCTGCCGACCTGGTTCGTCCTCATCTCCGGGGCCACGGCCTTTGTGTTGGCGGGCATCGCCCTGCTCCCGGCCCGCTTCAAACCCTGGGCCGGCGCGGCACTCCTTGCCGGCCTGGCGGCGCTGGATCTGTACTGCCTGTTTGGTTTTATCGTGCCACTGTTGGCATAACACACCATAAGAGTGTAAAAATATCTGGGGAGGAAACATCCATGTCGCTTGAACCGGGGTTGGTCAGTGAAACTACATTGGTCGTGACCGATGAGCACACCGCGGCCCGTTACGGCAGCGGGTTAGTGCCCGTTTTCAGCACACCGCATCTGGTGGCGCTCTTGGAAAATGCCGCTAAGGCGCTGGTAGAGCCCTACCTGGCGGCGGGGCAAAGCACCGTCGGCACCGTGGTCAACGTCCGGCACCTGGCGGCCACCCCGGTAGGCATGACGGTCCGGGCGCGGGCGGAGCTGCTGGCCGTGGACGGCCGCCGCCTGCGTTTCCGGGTGGAGGCATGGGACGAACAGGAAAAGATCGGGGAGGGTGAGCACGAGCGGTTCATCATCACCTGGGACCGTTTCATGGCGCGCGTGGCGGAGAAACAGGCCCTGGTGGGGAGATAAAACGCCAGCAACCCCTTACTTGACGACTTAAGCATTCTGCGTATAATCAACCCAGGTGATCCTCGGTAGCTCAATAGGCAGAGCGGCCGGCTGTTAACCGGTTGGTTGTAGGTTCGAGTCCTACCCGAGGAGCTCTCCGGCAGCCCTTCGGGGATTGCTAAGCGGCCTGGTTGAGCTGCCAGGCCGCTTTTGTTTTACCAAACGGCCTGCTGCTCAGCGGCCCGGATGCCCCGTGGAACAGCAGGCGTTTGAGAGCAGGCCACGACTCCCTTATAGCTCCTGCGGGTCCAAACCACGATTCCACGAGCCAATCTCAATGAGGTTCCCCTCTGGATCGGCAATCATTGAGGAACGCATCCCCCACGGCTCGTCACGGGGGGCATACACCGGGCGGCCCCCCGCCTGGACTACCCGGGCAAATTCCCGGTCCACATCCGCGGAGACGGGCAGATCAATCGCCAGTTCAAAAGTCCCGTTCAAGCCGCTGGGATAGGTGGGCGCCTGGCCTAACAGGCCGGGCAATTGCGCTCGCTCATACATGGAAAACCGAATGCCTTCGTGTTTGAACTCGGCATAGGGGCCTTTACCATCCCAGTCAATCTCAAAACCGAGCACCTCTCGGTAGAATGCCACCATGCGACCCAGGTCGTTTACAAAGATGCCGATCAGATCCAGCCGTGTCCCCATCGTGTTTATCCTCCGGTAGTCAAAATCCAGCCGGTAGCCACTCAAGTTAATTATATGCCAGCTGGCGAATGCCGGAAACGGGCCGCCACTCCCGGCGGTTTTACCAGGCCGTAACCAGATTGCAGCGCTCAGCCGCCGGTTCGGTGTTATACTGGAAGTAGCCCACTATTTCTACCCAACGCCGGTCGGTTCTGCCCCTCCCCGACCACCAGCGGCGGGCGACCGACCCCAATTTGATCGTTCATTGATTTTTTAGTTAGAAGGAGTGTAGTGATGAAAGTGCGGTCACTTGTCTTGTCGTTGGGGGCGGGCTGCGGATGGTTGGCGCTCTTCTGGCTGCTCACCGGTGTCACCCTGCCGGTGGCCGCTGACCCGGGCACGCTCTATGTCCAGGAGGGCGGTACCGGTGATTGCGCGACGCCCTCGGACCCCTGTCCCAGCATCCAGCAGGCTCTCTATCAGGCCCTCCCCGGCGACGAAGTCCAGGTCGCCGGCGGCGTCTACTCTGAGGCGCTCGTCATCACCCAGAGCGTGACGCTGCGCGGCGGGTGGGCCCCCGGCTTCACGGTCCAGGCTCCGCTGAGCTATCCCACGGTGGTGGATGGCGGCGGCGCTTACGTCATCTCCATCACCGCCGGCAGCGGCGCCGTCTGGCTGGACGGGTTGGTGTTGCGCAACGGCAACGACGGCCTCCACATCAACAGCGGGGTCGTGACCGCTACCGCCAACACGCTCTATGCCATGGCCAGCCAGGGGATTGAGGCCGAACCCGCGGCCACCGTCGGGCTGCTCAAAAACGTCATCAGCGATACCGTGAACCAGGGCATCAAGATCAACGGCGGCACGGCGCTCCTTGAGAATAACCAGGTTTTCAACATCCGTGACGACGGGATCCGCACCATGAAGGCGGCCGTGCGCGTGGAATTGCGTGGCAACGTGGTCTTGAGCACCGCCAGCGATGGGATTGACGTGCGCGGTACGACCATCGTGGCAGGGCACAACGTCGTCCGCACCGTCGCCAAAGACGGGATCCACGTGGAAGACGGCGGCACCGTCACGCTGACCGGCAACGTGGTTGAGAATGCCTACGACACCGGCGGCGACGGCATAGATATCCAGAAGACGGCGCGCGCGTTCTTGAGTGGCAACCGGCTGTATGCCTGCGCCGATAACGGCATCAAGCTGGATCCGGTCACCGGTTGGGCCGTGCTGGACGCCAACCAGGTCTTCAGCGTCGGGGCTGTCGGGATCGCCGTCCGCCAGGTCCCGGCTTTCACGTTGACCAACAACCTGGTGGCGACGGCTCTCGCCGCCGGGTTGGAGCTCAGCGGGACCGGCAGGGGGGCAATCTACCACAACACGCTGGCAGGCAATCCCGCCGCGCCGCAGGGGACCGGCATCGTGGTCCATAGCCCCGTGGTGGTCGCGCTCATCAACAATGTGGTGGTGAGCCACGCCGTAGGAATCACCGCCACGCCGGGGGCGACCCCGCTCATCAGCACCACGCTGCTGTGGGGCAACGGCAGTGATCCGCTCACCGGCAGCGGTCTCATCACCGGCGACCCGCTGTTTGTCGCCCCGGCTGCGTTAGATTACCACCTGCAACCCGGCTCCCCCGCCGTGGATGCCGGCGTCAACTTAGGGGTGGCGACCGACCTGGACGGCGATCCACGCCCTAATGGCCCGCGCCCCGACGTCGGCGCCGACGAGCGGCGCGGCCTCCGGCTCTACCTGCCGCTGATCCTCCGCAATGCCGAACCGCCAGGCCCGCCCCGTTACCTGATCACCGCCGACCCGGCGGCTCTGGCCTGGCTGGCCGAGGACCCTTACCGGGATGAGACGATCCCGGCGCTTTTCACCTACGCCGGGCACCAGTGGAAAGTGGACCTCCGCTACCGGGGCGACACGACCCGCCTGTTTGACAAAAAGAGCTGGAAAGTGTTTTTCCCCGGCGCGGACCTGTTTCAGGCGCAGGAAGAGCTCAACCTCAACGCCGACTATCCCGACCAGACCCTGTTACGCAGCGTAGTAGTCTACGACTTTTTCGCGCGCGCGGGCCTACCGGCTCCCCGCGCCGGCTACGCCCGCCTGCAGATCAACGGGCAACCCTACGGCCTTTTCTCGCAGGTGGAGCAGATTGACGAACGTTTCCTCTACCGGCTCGGCTTGAACAGCCACGGCAACCTCTACAAGCCTTACTACGGCGGGCTACACCTGGAAGTATACGATGATCCCGACCTGCGAGCCTGGTGGTACCGCTATCATTATCCCAAAAAGACCAACCGCGACAGCGGCATTGACGACATTATCGCCTTTATTGAGCTGATCAATAACACGCCCGACGCGCAATTCCCCACGGCCATCGCGCAAACGCTGGACGTCAACGGCTGGATTGACTGGTACGCGGCGAACATCCTGATCGGCAACTTTGAGATGCTGGAGAAGGATTATTACCTTTACCACGACCTGAGCCGCGACCGCTGGCTGATCCTGCCCTGGGATGTGGACCTCACGCTGGGGCACAACGCCTGGGGGCCGGGCGCGGGAGGCCTGCTGGACCCGGAGATCAGCTGGGACAATCCCATTGACAGCGGCACGCGCCAGAGCCAGAAATACGACGGCAAATGGAATGCCCTGATTGACCGGATGATGACCGTGCCGGAATTCCGCTTTTTCTACTGCCGCCGTCTGCAAGAGCTGATGGCGGAAGAGTTCAGCCCGGCGGCGCTCTTCCCCCGCATTGACGAGTTTGTCGCTTCCATCTACGGCGCGGCGCTGGCCGATCCCACCCGCTGGCAGCCGGACGGCTTCACTTTTGCCGACGGCCCCGCCGAGCTCAAGCGCTACGCCACCCACCGGATCCAATTCCTCCAGGCGCAGCTACCGACTTTTTGCCCGGCGCTCACCGTCCCGCTGCAACTGAACGAGCTGGCTCCGGCCGGCGGCGAGCTCACCGACGAGGCCGGCGAAGTCGATCCCTGGCTGGAGCTGTACAACCGCAGCGCCACATTGACCTGGGACCTGGGCGGGATGTACCTCTCCGACGATCCGGCGCAGCCGGCCCGGTGGCGCATCCCCGAGGGGACGCGCCTGCCCCCCGGCGAGACGCTGCTCCTCTGGGCCGACGGGGAGCCGGCGGAAGGGCCGCTCCACACCGCCTTTCGGCTGCGCGCGGCGGGCGGTCAGCTTTACCTGTATGACCGCGACCTCTTCGGGCGGGCGCTGCTGGATGGGGTGACTTATCCTGCGCTGGCGGCCGGGCAGGCCTGCGGGCGCTGGCCCGACGGCGAGAGCTGGTCGGTGCTGGCGGCAGCCACCCCCGGTTGGCGCAACGTCGGGCGACCGCCGGCCATCGGCGCGGTCAACTGGCAGCCGGCCCCGCCGGCCGCCGGCCAGCCGGTCACCATCACCGCGTGGATCACCGATACCGGCCCGCTCACCGTCGCTGTTCACTACCGTGTTGCCGTGACCGAGCTGTTGCCGTCCACGTATCAGGTGCTACCGCTGGCACCAGTGGGCGCCAACCTTTACGCGGCGCAGTTGCCGGGACAGCCCCTCTACGCCCGCGTGGAATTTTACGTGGAGGCACGCGATGCCACCGGCCTGGTCAGCGTGGCCCGGCCTGGCTGGCCGCAGGGCGATTACCGCTACGTCGTGGGCTGGGAGCGCCCCCCGCTCTATCTCAGCGAGCTGCTGGCGCTCAACACCCGCACATTGGAGGATGAGACCGGCGCAACCGCCGACTGGCTGGAGCTCTACAACGCCGGGCCGGTGGACCTGGACCTGGGCGGGATGTTCCTCGCCAACAGCGTGGGCGTGGTGCAACAGTTTGCCTTCACCGCCGGGACGATCATTCCGGCCGGCGGCTACCGGCTCGTCTGGGTGGACGGTGAGGGAGCCAACGGGCACACCAACTTCAAGCTCTCCGGGGCCGGGGAATACATCGGGCTGTTTGACACAGCGGCCCACAACTACGCCCCCATTGACGAAGTCTACTTTGATGTGCAGACGCCAGACGTCGCCTGGGGACGGTATCCCATGCCCGGCGGTCCCTGGCGCGCCCTCCCGCCCACGCCTGGCGGTCCCAACCGGCTCACAGCGCCGCCGGCTTTCTCCCAGGTGACACGGTCGCCGCGCTGGCCTGGCGCGGGCGAGACCGTCACCGTGAGCGCGGTGATCAGTGCCGGTGCTCCTGTGACGGTGCTGCTCTGGTATTCCGCCGGCAGCAACTTTCTGGCCGTGCCGCTCAAGGGGGAAGGAAGCTACACGGGAACCCTGCCACCCCAACCGGCCGGGGTAACGGTCCGCTACTATCTGGAGGCCGCCGACGGCGACGGACAGCGGGCGCTTTACCCCCGCACCGCCCCGACGGGAACGCTCGGCTATCAGGTCGGGAGCACACCGCTGCCGGTCGTCATCAACGAATTCCTGGCTGCCAACGCGACCAGCAACACCGATGAGGCCGGCGATTACGACGATTGGGTGGAGCTCTACAACCCCGGCGCTACTCCGCTGGTACTGGACGGCTTTTACCTGACCGACCATTTAGACGAACCGGCCAAATGGGCCTTTCCACCCGGCACCGCCATCCCGGCCGGCGGCTACCTGTTGGTCTGGTGCGATGGCGACATGGGGCAGGGGCCGCTGCACACGCCCTTCAAGCTGGACAAGGAGGGTGAGGAGGTCGCGTTGTTTGATCCGCACCTGCTCCTGCTGGATGCGCTCAGTTTCGGCCCGCAGACCGCCGACAGCTCCTACGGACGGCGGCCCGACGGGGCCGAGCTATGGGCGCTCATGTCACCGACGCCGGGCGCGCGGAACAGGTAAAGGTGGGGAGTGACGCCTGCAGGTGTTTCTTAAGGGGCTGAGAGCGGCTGATGGCCTTTAAGAAAATAATTGGGTCACGTTCGCGCTGGCCGCCCGGGGGTTAACCGCCGGGCTATCAACGAAAATTTGCATAAGTCTTGCTGGTAAACAATCAACGACCAGGTGTACGTATAAGGAGGGAAAGGGAGATGCGGACCAGACGGCAGCGAATCGGCCTGCTGGTGGCGCTGCTGCTGATAGGGCCGGCAACGATGGTCAGCGGGCAATCGGCGGCCGGCAATCAGCGGGCCGGGGGCGGCCACCAGACCGCAAC
>CAYTGR010000055.1:0-3681 GCA_964437445.1 uncultured Anaerolineales bacterium | reverse complement strand
GCGGGCAATCGGCGGCCGGCAATCAGCGGGCCGGGGGCGGCCACCAGACCGCAACCGTGGTCCTCAACGAGCTCCAGTACCACCCTTTCCCCGACGATCGTGACCAGGAATACGTGGAGCTTTACAACGCCGGTCCGGCCGGCGTGGACCTTTCCGGCTGGCGGCTCACCGACGGCATTGAGTACACCTTTCCACTCAGCGTGACGCTACCGCCTGGTGGCTACCTGGTCGTCGCCCATCGGCCGGCAACGGTGGAGGCGCGCTACGGGATCACCGGGACGTGGGGACCGTTCGCCGACGGTAGTCTGGCCAACGAGGGCGAGCGGATTGCGTTGGTAGACGCCGCCGGTACGCTCGTGGACGAGGTCACTTACGATGACGCAGCCCCCTGGCCTGACGCGCCCGATGGCGACGGCCCCGCCCTGGAACTCCTCAACCCGGCCTTTGACAATAACCGCCCTTGCTCCTGGGGTGCCAGCAGCAGCGCCGGTACCCCTGGCGCGCGCAACAGCGTTTACACCGCCGGCAACATCCCACCCTGTATTACCGACCTCGCGCACACCCCGCCGCTGCCGACCTCCGCGCAGCCAGTGACGGTTACTGCCTGGGTGGATGACAACGGTGCCATCGCCGCCGTGACGCTCTACTACCGCCGGCAGGGGATGGGCAGCTACAGCGCGCTCCCCTTGCGCGACGACGGGACCGCGGGCGACGTCACACCGGGGGATGCCCGCTACACCGCTGTCATCCCGCCGCAACCGGCCGGCCACTACGTGGAGTTTTATCTCACCGCGACCGACACCGAGGACGCCCAACGCAGCGTCCCGGCGGGTGCCCCGGGCACTGTCTCCCCCGAAACGGGGCTGCCCATCACCGTGAGCGCTCTCTATCTGGTAGAAGATACGCCGCCGGCCAGCGCGTTGCCGCTCTACCGCCTCCTGCTGACCGACGAGAACCGCGCCGAGCTGACCACCCGGCTGCTCACTTCCAACCTTCGCCTGGATGCAACCTTCGTCTACGGCAGCGAGGTTTTCTACAATGTGGGCGTGCGCTACCGGGGCGACACCCGTGACCTGACGCCCCGGCCCTACCGGATCAAATTCCGCGACGAGCATGAATTTCAGGGCCGCGAGCGGATCAACCTGATCAGTGATCATCTGGGCCGGGAGGCGCTGGCCCACGACCTCTTCGCCCGTGTCGGTCTCCCCGCATCCACCACCCGCTTTGTCACCCTCTACATCAACGCCGCTCACGAGGGCGACTATCTCGACGTGGAGGCGGTGGACCGCGATTTCCTGCAAGAACACTTCCCTGGCGACGACGGCGGCAATCTCTATCGCGGCCTGGAGCAGGCCGATCTGAGCTACCGCGGTCCCGAGGCCGGCGCTTACCGTCCCTATTACCTGAAAAAGACCAACGAACTGGCCGACGACTACTCCGACATTGTCACCTTGACCGCAGTGCTTTCCAACACGCCTGACGCCGCCTTAGCTACGACCGCCGGGGCGGTTGCCGACCTGCGTGAGTGGAGCCGCTGGCTCGCCGTTCAGGCCGTGCTGGATAACCACGAAGGCGCGCTCTGGATCGGCCACGGCGATGATTACTACCTCTATCGCCGGCCCTCAGACCAGCGCTTTGTCCTGATCTCCTGGGATCACGACACGACCTTTTTGCTGGCCGACCACTCCATCTGGGAGCCCTACTGGCTGGGGCCACCCGTGATCGCGCGGCTCCTGCACGCGCCGCTGTTCGTGCGCTGGTATTACCGGGACATCGCCGGCCTGGCGGCCAACGAGTTCTCGGTCGCCCAGATGTTCCCCCGCATTGAGGCGCTGCCGGCCGCCGTCGGTGGTCAGGAGCGGGAGGAACTGCGCACCTACGTGACCGCGCGTGTCCCGGTGTTGCTCGCGCAGATTCCCACCACGCGGCTTTCCATCACCACGCACGGTGGAAGTGATTTCGCCACCGACCAGCCAGCCATCACGTTGGAGGGCGATTGTTCTCCCCTGCGCGATGTCACCATCAACGGCAGTGCCGCCGCCGTCACCTACCCCACCGCCACCACCTGGCGCGCGACCGTCGCCCTCTGGGGGCGCGTCAATGCTTTCACCGTGGCCGATGGGCAGGATACGCGCACGCTTACCGTGACCTGGAACGCTTTCCACGGCGGCACGCTGGCGGCGGATACGACGCTCTACGCGGCGCTTTCACCTTACCTCATTGACGAGGACATCGTTGTCCCGGCTGGGCTGACGCTGACCCTTGAGCCGGGCGTGACGCTCCAGTTCACCCCTGACCGGACGGTGCGCGTGGGCGGGCGCTTGCTGGCAGCAGGGACCGCGGCTCGTCCCATCGTCTTCACCCGTCGCGAGAGCGGTTACTGGGGCGGTATCCTGTTTGAAGGCAGCGGCGCCGATAATCGGATCGGCCATGCCGTGGTGGAGTACACCCGCGAGGTGATCTCAGCCCCCCGCACCCACGGCCTCAGCGCCTACGGCGCGCGCCTGACCGTAGCCGACAGCATTCTGCGCCACACCCAGACCAGCAACGCTGTCATCGGCTACGAATCCACGGTCACGCTGCTGCGCAACGAAATCTACGACATCCAGAGCGACGCCGTTCACCTTACCGGCGGCGAGGCGCTGGTCCAGGGCAACACCATCCACGATGCGCGTTGGAGCATCTATCCCTACGAGGGATTGGAATTGAGCGCCATGGTTATCCCGGCGCGGGTGTTAGACAACCGCATCTATGCCATCTCCGACGACTGTATTGACATGAACCACTCCTCGGCGATCCTGGAGCGCAACCTCATTCACCATTGCGGCGACAAGGGGGTTTCCATCGGCGACGTTTCCTCTTCCACGCTCACGAACAACCTGGTCTACGCCTGTTGGGGCGTGCCCGACGACCCGGAGAAGGGATTGGGGATAGCCGTTAAAGATAGCGCCACGGCCTACCTGATGAACAACACGCTGGCCGGCAACAAAACCGGCCTGGGGCTCTACGAAGTGCAGGAAGGACATACCGGGCGCGGGGCCGGCCGGGCTACGGTGGTCAATACCATTCTCTGGGGGAATACCACGGCCATCCTGCTGGATATTGCGCACGGTGCGGCGATCACCGTGACCTACTCCGACGTGCAGGGCGGCTGGCCGGGCACGGGAAACCTGGACGCCGATCCGCTCTTCCGCGCGCCGGCTGGCGGCGATTACCGGTTACAGCCGGACTCGCCCTGTGTAGACACCGCTACGCCGGAGGGTGCGCCCGCCGTGGATCTGGGGGGGATCCCACGCCCCCACGGCCAAGGCTACGACCGGGGCGTGTATGAGTTTTTTGAGTTTTTCGTCACCTATCTGCCGCTGGTAATGTGCTCGTGGTAAAAGCTGCCGGGATATCTTGAAAACAGGGCTATTGTCTGGGACCTGAGGATGCTCTTCTTCCCGCGCGTAGTCGGGGCCGGCCACCAAGCCCGCGCTGTTTTTTAAAGGGATAGCCCTGGCCTTGACATTTTGAACATTAGTTCTAAAATCTGGTAGTTTATACGCCAGCGACCGACACTGTCGGTCGCTGGCGTAAATTTGGAACGCCAACCTTGAGGTGCAGCAGCCATGTCCACCATTACCCTGACCCAATCCCAGGCCCGTCGCTTCATGCTGGCCCAGCAGGGGCTCTGGCCGC
>CAYTGR010000054.1:0-31204 GCA_964437445.1 uncultured Anaerolineales bacterium | reverse complement strand
ACATCGGCGCCAATCCCGATAAACTGAAGCTGGTCGGCGATCCGCTCGGCACCGAGGAGTTCGGCTTCATCTTCACCCCCCGGTCCGACCTCGTCGCCCCCTTCAACGCCGCCATTGCCACCATGAAGCAGGACGGCTTCCTGGACCATCTGAACACCCGGTGGTACTTCCTGTACAACCCAACCGCTCAATAACAAGAGAGTCATCCGTGAGCAGTGAGCAGTGCCGTAGGCGGTTGGCTACTGCTCACTGCTCACTACGCTTTTTTCCTGATCCCCTGCGGAGGTTAACAATGGCCCATCCCGCTGACTCCCGCGCTGGCGAATCCCGGCTGTTGCCGATCACCAACCGGCTCGCGCGCCTGCCCTACTGGTTGCTGGCGACGATCCTGCTCGGCATCTTCTTTCTCTGGTCCTTCCTGAGCGACGCCAACTACAAGGTGATTTTCACCGCCGTCCTGAAAGGCGTCGGCACCACCGTCTATGTCTCCCTGATTGCTTACCTGCTGGCGATCGTGGCGGGGTTGCTGGTGGGGCTGATGCGCGTGTCGCGCAGTCGAGTGGTGCAAGAGGTGGCCTCTTTTTACGTGGAGATCATCCGCGGGTTGCCCATGTTAGTGATTCTCTACTACATCGCCTTCGTCGGCGCGCCGTTTATCGTGAGCGTGATCAACGACGTGGGGAAGCTGCTGGTGGATATGGGCCTGGGCGCGTTAGGCCAGCCGCTGGCCGAGATGCCGGTCCGCAACCTGGATTTCACGGCGCGGGCGGTCCTGGCGCTGACGATTGGCTACAGTGCCTTCATCTCAGAGATTTTCCGCGCGGGCATTCAATCCATTGGCCGGGGGCAGATGGAAGCGGCGCAGGCTTTAGGGATGACCTACTGGCAGGGGATGCGCACCATCATCCTGCCGCAGGCCATCCGCAACGTCCTGCCCCCCCTGGGCAACGATTTCATCGCCATGCTCAAGGATTCGGCGCTGGTCTCGGTGCTGGGCGTGCAAGACATCACCCAGCTGGGCAAAGTCTACGCCGCCTCCACGTTCCGTTTCTTTGAAACGTACAACGTCGTGGGGTTCCTCTACCTGGTGATGACCATCGGCCTGGCGCTGCTGGTCCGTGCGCTGGAGCAGCGGATGGGGAAAAGCCAGCGGTAAGATCACGCAGGCTTGTGAGGCGCTTCAACGCCGTTTTCACCGCGCTGAAGCGCGCCCCTACAAACCTTTGCCCCCTTTGGCAGTTAGAAAGTGAGCAGTGAATAGTGAGCGGTAACCGTCATTAGCCTGATAACTACTCACTGCTCACCGCTCACATTCCATGGGTGTCTCAATCCAGAATCAGCCGCGCGCGCCGGAAACGGGCCAGGGTCGCCGCCAACAGCGCCACACTGAGGGCCACCAGCACGGCCAGCGCGATCAACAC
Organism: uncultured Anaerolineales bacterium; assembly: GCA_964437445.1. GTDB lineage: Bacteria > Chloroflexota > Anaerolineae > B4-G1 > SLSP01 > CAYTGR01. Next base: position 29,783 of record CAYTGR010000054.1, on the reverse strand, counting down.
CACCCGGGTCAGGTCCAACCCCGCCAGCACCGACCAGACCTGTTCCTTCAGCTCAGCCGGCAGCGCCTGCAGGCCGAACAGCGGCACAAAGAGCACCAGCATGTTGATCAGGCTCAGAGTCTGCTGCGCCTGCCGGGCCGTGGACGCCCGCAGCGAGGCGAACGCCCCTAAAACGCTCCCTAACAACGCGGCCACCAGGCTCAAGACCACCCCGCCCACGGCAATCTCCGGGCGGTACCATTGAATCGTCCCCTGCCAGCGCACCACGTTGACCGTCACCAGCCCCAGCAGGATGCTGGGCAGCGTCAGCCCCCAACCGTAGACGACGCCTGCGGCAATCTTGCCGAAGAGGATCGCGCGGTCAGAAAGGCGGCTGGCGAGCAGCGTCTCCAACGTATGCCGCTCCCGCTCTCCGGCAAAAGCGCCCGCCGCGACGGAGGAAACAACAAAGAGCGGGAACCAGCTCCAGTTATAGAGCACGATCGGCGAAGAAAGCCATTCCTCTTGCATTTGCAGCGGCAGGAAAATGCCGAAAACGCCGAACCACAGGGCCAGGCGCAGCCAGCCGCTCCTGGCCCCACTGAATTCCAGAATCTCTTTCAACTCTTTCCATAACACCGTCATGACATCAGCCATCATAGTCATATCTCCTTTTTGGCCATCAGCATTCAGCCATCAGTATTCAGCCGTCAGCGGTTAGCTGTGGCTTCCCACCCTCATCCTTCTTCATCCTTCCGCCTTCATCCTTTCGTCCTCCTCCCCCACCAGGGTCAGGAAGACCTCTTCCAGGCTCTCTTTGCCCTTGCGGACTTCTTCTATTTCCGCTCCGGCGCTCACCATAAGACTGATGAGCGGCGCCGTCTCCACGGGAGCCTGCAACGTGATGATCAAATGACTGTTTTGCGTGGCGACGCTCGCCACCTCCGGCCGGGCGCGCAGCCGGGCCAGCACCGTCTCGGTGAAACCGCGCCCCACGACCTCTACCTGCGGTCCGCCGGTCCGCACACGCAGCGTATCGGGGCTGCCCAGCGCCAGCAAACGCCCCTGCCGAATCACCCCGACCAGTGCGCAGAGCTTCTCCGCCTCGGCCAGATTGTGCGTGGTGAGAAAGACAGTCGCGCCCTCGCGGGCCACCAGCGCGGCGATGTCGTCGCGCAGTGCCGCCGCCGCGACCGGATCCAGCCCGGCGGTTGGCTCGTCCAGAAAAATCAGCGGCGGCCGGTGCAGCAGCGCCCGCGCGACCGCGAGTTTCTGCTTCATCCCGCGGCTCCAGGTCCCGACGAGCTCCTTCCGCCGCTCCCACACCCCCAGGTGAGTCAGCAGCTCGCGAATACGTGCCTGCCGCTCGGCGGCGGGCAGCCGCGCAATGCGCCCGTAGAACTCCAGGTTGTCCTCCGCGGTCAGCCGCTCGTAGAGACCGTTGTGCTCCAGCAGGGCACCGGTCTGCGCGCGGATGGCGTCGGCCTGGGTGCGCGTGTCATAGCCCAATACCTCGGCGCGACCGGCGGTCGGCTCCAGCAGCCCCAACAACAGGCGGATCGTCGTGGTCTTGCCAGCGCCGTTCGGCCCCAGGAAGCCAAAGACCACCCCGCGCGGGATCTCCAACGTCAGGGCGTCCACCGCCCGCACGTTGGCAAAATCACGGGTCAAAGATTCGGTTCTCAGTGCGATCTCCATCGTTTCCTCCCCAAAATGTTGCGGGAAAGGGATTGGGCTCCGGGAATCCGCTGCCATCACCCCAGTCCCCTCGCTCTCCAGCTACTCCGGCAACCGCGCTACTGCTCGCTTGAGCTGCTCGCGGTACAACCGGAACGCCTCCCGTCCTGCCTCAGTCAACCGGCAGGTTGTCTGCGGAATTTTGCCGCGATACCCCTTCTCAATCGCCACGTAGCCGGCTTCCTCCAACTTCACCAGATGCGACGAGAGATTCCCTTTGGTCAGCCCGGTCTCGCGCAGCAGGTAGATGAAATCGGCGCTTTCCACGGCGTAAAGCAGCGTGACAATGACCAGCCGCGCCGGCTCGTGAATCACCCGGTCCAACGCGGTCAACTCGCGCAGTCCCTCAGCCACGGTCATTCCTCCCCTGCCGGGTCAGGTGCCGGCGTGGAGTGCAAATAGCGTGCTAACGTCACCCCGCCAGAGATGCCCAGGCACAGCCCCAGGAAACCAAAGAAAGCCGCATTAGCCATCATAGCGGTGAGTCCGCTGATCCCCACAACGATCCCGGCGCCCAGGGCCACCAATGCCAGAGTGTAGAGACGGAGCACACCCACCCGCCAGGCCTGGTAGAGAAAGGTGCCGCTGAAGGCCAGTCCCACCAGCACCGGCGACCAGTACACCGGCAATGAAGCCAGCGCTGTGGCCCCCCCGACCATGGCCCCGACCAGCATCGCCAACAACAGCCGCCGCCAGCGTTGCCAACCTTGAGGCCGGCGGTAAGCCACATAGCCCGTGCGCGGGTAGGTAATCCATTGCTTAACTTTGTTGATCCACCAGCGCGAGGAGATAAACAATCCCACGATGAACGCTACCAGGACCAGATGCCCCGCAATTCCCAACGGCCCACTCATCACCAGGCGGGTATCCAGGTAATAAAAGAGCGCCAATAAGCTCAGCAATATCCCTGTGACCAGCTCCGCAATACCATCTTCGTACCAGTAGCGGTAAGGCCGCTGCATCAAGCGATCCAAATCGGAACCCATGGTGTCCCCTTTCTTTACAGACAGGTTTGTACTGCATACCAGTCTACAACAAGAATACCACAAACAAGAGATTTGTCAATGGGCAATCAGACAAATCAGACATTGAAACGCACCCTTTACGGAGATGGAACTTGACACCGTCTGGCAGCGTCTATTATGATAAATTCAGAAGGACTGGTTTTGACGACCACCGACCACGGGTCACCGACCACGTTTTGACTGATGGGTGGCCGGTGGTTTGTCGTCTGTGGTTCAACCAGTGGTTGGAGGTAGTCTATGGTATCGCCAAGGCCCAAATCACAACTCGGCGGCTTCCCCTGGGGGATCATCATTGCCGCCGGCCTGCTACTGGTAGGCCTGGCCGCCGCTGCCATCTTGTTGATCGTGGTAGTGCGCAGCGCCGGCCAGCTCGTCCGCCCGACCCCGACCCCCACCGGCCCGGTGTTGGTGACGGTACCCACTCAGGGGGAGCCGGGGATGCTCATTACCGTCATCGGGCGGCAATGGGAACCCGGCGCGCTCGTCACGCTGCGGCTGGCCGACCCCACTGCCAGCCAGGAAGGTCCCGCTCTGACCACGGTCACGGTCAAAGACGACGGGACGTTTGCCACCTCGTTCACCTACCCGCAAGAACCGCCCTGGAGCGGCCTGACGCAGGTCATGATCAAAGGGAGTACCCCGGCGGCCCAGGCCACGGTCGTGCTGAACGTCAAACCGATCGCGCCCACAGCAACGGTTCCCCCCACCGTGCTGCCGTCTCTCACCCCGACGCCTCTGCCGTCGGCTACGGCCACCCCCACCCCCACGCCGCTCCCGCCCACGGCGACCCCCACCCGGCGACCGCCGACGCGCACCCCCACGCCCACCGCTTCACCCACACCGGCCTTCACCGGCTGGCGCGGTGAATATTACGGCAACCGCGACCTGGCCGGCGCACCGGCGCTGGTACGCAATGACGCCGAGCTCGCCTTCCGTTGGGGGGCAGGGGCACCAGCGCCCGGCCTGCCGGCTGATTACTTTGCCGCCCGCTGGACACGCACGGTGACCTTCGTGGCCGGAACGTACCGCTTCTACGCCAGCAGCGATGATGGGGTGCGGGTCTGGGTAGACGGCGACCTGATCATTGACCAGTGGCATGACGCCAGCGGAACACTCTACGCGGTGGACCGTACACTCGCTGCCGGCCCCCATGCGCTGCGCGTGGAATATTACGAGGCGCTGGGCGACGCCGTACTGCGCTTCTGGTGGGATCGTCCTGGCGACTACCCCCAGTGGCGGGGCGAATATTACAACAACCCAACGCTGTCCGGTAATCCGGTTTTGGTACGCAACGACGTGGCGATTGACTTCGTCTGGGGGACCAACGCGCCGGCGTCCACCCTGCCGGCCGACAATTTCTCAGTGCGCTGGACGCGCACGCTCACCTTTGAGGGGACGCTTTACCGCTTCCGCCTCGTCGTGGACGACGGAGTGCGGCTCTACGTGGACGGCAATCTGATCCTCAATGAATGGCGCAGCGGGGCCCAGCGCGAGCTCGTCGTGGACGTGCCGCTCACCGCCGGTACACACACAGTGCAAGTAGAATACTTTGAGGCGACCCTCAACGCTGTCATGCAGCTGCGCTGGGAAAAGGGGACCAGCTTCCCGGATTGGAAGGGCGTCTATTGGGCCAACCGGACCCTGAGCGGCAACCCGGTCCTGATCCGCAACGATGCCACGCTGGATTTCAGCTGGGGAACCGGCGCCCCAGACCCAGTGCTGCCCCCCGATAACTTCTCGGCGCGCTGGACGCGGTCGGCCACCTTTGAGGCGGCCACCTACCGCTTCCACCTGGTGATGGACGACGGAGCGCGGCTGTGGGTGGATGACCAGCTGCTGATCAACGAGTGGTACGACGGTCCAGAGCGCGAGCTCACAGCCGACCTGGCCCTCACCACCGGCCAGCATCCTCTCAAGGTGGAATACTACGACAGCGGCGGTCAGGCGCGCCTGCGCCTCTGGTGGGAAAAAATCACGCCCACCTTCCCGGATTGGAAAGGTGAATACTGGTCCAACCCGAACTTCACAGGCGCGCCGGTGCTGGTGCGCAACGACAAAACGCTGGATTTCAACTGGGGCACGGGCGCGCCGGCTCCAGGACTGCCCGCCGATAGCTTCGCCGCCCGCTGGAGCCGGGCCTTGAATCTAACCGCCGGCGTCTACCGCTTCTCGGCCAACGCCGACGACGGGATCCGCATCGCCGTGGATAACGTGCTGGTGTTGAACGAGTGGCACACCAGCAACGGGGCCACGACCTATCAGGTCAACGTGCCGCTGGTCGCCGGGACACACGCGGTCGTGGTGGAATATTACGAGGGGAGCGGTAACGCCCTGCTCAAAGTCGGGATTAATCGCGTGGGTGACCTGCCTACCCCCACCCCGACCCGGACACCCGCGCCGACCCCCACCCATTCCCCCACGCCAACGCTCACGCCAACTCCCACCGCGACGCCCACCGCCACGCCGACATCTACGCCCACCCCAACCCCCACCGCCACGCCGACGGTCTCACCGCCGCCGGATGTGCGGATCAACGAGATCCTGCCGGTGGCCGGCGCGCGCGACTGGAACGCCGACGGTCAGGTGAACGACGGGGATGCCTGGATAGAGTTGTACAACCAGGGAAGCACCGCGTTGACGCTGGGAGGCTGGGCCCTGGAGCTGGCCGATCAATTCGCCCCCCGTTACACGCTCCCGGCCGGAATGACAATACAACCCGGTGGCTTTGTGGTACTCTACAGCGCCCAGACCGGATTGCCGCTGGGTGCAGGGGGGCGGCTGCGGTTATGGACGCCGTCCAACGTGCTCAACGACGAGAGGACCTTTACCCCCTTAGCGCCGGATGCCAGCTGGAGCCGCGACGACGCGGGGGTCTGGCATTCCGACTGGCCGCCCAGCCCCGGTGCGCCGAACAGCCCCAGCCGCTAAACAATTTCTAAGGGGGGCGCATAGGCCCCCCTTGTCTATCTACTAACTGCCTATTGGGACTGCGCCCCCCACGCTACGGCCAGGTTCAGGCAAACCTGGGTAGCCTGCGCCATCTCTTGCAAGCTGACCCACTCCAGGGGGCCGTGCGCGTTGTAGGCCCCGACAAACAGATTCGGCGTCGGCAGCCCACGCTCCGTCAGGCGCGAGCCGTCGGTCCCCCCACGGACGGGCTTGATCACCGGTGTAATCCCCAGCTGGCGGACCGCCTCCAGCGCCAGTTCAACCGGCCGCATCTCTTGCTCCAGCCAGTAACGCATGTTGCGATATTGGGGCGTGATAGTGCATTCCACTTTGGCGCGCGGCTCGCCCGCCTGTAACGCTGTGGCCGCCGCGCGCAGCAAATCACCGTGGGCCTGCAAGCCGTCCAGTTCAAAATCGCGCAGGATGAAGTGCAGTTCGGCCACCGCGGCGGTGCCGTTGAGCTTGTAGAGGTGGATGAAACCCTCCCGGCCGTCGGTCGTCTCTGGAGTGCGGGTGGCCTGGGGCAGGAACAAGATCAGCTGGGCGGCCAGCTGCAGCGCGTTGACCAGTTTTCCCCTGGCCGTGCCGGTATGAGTGGAAACCCCGGCAATGGTCACCACCGCCTTATCCGCCGAGAAGGTCTCGTAGTTGACCTCGCCTGACGGCCCGCCATCCAACGTGTAGGCCACGTCCGCCGCCAGATCCTCCAGCCGCAGGTGAGCCACCCCCCGCCCGACTTCCTCATCCGGCGTGAAACAGAGCCGGAGCGGGCCGTGGGGGATTTCTGGATGGCTCAGTAGATGCGCCGCCAGGGTCATGAGGATGGCAATCCCGGCCTTGTCATCGCCGCCCAGCAAGGTTGTCCCGCTGGCGGTGACGATGTCGTGCCCCAGTTTGCCGGCCAGCTCAGGGCAGGTGGTGGCATTGAGCACCTGGCGCGGATCATCCGGCAGGACGATGGGGGCGCCATCGTAGGCCCGATGGACGAGCGGCTTCACGCCGGTCCCGTTGAAGGCCGGGGCGGTGTCCACGTGCGCCAGAAAAGCCACGGTCGGCAGCGTGACGGCCGGCACCGTCGCCGGAATTGTCGCCAGCAGGCAGGCGTAATCGGTCAACGTCACGTCCTGGGCCCCCATTTCCCGCAGTTCACGTTCCAGGAGCCGGAACAGGTCATACTGTTTGGCCGTGCTGGGCACCGCCAGCGACGCTTCGTCACTCTGAGTATCAATTTGCACATAGCGCAGGAAACGCGCTTCCAACTCGGGTAAAAAGGATTCCGTCATGGTCGCTCCATTCGTAGCAAAATTTACGGGTGTGGTTCAATCCGGCGCGGGGGTCCTCCGCCCGGGTCAAAGGCCCAGATCAGATTGTTCAACGCATCGGTGGCGTAGAGCGTCCCGTCGGCCCCCACCGCCACCCCCATCACCTGCCAGAGATGCACCCCGGCAGGCCGGTATGCGGCGAGATAGGCCCCCTCCACATCAAAGGCCTGGATCCGCTGGTTTCCCATGTCGGCGACGTAGACCCGGCCGGAGCTCGGATCCACCGCTACCGACTGAGGGTACGAGAACTGTCCCGGTTCCCGGCCGTACTCCCCCATGACCAACCGTACCGTCACGGTGGGCACGCCGTTCGCATCCAGTGAGAGCGTGAACTGTTGCAAACGGCCGTTGATGCTATCTACCGCATAGAGCAACCCGCGCTCAGAATCAACGGCCACATCCGCCAGGTCGCGGAACTCGCCCGCCGCAGCCCCATAGACGCCAAAAAAACGGGTGAGCAGCCGCCCCTGAGGGTCAAACACCCGCACCGCGTTGGCTCCCAGATCGGCCACGTAGACCCGCCCGGCTTCATCTACAGCCAGCCCCGTGGGAGCATTGTGATTCATAGCAGTCTCTTCTGTGTAACTCTGTCTTCCTATCTCCTGCACCTGATGCCCGGTCGGGGAGAAAACCTTGATCCCATCCTGGATCCACTCCCCTTCCATATTGAAAATCCTGTTGCAGACGTAACGCTGGCCCGCTGCATCCACCGCCACATCCCAGGCCGAATAGAGATCGTCGGCCCCGGTTCCCAATTGGCCAAAAGCATCCAGGAGCTGGCCCGTAGCGGTGAGCTGCACCACGCGGTAGTGCCCCCGATCCATCACATAAAGGGTGCCGTCCGGCGCAACGGTGATCCCGTTCGGGCGCAGCAGGGAAGTCGGATAGACCCCACAAGCGACCAACCCTATCGTCAACGCCCCCCACAGTAACCAGACTGCCCGGCCGAAACCCCAGTGTTCCCTCATGTCCCATAGTTTAGCACGCCGGACTAAAATAGCAAAACCGGTTTTGACGCCGTGGAGGTTGCGTTTCGTGCCGGTGGTGTTATGATAACGATCGAGGAGTAAGAGCGTATGGATACCATATCGTTCACCCTGGTGCCCGCGGCCGAGCTGCCCAGCGAGAAATTGGCGTTTCTCATCAACCAGGCCTATGCCGACTACATGATCCCGGTCTGGATTGAGCAGGAACAATTTGTCCGGCAATGCATAGAAGAAGACATTGATTTGAATATCTCGGTAGTAGCTCTGGCATCTGGCGAACCGATTGGGCTGGCCTTACTCTCCAAGCGCGACAACCGGGGTTGGATCAGCGGCGTTGGCGTGTTGCCGCAATGGCGGCGGCGGGGTATCGCACGGCAAATGATGCGCCACCTGCAAGCCACAGCCCAGACCTTGGGGCTGCAAACGCTGACTCTGGAAGTGTTGACGCAGAACCGGGTGGCCTTGAACCTGTACCACGAGTTGGGGTTCAACCACCGGCGAGAGCTGACGGTGATTATGTTGGAAGCGGGCAGCACCGCCTACGCGCCATTGCCGGAGCCGATCCGGGTGACGCTCCCGGCCGTATTAGTGGAGCATTACGCCCTTTTCCACGATGTGGCGTTGCCCTGGCAACGTGAACTCCCCACTTTGAACCACCGTCTCCCCTTTATGGCCGGGCTGGGCCTTTGGGATAACCATCAGCTGATCGGCTACCTGCTCTATCAAACGCAACGCCGCTATCAATTGATTTACGACCTGGCGCTTTCCCCTGCTTATCCGGCCCGGCTGGAAGCAGCCCGGCTGCTGCTCCGGGCGCTGCACCAGCTGCGGCCCGACCTGGGGGGCTATCTGATCAACCTCCCCACCGACGATCCGCTCTTCCCGGTCTTCACCCAGCTGGGCTATCGGACCTGGCAACGGCAGTACGAAATGACGTGGGAATGTCAGCCGCCGGCCGCGGCTCCCCGTGAATCCTGAGGCCCAGGAAGGGGACAAAAGTGAGCGAACCAGCGTCTACGGCGACCGCTTCGGAACAGGCCCGCTGCCCTAGCTGTGGACGCTTTGTCGGCCCCTATGAGACCTGCCCCTACTGCGGGGCCCGGCTCCGGCCGCGCCTGACGCTGCGAGCCGTCAAACTCGCGGCGGTGCTGCTGGCGACGGTCGGGTTGCTGGCGCTCTGGTGGATCGCGCGCCAGGCTCGTATTCCCACCCTTACCGCGGCCGAGGCGCAGGGTTCCATGAACATGGCCTACGTCCAGGTTCAAGGGCAAATTTCACGCGCAGTGACCTATGACCCCGAAGGCGGCTACCTCGCCTTCTGGGTGGACGATGGCACCGGGGAAGTTCACGTGACCGCTTACCGCGCTGTAATCCAAGCGCTGCTGGCCGCCGGTCAGGTGCCGGCACTGGGTGACCAGGTCACCGTGGCCGGGACGCTGCGAATTAGAGAAGATATGACCTCCCTCACCATCAATGCCCCTGAACATTTCACGCTCAGCCGGCCGACGCCGATAGACGTCGCCATCGGCGACGTGACGGCGGGTGACACCGGCCGGCGGGTGCGCGTGACCGGCACCGTGCGCGACTATTTCCAACCGTACAAAGGGCTTTGGCTCATTGACGTGGAGGATGAAACCGGCGAGATCACCGTGGCCATAAACGAGACCACCATTGCCCTGACCGGGCCGTTGCCTTCTTTCACCAAAGGCCAGATCATGACTGTAGCCGGGGTGGTCAGCCTCTACAAAGAGACACCGCAGCTGGTGCCGGCCTCCACCGCCGACCTCGTGATGGGCGAGCCCGCCACCGCCACGCCGACGGCCACGGCAATTCCCAGCGCCACGCCGACGCCGGCGCCGACCCGGCCCGGCGAGACCGCCACACCGGCACCCACTTCTACTCCCACGCCCACCCCAACCCCCACCGCCACCCCTACTCCCGCTTACATCGCCATCAGCCGGTTAACCGCCGAGGCCGTCGGACAAACCCTCACGGTGCAAGGGCGGGTGGTTGCGTTAGAGGGCTTCAAGGGCGGGGTCAAAGCCACTGTGGATGATGGCACCGGTCAGCTGCTTGTTTTGCTATGGATGGACACTTACACCGGCTTGAAGGAACCCGCTGCGCTGGATGTGGGAGCCGAGGTCGCCGTGACCGGCGAGCTCCAGGTCTATCAAGGGGCGTTGGAGCTGATACCGGGCCGGGCGCGCGATGTGAAAGTGCAGGTAGCGGCCCCGCCGCCGCCCTGGGTGCAGGTCTCGGCGCTCTCGGCGGCCAACGCCGGCCAGGTCGTGCGCCTGCGGGGCGTCTTGGGAGAGCCTCAACCTTTCTCCGCCGGGATCCGGGTTCCACTGGATGATGGCACCGGCACAATGCTGGTGATCCTCTGGTCCAATGTGGCTGAGGCTTTGGCGCAGCCCCCGGCGGCCGGAATGATGATAGAAGTGGTTGGCGTTGTGGAGGTCTACAAAGATCAGCTGGAGCTCGTCCCGCGCTCGCCGGTAGATTGGCGGCCGGGGCCGTGAGCGGTGGCCTTGAACTCACTTGCCTCTTCACACCTTTGTGATACGATAGCACGGTCAAACATCTCAATACAAAGCAGGGAAATCATGCAGGCTATAGAATATGCTCGCGCCAACCAGGCCCGCTTTCTTCAGGAGTTACAGGAGTTCCTGCGCATCCCCAGCGTCAGCACCCAATCCGCCCACCAGGCCGACATAGCGCGCGCCGCCGGCTGGTTGCGCGAGGCGCTGCTGGCCGCCGGCTTCCCCACCGCCAAGGTGATGCCAACGCCCCATCACCCCATGGTCTACGCCGAGTGGCTCGCCGCCGGGCCGACTGCGCCCACGGTGCTGATCTACGGCCATTATGACGTGCAGCCGCCCGATCCCCTGGAACTCTGGCAGACGCCGCCCTTTGAACCGACAGTGGTGGGCGACGACCTGGTGGCGCGCGGCGCTTCCGATGACAAGGGCCAGACATTCCTCCACGTCAAAGCCGTGGAGGCTTTCAAAGCGACCGCCGGCGCGCCACCGGTCAATATCAAATGCCTCTTTGAGGGCGAAGAGGAGATCGGCAGTCCTAGTTTTGCTCCCTTCGTCCATGAGCACCGCGACCTGCTGGCCGCCGACGTGGCGTTGATCTCCGACACGCACATTTTGGGCAAAGAGATCCCGGCCATCGTCTGCACGCTGCGCGGGCTGGCCTACCTGGAGGTGGAGGTCACCGGTCCCGACCACGACCTGCACTCCGGCATCTACGGCGGCGCGGTCCAGAACCCACTGAATACCCTCTGCGCGATGATCGCGCAGCTGCAGGATGCACAGGGGCGCATCCTCGTCCCCGGCTTCTACGACCAGGTGCTCCCGCTGACGCCGGAAGAGCGCGCCGAGCTGGCCAGGATCCCGTTTGAACGGGCAACGTGGCTGGAAGAGGCCGGCGTCAAGACCGATTGGGGCGAGCCGGAGTACACGATCATGGAGCGCACCACCGCCCGCCCTACCCTGGACGTGAACGGCATTTGGGGCGGCTACATTGAGCCGGGCGCGAAGACGGTGTTGCCCAGCCGGGCCACTGCCAAAATTTCCATGCGGTTAGTGCCCAACCAGGACCCAAGCGAAATTACCCGGCTGGTCGGGGATTATTTACAGCGGATCGCCCCACCGGCGGTCACGGTGACGGTGCGCGATCTGCACGGCGGCGAGTGGGCGGTCGTCCGGCGCGACAGTCCGGCGATGCAGGCCGCCTTCCAGGCCTACGCGCGCGGCTTCGGCAAAGAGCCGGTCTTTATGCGCGAGGGCGGTTCCATCCCGGTGGTCACCACCTTCCGGCGCGAGTTAGGGATTGAGACCATCCTGATGGGTTTCGGCCTGCCCGACGACCGGTTGCACTCTCCCAATGAGAAAATCTACCTGCCGAATTTCTACCGGGGGATTGAAACGGTGATCCACTTCCTCACGCTGTTGGGGCAAAAGTAGGTTAAGTGGTATAGTGCGGTGCAGTTAATGAAACGTGAAACGTAAAACGTGATGCTAATTTCACGTTTCACGTTTCACGTTTTACGTCTGGGGTTACGCCAGCGGCAGGTTTTTGAACGCCTTGACCTGCGCGGTGATAGCGCGCTCGGTCGGCAGCCGCTCAATGCTGGAAGCGCCAAAGAAGCCCGCAATCCCCGGCATTCGCGGCAACGCCATCCCGACGCTCTCCGGTTCGTCAAACGGGCCGCCATGGCAGATCACCATCAAGTCGGGGACGACGCTGCGTCCGGCGGCGGCGATCTCCAGCACGCGCGCGATGGCCTCGTCTAACGTCAGCGCAACCCCTGCGCCGATGGAGCCGGCCGTGGTCAGCCCCACATGAGCAACCAGCAGATCCGCCCCGGCCCTGGCCATCGCCTTCGCCTGGTCGGTATCAAAAACGTAAGGCGTGGTGAGCAGGTCCAGCTTGTGCGCTAAGGCAATCGTCTCAATCTCCTTATCGTACCCCATGCCGGTCGCTTCCAGGTTGGCGCGGAAGTTACCGTCAATCAGCCCGACGGTGGGGAAGTTCTGTACGCCGGTGAAGCCCATCTCTTTGAGTTGCTTCAGGAAAACCGGCATTAACCGGAAAGGATCGGTCCCACATACACCGGCGAGCACCGGCGTCTTCTTGACGATGGGCAACACCTCCGCCGCCATCTCCACGACGATCCCGTTGGCGTCACCGTAGGGGAGCAGGCCGGCTAAGGAGCCGCGTCCGGCCATCCGGTAGCGCCCGGAGTTGTAGATGATGATGAGATCGGCCCCGCCCGCCTCGGCGAACTTGGCCGAGATGCCGGTGCCGGCCCCGCAGCCGACAATCGGCTTGCCGGCCGCAACCTGCGCCCGCAGCGCTTGCAATGCTTCGTCCCGAGTGATGAATGCCATTTTTGCCTCCTGCCCTGAATGGTTAACCCAAGTTGCTATCTTTCGTTGGCAAGGACATTTTCTCTTTGGGCCACAGACCGCCGACCGCCCTTTTTTAACCGCTGGTGGCCTGTAGTCAGTCGTCCGTGGCCTCCTGGCGGTGCGGATGGCAACTTGAGTTTAGTTAAAAGATCAAATGCCAAACGCCAGCTTGTCCCGGAGGGAGCTTAACGTTTGCCGTTGACGTTTCACGTCTCACGTCTCACGCCTTCTTGAGCAGCTCCAACAATAACGCCGCAGCCCGGTCCGCGAACTCCGGGTCGTTGATGTTGGCCTCCAACTCCAGGTAGGGGATCCCAGGCCGGAGGTTTTCCTTGATCGCCCGGAAGCAAGCCCCGTCGGCCTCCGGGTCCCAAAACATACCGCCCGGGCTATCCAACATAGAAACTCCCCGGAGCGGGATCAGCACCACGACCGGCCCCTGCGATTCGTTAGCCGCGTGAGCGATCATCCGCCCCATCTGGATGTTCTCTTCCACGTTGGTGCGCATCAACGTCACATTGGGATTCCACTGGTAGAGCAGGCGCTGGCGATACTTCTCGGGCACCGTCTCTACGGCCCAGAAGTTGCACATATCCACGCAGCCAGGGACGAGAACAGTCGGGATGCCGGCCCGCGCCGCCGCGAGCATCCGCTCCGGCCCGGCGCTCAGCACACCGCCGCAGACCTCATCGGCCAGCTCCGTGGTGGTGATGTCCAGCGAGGCGACGATATAGCCGTCGGCGATCAGGCTCTCCATCGTCCGGCCGCCGGTGCCAGTGGCATGGAAGACAAGCACCTCGTAGCCGGCCGCCTCCAACGCCGCGCGCGCCCGGTCCACACACCTGGTCGTGTTACCGAACATGGAAGCGGTAATCAGCGGCTTCACCGCAGTCTCTGCCGGCACGGCCATCTGAACCATGCCGGCAATCGCGCCGGCCGCGTTGGCGTAAATGCGCCGGCTGATGCTGTTGATCCCGGCCACGTCCACAATGGAAGGCATGAAGGTGATGTCCTTGGTGCCGGCATAGGCGCTGACGTCACCGCCGCCGACCGTGGAGACCATCACCTTAGGGACGCCGACCGGCAACGCGCGCATCGCCGTCGTAGCGATGGAGGTTCCGCCGGAGCCGCCCATCCCCAGAATCCCGTCCAGCCGGCCCTCGTCGTAGAGCTGCCGGACGACGGCGGCGAGCCCACGCGCCATCACTTTCATCGCTTCGTCCTTGTGCTCGCCCGAGGCCAGGTCGGCCCAATGGCCGCCGCCGGCCGCCGCCACCACCTCGCGCTGGATATCCGGCTCAAAGGCAGGCGCGCCGAGAACTCCAAAATCCACTACCAATGTTTTAACGCCGGCGGCCTCAATCAGGGCCTTAACGAAGGCGAACTCCTGGCCTTTGGTGTCCAGCGCGCCCACAATGACTACTGTTTTTGTCATGGTGCTTCCTCCCGAGGTTTGGCTTATGACGCTCTGAGGCCCGAGGTTGGGACGAACAGGAGGGCCTCTGGGATAACGCTACTTACTTAGTATATCGGTAAATGGCGGGCCTGTCAATCGTTTTGCACATCACAACCAGACTTCTGCATCTCTATGTTGGACTATTTTGATTTTCGCTCGCGGATTATTGAATTTCCTGCCCAAAGCGCCAAGCCCACCGAGGATGCCAGGGGGGCAGATGATCTCTGGTAGCTCAAGCCTGCACCCATTGCGGGTTGGTTTCCGCCTTAGGGATCCGCACCTGTAAGGCCACGCCAAAATTGACCAGCGCGATGGCTACCCCCAGTAAGAAGACGTACTGGTAGCCCCAGGTATTCCAGATCACGCCCCCCACCAGCGCCGTGGTGATGGAGAAGACGTGATCAATCGTCACCCCGGCGGTCAGCGCCGGTTGCACATGAGCGGGGTCCAGCGCGGTCTTCTTCATGTAGGTGGAACGTGCCATCCCCACCGACATCAACATCTGATCCAGGAGATAGCAGGCGCACGTGATCCAAAATGCGGCCTGAGCCGGAAAGACAAATCGGCTGAACCCATACCCCAAGCAAACGAAGACCAGCAGCACCGCCTCCCCGGCCAGAACGGTCCGTTCACCCAACCGATCCACCATCCGCCCCAGGAAGGGCTGGAAAAGGATGCCGATGATGCCCCCTATAGTCATCAACGTGGCGATGAGCTGGGTCGGCTGTTTAAAAACCGTGACCAGGACCCAGGGCGCAAACGTCAGAAAGATCTGCTTGCGTGAACCGGCCAAAACGGCCAGGAGATAATACAGGCGATATTCCCGGTGCAATTGCAGGTATGTTCTGGGCGCGTTTTTCTTCTCCGGCGTCATGGAAAACATCAGGATGGCGGCCACTACCAAAGCGATGGCCGCCAGGGCAAAGGTGTGCTGGAATGTGAAGCCCAGATATTTGAATCCCACAAAGACCAGGAAGCTGCCCAGGATGGTGGCGAAGTTCCGCACCGCATTGAGCTGCCCCAACCGCCGGCCGGCCTGCCCCTCATGGGCCAGTTCCATGCCGATGGTAGAGGATAACGGCAAGAAGATATGCTGGCCCATACTGTAGATAAACAGCCAGATCACCATGACGGCATAACTGGAGGAGGCAAAGCCGACCAGCAATGCCCCGGCCGCGCCCAACAACATAGCGACGCCCCCTAACCTCCGGCTGCACAGGAACCAGAGCAGCGCGGAAACAAAGACCACCAGGAAGCCCGGCAATTCGCGGGGAAATTCCAGAAAGGAGCGTTGGAAACCGGAGAGGGAAAACGTCTCATTGAGGAAATTGTTAAAGGTGGAATCCATGATGCTGGTAGCAGTGCCCAGAGCTAATGACGCCCCGGCAAACAAGGTCAATTCACGTGAAGATCGCCTGATCCGTGTAAGGAATGACATTCCACCACCTTAACACCTTAAGTTTCAAAGATCGCGCCGTTGAGGCAACCGGTGGATTTGAACCGGGCCTGTTTGGGGGCAGTATTCACTGGAGATCTCACAGCGCCTGCAAAAAGCGGACTTTTTCGGCGACCTGATAGATCCCCCCGCCCTCGTGATGGTTGTACGCCCACACCCGGATTTGCTTCGGGCCGGCGAAATGGTTGTAGGCGGCAAAAACGGTGCGCGGTGGGCAGATCTCGTCCATCAGCCCGACGGAAAAAAGCGCCGGGCAGTGTGCACGGGTGGCAAAGTTGAGCCCGTCAAAATATTGGAGGGTGGCAAAGACGGTCTCCACTTTGTCGCGGTGGACCTGGCAGAAGCGCGCCAGCTCGTTGTAGGGATCCGCGTCGGTGATTTCGGTAGCGACCCGCATGTGGCACAGGAACGGCACATCGGGCAGAGCAGCGACGAGATCGGGGACAAGGCCGCTGACGGCAAGGGCTATACCGCCGCCCTGGCTGCCGCCGGTGACGGCGACGCGGCGGCTGTCCACCAGGGGATGGGCGCGCGCTGCTTCCACCGCCCGAACGGCGTCGGTGAAGAGACGGCGGTAGTAGTAAGTCCGTGGGTTGAGCACGCCGCGCGTCATAAAGCCGGGCTGCTGGGGATTGCCGCCCTCCGGCTCCAGATCGGGCGTGTCGCCGGGCGACCAGACGCTCCCCTGTCCGCGCGTGTCCATGACCAGGTGCGCGTAGCCCGCGTTGCTCCACAACAGATGATCGTAAGGGAGCGAGCGCCCCCCCCCGTAGCCGATGTACTCCACCACACAGGGCAGCGGGGCCGCCGCGCCGTGCGGCAGCAACAGCCACCCCTTGATGGATTGTCCCCCGTAGCCGTGGAAGGTCACATCCAGAACCTCCACCTGGCGCAAGCCAAAATCCACCGGCCTGAACTCGGCCTGCAGGGGAAACTGGCGCGCCTCCGCCAACGTCGCAGCCCAAAAGGCGTCAAAATCGGCGGGTTCGTCGCGCGGCGGGCAGTAAGTGTGCAATTGGTCTAAGGGCAGATCATAAAACATGAGGAACCTCCCTGAAGGTAGTCAATGAGTTTTTAGGTGCTCAGTTATTTAGTCAAAGAATCGACAGAAATTCTTATCCCCCGGCTATTCCCCGGCACCGCCACTTCAAACAGTGACACCGGCCTGCAACACCCGGCAAGGACCATGCGGCAGGAGCCAGTACGCGCCAGCGGCCGCCGGAACGACCACCGTTTCAAAGCGGCGCAGGGAGATGCGTTCATCCTGGGCGGCCAGCTCCGCTTCCCCCTCAATGACGGTGAGCGCGTGAAACGACTCGCTGCGTGTGTCCAACGCCACCGGCCGGGTTGCGGCAACCAGGAGGGCTAACGTGAAGTAGTCACCGGTGATCAAAATGGCCCGCTCGCCGTCACCAAGCGGCGGCGGCGGCGCCGGCGCTACGACGATGGTCGGGTCTATCACCGCCAGGGATTGTTCAATGTGCAGCGGGCGCTGTGGCGTCGCCGGGCGGTTCCAGTCAAAGACCCGATAGGTCAGATCGGAGGTTTGCTGCACTTCGTAGAGCAGAACACCGGGTCCCAGCGCGTGGATGGTCCCGGCCCGCAGAAGAAGGGTATCACCGGCGCTGATCGTGTGAAACTGGACGCAGTCCAAAACGGTGCCAGAGCGGATGGCCGCCGCCAGAGCTGCCGCCGTGACCCCGGGGCGGACCCCGGCGATCAGCTGAGCGCCGGGCGCGGCCTCCAACACGTGCCAGGCCTCAGTCTTGCCAAATTGGTCCGGCCCGGCCAGGCGCACCGCCTGCGCGTCGTTGGGATGCACCTGAAGGGAGAGCCAGGCCTGCGCGTCCAGCAACTTGATGAGCAGCGGGAAGCGCGTCCCGGTACGGGCCACGGCACGCTGGCCCAGCAGCGCCGCGCCTTCGGCGGCGGCCACTTCGGCCAGGGTACGGCCGGCCCACGGCCCGGTGGCGACGCGGTCGGCCTCGTAGACAACCCAGGCTTCAGCGGTCAATTCGCCGGTAGGTCGGAGCCGATGTCCTCCCCAGATGTAGTCCCGATACTGAGGCATTAGCTGCAAGAAAGACATAGTCCCCTTACTTTTTCCCGAACAGGATCTGTTCGCGGCTGTAGAGCTGGATTGCCACCACGATCAGCACCCCGGCCAGAATCAAGGTGGCAATCGTGGAAACCGCAATGTTCAGCGGGCTGGTCAGCTCGCCCCGGATCAGCTGCAAGAAGAGCATCTGTTGCCCAAAGGTTGGAATCAACATCGCCCACACGGTCGGTTTGACCGGCAGGAAAGCCAGCGCGATCCCCGGCAATGCCGGCACCAGAGGCAGCCAGTTCACGTAAGTCTGGGCTTCCTTGAAGCTGCGGGCGAACGAGGCGATGATCATCTGCAACGCGCCGGCCATGAAGATCATCGGCAGGCAGAGCAGGAAAATGTTGCCGACGGTGTAGAAACTGATGCTGAGCCGCATCCCCATAAACTTTTCCACCGGGACGTAATTGAAAATCCCATAGAATCCGGCCAGCGAAATGAAAATAGTCACCATGGCAAAGGGGATGGAGGCCAGCAATTTCCCCAGGACGAACTCCCAGCGTCGCACCGGGTTGATCAACAACGGCTCCAGGGAGCCCCGCTCCCGTTCACCGGCGGTAGTATCAATGATGACCGCCGTCCCGCCCAGGAAGACCGCCATCACCATAAAATAAGGGAGCATGTTCAAGAAGATCAGCGACTGGCTTTCCGGGGTGGCGACATCCACGCGCTCCAGACTCAACGCGGAAGTGATAGACGGGTCCACCCCGCGCGCCAACAGCCGCAGCCCGCCAATCTGGCTGCTGTAAGTCCGTAGTAAATCGCGCGCGCGCTCCGCGGAGGGCATGGCCGAGGTCCGCGACGTGTCTTCCACCAGCTGCACCCGCGCCGGCCGGCCCTGACGGAAAGCCTCGCCGTAATCCTCCGGGATGATCAGGACCACCTCCACGTCGCCAGTCCGCACCGCGGTTTGGGGATCATCCGGGGCCGGCTGGATGATGACGTTGTTCTGCTCCAGGAATTGGACCAAGGCCGGGGCGTGCTCCACGCCGGAGACCGGCAGCAAGAGCGGTTTTTCGATCTCCTCTTTGAAAATGTTGCCCAGGATCACGATCATCAGCAAGATCATGAACGGTCCTAACAGCGCATAGAGCACCGTACTGGTCAACGAGCGCCGGTCGCGCAGGTTATCCAGGACCTCTTTCTTGAAAACGACGGCGATTCGGTTCATCGTTCCAATCCCTCTTCCGTGCCGATGATGGCGACAAAGGCATCTTCCAACGATTCCCGGCCGGTGCTGGTGCGCAGCTGGTCGGGGGTTCCGTCGGCTACCACCCGCCCGTGGTCAATGACCACAATCCGGTCGCAGAGCGCGGCGACCTCCTGCATGACATGGCTGGAAAAGAGCACGCACTGGCCCCTGTCGCGCAGGTGGCGGATGACGTCGCGCATGGCGCGCGTACTCATCACGTCCAGGCCATTGGTCGGCTCATCCAGCAGGACATTTTTCGGGTCGTGGATCAGGGCGCGCGCGATGGCGACCTTGAGCCGCTCGCCGGTGGAGAAACCGTCGGTCTTGCGGTCGGCGATCTCTTGCATATCCAGCAGCTGGATGAGAGCCTCGGTTCGTTGCTCCAGCTCTGCCCCGCGCAGGCCGTGGAGGTTGCCGTAATAGCGGATGTTCTCTCGCGCCGTCAGCCGGGGGTAGACGCCGCGCGCGTCGGGCAGCGCACCGATCCGGCGCTGCACCTCAATCCGCTGCGTGTGGACGTCCAACCCGTCCACCGTAGCTGTGCCGCTGTCCGGCGTCAACAAGGTGTAGAGCACACGCAGCGTCGTCGTTTTTCCAGCCCCGTTGGGCCCGAGCAAACCGGTGATCTGCCCATTGGCAGCGCTGAATGAGACCCCTTGTAGTGCCTTCACCGGCCCAAATGCTTTATGCAGATTATCCACCTGGATCATACTGGTAACTCCCTCATAGTTGAGCCGTCTACGACTGCGGCCCCGTGAAATCCACAAAGAAGGGCGGCGGGGTGATCTTTTGTACGCAAGCCGTGTCCAGCCTTTGTGCCGTCCCGGCCTTGACAAAGTCGGTGACGAGGTTTGAAACGCAACCGCGCCCCATCAGGCCGTGCCCCATACCTTTGGCAATCAAATGCAAACTGTTGGGCAGCGTTTGGGCAGCCTGCTCGGCATACTGCGGCGGCGTGATGGGGTCAGCCTCACCGGAGAGCAACAGGACCGGCTTATCCGAGGTCACCGGCTGGTGAAAGTCCGGCGCGAGTGTCCCCTGGGGCCAGGCGGCGCAGACCTCGCGGAACGTCCGCGAGCGATCGCCAAAGTAGCTTTCATCCCCGGTCTGAGCCACTGCGGTTGGGTCAATAAAAGCCGCATCCTCGGTACACGCCGTGGCATAAAAAAGGCCCAGGTAGATGCCGGCGTCGGCGGCTGCCCCCTGAGCGAGCAAAGGGGCAAAGTTGCCCTCGGTGTAAGCGGTATGGAGGCCTAACGGCACCAGAGCGCTGATCTCCGGCGTGTAGAGTTGAGGAAAGAGCAACGAGACAAAAATCTCGCGAGTCATCGTAAACTGGAGCGTCTGGCCGGTAGTTGGGTTGGGCATGGTGACCGGCCGCGGTTGGGCCGTCAGCTGCTCCAACAGCGTTTCAAACTCCGCTTGCAGGTCAGGAAAGGCGGTCTGGCAGGCGGCGTCGGCCTGGCAGCGCTGAAAAAGCAAGCTCATGGCGCGGTCGGCGTCCTGCCCCGTCTCTTTGTAGATCACAAACTCCGGGCTGACCACCGCATCCAGGACCAATGTGCGCACATGCTCTGGATAGAGCCGCAGATAAGTCAGGCCGGCCCGTGTGCCATAGGAGGCCCCGTACAGGTTGATCTGCTCATACCCCAACGCTGCCCGCACCGCGTCCAGGTCCTGCACGGCGATTTCGGTGGTGTAAAAGCGCAGGTCGGCATCCAGTTGAGCGGGACAAGCTTTGAGCGCGGCAATCACCACCTCATCAGTTACAAAATTGCCCTCTTCCTCCGGCAAATGGCACTCCAGCGGGTTAGATTTACCCGTGCCGCGCTGATCCACCAGCACGACGTCACGCTCCTGGTTCAACTGCGCGAAGGCTTCCTCCAAGGCCGGGTAGACTTCGGTCGCAGCCTGCCCCGGCCCGCCCGCCAGGATGAAGAGCGGATCGGGCGCGGGCGTCCGGCTCACTGCCGGGACGACCGCCACATGGAGCGCGATCTGCCGCCCGTTGGGATGGGCGCGATCCTCTGGCACGGTTAACGTGCCGCACTGGGCCTGCACAGTCAGCGCCAGGCCAGGGTGCGTCAGCTGGCAAGACTCCAGCGTGAGCGCCGGGTGCGCGGCCGGTGTAGCGGTCGGTGGTGTTGCGCAACCGGTCAACGCAGCGCAAAGGGCGGCCATTACCATCCAGGTCCCCATACGCCATATCAGCCATGCATGTCGGTCCATCATAGATCCTTTTCGCACCTCCGACTCCGGTCCCTGGGCAGCCGCTCCCGGCAACCAGGCAATGGTCCTATTATACCTGGCAGTGGCAAAATTCAAACAGAAATTGCCCGTGGCCCACAACAGACTTAGCCAATGGGCAGTGAGGCCGCTGAGGAAGCCAGCAACAAGGGAGGACCCCAGCGGTGCTCAGGTAAAGGCCCTGGTCCCAGACTGGCAGGAATGGCCTGAAACTGAAACGTCTCTGGGAACACCCGCGTTTCTCATCTTCGGGTTCTATAGTACAATGCTATCGGTAATCAACCGGATAAGGCTCGTGCAGCCACGGGACGTTTCTGCCGTGAAGGCCATAGAACGCCGACAGCGGTCTACCAGCCCGGCTGAGCCTGGATTGACATAACGCGAGGAAATAACTTATGCCTGATCAACCGCAACGTCCGCCCACGGGCGGGCCACCGCCGCGCCGGCCCGGCGGCCCAACGCAGCGGATTCCCACGCCGTCTGACCCAACCCAACGGGTCCCGACACCCTCTGACCCAACGCAGCGGGTGCCAAGGCCCTCGGATCCGACCCAGCGGCTTCCCGCAGCGGAGCCGACCTGGCAGGTCCCTACGCCATTTGAGCCGACGCGGCGCGTCGCGCCGCCTGGGCCCGCTAGCCCCGCCGTTGCCGGCCCCCCGCCTCCGGCCGGCGGCCCGCCCCGGCGGTCCATCCCGTGGACCACGCTGCTCCTCGGAGGTGTTTTGATGGCCGTCTTGCTCTTTATCCTGGCCCTGCTGGCGGCGGTAGCCGGCTATTTCTCGCTGGCGGCCGATCTGCCCTCGCCCGACGAGCTGCGCAGCCGCGAGCTGACCTTTGCCAGCAGCCGCATCTACGCCAGCGACAATTCTCTGTTGTACGAGGTCATGGATCCAACCGGGGGCCGGCGCACCTACGTGCCCCTGACTCAGATTTCACCCTACTTAATCCAGGCAACCATCGCCACCGAGGACCGCAATTTTTACCAGCACCCCGGCTTTGATCCCATCGCCATCGCCCGCGCCGTCTATTACGCCCTGCGCGAGCGCGAGGTCGTCTCCGGCGCCAGCACCATCACACAGCAAGTAGCGCGTAACCTGCTCCTCAGCGAAGAAGAAAGAACCCAGCAAAGTGCTCGCCGCAAAATCAAAGAGATCATCCTGGCTGCTGAATTGAACCGCCGCTACACCAAGGACGAAATCTTAGAGATTTATCTGAATAACATCAACTACGGTAGTCTCTCTTACGGAGTTGATGCGGCGGCCCGTACCTACTTTGAAACCACTGCGCGTGATTTAACGTTAGCCCAGGCCTCGTTTCTGGCCGGTTTACCGCAATCCCCGGCCACCTACGATCCCTTTGGGGGAGGGCTGGACGCAGCACTCAAACGCCAGCGGGACGTGCTCGGCTTGATGGTAGAAGCCGGTTATATCACACCGGAACAACAGGCCGCGGCCAGCGCAGAAATCGCCGCCTACCCCTTTCATTCCCCCTTCAGCGAACAAATTGAGGCCCCCCACTTCGTCTTCTACGTCCGCCAGTGGGTGGAGGAGCATCTCGGCCCGGATGTGCTCTATCGGGGGAGCGGGTTGCGCATCCATACGACCCTGGACCTCAACTTCCAACGGATCGCGCAGGAAGAGGTCGCCAAAGGCGTGGCCGAACTGGCCCCGCGCAGCGTCAGCAACGGAGCCCTGGTCGCCATCCAACCGGCGACTGGCTATATCCAGGCCATGGTCGGCAGCGCCGATTTCTACAACGAGGCCATCGGTGGTCAGGTCAACGTGACCCTGCGCTGCCGCCAACCCGGCTCCGCCATCAAACCGCTCACCTACCTGGCGACCTTTGAGCGGGGGTGGACGCCGGCGACGATCCTCTGGGACCTGCCAGTCACCTACACCGATACTGCCGGCAACCTCTACCAGCCGGTGAACTACGACGGCCAGTTTCGCGGCCCCGTCTCCATCCGGACTGCGCTGGCAAACTCGCTCAACATCCCGGCGGTCAAGGCTCTGGAGTACGTCGGCGTGAATGGGTTGCTGGCGATGGCCGAGCGGCTGGGCGCGACCTCCATCGTCACGCCGCAGCTGGAGTGCCCCGATTACCCTTACGAGACGCGCCCCCTGTACGGTCTGGCGTTGACGCTCGGCGGCGGCGAGATGAAACCGCTGGAGCTGACCGGCGCTTACGCCACCTTTGCCAACCAGGGGGTCTACCTCCCGCCGACGCCGATCCTTTACATTGAGGACAACAACGGCAACATCCTGGTAGACAACCGTTCGCGGCAGGGCACTCAGGCCGTCTCCAGGCAGCTGGCCTACCTGCTCACCAGCATCCTCTCCGACACCCAGGCGCGCTGTCTGGTTTTCCACTGTCCCAGTCTGCTGGAGCTACCTGATCGCCCGGTGGCGGCCAAAACCGGCACCACCAACGACTACCGCGACTCCTGGACGATCGGCTACACGCCCGATCTGGCCGTCGGGGTCTGGGTTGGGAACAACGACAATACGCCCATGGACTCTGTGGCCGGCTCCAGCGGCGCAGCGCCCATCTGGCACAATTTCATGGTTCGGGCACTGGAGAACACACCGCCCCATCCTTTTCCGCAACCGCCCAACCTCGTGACCCGTGAGGTCTGCACCCTCTCCGGCGCTCAACCCGCGCCACAGTGCTCAGAGCGGCGCACCGAGCTCTTCGCCCTGGATCAATTGCCGCCCGGCCCGGAACGCGATTGGGTCCGCGAAGTGGAACTGGACCAGAACAGCGGGCTACGGGCCAACCAGGATTGCCAGGCGAACATCCAGCGCCAGGTCATGGTGGTGCTGGACGACGTGCGCGATCCAGCCGGCCAGGACTGGATGCGCCAGTGGGCCGCCGCCCACAGCCTGGCAATTGCCCCCACCGACTTTTGCACCAGCGGGGGCGGAGCGGCAAATGTGCGCATTACCCGCCCCACCAACGGCGAGACGCTCTACGGCAAGATAGATATTTTCGGGACCGTGGACCTGCCGGAATTTGATCATTACGAAGTCCTCTACGGCATCGGTGACGCCCCCATCGGCTTTGGTTGGGTCAGTGGACCGCACCAGGCCGCAGTCAAAGACGGAGTGCTCGCCGTCTGGGACACCACCGGGCTGGAGCCAGGACTTTACACCCTGCGCGTGATTGCTTACAACCAACGTGGCGCCCAGTTTGACGCGCGGGTGCTGGTCACCGTGGTCGGACCAACGCCGACCCCGACGCCGACCCCGGCACCGACGTTGACCCCCACCCCAACCCCCTCGGAGACCTTCACACCAACACCAACCTCAACCCCGCCCCCCACCTGGACGTCAGAGCCGCCCACGCCCACCGGAACGCCGGAGCCCCCCACGCCTACCTGGACACCGGAGCCCCCCACGCCTACCTGGACACCGGAACCGCCTACACCTACCTGGACGCCAGAACCGCCCACACCCACCTGGACACCGGAACCGTCCGCCATAGCTCCGTGACCGGGATTTTGCCGGAGCGGCTTACCGCTTTTGAAAAGAGAAATTCGGGTGATTTTTTGGCGCGCTACGCGCGCCAAAAAATCACCTTTTTTATTCTTTCTTCCGCCCGCACAGCGGGCAGAAAAGTGCTTTTAGACCCAACGCGGTAACTCGGCTGAAGTGTACCACCACGAACCAACAATTTGACTATTTGTGATATAATAAACCCTTATTAAAGACCGGTTGCGTCTTTTACCATTCTATTGTAAACTATTGTTACTGACTTTAGAGTAAAAACCGGCACACCCGGCCCGTCATGCGCATGAAGCAGCCGGACCGGCTGAAAATAGCCATCACTGGTTTTAGTTTGTCAAATTGAATGCGGGGCCTGGCCCCTCACCGGGAAACCGGTGTTGGATGGGGATAACCCACCCATTATTGGCGAGATATCATAGCCTGTCTGGATCACTGCGAGCCCGCCCGGCGCGACCGGGCCGGCTTAGAAGTTGAAAGTTGTCCGTGCGCGACGGCCCTCGCCGGTCGCGCCGACAAGTAATAAGAGATCGCGCCGTCTGATCGCGGACGGCGTCCCGGCTATGGTATCCCTGCCATAGCCGCATTTTGTTTTTTAGGAAAGGATCAATGGCTGGCAGGATCACCGCCCTGGAGCCACAACAGCGGGACAAAGACCGGGTGAACGTTTACCTGGATGGAACGTTCGCCTTGGGTCTGGCCGCGCTGATTGCGGCGCGCCTCCGCGTCGGAGAATGGCTCTCCGATGAGGCGATCGCCACGTTGCGGGCGGAAGATACCACCGAAAAAGCTCACGAGAAAGCCTTGCGGTACCTGGCGTTTCGTCCCCGCAGCGAGGCCGAGCTCAGGCGTTATCTGGCGGAACAGGGTTTTTCTGCGACGGTCGTAGATGAAATCATCAGCCGCCTGAGTGCTGTCGCGTTGGTGGATGACCAAGAATTCAGCCGCTTCTGGGCAGACAATCGCGCCCGGTTCCGCCCCCGCGGAAAACGTGCCCTGGCCGCTGAATTGCGCCAGAAAGGGATCGCCCCGGCCGACGCCGAGGCGGCCCTGGCCGACTACGACGAAACGGCGGCTGGCTGGGCCCTGGCCCGCGAGCAGGCCCGCCGGCTGGCGCACCTCCCGCCGGACCAGTTCCGGCGGCGCCTGAGCGACCGTTTAGCCCGCCGTGGTTTCTCGTATGATCTCATCCAAGAGATCCTCGCCACCATTACCTCTCCTGCCGATTTTCCATCCATATCTGATATACCTGAGGAAGAAAGCGAGGATCATATGACATGAACGGCTTATTAGAGATCATCCGTATCGGACTGGGAGTTTTAGTAGGGGGAGTGCTGGGGGTCGTGATCGGCTACCTGGTGCGCCAGGCCCGCTACCAGCGGCAGATGGGGGACCTGGAAGCGTTGCGGAAACGGCTGCTGGAAGAGGCCGAAAAACAGGCCCGCGACATCGTCCTCACTGCCAAGGATCAGAGCCTGCAAATGCGCCGCCAGTTAGAGGAAGAGATGGCCCACCGCCAGGAGCAGCTGCGCCGTGAGGAAGAACGGCTGCAACAGCGCCGCGAACAACTGGATAATCGCCTGGAGCAAATTGACAAACGCGAACAGGTGCTCAATAAACGGCAGAGCCAGATTGATAAACGTTGGAATGAACTGGAAAAAATAGAGACCGAACGCCGGGCCGAATTGCAGCGCGTGGCCGCGCTCTCCGTGGACGAGGCCCGGCAAATCTTATTGGCCCAGGTAGCCGAGGAAAGCCGCCAGGAGATGGCGCGCGTGATCCGCGAAGAGGAACTGCGGGCGCGCGAGGAGGCCGAGTCCCGCGCACGGGCCATCATCACCGTCGCTGTCCAGCGGTTGGCCAGCGAGACGGTGGCCGAACTGACCACCACTTCCATTGAGATCCCCTCAGATGAGCTCAAGGGACGGATCATCGGCCGTGGCGGGCGCAACATCCGCGTCTTTGAGCAGAAAGCCGGCGTGGACGTCATTGTGGACGATACGCCGGAGACCATCACCGTCTCGTCGTTTGATCCCATCCGGCGTGAAGTCGCGGCCCGCGCCATGCAGAAGCTCGTCGCCGACGGGCGTATCCACCCGGCGCGGATTGAACAACTGCTGGAAAAGGCCCGTAAGGAAGTGGATGAAGTAATCCGCGAACAGGGCGAGCGGGCCGTCTACGAGACTGAACTGCCGGGCCTGCATCCAGAGCTCGTTAAGCTGCTGGGGCGGCTCTACTTCCGCACCAGCTACGGCCAGAACCAGCTGGCGCACACGATTGAGGTCGCCAAACTCGCCAGCCTGCTCGCCACCGAGCTGGGCGCCGACGAGAAAGTGGCCCGCATGGGTGGCCTCCTGCACGACATCGGCAAAGCGGTAGACTTTGAAGTGGAAGGAACCCACGCCACCATCGGCGCCGACATCTGCCGGCGCTACAGCGTCCCGGAGACCGTCATCAACTGCGTGGAAGGCCACCACCACGAAGTGGAACAGTTATCGCTGGAAGCGATCATCGTGGAGGCGGCGGATGCCATCTCCGGCGCGCGGCCTGGTGCCCGGCGCGAGAGTCTGGAGCACTACATCAAGCGCATCCGCACCTTAGAGGACATCGCGCGCGGCTTCAAGGGTGTGGAGGAAGCCTACGCGATCCAGGCCGGCCGCGAGGTGCGGATCATCGTCAAGCCCGGTGACGTGGACGATTTAGAGGCCCTGCGGCTCTCCCGCGACGTCGCCCGCAAGATTGAGGAATCCATGGAGTATCCCGGCCAGATCAAGGTGACCGTTATCCGCGAGACGCGCGCAGTAGAATACGCCAAGTGACGTTTAGCATAGACAGTGACCGGCACTCTCAAGCAGTGCCGGTCACTCGTTATGGCTCTACGGCTGGACCGCGGTCCAAACCAGAGAACGCCTCGGGCTGGCTGCTCCCACGGCCTGGTATTCCGGTGCCGTCCCCCCTTTGACCTGCCGTACCACGGTCACCTGCCAGGTGCAGGTGCGGTCTACTAACGCTTCCGGTGGAAAGAGTTCCGCCGGCACCCGCCAGGCAGTGGCCCGGACATAATTATTCACCGTGACCGGACTGTTGATCGTGGGACAGGTAAAGGACACCTGGTAATATTCACCCGCTTGCAGCACCCCTACCGAGAGCCACTGGAGCAAGATGACGGTATCGGCCCCGACAAAAGTCGTCCCCTCCGGCGGGAAAAGCAGCGTGGGGGCCGGGTAGGCCGCGCGCGGCGTCGGTGTTCCCTCGCCAACCTGCATCACGGCGGTGGGCTGCGGAGTGGGCGTATATTGCGGGATGATGAGCGTATCCCCCACCCGGATGGTGTCGGAGTTAGCCGACATACCGTTGGCCGCGCGGATCACGCTGACACTGACCCCATACCGCTCCGCGATGGTAGAAAGAGCATCCCCCTGTTGTACAACGTGGACGATAAAAGGCGCGGGCGTTGCCGTCGGCTGCCCTGGCTCCGGGGTAGGTGTCGGGCCGGGCGTTGGCGTCGGCGGGGGGATCAGCAACGTATCCCCCTGGACAATGAAATCCGAATCCATCCCGTTGAAAGCCTTCAATTCATCCACGGTGATATCAAAGGCCTGGGCGATGGTGAGCAGCGAATCTCCCCGCTTGACGGTGTAGCTGAGCGGCGGGATCGGCGTGGGGGTGGGCGGCGGTGTGGGCGTCGGCGTCGGGGTAGGGGTAATCGTCGGGGTCGGGGTGATGGTGGGGGTCGTCGTGCTCGTAGGCGTCGCCGTTGGCGTCGGGACCACCTTGCTCTGCGAGAGGTTCCAGCCCAGGAGCACGGAACCGGTGAGGATGACGGCGGCCGCCACCAGCAGAATGATGAGCTGGTTTCGCCCTAATCGCCTGGACGCGGCCGGGGCGACGGCTGCGGTAGCGGCCTCTTCCTCCAACTCCGCGCCGCACATCAGGCAGGTTTTGGCCCCTTCGGCAACCCTGGCCCCGCAGGAGGGGCAGAGACGTGGGGGGCGATCAGGCAGAGAACGGATCTCTTCAGTCGTTTCCATATTTTGGAATAATAACACTGTTGGGGGAAACGGCAAGGTTGAAGTTGCTCAAATAGAAGCCGTAAACCCAACCCGGCCTTTAGCCAGGCGCACAACGCGGCTAAAGCCGCAAAGAGAAAATGGGGGTTGGGCATGAGCGGGCTTTGCCCGCTCATGCCCAACCCGTTAAATTATCTCTTTTTGTATCTGAAGCGCTATTCACCAGATTCCCCCTCCCTCTCCGCAGCAGGCCCGGCCGAGATGAGCGGCACTAACGGGCGCAGAATATCCTGGTAGAGCACCACCACGGCCTGCTTGAGCACCGGTAACGCGGCCCACCCCACCAGCGGGACGCCAATGCCGGCCAGCGCGGAGAGCTGCAAGCCCCAACTGATCCCAATGAGTGGCCGGAGGGAGTCAAACGGCTCCCAGACTACCGCCAACAGCACCATCTGGAGCAGGCCGCCGATCAACAGCAGCGGCCCAGCGAATACAAGGCCGAGGAAAAGCCAGTCACCGAAGGGACGACCGCGCAAGGTCCAGAGCCAGTGCCAGAACCGCAGCGGGAAGGGCGTTTTTTGCCGCTTCTGCGCCCGGCGCAACGCCGCCGCGCCCCGGGTGCCGGCATCCAAGATGGCGCCTTCCAACTGCGTGCCCTGAAGCCGCACCCGATCGCAAGCGGCCTGGATCAGGATCGCGCCCCGCAGGTCAGCGCCGCTCAGGTCAGCCCCGGTGAGGGTAGCGTGCGAGAGGTCCGCCTTTTGCAGGTTCGCCCCCCGCAGATCGGCAAACGAGAGGTCCGCCGAGCTCAGGTCGGCGTGCATGAGATGGGCACGCTGTAAGATCGCGCGCCGCAAGCAGGCCCGGGAGAGGTCAGCGCCGACCAGGCGGGCCT
>CAYTGR010000053.1:0-32017 GCA_964437445.1 uncultured Anaerolineales bacterium | reverse complement strand
CGCAGTCCATTTCCATCTGGCTCCCTTCAGCCTGTAAAACTAGCACCAAAGGTTACATATCCGGGTCCGGTTCAAGGATGACCGTCCCGGTGTGCCGCTCCTCCTCGTCCAACCGCTCACGTTCCCGTTCCACAGCCTGTTGAAGCTCCTGAAGCGCCTGTTCAAGGTCGGCCAGCGCCGGTTCAAGCGGGCCCATATCTGCTTCTATGGCGGCTATTTCCTGGCCGATGGTTTCCAGCATCTCTTCATCCAACTCTTCTTCATTACTCTCATCCGTCCATATCGCATCCTCTTCAGCGCCGGTCTCCGGTGCCGGACCAAGGCCATGCAGAGAATAAAACCCATCCGGTCCTAATTTGCGTTCCAGCTGCGCCATGATTCTGGGTGCGTTGTCATAGGGGCCAGGGATGTAGAAAGGTTTGCCCTCCGGCCCGCCGACCGGGATCTCCTCCGTCACTGCGCGCGGATCGGCCTCGCCGAGCAGGATGGCGGCTTCCTCGTAATCGGGGTGTGGTCGGAATCCTAAGGAGGCCGCGTAATCTATTCCCGCCTGGATGATGGCCGCGGCCAGGTTCAAATCCACCTGGATCAGAGCCTGGTGTTTTCCCATCGGAGATAGCAACTCCCGGCGGAACTCACCCACGGTAGCAAAATTCGTCACATAGGCATTTTTAACACCTAAGCAGGCGCGATCCACCAGATAGATGCCGGCAAAGATCTCACCGCTCAGCGGGTGGCGGCGCGCAACCACAATCTGATTCAAGTGCGTTGGATCGCGCCAGTCCTCATTGACCCAACATTCCCAGACCGGCCAGGCCGCCGCCGCTCGCAAGATCGCTTTGCGGCTTTGGGGAGCTACAGCCCCGCGCGCTGCTTTCCTGGCGGCTTTCCGTTGGGCGGCTTTCCGTTCCTTACGTTGCTGCTGGCGCGTTTTAGGCATTGGAATCTCCCTATTTTTTGAGCAAGCCGGTTTTGTTAATTTGTTATCAGCATAAAGCCCAACACAGCAGAATTCCCCGCTGCGTTGGGCAGAAAATGACAGGAAGGCCTACCCCAGTCGCGCCCGCTGTTCCCTGAGCTGGGCGGCTTCCGTCTCCAGTTCGGTCAGGCGCGTGCGCTCGCGCTCCACGACGTGCGGCGGCGCCTTCTGCACAAAATCTCCGGCAAGCAGCCCCCGGCTCCGCGCGATCCGGCCCTCCAGGTCGGCCAGCGCCTTATCCAGGCGGGCACGTTCGGCGGCCAGATCCACCAGTCCGGCCAGCGGCAAGGAGGCGACCACCTCGCCCACCACAACCGTGGCCGACTGCGGCAACGGCTCCCCGGCGGTCACGATGGTCAAGGCGGCCGGGTCTAACCGCGCCAGGAAGGTGACCACCGCCCGCACTGCCTCAAAGACCGGCGTTAGCGGCCCGGCCGCGATGGTCGCCGGAATCCGTTTGCCCGGCTCCACCCCGTACTCGGCGCGGACGTTGCGGATGCCGCGCACCACCTCCATCAGTGCGGCCATCTGCGCTTCGGCGGTCTCGTCCAGCCAGGCCGGCTCTGGTTCCGGCCACGCGGCGATGATCAGCGCCTCGCCCTGCTTCACAGCAGCCGGGAGCGCCTGCCAGAGCGCCTCGGTCACGAAAGGCATGAAGGGGTGCAACAGCCGTAGCGCCTGCTCCAACACGGTGAGCAAGACCCGGCGTGGCGTCGCCTTCTCGGCGGTCTCGTCGTAGAGCCGCACCTTGGTCGCCTCAATGTACCAGTCGCAGAATTCATCCCACAGGAAGTCGCGTACCTGCCGGCCGGCCTCGCCATACTGGTGCGCCGCCATCAACTCGTTGACGGTTGCCGTCAGCCGATTGAGACGGCTCAGAATCCAGCGATCCTCCAGGGCCAGCGCCGGCAGTTCACCCAGGGCCGGCAAAGGCTCCTCCCCCACATTCATCAGGATAAAGCGGGCCGCCTGCCAGAGTTTGTTGGCGAAGTTGCGCGCCCCCTCAATCCGGCGCGGATCCAGGTTCATGTCGTTGCCCGGCGTGGATGAGGTGACCAGCACGTAGCGCAGCGCGTCGGTCCCGTATTCGTTGATGATGTAGAGCGGGTCGTACTTCCAGGCATCCGGCATGGATTTGCTGATCTTTTCGCCGTGCTCGTTGCGGATCAGGCCATGCAGATAGACGGTGGAGTAAGGCACCCGCCCGGTCAGCGCCAGCGAGAGCATCGTCTCGCGCGCCACCCAGAAGAAGAGGATGTCGTAGCCGGTCTCGCGCATATCGGTGGGGAAGAAGCGCGCCATGTCGGGCGTGGCATCGGGCCAGCCGAGGGTGGAGAAGGGCCAGAGGCCCGAGGAGAACCAGGTATCCAGCACATCTTCATCCTGGTCAATATAGGTGCTGCCGCACTTGGGGCACCGGGTGGGATCTTCCAGCGCGCTCCATTCCAGGCCGCAATCCTGGCAGTACCAGACCGGGATGCGGTGGCCCCACCAGAGCTGGCGGCTGACGCACCAGGGACGGATCGCCTCTAACCAGTTGAAGAAGATGCGTTCAAACCGCTCCGGGATGATCCGCATCTCGCCGCGCTGGACGGCTGCGATGGCCTGCTCGGCCAGCGGCTTGACGTTGACAAACCACTGCGTGCTGATGCGTGGCTCAATCACCGTATCACACCGCTGGCAATGGCCGACCGTGTGGTGATACGGCTCCACTTTGACCAGCAGCCCTTCGCGCTCAAAGTCGGCCACCACTGCCTTGCGCGCTGCGTAGCGATCCAGGCCTTGATAGGGGCCGGCGTTCTCGTTCATCTGCGCTTGCGGCGTCAGCACGTTGATCTGCTCCAGGTGGTGGCGCAGGCCGGTCTCGTAGTCGGTTGGGTCGTGCGCCGGCGTGACCTTGACCGCGCCGGTGCCGAATTCCGGCTGCACCGACTCATCGGCGACGATGGGGATGCGGCGTCCGATAGCCGGCAGCACGGCTTCGCGGCCCACCAGGGCCTGCCAGCGTTCATCAGTTGGATGCACCGCCACGCCGGAGTCGCCCAAAATCGTCTCCGGGCGGGTGGTGGCCATCATGATGAACTCGGTGGCGCCCTCGGCCCAGCGCCCGCTGCCCCACGGGTGGCGCGGGCCGTCCCAGTCGGCATTGACGACGGGGTAACGGATGGTCCAGAGGTGGCTATCGTGCTCCTGTGGCTCCACTTCCAGGTCGGAGATGGCCGACTCGCAGCGGGGGCACCAGTTGACCAGGTAGGGCCCGCGATAGATCAGCCCGCGCTCGTAGAGCGTCACAAAGGCCGTGCGCACGGCGCGGCTAAGCCCTGCATCTAACGTGAACCGCTCGCGCTCCCAATCGCAGGAGATGCCCAGCTTCCGGTGCTGCTCGGTGATACGGGCGTGCGTTTTGGCTTTCCATTCCCAGGTGCGCGCGATGAAAGCCTCGCGGCCCAACTGCTGGCGGGTCAAGCCCTCTTTGGCGAGTTCCCGCTCCACCACGTTCTGTGTCGCAATCCCGGCGTGATCGGAACCGGGCAGGTAGAGCGTCTCGTAGCCGCGCATCCGGTAGTAGCGCGTCATCAGATCTTCCAACGCGGCGGTCATCGCGTGGCCCAGATGCAGGATACCGGTCACGTTGGGCGGCGGCATGGTGATGCAGAAGCGCGGGCCATCCGGGCGCGCCCGCCCCTTAGCCACCAGCGTCTCCGGCTTGAAGTAGCCTTGCGCCTCCCACCACTGGTACAGGCGCGGCTCGTGCTCTTGGGGGTTGTAGGTTTTAGATAGCTCCATAAGTCCTCCACACATCATAAATTCTTAAGAGCGAACTAAAGTTCGCGTTACCGTCATAGCAGCTTCTGGTGATGCTCCGAATCAAAGACGTGCGCGTGCAAGTTGGCGATCCAGAGCTTGCCCTCTTGCGTGACGCGCAAATAGCGCAGCGCGTCCTGGATCAGGGGAGCCACCACCTTCCAGTAGAAATCGGCGTAACCCCGGCGCATATCCTCCGGCGTCTTATAGCCGGTGGCTTGGTTAGCGCCGACCTCCTCAAACTCGTAAAAGAGTGCCGGGATCTTGCGGACATATTTGGGATCGCCCAACTGCCCGATGAAGTCAGCCGCCCGCGCCAGCCCCCCGTAACCCTTGGTGTCGCGGTAGAACTCGCCCGGCGGGGAGGGGAAGCGCGTCATCTCAATGTAAGAGTTGATCAAGTCTACATCCAGGTGGCTGGCCAGTTGCCGCCCGCCGAACCGCTCGCGGACGAAGAGCTTGCTCCGATCCACGTGATAATCCTTCAATGAGGCGTCGGAGCCTTCACAGCAGAGCGCCACAGTCTCATCACCGTGCCCTGTGGCGATCATCACCCCCCGGTCGGCACGGCAGATGCCCTGCACGTAGCCGATGTCGTGGCAAAGCAGGGCGATTGTGAAGTGCAACCAATCGCGGGGCGTCACACCGCCCTCACAAAGATGTTTACCCTGGAGGATACATTGACCGACCAACGTTACCAGAATGGTATGTTCCACGTTATGATAGAGCGCGTCGGAGTTGGCGATGTTTTCCAGTACCAGCCGCGCGGACCAGGCGATGATGTTGCTGTATTCCGGCTCCATCGCACTGTAAGTCTGCTCGTAGGCCTGCCGCAATTCCTGGACAAACGCTTCAATGACGACCTTTTGCAGATTAAACATGCCATACTCCCTACCACGGTGCGCTTTCTTCAAGGACCACCGACGACGAGTCCACAGACCACAATCAATGGCGAGTCAACATCCCGCCAACTCTTTGGGTGGGACTTTTGGGCAGCAGAATCGCCTCCGGCTTTGGTTAAGCCGTGGTCTATCGTCTACGGTCCGTAGTCTCCTCCCCTAATGATAACATAGAATTGCGAAGTCGCAGCCGGCTCGCCTCGTTAGGCTACCACAGCTACCTGCAACCCGGCAGCAGGACTGAGCACCAGCGCCTTTTCAGGCTGCCCCGCGCCGATGAGTACCTCCCGTGCCCGCGTCACGCTCCGCAGGTCCATCTCACAGGCGCCCAGCACAGCCGCCAGCGCCGGATCGTCCACGGCCGCCTGCACTTGCGCCAGTTCCGCGCCCAGCGAGAGTGCCCGCTCGCTCTTGTACCGCCGCACGGCAGTAGCAATCGCCACCAGCGCCGTCCCCACGGCCTCGGCGGCCTCATCCTCCAACGCCGGGTCGGCCTCCGGCCAGCGGGCACGATGCACTGAGGATGCACCATCACTGGTCACAAAGAGACCCTGATAGAGCTCTTCCGTCACGTAGGGCAGGAAAGGCGCGAAAAGTTTGACCACGGCCAGCAACACCTGGGTGAGCGTCCAGCGCGCCGCCTCATGCCCAGGCACTGCTTCATCATAGAGCCGCTGTTTGACCAATTCCAGGTAGTTATCGGCCAGGTCATTCCAGAAAAACGCTTCAGTCTCGGCTTTGGCCCCGGCGTAATCATAGGCACGGAAAAGCTCCGTGGTGCAGCGGATCAACCGTTGCAGCCGCGAGAGAATCCAGCGGTCGGTGGGGGGCAGGGGCGAGGAATCCTTCGCCCCTACAGGGGTGATGAATTTCTCCGCCAACCGGCCCACGTTCCACAGCTTTGTCACCAGCCGCGCCCCGACCTGGATCTTCTCCTCGCTGATCACCGCATCCCGCCCGAAACCGGTGCTGGCAGCCCAATAGCGCACAGCGTCAGCGGAGTAGCGCTCAATCATCTCCAGCGGTGGCAACGGCCCGCCGCCCCGGCTCTTGCTGATCTTGCCGGTCCCTTCCGGGGCCAGCCCCCAGCCAGAGATGCCCGCGTCGGTCCACGGCACAGCGTGGAAGTGATGGTGTGATTGCGTGAGGGTGTAGAAGGCCCAGGTGCGGATGATCTCATGCGCCTGTGGCCGCAGCGAAAACGGGAACACTTTGGCGTAGAGCTCCGGGTCCGCCAGCCACTGCCCCACAATCTGCGGTGAAAGCGAGGAAGTAGCCCAGGTATCCATCACATCGGTCTCCGGCGTGAAGGCGGTGCGGCCGCAGGCACAGGGGCGTGCCGGCGGCCGCGTGGTCGGATCCACGGGCAGCTCGTCCTCGTCGGCCAGCATTACCGCCCCGCAGGCATCACAGAGCCAGAGCGGGAAGGTGACACCATAGGTGCGCTGCCGGGAGATGCACCAGTCCCAACGCAGGCCCTCCACCCACTCACGGTAACGCGCCGCCATCGCTTCCGGGTGCCAGTGGACCTGTGCGCCGGCCTGCAAGAGCTCCGCCTTGAAATCCAGCACGCGGACAAACCATTGAGAAGCGACCACATACTCCACCGGCGTGTCGCACCGCTCATGGACGCGCACCGATTGGGTGATGGGCCGCTCGCCCAGCAGCGCCCCGCGCGCTTGCAGCGCCGCCACGATCTGGCGGCGAGCCTGCACCGCGGGCAACCCGGCGAACTCGCCCGCGAGCGCGGTCAGCCGGCCGGCGCGGTCAATACCTTCGCGCAGCGGCAAGTGATGCGTATACCACCACTCAATGTCGGCGGTATCGCCGAAGGTGCAGCACATCACCATGCCGGTCCCCTTCTCCGGGTCGGCGCCGGGATCGGCCAGAATGGGGACCTCCTGCCCGAAGAGCGGCACGCGGGCCGTGCAGCCCACCAGCGCCGCAAAGCGGCTGTCGTCAGGATGGACGAAGATCGCCACGCAGGCCGGTAGCAGTTCAGGCCGGGTGGTGGCGATGGGGAGCGGCGTGCCGTCGGCTAACGTGAAGGCCAACGTGTAGAAGGTGCTGGGTCGTTCCAGATCGTTCAACTCCGCCTGGGCAATCGCCGTGCGACATTCCGGGCACCAGATCGTCGGGGCCTGTCGGCGGTAGGCCAGCCCCTTGCGGTAGAGGTCCATAAACGAGAGCTGCGCCGTCCGCCGCGCGAGCGCGTCAATCGTCCGGTAGGTGTAGCGCCAGTCAATAGAGAGGCCCAACCGCTGCCAGAGCGCGCGGTAAGCGGCCTCGGCGCGCTCACTGACCGCCAGGCAGCGGGCGATGAAGGCCTCACGGCCCACATCGGCCACACGGACGCCCTCCCACTTCTCCACCAGGCGCTCGGTGGGCAGGCCGTTATCGTCGTAGCCCATCGGATAGAAAACGTTGTAGCCGTTCATCCGCCAGAACCGGGCCACGAAGTCGGCGTGACTGTAGGAATAAACGTGGCCCAGGTGCAGATGACCGGAGACGGTCGGCGGGGGGGTGTCAATAGAATAGACCGGCGCGCCGGCGTCGCGGTCAAAGTGATAAGTCCCCTGCTCCTGCCACCAGTCACGGAGCCGGGGTTCAGCGGTTGTCGGATCGTACCGTTGGGACAACATGGTTCACCTCCTGGAAAGATTGCCGTATTGCGTGTTGCGCTTGACACAACACAACGTGCCCCTCCCGTCCAGGGACGGAAGGGGCACGTTCCGCGGTACCACCCTGCTTCGCCGCACGCAGCGGCGCACTCTGCCCTCCAACAAGGGCGCTCGCGTTAACGGGCGATCCCGGAGCGACTTACTGCCGTTCAGCCGCTCAACCTTCCGGGCGACCTTCGGTGGGGGAACCGGAGCGGGCTTGCAGCCAAAGACCCGCCTCTCTGAACCGGTGTCCAGAACACCTACTCCTCCCGTGCTTCGTCTTTGACGAATGGAATTACCCTGATTATAGGAAATTCGGCGGGATTGTCAAATCAAAACCATACCTGTCCCGCCGGCCGCACCACCGGGAAAGATATAAAACTTCCCTCTCCGGCGCACGGCGCTTGACAAGCTTCCCAATTCTGGCTACTATGGAGAAACTACATAACCCTATCTGATCGCGGTCGGTGGTCATTTTAACGGAGGTTTTATGCTCCAACACATTTTGGATGAGACGCAGGCCCGTTGGCTCGCCGCCGAACGCCGCGCGCTCGGCGAATTGCAGACCGTCCTGGCCCGGTTTGACCTCGCGCCCGCCGACCTGGCCCGGCTGGAACGCTCCATCCAACAGCTGGATGAGCTCTTCCTGCTGGTCATCGTCGGGGAATTCAACGCCGGGAAAAGCGCCTTTATCAACGCGCTCATCGGCCAACCGGTGCTGGAAGAAGGCGTGACCCCGACCACGACCCGCCTGCAGCTGCTCAAATACGGCCCGGAGATCAGCCGGACGGTCCAGGAAGCCTCGCTGGATGTTATCACTGCACCGGTGGAGATGCTGCGCGAGATCAACATCGTGGACACGCCGGGGACCAACGCCATCCAGCGGGAGCACGAAGCGCTCACGCAGGAGTTCGTCCCTCGCTCCGACATGGTGCTCTTCATCACCTCAGCCGACCGCCCCTTCACCGAGAGCGAACGCCGCTTCCTGGAGCAGATCCGCGGCTGGGGCAAGAAAGTAGTGGTGGTGGTCAACAAAATTGACATCCTGCACACGCTGGACGACGTGGCCCGTATTGAGGCGTTCATCGCCGAAAATGCCCGGGCGCTCCTGGGATTCAACCCGCAGATCTTCCCCGTCTCGGCCCGGCAGGCGCTGCGCGCCAAGCAGACGCACGACGCCGCGCTGCGCGCCGCCAGCCGCTTTGACGCGCTGGAGCAGACCATCAACGCCACGCTGGACGAAGGGGAACGGATCCGGCTCAAGTTCCAGAATCCGCTCGGCGTCGGGGAGCGGCTGATCGCCGACGCGCTCCAGGTCATTGAATCTCGCTTAGCGCTGTTGTTGGGCGATTTCCAAACGCTGGAAAACCTGGAGCGGCAGATGGCAATCTACCGGGAGGATGTACAGCGGGATTTCCGGTATCGCCTTTCTGACGTGGATAACATCCTGACCGAGTTTGAAAACCGGGGCGTGGCTTACTTTGACGACACACTGCGCCTGGCCCGCGTTTTTGATCTGCTGAACAAAACGCGCATCCAGGCCGAGTTTGAGCATACCGTGGTAGCTGACGTGCCCCAGACCATCCAGCAGCGCGTCACCGAGATCATTGACTGGCTGGTCGCCAGCAATTTGCGCCAGTGGCAGGCCGTGACGGAGCATCTCAACGAGCGGCGCAAGACCCATGCCGACCGCATCGTCGGGACGATGGGGCAGTTTGAGTACGACCGCGACCATCTACTGGCGACGGTGGGTGGGGCTGCACAGGACGCCGTAGAGACGTACGATGAGGCCGCCGAGGCCGAGCAGCTGGCAGCCTCCGTGCAAATGGCAGTAGCGGAGACCGCCCTGATTGAAGTAGGCGCGATCGGGCTGGGCGCGGCCCTCACGGCCCTCTTCACGACGGCCGCGCTGGACCTGACGGGTGTCCTGGCCGCGGGGACGGTGGCGGCGCTGGGACTGTTTGTGATCCCCGATCGTCGCCGCCGGGCCAAGCAGGAGTTGCGCGACAAGATCGCGGCCCTGCGCGAGCGGCTGATGAGCTCCCTGACCGAGCAATTTGACCGCGAGCTGAGCCGGAACCTGAGTCACATAGACGAGGCCGTCGCACCCTACACCCGTTTCGTCCGGTCGGAGCGCGCCCACCTGGAGGAAATGCAGGCCACGTTGCTCCGCCTGCGGGACGAGCTCCAACGCCTGCGCGCGGAGATCAACGCCGGATAGTCAAGTCACTCACAAGTAAATAAAGAGGAATCAGTTTGCGCGCGGCCCTTGCCGCGCGCAAAATATCCCTGTAACATTCCACTGGAATGATTACTGATAAACCACAAACACGGGGCGCGGCTTCAGGCTGAGCACCTGAGCCGGCGTCATCAGCGGCTGGTCATAGTCGTAGAAGAGCTTGAAGCCCCCGTAATGGAAGCCCGGCTCACCACTGTATTGCAGGTAATCCGCAATTTTGGGCTGCGGCGGGCCGAAACCGTCGGCGTCCCAGATCAGGTCCACCAGGGGATAGCTCTGGAGCGCCTCTTTGTGCCCAATCATCCGGTCGTCAAACTGGTGGATGATGAGCAGCTTAGGTTGTCCGGTCTCGCGCGCCAGCGCATCTAACCAGGCCTGTACCGCGTTGATGGCCGTACTATCCATGTACCCCAGGTGATCGCCGGGGACCCAGGTGGTGTCCGACATGACAAACTCCGGGTCCACGGCCAGATGCACGTTGGGCTGGCGCAGGAACGGTTCCACCAGCGCCAGTTCCACCGTGAGCGGACTGTGTGCTGCCTGGAGGTCTATCACCGTCCACAGGCCGTGCGCCCGCGCCACGTCAATCCAGAGCTGGACGGTAGCTGTAGGCACGCGGTGATTGAAATCGCCGTCCTCGCCGGGCCGGGCGTCGGCAATCGTCGTGACCAGATGGAAGAAGGGGATCACCTGCGTGCCGGTCGCCACCGCCTGGTAAGCGGCCGCCTGCTGGAGCGTCATGGAGACCGTCTCGGTTGCCGAAGCGGTGCCAAGAATCCCCAGCCCCCGGCCTAACGGCGTGCCGTAAAGCCCCACCAACAGCCGGCCCCGCAGCAACGGCGGCGGCTGGTGGATCCGTTCCAGCATGGCCTGCTCCTCCGGGTCCAGCGACCTGAGCACGTCGGGCGAACCGGGGTAGATGGGACGAGGCGTCGGGGACGGCGGGGGCGGCGGCGTGGGTGTCGGCAACACGGAGACCGCCACCGGCAGCGGGGTCAACGTGGGCGTAGCGGTAACATCAGGCAGCGGCACCGGGGAAGTCCACAGCGTCCCCAGTGCCGCCGACCAGCGGGTCAACGCCAGCACGGCCGCTGCCAGCAGCGCGGCCAGCAACAACGAAAGCCAACGGTTGCTTTGAGTCGTCACGAGAATGGATTATACCACGAAGAGTCACGCATGATTGCGCCCGCCAGGATTTCGGATTTTGGATTTCGGATTCGGTTTAGGAGATGTAGTTGAGCGCTGTCAGGTAGCGCAGACTAAAGTTTACGTATTCTCTGCATTACAGTCTTGTTTTCAATGGTTGCGTTTGCGCCAGCCCTATCCGAAAAAACCGGTCACGCGGCCAGGACCTCGCGCGCGGCGGCGAGCGCCTGCTCAATCCCGGCGTCGTCCACTTCGTAGTGCGTCACCGCCCGGAAACGACCATCCAGCCGGCCCAACAGGAGCACGCCGCGCTCCTTCAGGCCCTGCACGAAGGCTTCTTGGGAGAGCGGCACGCTCTCATCAAACCCGAAGTAGAGAATATTGGTGCTGGGCGGCTCCACGATGACACCGGGCAGTGCCGCCAGCCCCTCGGCCAGCCGGCGAGCGCGGGCATGATCCTCGACCAGGCGCGCCGTCATCTGCTCTAAGGCGACGATGCCGGCTGCGGCCAACACGCCCGCCTGCCGCATCCCGCCGCCGAGCACCTTGCGCGCCCGTCGCGCCTCAGCGATAAAGGCTTTTTCACCGCAGAGCACGGAGCCAACCGGCGCAGCCAGCCCTTTGGAGAGACAAAAGGTGATAGAATCAGCCGGGCGGGCCAGGTCGCGCGCCGCCACGCCCAACGCCACCGCCGCGTTGAAGATGCGCGCGCCGTCAATATGAACCTTGAGCCCGTGGTCATGCGCCAGCTTGGCCACCGCCGCCGTGTATTCCACCGTCAACGGGGTCCCGCTACAGAGGTTGTGGGTGTTCTCCAGGCAGACTAAGCGGCTGCGCGGGAAATGGACGTTGTCGCCGCGAATTGCTTCCGCCACGTCTGCCAGACGCAGCGTCCCGTCGCGCTGATTAGGGACAGTGTGCGGGATGATCCCGCCGAGCGCCGCCATCCCACCCTGCTCATAGACAAAAGTGTGAGCTTTGTCGCCTAAGATCACCTCATCGCCGCGCCCGCAATGAGTCAGCAGCGCCGTCAGGTTGCCCATCGTGCCGCTGGCGACAAAGAGCGCGGCCTCCTTGCCCATGCGCTCCGCGGCTAACGCCTCCAACCGGTGAATCGTGGGGTCTTCATCAAACACATCGTCTCCCACCTCCGCGTTCGCCATTGCAGCCCGCATCGCGGGCGTGGGCTTCGTCACTGTATCGCTGCGCAAATCCACAATGTTCATTGTTCCTCCATTGAAAATAACGCTCTGAGTTTGTAGTAAGGCGCTTTAGCGCCGTCTGAGCCGCGCTGAAGCGCGTCACGGCGGGGCAAAAATTACGTTTCACGTTTCACGTTTCACGTTTTACGTTTCACGTTTCACGTTTCACGTTTTACGTTTCACGTTTGAAGTTTCACGCATCCTTAATCAGCCCGCCATGGTAGACCAGTTCGTAGACCACCTCACTGCCGCGCTCAATCCACTCACGGCCGGTAAAGGCGGTGAACTCGCCCGTGCTGGTATCCACGTAGAGGCTGCCGTGCGTCTCGTAACGCCAGCCGCCCAGGAAGCGGCCCTCCCGGTACATTTCCGTCAAGCTGGCCTTGATGATCTGCCCGGCCTCGGCGGCGGTGATCAAATCCGGGCGGAGGAGCCGCCCATAGTAATTCATGGCCCACACAGGCTGCCCCTCGCAGTAAACTACCTCCTCGCCAATGAAATCGGCGCCGCCGAAGTAGCTATCCAGATAGGCAAAAGGAGGGTGATGGTATTCCAGATCGTGGGCCCCTGGGCGGTGAGCCAGGGTGGGGGTACCACTACCCACGTAGGTATGGGCTTTGGCTGCCACGATAAAAGTGTGCAACGCTTCCAGCGGGACCTCAGGCATAGTCGCCTCCTTGATGATAGGTGATAGTGCAACCATTATAGCACAAGCTGCCAGTTGATCGCGGCAAGCCAGCCACGAGGCTCAAACTCGCGAGGAATGAAAAAGGGATTTTGCGCGCAGTGAAGCCGCGCGCAAAATCCCCCATTTCTCTCTCTTAACCCGCCGGCAGTGGCGCCAGGGGTTGGGCCTACTCGTACCGCAGGGCCGTGACGATATCCAAGCGTGCCGCCTGGCGCGCCGGGATGGTTGCGGCCAGGATGCCGAAGAGCAAGCCGGTGGCAATCGCCGCCAGGATCCCGCTCACCGGGAAGTAGTAATCCATGACAAACCCGCTCACGTTGAGCGCTTTGATCAGCACAAACCCCAACCAGAGCCCCGCCAGGATGCCAAAGGCAATCCCGGCCCCAGCCAGCAGCAGGCTCTCGGCCTGGATCATCCGCCGCACCTGCCGGCGGGTGCTGCCTACCGCGCGCAACATCCCAATCTCCCGCGTCCGCTCAAGGACGTTGATCGCCAGCGTATTGATCATCGCAATCAGCGCGGGCAGGGCAAACATTACCATTAATACGTAGAGCAATGCCATAGCACTGTTGAACGTGGCCATCTGCTGCTGGCGGAAGACCTCCCAATCCAGCAAGGTGAAGGCAGGGTAGCGAGCCACGAGCGTTTCCAGCGCCCGCCGCACGGTCGTGGCATCCGCCTCCGCGGTCAGGTCGGCCAGCAAGAGCAGGTCGGTCGTCTGGTGGAAATCACGCTCTAAGTTGGCCTGCGAGATGTAGGCCGTCGCCAGTTTCGCGTTCAAGTAGTCCATACCGATGGCGACGACGCGGTAAGGTTGATCGCCTTCCGGCGTTTTCAGGGTCAGGATGTCGCCAACGTGGGTCCCGCTCTGCATGGCAAAAATGCCGTTGACGATCAACGCCCGCTCGCGTCCCAGCGCCGCGAACGCCTCGGCCGATTCGCCGGCACTGAACTCCAGGCCGGCGATGTCAGGGTAGGTCACCGGATCAATGCCGATGACCTGGAGCTGGCTACCGTTGGCGCTGGTCAAGCCCAACCGCAAGGTGGTGACGCCCCGGATGCCCGGCGTGGCCTGGATCTCCTGCGCCAGTTCCGGGCCGGCGCCCAGGTTGCCCCCGCCGAGCACCATGGAGCCGGGCATGAGGATGAAGTTGGCGCCCAGGCTCACATCCAGATAGCGCATGAACCCGGCCGAAATACTGGATAAGAGCGCCGCCAGGGCCAACACGGTGGCCAGTCCAATCATCATGGCGGAAGCGGTGATGGCGGCCCGGCCTGGCTGGCGGATCAGATTCCCCTCGGCAATCTGCCCCTCCCGGGCGAACAGGAGGCCGAGCAGCCGGCCGAAGGTGTGGGCGATCGGGCGGACCAACGCCGGGGCAATCAGCACCAGCCCACCCAGGAAGAGCAGCGTCCCCAAACCGGCCAGCGAGAAGTTGCCGGAGAGCAACCCCAACGCAGCCAGCACAATCAAGCCGGCGCCCACCAAGCTGCGGCGGCGCGCCGTCCGCTCGTAAGCGGCGGCCGTGACCGGGCGCAGGGCTTCCAACGGCGTCACACGGGCGGCCGAGAGTGCCGGCAACAAGCCCCCCAGGAAGGTGATCCCTACCCCCATAGCCACCGAAAGCCCCAGGTTTTTCAGGGTGATAACCGGTCCCCCCATCGTGATGTGCATGAATTGCCGGATGATCGGGTTCACGATCAACGTCAGCAGCCAGGCCAGGACGTACCCGGCCAGCAAACCCACCGCCGTCCCGACCAGGGCCTGGAGCAGGCTCTCCGTCACGAGCAGGCCGACCACGGTGGCCCGGGAAGCGCCCACTGCGCGCAGCATCCCCAGGTCGCGGCGGCGCTCGGCCACCACCGTGCGGAAGGTGTTGAAGATGACGAACGCGCCCATTGCCAGCGCCATGAGGCCGAAGATGGCGAAGGCATATTCACCCAATTGGAGAGCGGCGAAGAGCTCATTGCCGAACTCCAGCGGTCCGAGTTTGAAGTCGGTCCCCAGCGCGTTAAGCACGGCGGACTCCACCGTGGGGTGATTCGTCCCTGGCTGGAAAATCGCCTCAATGGTGTTGATTTCACCGGGATGGCGCAACAACGTCTGCGCCGTGTCCAGCGGCACGTAGACCTCTTCGGTGCCCGGCAAGGGACGCGAGGCCAGCAGGCCGACGATTTGAAAGTCGGCCGTCCCTTCACTGGAGGGCAGCTTGAGCGTGTCGCCCACCGCCAGGTTGAGCTTGGCCGCCAGGCTTTCGGGGATCACCATCACCGCCCCGTCGCCCTCGGCCAGGAAACGGCCCTCCTGGAGCGGATAGGAGCGGACCGCCTGGGCGGTCGCCGGGTCCAACCCGACGACGATGACGGCGTTGACCGTGGAGAACTTCGCCGCTGCCGGATTGGCGGGAGTACCGGACAACGACTCCGGCAGCAACACGGTCTGATGCAGCGAGCCGGTCGCCACCGCGACGCCCGGCACGCCTCGCAGCACCTCCACCCGGTCAGCACTGAAAGTGCCGTTGGCGGCCGACGTCACGGTCAGATCCACTTT
Source organism: uncultured Anaerolineales bacterium (assembly GCA_964437445.1). Taxonomy (GTDB): domain Bacteria; phylum Chloroflexota; class Anaerolineae; order B4-G1; family SLSP01; genus CAYTGR01. The sequence continues at coordinate 16,845 of CAYTGR010000053.1, read as the reverse complement.
TCCGGCCGCCGCGAGCATATTCTGGCGGAAAGCCTGCAGCATGGAGGGCAGCAGGCTGTTCAGCCCAAACAGGACAGTGACACCGAAGACCACGGCCAGCGTCGTGAGTACCGTCCGCAGCCGCCGTCCCCGGAGATAACGCCAGGCAAGGGTTAATTGCATGTTCATAGGATTCTTCCTTTGGCCTCCATAGCCTTCATTTCGGCCTTAACGTTTGACGCTTGACGTTTGACGCTTGGCTTCCGTCATCCGCCACCGCGACTACAGCGCCGCCACACGGGCGCGGACCACCTGCGCTCCGCCCGTCTCCCCGTTGAGCCGCGCCTGATCCACGATCTTGCCATCCTTCAGGAAGACAATCCGGTCGGCGTAAGCCGCAATGCGCGGATCGTGGGTCACCATCATGACGCTGCGGCCCCACTCGGTGGTAATCTGCCGCAACAGCCCGGCGATCTCGTCGCCGGCCCGCGAATCCAGGTTGCCGGTCGGCTCATCGGCCAGAATCAACGCCGGCTCGGCAACGAGCGCCCGTGCAATCGCCACCCGCTGCTGCTGTCCCCCGGAAAGCTGATCCGGGCGGCTGTGCAGCCGGTCGTTCAGCCCCATCCGCTCTAACCATTGAGCGGCCCGCGCGTGGGCCTGTTCCGGCTTGATTCCATCCAGGATCAACGGCAGGGCCGCGTTTTCCAGCGCCGTCAGCACCGGGATCAGGTTAAAGAATTGAAAGACGAAACCCATTTTACGGCGGCGCAATTCGGTCAGCGTATTGTCGTCCAGCTGGGCGATGTCCTGGCCATCCAGCATAACGCGCCCGGCGCTGGGGCGGTCCAGTCCGCCCACGAGGTGTAACAGCGTGGATTTGCCGCAGCCACTTGGGCCCATCACAGCAACAAATTCACCTGTCTCCACCGCCAGGCTGAGGTGGTCCAGTGCGGTCACGGCGGTCTCGCCGGTACCGTAGATTTTCGTCAGGTTTTCAGTTTGAACGATAGCCATGGTTTGTATACCTCCCTCTAAAATAGTCCCTCAGTCAATGAAGCAATCAGTTGGTAGCCAACGAACGCGAACTTTAGTTTGTCGTCCTGGTTGGGCACTCAACTTTGATCCCACTGCTGATAAACGCCATATCATCAAGTTCGTAGTAGAGAGGCCTCAACGAGGCATCTCTATAACGCCATTTAATTGCGCTAAAGCGCGTAATGACCAGCTGGTTTTTGTCCCATGATTCGCAAGGCGCTACTGGATGGCCTTCAACTCCGCCGGCAAAGTCTCTCCGGTCAGCCAGGCCCGCACCGTGCGGTTAAAGAGCTCCGGCGTGGTCAGGCTCCAGTTATGCTCAGCCTGGAGCGAGAGCCGCGGCCGGTGAGCAACCAGATAGCCGCGCGCCGTCGGGATGGCAGCAGTCAGGTCACGCACCGAGCGGCGCATGGCCGCGTATTCGTGCTGACCGGCGACCACCAACGTCGGCGCGGTAACGCGCTCCAGCCCGGCGGGCAGCCGGAAACGCTGATTTTCTACCATGACGTGCGCAAAGCCCTCGGCAGTCAACGCGCGGAACTCCTCGCGGAACTGCTGATAGTAGCGATCGGGGATACCGGCCGCCCGTCGCATGTTGAGCCGGATCCACCACTCACTGCTGCGGAAGGGCTGGACAAAGAGCCGGTACGACGCGACGACCAGTCCCGGCGTGATGAATTGCCCGCCGGGGATCGGGCGGACCAAGGCGCTGCTGACGATTGCATGGTCCACCAGTTCCGGCGCGACAGCCAGCAGGTCTACCGTCACCTGCGCCCCCTCCGAGAGACCGACAACGTGCGCCCGTCCACCGTGCGCCCGCGCGCGGATCAGGTCGGCGATCAACGCAGCGGCTCCTGCCATTGTGAACGGCCGCACGGCCCGGCTCTGGCCCTGCTCCGGTAGATCGGGCACCAGGCAATGATAATCGGCCAACGCCGTCACCTGTGGCTCCCACATCCACCCTGCGGCTCCACCGCCGTGCAAGAAAACGATGGTGGGCGCCGTGACAGAACCGCTCTCTCTGACGGCCAACGACATAACCATCCGTCCCAACTCCCTCCTATTTGCCCCCCGACTTTGGCGGGCGGCCACGCGGCTTCGATTCCGGTTGCGGCAACGGTTGTCGCTGCACCTCGTCCAGGCGGGCCTCCGCCATATCCAGCCAGCGCAGATCGGCTTCCAGGTGCATCACCGTTTTGTCCAGCAGCAGAATCTGCGCCAGTTCCGCCTGCGGGTTGGCCCGTTGCCGCTGTGTCGTGACCTGGTGCAATTCCCGGTAAAGGGCCTCCCGTTGAACGTGGATCACATGCCGGGCATCCACGCCACCGAGCGTAATGCCTAACATCAGCTTGACAAAGAACTCGTCGTGTTGGTGCTCGCCCAACACACCCATATCAAACCAGGCTTGCAATTCCTCACGCCCCGCCGGTGTGAGAGCGTAGATGCGCTTCTCCGGCCCCCCGTCCTTCTCCACGGAATCTTCCACCACCAGGCCACTTTCGGCCAACCGGGCCAGCGTCGTGTAAATTTGCGCCGGTTTGACGTCCCAGTTCTCCTTGCCACCGACCAACGCTTCAAACGCGGCGTGGAGCTCATAACCATGCCGTGGTTGTTGTGCGATCAGGCCCAACAGTGCATAACGAACGGACATTTTATAATTTACTCTACTGTTTACTAATTTCTTGATTAACTATAATACAAGTTAGTAGTTTTGTCAAGGCCGTTTGACCACTGACCACAGACCGCAGACCACGGGATGCCGGCTGATGATCCTTGCCGTCCACGAATACTACACAAGCAGAATCACCTCCCATGGTTGCCGCCGAATCAGTACCCTGAACAGTTACCACAAATGCATGAATCACAGGCCAGCGCGCCTGACACCAGGTGTAACACGGGCATGAGGTAACCATTCGTGATTCGCCATTCGTGCATTCGTGTCCTGATTCGTGGACGGCCCACATCCCAGGCCGGCAGCGCACCGCAAACGGCGCTCAGCGCCGCACCACCAACCCCGGAGATTTGGCGACTCCATGAGCTGCGGTATAATGCCCCCGTTTCACGGCGGTGTAGCGCCCTGCTCAGGCAGCCCCTACACCGCAATTTTTTGAAACCGAGCACCGGAGGAACACGATGGCTTTCGCATGGTGGCAAACCGCCGTCTTTTACCAGATTTACCCCCGCAGCTTCGCCGACGGTAACGGCGATGGAATCGGCGACCTGCCCGGCATCATCAGCAAACTGGATTACCTGCGCGCGCTGGGAATTGATGCGCTCTGGCTCTCGCCGCACTACCCCTCGCCGCTGGTGGACTGTGGCTACGACATCGCCGACTACACGGCGGTTGCCCCGGAGTACGGCACCTTAGACGACTTCCGCCGCTTCCTGGACGAAGCGCACCGGCGCGACCTCCGCGTCATCCTGGATTTGGTGCTCAACCACACCTCCGACCGGCATCCCTGGTTCCTGGAATCCCGGTCCAGCCGTCATTCCCCCAAACGCGATTGGTACATCTGGCGCGACGGGCGGGATGGCGAGCCGCCTAACAACTGGGCCTCCACCTTTGGCGGCTCAGCCTGGGAGTATGACGCGGCTACCGGCCAGTACTACTACCACTTTTTCTTCAAAGAGCAGCCCGATCTGAACTGGCACAACCCGGAGGTCCGCCAGGCGATGTGGCAGGCCGTGCGCTTCTGGCTGGACCTGGGCGTAGATGGCTTCCGGCTGGATGCGATCGGCACCGTCTTTGAAGCGCCGGGGTGGCCAGACCATACCGCGCCGCGCGGGCTGGCCGAGCTCTTCCGCGCCTCCCGCCTGGCGCAAACTGAGGAGGAGAAAGCGCAGGTGACTCAGGATTGGACGGAGCTCTTCCGCCACCAGGTGGATCAGTACGCGCCGATGCACGCGCTGCTGCGTGAGCTCCGCGCCGTGGTGGATGAGTACGACGACCGGGTGTTGGTCGGTGAAACGGAGGAGCTGGCCTACATGGGCGACGGCACCGACGAGCTGCATCTGGTCTTCAACTTCCCGCTGATGCGGACGGAGCGACTGACGCCCGCCTGGATCCGCGCCAACCAGGCCACGCGGCTGGCCGGGCTACCGCCGGGCGGCTGGCCCTGCAACACGTTGGGCAACCACGACTCGCCGCGCCTTTACAGCAATTACGGGGACGGGCAGCACGCGGCGGAGCGAGCGCGAGGGCTGCTGGCGTTAATGTTGACACTGCGCGGCACGCCCTTCCTGTACAACGGCGAGGAGATCGGCATGACCGATTATTACCTGACCGACCTGGCCGATTTCCGCGACACGTTGGGCCTCTGGGCTTACCGGCTGGACACCGAACTCTTCCACACGCCGCCGGAGGAGGCGCTGGCAGCGGCGGCCCGCTACACGCGCGACAAGAACCGCACGCCGATGCAGTGGTGTAACGCGCCCCACGGTGGTTTCTGCCCCCCGGAGGCGAAGCCCTGGCTGCCGGTCAACCCCAACTATGCCCAGGGCGTCAATGTCGCCGACCAGGAAGCCAATCCCCGCTCGCTACTGCACGATTACCGGCGGTTGCTGCACCTGCGCCGCGTTACGCCGGCGCTGGTGGTTGGCGATTACACCCCGCTGGCCGAAGAATCCAACGATTATTTCGCCTTCTTGCGCCACGACGCTGCAAGCAATCAAACCTGCCTGGTCGTGCTCAACTTCTCGGAGCAGGCACACACGCTGGCGCTGGACTTGCCGGCGCCCACCATGCGCACGCTCTTTTCCAGCCGCGAGCGGCCGGCGGTGGAGGAGCCGGCCCGGTTAACGGTCGCGCCCTTTGAGGTTTACATTGGCGAGCTCGGCCGGGCAGCCCCCCGCTGAAGCCCGGAGCCGGTCCGCCGGGGGCCTGCTCCTGGTCGCGGTGGGAGCGGTCTGCTTCAGCACCGTCATCCTTTTCACCCGCCTGACGCGCGGCCTGGACGTGATGGCAATTGCCTTCTTCCGGGCCTTTTTCGCCTGGCTGTTCTTCACCGCGCTGCTCCCGCGTTTCCCGGAAGCGCTCCGCGTGAGCCGCTACCGGCGTGCGCTCTGGGCGCTGCTGGGACTGGGCGCTGCCGTGGGACTTTCGGCCGCGCTCTACATCTACGCCATCCAGCACACCACGGCGGCCAATGCAGCGCTGCTCATCAACTCGGCGACGCTCTACGTGGCGTTGCTCGCGCCCTGGCTGCTCCAAGAGCCGCGCCCGCGTTATATCCACGTGGGGTTGGGGCTGGCGGTGATCGGCATTATCTGCATCTCCAACCCGGCGGGCCTGGACCTGCATTCCGGCTCGTTCGCCGGGATCATGGCCGGCGTCTGCTCCGGCTTCACCTATTCACTGACGATGCTCTTCAGCCGCTACTTGCGCGGCAAAGTCAGCAGCCTCACCCAGGTCTGGTGGAGCTCGGGGATCGCGGCGCTGTTGCTCTCGCCGTGGGTGCTGCGCACTCCGTGGACGACCATCCTCGCCAACCTGCCGGTGCTGGTCCCGCTGGGCGTTGTCTCGCTGGGGCTGGCCTACCTGCTCTATTTCACCGGCCTGCAACGGGTCAGCGCCCAGGTGGTGAGCGTGGTCGCGCTGTTGGAGCCGGTCAGCGGCGCGCTGATCGGGCTGTTCCTGTTCCACGAGCTGCCCACCCCGGTGGGCGTGCTCGGCAGTCTGCTCATCCTGACCAGCATTTTCCTGATCTCCCGATAAAGGAGGTGCAACATCCCCCCGCTGAGAAAACTGCTGCGCTATGGATGCCGGGGAGCCGGCCTCCTGCTGACGCTGACCTGGGCCAGCTGCCGGCCGGCATCCCCCCTCGCGCTGCCAACCCCGCTCACAACGCCACAAACAGCACCCGTGGCGGAGACTTTTGATTTTCCGCTGGACCCGGCGCATTTTGGCCCGTACCAGCCCTACGTCTCTGGACCGCTGCCGGTGGATACGCGCTTTGGAGCGCAGAATCCCGGTGTGGGCAGCGCCGGCAAATGTTTCGCGGATGCAAAGGGCCAGAAGGTACCGTTTGACCAGCTTTATCACGCCGGGGAAGATTGGTTCGCCTTGGACGCCACCGGACAAGTAGACGGCCGGGCCGGGCGTGGGGCGGAGGTCCACGCGGTCGCTAACGGTGTCGTCACCTGGACCGAGGGGTTGGGCAGTGAAGGCGCGCTTGTGGTCGTGGAGCATCTATTGCCCGACGGCACGCACATCTGGTCGGCTTACTGGCACGTGTCCGACGTCACCGTCGCCGCCGGGCAGGCGGTCCGGCGTGGCGAGCGGCTTGGTCAGATCCACGATCGGGGTTACAATAGTCACCTGCACTGGGAAATTCGCACCTTTGGCGATGGCGCGGCGCTCTTCCCGGCTGATTCGGCGGGTGGCCGGGGCACCTGCAATGGACACCTCGCCGCCGTCGGCTACACCTGGGACGACGACCCGGCGCGCGCCCGCCCGGAAGCCTGGGGGTATCTCGCGCCGGGCGAATTCGTTCGTGCCCACCAGAGGGCACCATAAAACCAGGGCGACATCAAGACCAGACGGAGGAACACCATGGCACTGACATTACGACCGGCTACGCTAACCGATAAGCCCCGCATCCTGGAGATCTCTTCCCGCATCTGGGAAGGCGAGGATTACATCCCTGCGGTGATTGACGAGTGGCTGGCGGCGGAAAATTCAGAGCTGGCGCTCGTGCTCCTGGACGATCAGGTGATCGCCTTTGCCCGTTTCACCTGGCTGCTGCCGGGCTACGGCTGGATAGAAGGCCTCCGCGCCGATCCGGCTTACCAGGGGCTCGGGGCCGGCAAGGCCCTGACTCGCTACTTCCTGGAAAAGGCCCGCCAGGCCGGAGCGCACCGGATCGGGTTATCCACTTACATTGAAAACTACGCCTCGCTGCACATCATTGAGAGCCACGGCTTCCGGCGAGTAGCGGAGTTTGTGGGCGCCGAGGCAGAGCCGGATGACCTGCTGCGCCAGGCTGAACCGGTGGCCGAAGTGGTGGCCGTGCCACCCGCCGAGGCCATACCGTTTATTCGCGCCTCAACCTTCCTGGAGCTGGCGCAAGGTTACTTCCCGTGTGGCTGGCAGTTTTATCCCTTCGCCCAGGATCCGGCCTACGTGCTGGCGCAAATGCGCTATGTCTTGGGCCTGCGCCGGGCCGGCCGGTTGATCGGGTTGCTCTGCTGTGGCCGGCTCACCCACGGCCCGGCTGAGTTTTCGGTAGATTTCCTGGACGGCGAGCCAGAGGCCATCGTCGCCCTGACGCGCCACGCGCTTTCCCTGGCCCGAGGCGTGCCCTGGTTCATGATCCCGGTGCCCAAAGCCGGCCCACGGGCAGCTCCCGCGCTGGAACAGCTGCTAACCCTGGGCTTCACGACCTGGCAGGCGGGCACTGCCGACATCTTCGTCTATGAGCAAGCGCTGGCAGCAGAGTGACGGGGATATTCACCCCCTCGTGACCCATGACCATCATCCAGATAGATCACCTGACCAAAACGTTTGTGACCACCGCGAAAGCGCCCGGCCTGGCCGGGAGCCTGCGCACGCTCTTCCGGCCGGTGCGGCGGGAAATCCAGGCCGTCAAAGGGATCACCTTCACGGTGGAACAGGGGGAGCGGCTGGCCTTCATCGGCCCGAACGGCGCGGGCAAATCCACGACGATCAAGCTACTCGTCGGCATCCTCTACCCCACCAGCGGCACCGCCACCGTCCTGGGCCAAGTCCCCTGGCGTGAGCGGCAACAGCTGGCCTACAAGATCGGCGCGGTCTTCGGGCAGAAGTCGCAGCTCTGGTATCATCTCCCACCGGCCGATTCCTTTGACCTGCTGGCCCGCATCTATGGCCTGGAGCGCAGCGCCTATCGCCAACGCCTGGACGAGCTGGTGGAGCTCTTTGAAATCGGCGAATATTTGCAGACCCCGGTGCGCAAACTCTCGTTGGGCGAGCGAATGCGGTGTGAGATCGCCGCCTCGCTCCTGCACCGGCCGCGCATCCTCTTCCTGGACGAGCCAACCATCGGGCTGGACGTGGTCGTCAAGCAGCGGATCCGCGACCTGATCCTGGAACTGAACCAGCGGGAGGGCGTCACCGTCTTCCTGACCTCGCACGACGCCGGGGATGTGGAGGTCCTCTGCCGCCGGGCGATGGTCATCAACCACGGCGAGGTGATCTACGACGGCCGGGTCAACGACCTGAAGCACAACTACCTGCGCACCAAGACGGTCTCGCTGAAGCTGGGACAGCCCTGGCAGGGCTTTGACGCCCCCGGCGTGACGGTGCTCAAACAGAAGGAGTACGGCGTCAAATTGCAGGTAGATACCACCGTCGCGCCCATTGAGGCCGTGATGGCGCAATTGCTGGCCCGCTACGCCATCGTGGACATTAACGTGGACAACCCGCCGATGGAGGAGATCATCGCGCGGATCTACGAAGCGCCAGCAGGGGCCTGAGACATGGCCCGTTACCTCTTCGTTTTTCGGATTGCGGCACGGCAACAGTGGGCCTATCGGGCCGAACTGGGGCTGCGCGCCATCTCCATCATGCTCTTTGTGGGGATCTTCATGGCGCTCTGGGTCACAGCGTTTCGGGTCAGCGGGCAGGAGACGCTGGGCAGCTACTCGCTGGCGCAGATGGTCTGGTACTTAGCCATGGCCGAGACAGTGACGCTTTCCACCTCGCGGGTCTTCACGGAAATCAGCGAGGCGGTCAAAGCGGGCGACCTAGCCTACACGCTGACCCGTCCCCTGAGCTACCCCTTCTACCAGGTAGCAAACTCGCTGGGCAATTCCGCGCCACGCTTCCTGCTCAACCTGGGGACGGCGGTACTGGTGGTGCTGGTGGGAATCGGCCAGTTCGCCGGCAGCCCGGCCGGGCTGGTGGCCTTCCTGGTCATGGCCTGGCTGGCGCTGTTGCTGGATGCACTGATCGCAGTCCTGATCGGGCTGGCAGCGTTCTGGTTGGAGGAGGTCACGCCGGTCTTTTGGATTTACCAGAAACTGGTCTTCACCCTCGGCGGCCTCTTCCTGCCGCTGGATTTCTTCCCGCCGTGGCTACAGCGGCTCTCTCGCTGGCTCCCCTTCCAGGCAGTCACCTACGCCCCGGCGCAGGCCTTCGTCGCCTTCACACCGGAGACGGTGCTGCGCAACCTCGCCGTTCAAGTGGCCTACATTGCGGTGTGCTGGTTAGCGGTGTTGCTGGTCTGGCGGGCCGCCCGGCGGCGGCTGGTGATCAACGGGGGATGACCGATGAAAAAGGTATTGGCACTGATCTGGGGCTACCTGCGCCACAACTTCATGTCGGCGATGGCCTACCGGGGCGCCTTTTTTCTCCAGCTGTTCGGGATGTTCCTCAACGACGTGATGCTGCTCTTTTTCTGGGCCGTCTTGTTCAGCCGCCTCCCCACCCTCAACGGCTGGGATCTGACCGGGGTGATGATGATCTACGCGGTGACGGCCTTCGGGGTGGGGCTGGGAACAGTAGTCTGCGGCAACGCCGACCGGGTGGCGCGGATCATCGCCACCGGCGAGCTGGACTACTACCTGGCGTTGCCGGCCGATCCCTTGCTGCACCTGCTGGTCTCGCGGATGTCGCTGTCGGCGTGGGGGGATCTGCTCTTTGGGTTGGGGTTGTTCCTGGTGGCTGCCCCGGCCTCTTGGCTGCACCTGCCGCTGTTCCTGTGCGTGGGCACGCTGGCCAGCGCGATCTTTGTGGCCTTCTGTGTCAGCACCGGCGCGCTGGCCTTCTGGCTGGGCAACGCGGAGACGTTAGCGGGACAGTTGTACGGGGCGATCCTGGCCTTCAGCCTCTATCCGGTGGATATTTTCCCGGCGGCGGTCCGGCTGCTGCTCTATACACTGATCCCGGCGGCGTTCGTCGGCTCGTTGCCGGCGCGGCTGCTGAGCCGGCCGGATGGCGGGCAGCTGGCGCTGCTGGTCACCGTGGCGGTGATAGTGACCTTAGCGTCGCGCTGGCTCTTTGAACAGGGGCTACGACGCTACGAATCGGGCAACCTGGTGACGGTGCGCGGCTAAACTGCCTCACTCAGAACGTGCGGGCTGCCGTAACGGCAGGATCACATGAAACTGGCTGCCGGGACAACGCCGTTCGTCGTAACCGGGGCTTTCAACCCACAGCTTGCCGTGATGCGCCTCCACGATCCCCCGAGCGATCGCCAGCCCTAATCCCGGCCCGCCCCCCTTGAACTTGGTCCTCCCTGTGGAGTGCAACAAAACCTCCCCGGTCTGGAAGAATTTGGTGAAAATCAGCTCTTGCGCCTGCCGGTCAATGCCGATGCCGGTATCGCTGATGACGATCTCTACTCCCCCCTCGGCCAGATCATACTCACCGGGGTCTAACACTCGCCCGGAAATGGTGATCCGTCCCCCATCGGGAGTGTACTTAATCGCATTGAGGACCAGCTGTTGAAAGACCTTCCGCAGGGCGTCCCAATCCCCTTCAATCGGTGGCAGCTGCCGTAAATCGTCCAACGCCAGGGTCAGATTGCGCTCTTGCAGGGACTCCTCAAAGCAGCGACAGAGGATTCGTAACAGGCGCTGGAGCGAGAGGGGCTGCCGTTCCAGCTGTAATGCCCGGCTGTCAACTTTGACCACATCCAGCATATTATTGACCACTTCCTGCAGACGGCTGACCCCACTGTGGATCCCGGTCACCAGTTGCAAGTAATAGGGATTGGCCTGGATCGTTTCGTCGTTGAGCAACATCTGGCTGTAGCCGCTGACGGTGGTCAGCGGGGTGCGGAGTTCGTGCGAAAGCACTGTGATGAAATTGGACTTGGTACGATCTAACCGCTCCACCTTGGCATAGGCCGCTTGCAGCGCCTCGGTCCGCTCCTGAACCATCTGCTCCAACCGTTGGTTAAACTGAGCGGTCTGCTCATAGAGGCGAGCATTCTCTAACGCCACCGCCGCCTGACCGGCAAAGGTCATGGCTAACGCTACCTGATCCTCCGTGTAAGGTTCCGGCGTCTGGCGGACCAGCGAAAACATCCCAATGACTTCGTGCCGCAAGATCAACGGGACCCCCAGCCAGGAACGGGCCTGCGGCAGGTTGGGATGTTGTCGCCAATCGGGCCGGTTCAGTACATCCGGGAGGGCGATAGGAAGCTGGGTCTGACAAACCTGGTGGAACACATTGCCCTCCTCAATCGCCATCTGGATGGTCTGGAGATCAGTCTCCCAGGGAAAACCGCGCGCCGCCACGATCTGCAAAATCTCCCCCTGGCGCAGCATCACCGATCCCCGATCATAGGCGACCAGCCGGGCCAGATTGCTGAGGATCAGCTCTAACACTTCCTGCAAATTCAACGTCCCGGAGAGCACGCGCCCGACTTCAAAGAGCGTCTCGGCCAGCTGGCGGCGTGTCTGCTCACCCTGGTAACGTGCGGTGTTCTGGATGGCGATAGCGACCTGATCGGCGAGCGATTGCAGGAGCGGGACCTCCTCGTCGTTAAAGGCATAAGGCTGCTCGCTGCGGATATCCAATACCCCCAGGATGGTCCCTCCCATCTCCAGGGGGAGCGCCAGTTCAGAACGGGTGCGCGGCGCTAAATCCTGGTAAAGGGGGTCACCGGGGGCAATCTCGTCCAACCGGACCGCCTGCCGGTGTTGGAGCACGCGGCTGAAGACCGGATCCTGCCCGGCATCCAGGCTGAACCAGCAGTGCTCCCCCGCCTGGTCCCCGGCGTCGGAGCGGGCGTAGGCGCGCAGCGTGGCCGTGGTCCCCTCGGTCAAAAAGATAGCCACGTAGTAATATTGGAACCGTTGCTGAATGAGATCAACAACAGCCTGCAAGAGTGGATCCAGCTCCAGCAGCGAGGTGATACGCTGGGCCACCGCGACACTGGCCTCCAGCTGGATGGCCCGCCGGTGCAGCTCTTCCGTCCGCTGCTGGACCTTCTGCTCCAGCCCGGCGTAAAGCCCGGCCAGCTCTGTGAGCATCGTCTGGAACGTCCGTGTCAAGAGACTTAGCTCGTCGCCGCCCTCTGGGGAAGGAAGCCCGGCTGCGGCATCGGCAAACCGCTGGGCCGATTTCCCCTCACCCATCACTTTTTGCGCTGCCAGCACCAGCTGTTGCACCGGACGAGCCATGGTCCGTGTCACGGAGAAGCTCACCAGGATGAGCAGCAGCGTGGTCACCAACGTGCTGCTCCCCATGATCCATAATGCCATATCGGTGATTCGGCGGACCTCAGTCACCGGCCGCGTCACCAAGAGCGGGACGACCGTATCCCCTAATGTAAAAATCAGGTGATGGTTGAACTGGCCGCCGCTCTGCCCTTCGGGCGACTCAAAGGGGAGTGCCTGGCGGGTACCGACCTTGATGCCATCCACAATTATGCCGACATCGCCCGTCAGGCGGTTATGGGCGACGATTTGCTGCAACTCCTGCTCCACCGCCATGGCCGTGACCACTGTTCCCGTCTTGTCGGGCAATTCGGCCCGGCTCAGCAGCAAAATGCCCCCCGGTCCCATCCTGACCACCGGCGCAGCGGAATTAACTAACGGCAGCAGATTAGGGCGATTTTGACCGTCGGCCGGTTCACAGCTGACCCGCAAGGTGCGTTGAGCGTCATAAATCTGGACAACGTACAGCTCAAACCGGTCACGCACCAGGTCAGCCCGTTCGTTCAGCACGGTCAGGGACTCCGCGGTAGCGTCGGCGAGAGCAGACGGCAAATGCGGATCGCTGGCCAGCAGGGCCGCCGATGCCTGGACCACCGTGCTGCGAGCATTTAAGGCTTCAATGACTTGAGCAGCGTCGGTGGCGGTTTGCTGCCTGAGAATCTGATCCAGGATGTGGTTAGTACTGGAGGCAAAAATCAAGGTGCTGACCAAGAGCGAGGCCAGCATCAGTCCCACTACCGGCGTCAACAGCCTCATGCGGAACGAGCGACGCCGCCAAAACCGGACCAGGGTGCTTAAAACAGTGGGCCTCATCGTTGAGAACAGTGCAAGGCCGCCCCCCCAACCGGCAGGCGGCCCTTACTTGATCAATAAGTGACCACCCGTGGCAGTTCCTTAGCCTGTTCCACCCATTGCCTGACCTGTTCCAGGGTAGGCAGCCGGCGCACCCGCTTTTTCTCTTCGTTGACCGCGGCCAATTTCTGAAACAGATTGTCGGGATTACGCTGCGCCAGTTCGGGGACGGTATCCACCCCGGCAACTTCCAGCAGGTCGGCATACTCTTCGCCGATCCCTTTAACGCGGAACAGGTCGGCGCGATTGATCCAGCGCAGCAGCAGGGTCGCGCTGATGCCGGTCTTCTCGGCCAGCTCCGCCCGGCCCTGAGGTGTAGCCCCTTTCTCTAACAGCGCTTCCAACGTCACAATGCCAGCCTCCTTCAATTTGCCGGCATAAACCTCCCCAATTCCTTCAATTTCAAGCACTGTTGTCATCGTTCTACTCCTTTCCCTTGAATTGAGCGACTCAGACAATTCCATTGTACTCAGCTTTTTAAATTGGGATAGCGCCGCGCGGGCGTTTTCGCCGCCGGGGAGGATTTTTAAGGGGGATTTAGGAAAGTGGCTTCGCCGCGCGCAAAGTCCCTCTCAGTGAAAAGGCAGCGGCCAACAAAAAAGCCCCCGGTATACCGGGGGCCTGGAGTGCCGAAGCTGGGACTTGAACCCAGATGAGGGAACCCTCACTGCGCCCTGAACGCAGCGCGTCTGCCAATTCCGCCACTTCGGCTTAAGCAAGAAAGATTTTACCGCAAGCGCGGATTTTGTCAAGCGATCACTTCAGCGTATAATAACGCCAGTGGCTATCCATTCGGTTGGCAGTCAAAAGACCACTGACCACCGACCACCGACCACGGTTTTACCCAACTGGTGGTCTGGGGGTTGTCGTCCGTGGTCTATTTTTTAGAGAGGTGGCCTGAGTGACAACCTCCCCTTCCCTGCTTTCCCAATTAGGCCTGACGCCCGCGCAGGTGCCCGAGCTCAAGGCCAATGACCGCAGCCGCCTGCTCAACTTCCTGCTGCGATGGGAGGCGACTTCCGACCTGCACGCCTGCTTAGACATCCTGCTCCCCCGGCAACCCACCCAGGTCTCGCTACTGGACCTGCGCGTGCGCGCACTCCTGGCCGAAGGTCGCCCGGCCGAGGCGCTCAGCGTCATGCAACAGCGGCTGGCCCTCAAAGATTCGGCGACGGCGCAGGTGCTCCTGGGAGAAATCTACCTGGCGCAAGGGGACGTGGCGGCCGCGCACCGCCTGACGCGCACCTTAGCCGTGGAAGCCGCCACTACCGCGCTGATCTGGCCCTTCGTTGGCACGGTCGAGCTGGCCCGGGGCGATTTAGAGGCTGCCCTGGCCGCCTACCGCCGTCTGGACGCGCTGCGCCCCCAGAGCCGGGCGTACCTGCTTGGCATGATGGAAGTCTACGCGGCCCGGCGCGATTGGGTCAGCGCCAGCGCCTACGCCGTCCGCCTGCTCCGCAGCGCCGAGGCAACCGCCGGCGTTGAAGACGAAGAGGCCTCCACCCTGCCCGTTGCCTACCTGCGCCGGCTGCAAGCCTATTTTACGGCCAGCGGCGAAACCACCCGCGTCGCCGACATAGCGGCTGAGCTGGCCCAGCGCCTGGCAAGCGAACTCCGCTCATTCCAACAGCTGCTGGCCGGTACCCATCCCGCTCCTGCGCCATCCCCCGCGCCCGGCCAGCCGGCCATGGCTGCCCCGGCCGCAGCCCTGCCGGTCGCCGACACCATCACCGTCACGCCGGAGGAGCGGAGCCGGATTACCGCCGCCCTGCGGCAGCAGTTCGGTTTCACCACGTTGCTGCCGGGCCAGCTGGAGGCGCTCGCGGTGGCGCTGCGCGGCGAAGATCTGCTCGTCGTGCTTCCCACCGGGGGCGGGAAATCGCTCTGCTACCAGCTGCCCGCCTTCCTGGCCACGCAGGGCGTGACGCTGGTCATCTCGCCGCTGATCGCCCTGATGAAAGACCAGGTGGATTCACTCCCCCCGGCCCTGCGCCGGCAGACGGTGGCGATCAACAGCAGTCTGGAAGGCGACGAGCTGCGCCGCCGGCTGGAGCAGGTTGCCGCCGGGGAGCACCGGCTGGTCTACGCCGCCCCGGAACGGCTGCGCCAACCGCCCTTCCTGCACCTGCTGCGGCGCGTCGGTGTCAACCGGCTGGTCGTGGATGAGGCCCATTGCGTCAGCATCTGGGGCCACGATTTCCGGCCCGATTATCTGCTCATCGGGCGGGCGCGCGAGGTCTTGGGACGCCCGCCACTGCTGGCGCTGACCGCGACCGCGCCCGCCCGCATCCGCCGCGACATCTTAGAGCGCCTGGGCCCGCTGCGGATCGTCGCCACCGAACCAACCCGGCCCAATCTGCGGCTGGAGGTCTTCTTTGCGCGCCACGCCGATGACAAATTGCGCCGGCTGCTCGCTTTCTGCCAGGCCGAGCGCGGCAGTGGCATCATCTACGCCGGGACGCGCGAGCGGTGCGAGGAGCTGGCCGCCCTGCTGCGCCGGCAGGGACAGAACGCCGCCGCTTATCACGCCGGGCTGCCCGACCGCGCCCGCGTTCAGGACGATTTCATGGCGGGCCGCACCCGCCTGGTCGTCGCTACCGTCGCCTTTGGCCTGGGGATTGACAAACCCGACATCCGCTTTATCGTCCACTTTGTGCCACCGGATTCGCTGGAAGCCTATGCCCAGGAAGCCGGACGGGCCGGCCGCGACGGCCAACCCGCGCGCTGCCTGCTCATGTACGCCTCCTCCGACCGGGCCACCCTTACCCGCCACGCGCAGGAGGCACTCGTACCGGTGGAGTTCCTGCGCACCCTCTACGCCGCGCTCAAGCGGCGTTTCGCCGGTGAGAACACCGGGCAGGTCCCGGCCGACGAGATGGAGCGCGATACCGGCGCTGACGATATTCAATTGCGCGTTGCGCTGAGCCTGCTGGAGGAGGCCGGCCTGCTCCACCGGGGGCCGGACGTGCCGCACAGCGTCAGCGCCCGGCTGCCCCGCCGCCGCGACGAGACCCCGGAAGGCTTCGCCGCCTTCTGCAACGCAGCGCGCTTGCACACCGGCGAATACCTCACCTGCACGCTGCCGCCCCTTGCCCGCCAGCTCAACCTGACCCCTGACGAGCTGGAGTACCGGTTGCTGGCGTGGGCGGATGCCGGGCTACTGGAGTACCGTCCCAGCGGGCGCGACCTGGCGCTGGCACTGCTGCCGGCTCCACCCGATGCCGCCGACCGCGTCGCCAGGCTGCTGGAGCGCTACGCCGCCATCCAGACGCAGCGGGTGGACGAGCTGGCCGCCTACGCGCAGACCGGCCGCTGCCGTCACGGCTATCTCAACGCCTACCTGGGCGGTCACCCGGTGGAACGCTGTCGGGCGTGCGACAACTGTCTCCCCGCCGCGCCCCCGCCGGAGATCTCACTGCCCGACGAGGCAGAACAGCGCCGCACCGTCCTGCAAGCGCTTGCCGGGACACACGGCTGGGGCCGCCAGACGCTCATCCAGCTGTTGCGCGGTGACACCCAAACGCCGCCCCAGGCCCGGACTGTCCCCGGCTTCGGCGCGTTAGCCTTTCGCTCGGAGAGCGCCATCGCCAGCCTGCTCAAAGCCCTGGAGAGCGAGGGCCTGCTCCAGGGCCGCTTGCTGGATCACGGCGGCATCGTCCTGGAACTGACGGCGGCGGGCCGCGCGGCCTTGCCAGAGACGCCAGGTGCTTCTACACATCCCGGAGTAAAAGGGAAGCGGTGAGCAGGAAGCAGGAACTGCTACCGGCGGCTCTCTGCTCACTCCTTAACTGGTTTCTATTTTTCAAAGGAGGTACCCATGCAAATCACCCA
>CAYTGR010000052.1:2476-32150 GCA_964437445.1 uncultured Anaerolineales bacterium | reverse complement strand
GTCTTTTTCGCAACAAGGCAACAACAAAATTTTGCCTGGGCGTTTCCCTAATCGCCGGCGCATTTTCGCCAGGATTTCTTCCTGATGCACCCGCCGTAGGTCCCCTGTGAAGGCGCTGAGCTGAATCCGCTCCAGACCGTAGTCCAGGCAAATGTCGGCTACCTTAGCGCGCACCCGGTTATTGGGAATATCGTAAATCAACACGATTTGCACGCCGTCGCCGCCTGGCCCGCTGAGCAGGATCGCCGCTGTTATTGGGAATATCGTAAATCAACACGATTTGCACGGGAAACCTTTCAATGACGAATGGCGAATAAAAAAGCGCTTTTTACCATCCCATCAAAAACGGTGGGTAGGCCGGACGTTCGCCGCGCAGAAAAGCGGCTAAATGGCGAGCCTGAGATTGCAGAATCCAGCGCAACTTTTGCCGTCTGCCCTCATAACGTTCGCTGCTTTCTTCCAGACGTGCCAATACTCGTTCCGCGATCGTGCGGCGCGTTTCCAGAGTCAACCGCCCTTCCTCATCCTGCGTGAGGGCCACACCTTGTCCTACTATTCCCAGAAGGGCGCGGTCAACCACCGGCGCACGGAATTCCTCTATCAGATCCAGTACCAGGCTGGGTTTGCCAGGCCGATCTACGTGGATGAAGCCGGCATAGGGGTCCAGGCCGGCCAGCAGGATGGCGCGTTCTACCTGTCCATAGAGCACACCGTAGCCGTAATTTAAAGCGGCGTTGAACGGGTCGCGCGCGCCGCGTCCCTCCCGTCCCGGCCAGGCCAGGGAGTCAGGCACCAGGGCGCGTACCCCGTCCCAATAACATTGCGCAGCGCGGCCTTCAATGGAAAGCAGTTCCGCGCGGCGTGTCTCGGAGTTCACGTCGTCGGCCCCGGTCAGCCAGTTCGCTACCTCTTTAAGATGCGCTTCTACCTTACTGGCAGCCGCGCGTAATAAGGTGTAACAGGTCGGAGCTTTCTCCTTGCGATTTTTGGCCGCATACTTGAGCAGTCGCGCTTGATTCTGGAGCTTGCCCGCCGCAAAGCTGGCCACCAGCACTGCGCCCCGTCCATCGTGATAGGCCTCATACTGTGCCCGGCGGGTTTGCACGGTGCCACCCAGTCCGGCGGCGTAGAGCGCGGCGTAAGGCTCACCCCGCGAGGAAAGGTAATACACCGGGATCCCCTGCTCGGCACACAGCGCCAGCGCATCGGTAGAAACGGAAATCCCTTTGCCGATAATCAACACATTTTCCAACGTCAACAACGGCGCTTCGGCCAATAGTTCACCCTTGCAGCTCACGCGAAGGCGCTCACTGTGCTTGCCTACGAAAGAGCCATACTGTTCCACAATCAAGGTCGTCGTCTCCATACGCTGCCCCCTTTTTCCGCTTTTAGCCTTCAGCCTGTAACCGATACAGGCCATTCCCCTTCACCGCATCCTTCCCCACATGCGTGAACTGGCCCCACAGCAGCCAGGGCAGGAAGAGCGCCCAATCCTGCGCCGCCAACGTCACCCGGCCCACCAGCCCGCCGATGGGCGACTCCCCATGCCGCCGGGTGGAGTAACTGCGGACATCCTCCCACGCCAGAAGATTCTCGGCCACGCGCACCCCCTCTGCTGCCGCCAGCAGCGTGGGGAAATCCACCGCCAGCGGCGTATCGCAGAACGCCTCGCTCAGCGCCTCTAACCGTTCCAGCAACCGCTGGAAAAACGGGCGGAAGCGGAACGTCTCCGGCTTGAGCAACCGCCCTGCCTCGATCAACCGCGCGGGCGTCAAAAAGTGAAGCGTGAGCAGTGCATGGTGAATAGACGACTCACCCGCCATTCGCCATTCGCCATTCGCCATTCGCATCATCTGCTCATGCGTCACCGGCACATCCGGCACCTGCACCTGGCGACTGCCCTGGCGCAAGACCGACTGCTGCTCGCCGGTCAGCGGATTCTCGGCCCAGACAGCGCTCACGGCTAACCGCCCACGCCGCCAACGGCCATCGTATTGCTCGCACTTGCGCCCCAGCCCACCCGTCTCGAACTCTTGCAGCGCCAGCACCACATAGGGGAACAGCTGCATCGCCTGCGCGTACAACGTCAGCCCGAAGACCAAGCGTTCCCCCGGCTCATAGCGGAACATCCCAGAGCCGTCCTCCCGCTCCCAATAATGCCCCGTGAAAGATGAATATTGAGTAGCTGAATGGTGAATAGAACCAGCTTCATTCGCCCTTCGCCCTTCGCCATTGGAACCATTCGCCATTTGCCATTCGCCATTCGCCATTGGGTTCATTCGCCATTCACCATTGGCCGCTATCGGCGGCTGGATGGTGAACGGTCTGGGGCGATCCTGCCCCCGCGCATGTTGCGGATCGAGCGTGCTCACCAAGGTGGCGACGGGGCAGGTCTGCGCCAGCGCACACGTCTGACATTCTGCCTCCGGCTGGCGGGCAAACGCGCAAAACTTATGGCGCAGCGCGTGGAACAGCGCGCCCCGCAACGCCGAGCCTTGATGCTCATTGAGTTCCACCAGGTCTTGCGCCTGGGTGACAAAGGTCAAACGGTGAGCGGTGAAATGCTGCATGATAGTATCCTCCTTACGGATCGAAGATGAGCGGGCGCGGCGGAAGCTGCGCCGCCGCGCCCGAAATTCCCCTACGGTTGCTGTGAATCGAAAACCAAACCTTCTTCTGAACTGTAAGCTGCATTCACTACGGGCGGGAGCTCATCGGTTTGAGGTTGTAACAGGCCTTTGTTTTTAAGCGCATAATAGCGCTGCCAACTGATTGAGACCAATAGTTCCCCTGCCAGAACAGGTTGTTCCTCACGCATTTGTTGGTAAGCTCCAAGTAAGCTCTGTGGCAAAACCTCGATGCTATCGAAGGCTTTGTAGAAGAGTTCTTCCAACGTCCGGTCAGCGGCGAAAGGTTGCAAGGACTGGATGCAGGTAGCCTCAAACTCCGCGGCCGCGCGGCGATACCGCTGCTCCCAGGTAGCGGCTACTCCGCCGCTATAGATTTCATCCAACCAATGCCCGATAGCTGCCTCGTCAATGGGGCGTTCGGTTTCACGCTCAAGAATGGCTAACGTGCGTTTTACTAAAGTTTCATCGTAGATGATTTGTCCATCTGCCGGTTGCCGGAAGACGTGAACGGGTGCCAGGTCCGTTTGTTTCCGCCGCCGGTTGATGCGCCCAAAGCGTTGCACCAAGGCCTCTAGCGGCGCGGGGTCGGTGTAGATCGTGTCCAGATCAATATCCAGACTGACCTCCACCACTTGCGTCGCCACTAATACCAGCGGGCGCCGATCCACGCTGTGTGAGCCGGCCGCATCGCGCACCATTTGCTCTTTGGCCGAGCGATCGCGCATGTTGAAACGCCCATGGAGCAGCTCCACCGCCACGCCAGCCGGCGTTAACCGCTGGTGTAATACCCGATGGACTGCCTGAGCGCGATCCACTAGATTACAAGCTACCAGTACAGATTTACCCGCCAGCGCATCTTGGGTGATGCGCTGAAGCGCGTGTGCGTCGGTAATTTCGCCATCTAGCAGAACCAGGCGATGCCGGCAGAAGGCGGCAAAGAGCGCGGGGGCAGCCGTAATCTCAAGTGGTTGCCCTAGGGCTTCCTGGAGCCAGGTTTTCACCAGGGTGGGGAAAGTGGCCGACATCACAAAGAAGCGCGCATTGAACGCCTCAGATAAATAGGCTATCGTTTTGAGAATCATGGCTAACCGTTCCACTTCGTAGGCGTGGATTTCATCGAAGATAAAGGCTGCGCCGTGATAATCCGCCAGCAAAGCCTCATACCCTCTCAGCCGATACATGCCTTTGAGCATCTGATAGGGGCTGAAGACCCGGATGGGAGGATAGTTCAGCTCAGCCAGATTGCGCGCCCATTTGGATTGACGGGCCGCCGTCTCAGGCGTGTAATCCTCCTGTTCCAGCAGCATCCGATAGAGCGAGAGCAGACTGCGCCCATGCTGCAATCCTACGATACCCTCGCCGGGGAAGGTGCGCGTCAGTCGGAGTTTCATGGCATTCATGCTGGCTTGATAGGGTAGGGTGTAAAACAGGCGCGGCAGCGGTGCGTGATTTTCGGTCTGGCGGGCAGCCCAGAGCAGCGCCGCTTCGGTCTTACCGCTGCCGGTAGGTGCAATCAAAAGCGCCGAGCCGAGGGTTTGCCCGGCTGCGCTCTGATGCGCATAAGGCGTATCTGGCATTCCTTGCAAGATCGTCTCCACTGCAAAGCGTACTTGGGGCAACGCGCCAGCGTGCGCCGAGGCGCTGTGATCCGCGTTGATGAGATAGCCGCGCAAGGTCAACGCAGCGACGATCTGCTTTTGCTGTGGTGCATCTTTGAGTCGCCGCACAAAGCGCCGATAGCTCTTGAGCCAGTGCCGGATACGCGCTACACCTTGCTCTCGAACTTGAGCGATGGCGCTCTCCCGGCCCGGCAAGGTCGGCGCAGTCACGCCGACCTTGTCCAGACCCAAGTCTGTAATCCACGTTGCAGCACAGGTGCCTAACCAGTCCCACAACGCTGCTAGCGATTCTGGCTCGATTTGAATGAGCAACTCGCCCAACCAATCGTCGTCACCATCTTCCGGCTCCGGGTAAGCGCGCTGGATGTCTGCGGCGTCTTTATGATGGGAAACGATGGCCGCGACCAGCCAGGTCAACTCTTCCGCTGTGAATTCGCTGGCTACCCAATCTACGAACGCCAGTGAGAGCACTTCATGCCGGTATGGCCATTTTTCTCCTTCGCCGCGCAGCCGCGCCTGGAACCCGCTGGCGGCTTTGCCAAAGTCGTGCAAGAAGGCCGCCCAGAAAAGCACCTGCCACAGGCGCGGCAGTTCCAGCGTCTGTGGCAGGTGTGGACGTAAGGTGATAAACTCAGCCAGGCGTTGCAATACATCCCAGGTGTGCCGGGACAGGCTTTCCGGGCGCTTCCCTGCGCCACGTTCGGCGCTTTTGGCCCACAGGGTGGCTTCCATTGCATCAGGCCAGCGTGAGGGTTTCACCATCGTCATCTCCGCTAAAACTGTGAAAAGCCAGGCCCAAGGATACGCCTTTGTACACTGGCGCATGGGGATCGGTCCAGAATGCAGGCGCAGGCGGTTTGCCGAACGTGTAGAAGTCGCTACTATAGACGCGCTCTTGCAACACTACATACCGGCTAAAGGTTGGCGCGCGCTTGTGCGCATAATCCAGATAACGCGGCATCAACACCGTCACACCGCGCCCCACCTGAGTTGCCATTCGGTGTGGCAGCAAGGTATGCTCGAAGTAAGCCTGGGCTGCGGGTTGCAGCTCTACCACTTCGATTTGGGTGTAAGTAAACAGGTCTTGCGACCGTCCCAACACCACCGCGTAGCGGGGACTGCGAAAAGCGCTCTCCCATTCCGGGCGGTTCACATACAGCGTCAGGCGCGGCTGAAACAGCAGCTCCCGCTGAAAGGGATTGACATTGCCTTCCAAAACTTTAGGGATGTCTGTCTCCGGCAGCTTGCCGCTGGCGGCGCTGAGTACGATGATATGTTCCATATCCTGCACGCTGCCCTGCGCCGTAAAGTGATAGGCAAACTGCACGCCTGCCGGATCAAACCACTCCCCCAGCGCGCTGGCGATATGTCCGTAGATAGTCGCTGGGGGCGGCATCTGGTAACTAGGATGAATCTGTTGCATAAAGTGAGGGTAACGGAAGGACGTGGTAAGTCCCTCCGCTACCACTTTGAGTACACGCATGGTAGCCTCCTTCCAGGTTAAGCCAACCACTCCGGATGCGCCTGTAACCCCTCGATAAGCTGTTGATAGACTTCGCGTGGATGCGCCACCACGATTTTGTCGGCAAACGCGGTCAACGCGCCGTCGGCTTGGAGTGCCTTTGTCAACTTAGCGTGTTCGTCATCCAGATAGCCGGAGACCCAGCCGATGTAAACTGGTGAGAGCAGCTCTTCGGCAAAAACCTCCAACGCTTCGCGCAGCGCTTCAATCTTGAGTTCTGGTAAGCCACGTCCAGTGGCTCCGACAATGTGATTGAAGATGTGATTGCCGCCTTTGGTAACGGCAAACACGGCCAATGCGGGAGTCACATCCGTATAGTGCAAGGTCTGCTTGGCGCCGCCTTCCAGATGCGCCAGGCCCTCGAACAATGCACACACCCGCGCCAGCCGTTCCGCCTGCGTCAGCCGATAAGATTTTTCCGTTTCGAGGTGCTCCAACCCTTTTTCTTTTGCCAGTTCGATGCGCGTATCATCCAGATTGCGGAAGCCGGTTTTCTGGCGATAGGAGAAGGTGCCGCTGGCGTGCAAGTCAAGCGAGTACAGCCCCTTGAGCGTAGTCCGGTAGAACTGGTGTTCGTGCGGCACAGGGTCGCCTTCGTGACGCGACATTACGCCGAAGTCATCGGTGGGACTGACCGGCGCAAGCGAAACTAACGTGCTGACGCGGAACGGTGAGACGCGCGTAATCGTGTCGGTGGTGGGAGTCTCTGCCGCGCGGGATTCATCAGCGGCGCGCGCTTCGACAGCGTCGGTTTTCTTCGAGGGCGCGCGCATGTAACCCAGCAAATCGTCATCCCAATACAGGATAGGATTGGCGTCGGTGTATGCAACTTTCTTCTCGCGGAAGATGGGGGCTTTTTCCCAACCCCAGTTGCCGTTTTCCAATGTGGCGCGCAGCCAATAGCGGAACGCCTGGGCCGAGACGTAGGGATACACGCCATCTTTGGCGCGAATGACCTTGACGCCGACAGTGTTATCCGTACGCGCACCAGGGATACTGCCTAGATTATTCAATGCCGAAGCGGGAGCATCAATCAACAACAAACCAGTTACGAAAGCCATGATCTTATCCTCCTTGAGCTATGTGAATAGAAGTGCTATTCTTCAGAGACTTCTTCGACTGTTTCCGTGAGCACTTCTGTATTGCTCTGGAACCAGCCGCGTTGATACAACTGTTCGACCATGCGAATCAACACCAGGTCGCGCGCCAGCCGCCAATCCGTTTGCGCCACGCCATCGCCTTCCTCGAACACCGCAATGTAAGGCTCAAGCGTGATGAAAGGCGGCTTCCCGTTGCGCACATAAGCCAGGTTGGCTTTGATGAGTGCGGTGCGGAAGAAGTCATAGCGTTGCAGTGTGAAGAAATCGCGGAAGAAGCGCCGGTCATTCTGCCCGGCCACATAATCCGCCAGCGCATCGCCCAACTGCCGAATTTGCTCTACCCGTTCTTGTTCCATACCCAAAATCCTCCTTAAAAAGCAAGCTGTGATAGACCACGAAACCAGATTGGCTTCATCGTGTAATGAATAACCCGCGCGCGGATCGGTTTTGCCCTGCGCATAGCGCAACGCCACGCGTAGGAAATAGGTGCGGATGAACCGCGCCGCATTTTTTGGCAAATCGAACAAGTCTTCATACAACCAGTTCTTACGCGGCTCAAAGCCCTCAGTGCTCTTTTTGTCTTTAGGGGGAATTTCCCATGCCCGGCGCACGATAGGTTGCCACTGGACCGCATAGCGCGCCGAATACATTTCGCGGAGAAATCCAATCGTCTGCATTGGCAGGTGATAGATGCTCAAATCCGCACTTTGTCCGCTATTGGTCAGGTGATAGGCCGTGAGCGAAAAAAGCGCTTCATCCTCGCGCGCCTCACGTTGCGCTTCATACGCTCGCAGTAACACCTCAATCAGCAAAGTACGGTGGGAGAATTTCGTCTCCGGTAATTTGCTACTGCCTGCTTCTTGGGCCAGTTGCACCGCGCGGCGGTTTTCCAACAAAAACTCGGCGGCAAAGTGTTGCGTGAGCTGGGGATTATCGGAATGCACTGCCAGTAAGCGCCCGCCGCACTTGGCGCAACCCAGGGGGAATGCTTGAATCGCCAGCAACGCTGTCCCTGAGACCGGCACCCCGGCGTCGCCATAAGGGTGGAAATTGATGAAGCCCTCACCGGTGAGCAAGGGGATATGTTGGCGAAAAGCGCGTCCCGGTTGCAGCTCGCCTTTTACATCGAAAGATACAGCGGCGGCTGGTTCACCGGTAAACACGCACTTTTCTTCCAAGAACTCTGTTCCTGTGCGATATGCCCGGAGCACATGCCCGGCATAGATTTGACGTTTCTCCGGTTGTTTGTTGTAAGCCGGTTGCGTGAAGCCAGAGTTGGGAAAAGCAACCGTCAGGAAAGAGATCAACGGTTGCCGCACATATTCACGCTCGATGTAATCAGCAATGTTATCCAAATCCGCTTCCGTCACCTGCTCCGGCGCCCGCTTCCCGGCAAACGCCGTGATCGTCGCCACCCCTACGTCTACCAATGGATGTCCTGTGTATTTCAGCATTTGCACCTCCTTATCTTCATTCACTCATTCGCTATTCGCCATTCACTCATTCGCCATATTCACCTCCGCTGCCTTCCGATGTTCCTCCGCCACTTGTTGCCGTAAACTCTCCGGCGCTTCCACCTGCACCTGACTCCCGTAATACAATACCCAGCTCACAAATTCCGGCGTCACGGCGACATGTAATCGAAACAGAACACTGCCATCCGGCTGTGTCTCTGCTCGCTGACTGGCATGCCAGTATTCCTCGGCTACCCGCTGCCCAGCCTCTGGCATAAAACGCAAAGTTACATTCACTGCCTCCTCGCTCCCGCCGCGGATGACGCCCCACGCTCCACCCATATAGTCATCCACGTTGAAATCGCCGGGGATCGTGTAGGTTTCATCTAACAGCATTGCCTCGTGCATCCGATCCACCTTGAACATCAGAATGGCATTGCGCCACTCACAAAACGCAATCAGGTGCCAGGAACGCACATGCGCATACAGCGCATAAGGTCGCACAACTCGCTTATTCACCTCACCGCCCCGTGAATGCGTCTCGTAGACCAGCTGCACCTTGCGTTGTTCCACTAACGCCCGGTTGAGCAAGGTAAGCATTTGCTGCCGATGCTTCCCATGGGCTGTCACTGGCGCACTTTGCCCCCGCTGCCGCAATAGTGGTGTGAACTCTGCTGGAAAGAGCGCCTCCAACCGTGCCACGGCCGCTGCTAATTCGGTCGAGCCAATACCGGAGACTTGCTGTGCCGCCTGGACTGCCAACAAAAGGGCCAACGCTTCAGAAAAAGAGTATTGCAGCGTGGGTAAGCGGGGTGTCCGCTCGAAATAATAACCCTCTGAGCTATGCTCCATCGGCAGAAGCAACCCGTGCCGGATCACTTCCAGATCCTTCTGGATCATCCGCTCGCTAACTTCAAAATGGGCCGCTAAATCGCGACGCAAGTAGCGATGGGGGGCCGTCGCAATCATTTGAACGATCTTCAGGATTCTTGCCACACGTCTTATATCTTCAGGGCGTTCTGAACCGGGAAGCAAATCATTCACCTGTATGCTCCTTAACTCTTGCATGTCTTTAGTGTATCTTTGGTGTGGGAACTTTGGGGTTCCCACACCTGAACGCCATCGCAAGAATGCTGATTATTCCCCCTGGAGCAATTCGAACAACAGGGTCAGTGTTCTTGGTTGGGGGTACTCGTCAAATAGAACTGCCCCCCGGTGCATTACCGATCACGACCTGTAAGGCTTCAGGATGACCTACAAGCATGATCTGGGCGGACACACAAGCCTCAGTGACGCAAAATCAAGTTTAGTGTAGCACGGCCCGCCCCAAAATGCAAGCAGAATACGGAGGCCGGACAGGACCGACAAGTCTCTGTGCAACCTTTGTCGAGTCAAGAACTGATAGCCCGCCGCATTCCTATCCCCCGTCAGTCACCGCACCGGGGGCCGTGGTAGCGGCTATCTCAACCCCCGCCTCCGCCAACCAGCGTTGCCAGCGCGCCCGCAACTCCTGCGCAACCGCAAACTGCGGTCGGCCTCTGCGCCAGTGCCTGGCAAAACAAATCCATCAAGTCGTCCCCACGCCCGTGGGGGTGAACCGCGCATGACCGGAGCAGATTACAGTTTACGAATGTCGTCCCCACGCCCGTGGGGGTTAGACAACCGGGACCGTTCTGGTGTTGACATGCCGCTCCTCCTTCAGGTCAAGTAAAACTGGAGAAGATAACAAAAAAATGTCCGATCCATTGTTTTTCACAATAAGACCGGACATTTTTCCTCTTCCTGTCGGGGCGGGCGGATTTGAACCGCCGACCTCTTGCACCCCATGCAAGCGCCCTAGCCAAACTGGGCTACGCCCCGAACGCCGTGATTCTACCACAAGTAGCCCGAACGTCAAATCACGCCGGGCCGGCAAGCCCCCGCCGGCAGGTGCGGATCGGACTTCACCACGTGGCCACCAGGCTGCCCAACGCCACCAGGCCAAACGCCACAATAATCAGGCCGGAGACCCGGTTGACCCAGAGCAGGCCCCGCGCGTTGAACCGCTCCCGCACCAGGCTGACGCCGCCGCTCAACAACAACCACCAGAGCGCGGAGCCGAGAAAAACCCCGGCGACCAGAGTCAAGGCCGTGGCGTAGTTCGCCGCAGTGCCAGCCAATCCCAGCCCGGCAAAGACCGCCGCAAAGGAGAGAATGGTCAGCGGGTTGGTCAAAGTCAACAAGAAGGTGGAGCCATAAGCGCCCGCCAGCCCCACCCCTGGAGCAGTAGCCGCCCGTTCGGCGGGTTTTGCCAGCAGCGTCTTGAGCCCCAAATAGCAGAGGAAGAGGCCGCCGATCAACCGCAGCCAGCTCTGCTGCCTGACCAGCAGGTCGGAGATGAAAGTCAATCCCAGCCCCGCCACACACCCATAGAGCGCGTCGGCCGTGGCCGCGCCCAGCCCGGAAGCAAAACCGACCGGTCGCCCCTCGGCCAGGGTGCGGCGGATACAGAGCACACCAATCGGTCCCACCGGCGCGGCGATGGAAAACCCAATGATCACCCCTCGTATCAGAAATGTGAGATCCATGCTGATTTAATTCCCCCCAGTCAGGTATTCAGGTATGGTGAAAGCAGCTTACCACGGAGATCGCGGAGGTCGCAGAGCGTTGGGGGAAAAGCCAGCGGGCTCTGTCCCCTCAGCGGTGAACCTCTTCGGGGCGCTCAGGGGCGCCGTCCCCTGGCCCCGGCGCCGAACGCTGCCAGGTGTCGCGCAGCCGGGCCCGGAGGCGGTTCAGGTGCTGGCGCAGCCAGCCGACCTCCTCTGGCTGAAATTCCCGGCGGCCGTAACGGGCTTCCACGAACGCCTGCGTCAGCGACGACAGCGCCTCCTCCTCGCCGGCCACGTGCGGGGTCAGGTCTCCGACATACTCGTAAGGCGTGGCCGTCGGCGCGCGGGGATGGCCGGCCTGCGCGGCTCGCTCCAACAGCACCCGGTAGAGACGGCGCACCCGTTCACGCTCGTTCCGCGCCCGCCATCGCTCCCACCCATTCAGGTCGCCCGCCGGAATCACCGGCA
Source organism: uncultured Anaerolineales bacterium (assembly GCA_964437445.1). Classification (GTDB taxonomy): domain Bacteria; phylum Chloroflexota; class Anaerolineae; order B4-G1; family SLSP01; genus CAYTGR01. Next base: position 20,769 of record CAYTGR010000052.1, on the reverse strand, counting down.
CGGGCCGGGCCGTGACCTGTTGCCACCACGCCCCCACCCGCCGCCGCACCCCGCGCCACCGGTCCCAGAAAGCCCGCCACCCATTCACCAGCCATGACCACAGCCCACCGCCGTTGCCCAGGCGCGGCCGGTCGCGCAGGTAAAGGCGCACCAGCACAAAAAGCACCACCGCCACCGCCACCCAGAAAAGGGTCGCCTGCAGGTAGGGTAGCCAGGGTGGACCCCCGCCCGTGGTGGCCACTGCGGGAGCCGACGGCACTTGCAGCTCCGGCGGGGGCAGTTCCGTTAACGCCTGGGGGTTCAGCAGGAAGCGGAAGGGCCACAAGAGCAACCAGAACAACAGCGCCAGCAAGTAAAACAGCACCGTCCCCAGTACAGTGAGCATAAAGCCCAGCCACAGAAACAGATAGAAGCCCAGCAGCGTGCTGCCGGCCGGCAGGAGCAGCGCCACCAACGCTATCCCGCCCACAAACAGCAGTCCCCAGAGCCCCCAGCGACGCACCAATCCGGGAGCGACGGGCACCCCGGCATAGATCCAGCCTGCCCGCAGCAACGCCAGGCGGGCCTGACCAAACAACAATAGCCCCAGGCCAATATAGACCAGCGGCATGAGTGTCAACGTGTTGACGTTCGCCGAGTGTAAACGCACAATTTTACCGGAGAGATCCAACTGGGTCAGTCCCACCGCTACCAGCAGGAAAAGTGCCCCAAAGGTGAAATAGGTCTTCAAATCAGCCAGGCCAGCAGTGTGCTCTTCCACCGTGTTGTAAGGATCGTTCAGTTCATCCAACGCCCGCGCCAGTTCCAGCGCCAGCAGCCACATGACAAGAACGATAAACGCCCCCAAGAGGTAATCAAAGTCGTAGAGAAAGAGCGACGGGTGAAGGAACCAAGCCCGGGCATCCTGCCAGAAAGCCTCCCACCCGCGCTCAAGGTAGGTCAGCGGTTTCAAGATCATCAGCATGAGGAGCACTTCAGTCACCCGCCGGCCCCAACGGCGCTCAAACCCCACCCCGCGCCCCACCGTTTGCTCTATGACCAGCGTCTCCAGCACCACCAGTCCGACCAGGAGCACCAGGTAACCGCCCCGCCAACCCGGAATGAGAAACTGGAACGCGGCGACCCAGCCGGCGGCCACACAGGCGACCAGGCTGCTGATGACCAGCGAGCGGAACAGCAGCGCGGCCCAATCCCGGCCTGCTACCGGTGATGAAGAAAGGGGAGGCGGTTGCTCTACTGCCACAGTTCCAGATCCTTTTCGCTGGTGAACCAACAGGCCGGCACGCCAATTTGCGCCAGGCGCGCCTGAAAGGCCGGGAACGCCGGTTGCATATCGGTGGCCACCAACAGAACGTGGCAGCCCCGCCGCCGCAGCTGCAACAGCGCCGCCCACAGCTCCGGCGCTTCGCCGGCCGTGATCACCACCACGGTGCTGCCCCACCCCAAGCCGGCAGTGGCCTGCGCCAGGAACGGGGCCAGGGGCGCGGTGGGGGCGGCCTCGGCGCGAGCCAGCGTCTCCAGCAGCCGCATCAGGTGCTCCCGCCCCCGTCCCGGTGGGATCACCTGGAGCCCGCTCTGATCGGTTACCGCATCGCGTCCCAACAGCGCCAATCCGACCGGTTGGCGCTGCTGGCTCAAATAGGCGGCGACCGAAGCCGCAATCACGACCCCCAATTCGGTGGCGGGCACGCGGTTGCGAACGAGATAAGCCTCCAGGTTCAGATCCAGGAAGACCAGGGTGTGCAGCGCAATCGCCGGCTGGTAACGCTTGACCTGCAATTGGCCGGCCCGGGCGCTGCTGGTCCAATGGATCTGGCGCAGACTGTCACCCGGCTCGTAGTCGCGCACCCCCAGAAAGCGGCTGGGATCCTCAAAAAAGCGCTGCCGGCTCGCCACCGTGCCAAACGGCAGCTGCGAGGGGAGCTCCAGACGGCGCAGCGGGATGATCTTGGGATAAACGATGAAGACATCACCCGGCTGCTCCCGGACTTCATCGTGAGCCAATCCCAGGAAATCACCGGTACGTGAGACTAATGGCCCCAACGTGTAGTAACCGCGCCGCTGGCAGGTCAACCGGTACTGCAACGCCGTCCGCTCGCGGGGCGCGAGTGAGACAACCCGTTGCTCAAAGGTAGGCGTGTGCAGCTCCAACGGCAAGCTTTCACGCAACATCACCCAGAGGAGCGGCAGCCAGCCCCGGTTCACTATTTCCAGCTCCACGGCGACCTCTTCGCCGTAGAAGGCCCGTGCCGGGAAATGGCGCTGAGCCGCCAGTCCCGGCAGTGCATGTTTAATCCAGAGCCGCGATAAGACCACCAGTCCCACCAGGATATAGAGCAGGTAGAACAGGCTGTGGCTGCCGCTAAAGAACGCCAGCAGCAAAATGAAGCCAAAGACCGGGAGCAGTTTCATGGCTCCAGTTTCAGCGGGACCCGCTCCAGAACCTCCTGCACCACCGCCGCCGCCGTGCGGCCGCGCAGGCCACTCTCCGGCCGGACGATCAGACGGTGCGTTAACGTCAAGGGAGCCATGGCTTTGACATCGTCGGGCAAGACGTAATCACGCCCGCGCAGCGCCGCCAGCGCCTGGGCCGTCTTGAAGAGCGCCAGGCTCCCGCGCGGGCTGGCTCCCAACGCCAGGTCAGGATGCTCACGGGTGGCATGAATGAGCCGGACGATGTAATCTTCCACCGTCTCATCCACATGGGTCTCCCAAACAGCCCGGCTGAGCGCCGGCAGCTGCGCGCCCTCCACCACCTGGCCCAGGGACTCAATCGGGTGCTCGCGCTGCAACCGGCGCAGGATCTGCTTCTCACCCTCGGCGTCCGGATAGCCGAGCGCCAGACGCAACAGGAAACGGTCCAGCTGCGCCTCCGGCAGCGGGAATGTCCCCTCGTACTCAATGGGGTTTTGCGTGGCCAGCACGATGAAAGGGCGCGGTAGCGGATAGGTCACGCCGTCCACGCTGATCTGCCGCTCGCCCATCGCCTCCAACAACGCCGATTGGGTGCGCGGTGTGGCCCGGTTGATTTCGTCGGCCAGCAGCACATGGACGAAAGCCGGGCCGGGGCGGAATTCAAACGTCTGCGTCTGCTGATTGAAAACACTGACGCCGGTGATGTCGTTAGGCAACAGGTCGGGCGTGCACTGCACCCGCTTGAATGAAAGCCCCAACGATGCCGCGAGCGAACGCGCCAGCATCGTTTTTCCCACCCCCGGCACATCCTCAATCAAGACATGCCCCTCACAGAGCAGCGCTACCAACAGCCGCTCAATGGTGAGACGCTGCCCGACCATCACATTTTCCACATTGGCGATCACTTGTTCGGCGAAGGATTGTACGGCGTTCATGAGCCCTCCAGACAAGCAAAGCATCAAGAATCAAAAAGGTAGTGGAGATCTATCCGCTACGGTGACGATTGTACTCTCAAATCAAGCAGCGACAACCTTGCCGGAATGCCAGGAAAAAGGTATACTTACTCCTTGTGTACAACCCGTCCTCCCTGATACCGGTCGGGTCGTGCCGTGGCCCAGGATGCCTTTCATTGAGATTACTGATCTGACTTATACCTACCCTTTGCCGGGCGGCCAGCCGATCCCGGCACTACGGGGTATTTCGCTCAACGTGGAAGAGGGGGAGTACGTCGCCATCATCGGCGCGAACGGCTCCGGCAAATCCACGCTGGCCCGTTGCCTCAACGCGCTGCTGCTGCCCACCAGCGGGCGCGTCCTGGTCGCCGGGCTGGACACGCGCCACACCGCCCATTGGCAGCAAATCCGCACGACCATCGGCATGGTCTTCCAGTTCCCCGAAGATCAGATGGTGGCGACGGTCGTGGAAGAAGACGTTGCTTTCGGCCCGGAGAATCTGGGGCTGCCGCCGGAGGAAATTCGCCGCCGGGTGCGCGAGGCATTGGAGACGGTTGCGCTGTGGGATCAACGCCATCGCCCACCGCATCTGCTCTCGGCCGGGCAAATGCAACGGGTCGCGCTGGCAGGCACTTTAGCCATGCGCCCGCGCTGTATCGTCTTTGATGAGGCCACCGCCATGTTAGATCCGGCCGGCCGGCGGGCCGTCCTGGAGATGATGGCCCGGCTGCACCGGGAAGGGCTGACCATTCTGACCATCACCCACTTCATGGAAGAGGCCGCGCAAGCCGACCGGGTCATCGCCCTCCAGAATGGCCGGGTCGCGTTAGACGGTTCCCCCCAAGTCGTCTTTTCCCGTCCTGCGGAGCTGGCAGAGTTGGGGCTGGACCAACCGCCGGCCGCGGCCCTGGCAAACACACTGCGGCACTGCCTGCCGGCGCTGCCCCCCGGTTTGCTGACGGTGGAAACGGTAGTGGCAGCGCTGGTCGGATTGGAGCGGCCCCTCTCCCTCAACCGGCCGGCCCCGGCTCCGCCCGGCTTGCCGCCGTCGGGCGCTGAGCAACCGCCCTATATTGATGTGGTCGCTCTGGGTCACATCTACCTGCAAGGGACCCCCCTGGAGCGCCGGGCGCTGGCCGATGTCAATCTGGCCGTCGCCGAGCGAGAGGCCCACGGGCTGCTGGGCACGACCGGCTCCGGCAAATCCACCGTGATGCAGCACCTCAACGGCCTGTTACGGCCCCAGGAAGGGCGCGTGCGCATCGGTCCCTATGACCTCAACGCTCCCGACGTAGATCTCAAAGCCGTGCGGCGCACGGCCGGCCTGGCCTTTCAGATCCCGGAAATGCAGATCTTTGAGCAATACGTGGGCGACGAGATTGCTTACGGGCCTCGCCTCTTGGGGGTGAGCGGCGAAGCACTACGCGAAGCGGTCCGCTGGGCCATGGAGCTGGTAGGGCTGGATTTCGCGGTTTACAAGGACCGGCTGACCTTTGCGCTGAGCGGTGGCGAGCGGCGCAAAGTCGCGCTGGCCTCCATCCTGGCCCTGCGCCCGCGCGTCTTGTTGTTAGACGAGCCGACCGCCGGGCTGGACCCCGCCGCCCGGCGCGAGCTGCTCGGCCGGCTCAAGGGATTGCGCACCACCGGGCTGACCCTGGTCTTCGCTTCTCACCAGATGGAGGACCTGGCAGCTCTGGCCGACCGCCTGACCGTCCTGGCCGACGGGCGGGACGTGTTGCACGGCAGTGTCGGCGAGGTTTTCGCCCAGGGAGCGCTGCTGCGTCCCCTGAACCTGGAGCCGCCCGTCGTCACCCAGGTCGCGGAAGGGCTACGAGCGCACGGCTGGGCGCTCCCGGCCGGTATCACCGATGCCCGCGCCCTCATCGCCGCCCTGGCCGCGGCCGGCTGCGACCCTCAGTCCCCGGCTATTTGAATCCTTTGGGAGAGACTATGCATAAAATCACTTTTTCCGACCGGTTACGTTACCAGTTTGACCAAACGATGTCTAAGGGCACGATTGCCCTCATCGGCTGGCTGGCACTGCTCTCGGTCATCCTGATCGGCCTCATCTCGCTTATCGTGGTGGTCACCGGGGTGGCCCCAACCGACGAAACTGGAAACCAACCGGGGTTCGTGCAGGTGGCCTGGATGGGCCTGATGCGCACGCTGGACGCCGGCACCATGGGCGGCGATACCGGCAGCTGGCCTTTCCTGCTGGCGATGTTCGCCGTAACGTTGGGGGGAGTCTTCATCGTGAGCAGTCTCATTGGTATCCTCACCAGCGGCCTGGAAGGGAAACTGGAGGAACTGCGCAAGGGACGCTCGTTTGTGGTAGAAGAAGACCACACCGTCATCCTGGGCTGGTCGCCGCAGATTTTCTCCATCATCTCCGAACTGGTTGTCGCCAACGCCAATCAAAAACGGCGCTGTATCGCGATTTTGGCCGCCGAGGACAAAGTGACAATGGAGGACGAAATCCGCAACCGGGTGCCCGAGTTGGGAACCACGCATGTCGTCTGCCGGACGGGCAGCCCCATTGATCCGAACGATTTGGAAATTATCAATCCTCATGGGGCGCGTTCCATCATCATTCTGTCACCGGAGACCGAAGATCCGGACTCCCAGGTGGTCAAAACGCTCCTGGCGCTGCTCAATGCTGCCAACCGCCGCCCGCAGCCCTACCACATCGTGGCCGAAATCCGCGAACAGCCCAACGCAGCCATCGCCCGGATGGTGGGGAAAAAAGAAGTGGAGGTCATCCTGACGGCCGACCTGATCGCGCGTATCGCCGTCCAGACCACCCTCCAACCGGGGTTGGCAGCCGCCTACACCGAGCTGCTGGACTTCGCCGGGGACGAGGTCTATTTCAAAGCAGAGCCGGCCCTGGTGGGCAAGACTTTTGGGGAGGCCCTTCTGGCATACGAGGACTCGGCGGTCATTGGCCTGCAATACGCAACGGGGCAGGTGCAGCTGAATCCCCCGATGGCGACGGTCATCCAGCCGGGTGATCAGATCATTGCCATTTCAGAAGACGATGACACCATCCGGCTTTCCGGGTTGACCGATCTCAAAATAGAGCCCGCCGCCATCCGCGCGCCGGCCCCCGGAGTTCACCCGCCCCAACGGATCCTGATCCTGGGCTGGAACCAGCGCGTCCCCTTCATCATCCAGCAACTGGATGCTTATGTGCCGCCGGAGTCCACCCTCACCGTGGTAGCAGACGTGGACGAGGCCACCGCTCGCGCGGCCTGTCAGTGCGAACGGCTTGTCAACCAGACTGTGACCTTCCGGCGCGGCGATACCACCGACCGCCAGCAGTTGGACCGGCTGGCGGTGACCAGCTATCATCACGTCCTGGTCCTGAGCTATGACGGCACGCTGCCCCCCCAGGAGGCCGATGCCCGCACGCTGATCACGTTATTGCACCTGCGCGACATTGCCGAGAAAGACGGGCACACCTTCTCCATCGTGAGCGAGATGCTGGACCTGCGCAACCGCGAGCTGGCCGAAGTAACGCAAGCCGATGACTTCATCGTCAGCGACAAGCTGGTCAGTCTGATGCTCTCCCAGATCTCCGAAAACAAAGCGCTGGTGGCTGTCTTTGACGATCTCTTTGACCCGGCCGGCTCCGAGCTCTACTTAAAACCGGTGGAGGAATATGTGACGCCCGGCCACCCGTTGAACTTCTACACCGTGGTGGAGGCAGGTCGGCAGCGCGGGCAGGTGGTGGTGGGTTACAAAATCCAGGCGGAATCCTGGGATAAGGATAAGAACCACGGGGTCCGGCTCAACCCCGATAAATCGGCGCCGATCACCTTCGCCCCTGGGGATCAGCTCATCGTCCTGGCCGAGGAATAGTAGGGGAAATTTTAGTTTGCCACCGGATGCGGACTAAAGTTTACGCTACCCTCACAGCCGTTCCCACTCCAGGTCGTCGTGGGTGAGATAGATCACGCCATCATCGTCAATGAACCGCTCTATGCTGTCGGCAGGGAAACAGAGCACGTCAAACGGAGCCCGGCGCACCACCCCCCGCAGCGCCTTATGGACCTGCGCCACCACCGGCTCCAGGTCGGTGTCCCATTTAGCCAACGCGAAATGGGTCAACCGGTAGCGTCGGCCCAGCACCGCGAGCTTATCCTTGCTCACTGCCCCGGCCTCCCCCCAAAAGTAGGGGTGCCCTTGCCCATCCAGGGCCACCACATCGGGGCGGTAGCGATCGCCAACCGGCATCTCTACCGCCAGGTTGGGATAGGCAGGCAGATAGAGCGCCCATAGCAATGCTTTCATCACCACATGCTCGGTGCTCTCGTCCGCCTTTTTGACGAAGACCACCTGCTTTCCACGGGCGCGCAGAGTCCATTTATGAGGAAGCAGTAGTTCGGCGTCCATGCCGCCTATTATAATCCTAACCGGGCAAGGCGCAAGAAAAAAAGCGTGACCGGCGTCCGTAGGGGCGCCGGTCACTTGAATGGTCACCAGAGGGTCTATTCGCCCGCTACTTCCAGGTTGATTTCGCCCACCCCCGCCTGGATGGTGATGGTAAGCGTGCTGTCGGATTTGCCGTAGGCATCGTTAATGTACGCATTGCCATCCCGGTGTAACCCGACCGCGCTGACGTCGCCTACCCCGCTGGAGACTTCTACCCGCACGCCGATCTCCGACGGCAGGCGCAGGGTCGTCTGGCCCACCCCGCCTTTGATATCAACGTCCAGGTCCTGCTGCCAGTCCCCCCGCAGATCAAAAGTGGTAGCGCCCACCCCCATCTTGAAATTCATCCGGGTCAGACTTTGGTTGCCCGACAGATCTACCCTGGTGTCGCCGGCGCCCCCGTTGATGTCCAGCTCGGTGAGGTTAAGAGCCCCCAATTCCAGGTCGCTCTCGCCGGCGCCCAGGTTGATCGCCATCTCCAGCGGCACCGTGTTGTTGAAACGCAGGTCCCATTCGTTCCGCACGTTATCGCCCCAGTTGATGCGCCGAATATCCGGTTGCCGCACTTCCAATCGCCCCTGGTCGCCGACAACGGTGTATTCCACCTGCAGCCGCCAGTCGGCCACGTTGTAAGTAAAATCGGCCTCCATCAGACTGTCGGCGCCCCCGCGAATCGTCAATTCGCCAGCGCCCATGTTGACCTTCACACGAGCGGTTTTGGCCTCCCCCAATTCCACCGTCTGCGATTCGTGCTGCAGTTCACCTACCTCCGCTGTCTCCGGCAGATTGACGGTGAACGAACAGCCCAACGAAACAACCAGTACGGCCACAACTACCAACCAACCCAGTCCTTTTACCATCCCCTTTTTCATGATTCTCCCCTCCTGCTTGTAACGGTTAGCTCAAGAACGAGCCTATACTTTTATTACGCCTCAAGGGGAGAAAAGTTGCGCCCCCAAAACAGTGACCGGCATCTGTATAAGATGCCGGTCACTCACCAGAACCTTCCTCACTCAAGCCGATTTCCTGGCGCGGGCGGCCTTGGCGGCTTTCTTAGCCTGCTCCTCGGCGTAATCGGCAGGATGCAGCTGGGCGTGGTAGGTCTCCGGTTTGGCCAGCTGCTCCGCACTCCAGAAGCCCGGCCGGGTATAACTGCTGAGCTCCCAATCCTGATCCATCTTGATCGCGTCAAAGGGGCAGAACTCAGCGCAGTAACCGCAGCTCATGCAGAGGCCGATATCCAGGTGATAGGCCGCCGCCATGCTCTGCGGACGACCGGTCTCCGGGTCTTTGGCCCGCTCAATCCAGATGCACTGGACCGGGCAGGCCTGAGCACAAATGCCACAAGCGGTGCAGCGCAGTTTGCCGGTCTCGCCATCTACCACCAGGAAGGGAATGTTGCGCGACCGCTCCGGGACTGACCGCCGCTCGCGGGGATATTGCAGGGTGAACGCGCCGTGCCCCAGCGGCCCCTGGCGCTCCGGGATGTTCTTGGGATCGTCACGCCGGCCCAGGTAGCGGATTTCATCCACATAGGTCATCAAAAAGTGATAGAACGTAATGCCCAACGTTTTTAAAACCCCGATGCCGTACATCAGCGATCTACCTCCCCCATCGTCAAATCAATGCTGCCGAGGATAGCCACCACGTCGGCGATCTTCATACCCCGCGTGAGATAACTCAGCGGCGTCAGGTTGATCAGCGACGTAGCGCGGATGTGATAGCGGTACGGGTTAGCGCTGCCGTCGGAGACCAGGTAGAATCCCAACTCACCTTTGGGAGCCTCTATCCGCCCGTAGGTCTCCCCGGCGGGCAGCTTGAGGCCGGGCGTCAGTTTCTTCGCCTGGATCGGTCCCTCGGGAATCCGGTCCAGCGCCTGGCGCAGGATCCGCAAGCTCTGCCAGATCTCACCAAAGCGGACTGCCAGCCGGTCATACGAATCACCGTGCTCGGCCGTCACAATGTCAAAGTCAAATTGCTCGTAACCGCAATACGGTTCAGCGCGCCGAATGTCGTAGGGCACGCCGGAAGCGCGCAGTACCGGGCCGGCGGTGCCAAAGGCAATTGCCCGGTCAGGCGGCAGGACGCCCACCCCGACGGAACGCCCCTGGACGATCTCATTTTCCAGCATCATCGTCTGCATCAGCTCAATCTTGCGAGGAAGCCGCTCGTCTACCAGGAGTTTAGCCTGTTCCACCCACCCCTCCGGCAGGTCGGCCGCAACGCCGCCCGGACGCATGTAGTTATAGAGCATCCGCCCGCCGGAGACCGCCTCAAAGAGGTCCAGGATCAGTTCGCGTTCCTCCATCGCGTAAAGCGCGACGGTCACGAAGAAACCGACATCGTTGCCGTAAAAGCCAGCCGCGACCATGTGATTGATGATGCGGGCGAACTCCGCCATGATGACACGCAGGGTTTGAGCGCGCTCCGGCACCTCCCAGCCCAACAATTTCTCCATGGCGATGCAGTAGGCCAGGTTGTTGGTCATCCCGTTGATGTAATCCAGCCGGTCGGTAAAGGGGATGTTCTGCAACCAGGTGTTGCGCTCACCGATCTTCTCGTGGTTGCGGTGCAGGTAGCCAAAGACCGGCTCCAGGTGGCGCACCGTCTCGCCATCCAGCCGCACGGCCAGCCGGAAGACGCCGTGCGTGCTGGGATGGTGCGGCCCCATATTGAGGATCATCTCGTCAGTCTGAAGCGGCTTGGCCGGATCACGGTCGGCCGAAAGCATCCGTTGGTAGAGCAGCCGGTCGGCCTCCTCAAAGTCCCAATCCTGCGGCTCCCAGCCGGCGGGGAAGCGGAGATTGTCCTTGAGCGGCGTGCGTTCTTCGGCCGGCACCGGCGCTCCCCCTTCGGGGAAACGGCTCTTGAAGGGCTTGTGCTCTTCCTCGTAGTAAGCTTCCTTCCAATCTTTGCGGAGCGGGAAGCCGTCAAAGCCCTCCCACAGCAACAGGCGGCGCAGGTCGGGGTGACCTTCAAAGCGGACGCCGAACATGTCCCAGACCTCGCGTTCCTGGAAATCGGCGGACGGGAACTCCGGGGTCAGGGAGGGGACGACTGGCTTATCCCGGTCGGCATGGACATGCAAGGCTAAGTAGCCCCCACCACTGAGCCGATAGAAATGATAGACCAGGTCAAAACGGGCCGGGAACTCCGCCGTTGGCTGGGGATAATCCACTGCCGTCACGCTGGAAAGGTAATGAAACTGCTGTTCATCCCGCAGGAAGCGGGCCACCGCCACCAGCTGCCTGGCATCCACCACCAACCCGTCGCGCTCGGCCGGTTGTAAAGCGCCGGGGAAACGCTCATTCAAGCGCGGGAAGATATCTGCGGCCACGCCCTTTAATTCACCCATGCCTGAGGCCTCCGTTGTTGAGTTTTCATCCCCTCTCACAGCTCTTTCCAATCCACTTCCACGCGGGCCGGCTCCATCAATCCTTCGTACCGCCGCCAGTCCACCAAATCCGGCCCCAATAAAGGCACCGGGATGCCCTGATCCGGTTCCTTGCGGAAAGCGCGCATCTGGCGGGTGGATTCCTGCCCAATACGGGCGTGAAGTGCCAGGATACCGTGAAGCAGCGCCTCAGGACGCGGGGGGCAACCGGGGACGTAGACATCTACCGGGATCAGCTTGTCCACGCCGGAGACGACACTGTACCCTTCTTTGAACGGCCCCCCGGAGATGGCGCAGGCCCCCATCGCCAGCACGTATTTCGGCTCTGCCATCTGGTTGTAAAGCCGGACCAGCTGGGGCGCCATCTTCTTGGTCACGGTACCGGTGATCATGATGAGATCGGCCTGGCGTGGGCTGGCCCGCATGATCTCCATCCCGAAGCGGCCCAGGTCGTAGCGTGAGGCAGCCGTGGCGATCATCTCAAAGGCACAGCAGGCCAGCCCGAAGAAGATCGGCCAGAGCGAACGCTGACGCGCCCAGTTGTAGAGCTGATCCACCGTGGTCAGCTTGACCGAGGTGCGGAGCTCGGGGGGGAGTTCCGGCAAATCCACATCTTTCATAAGCCGATGCCTCCTGAAGTCTCAGTTAGTCGCGGATGGGTGAGTTATTGGGGGATGGGGGCTTCCCATCCCCCCGTTGGGGCGGGCGGGACTTGAACCCGCACGCCTTACGGCACATGATCCTAAGTCATGCTCGGCTGCCAGTTACGACACCGCCCCGCGCGGCAGATTATACCCTGAACCGCAAAAGAGGCAATGTCCGCCGCTCAAAGGCCGGCCACTTGTTCGCCGTAAGCCAGCAGGGCCTTCACTTGCTCCGGGGAACGGCCTTCGGCGTAGACCCGCAGGACCGGTTCGGTCCCGGAGGGGCGGATCAGCAGCCAGGAGTCGTCGGCCAGCAGGTATTTGACGCCGTCCAGGGTGCTGACCTGCACCACGGTCTCTCCGGCCAGTTCCGCCGGCGGTTGCTGGGTGAGCCGCGCGGTCATCTCTTTTTTGGGCACCGGGCGGTGTAAGGGATAATCGTGGCGGGCGTAGTGCGCCGGCCCCACCTCGCGTTGCAGATCGGCCACCAGTTCGTGCAACGGCGCGCGCGCGCTGGCCATAATCTCCAGCAGTAACAGCCCCATCAAAATGCCATCGCCCACTGGGATGTGGCCCTTAATCGTGATGCCGCCCGATTCTTCGCCGCCGATCAGCACATCGTCATTGAGGATGTGCTCGGCAATGTAGTTAAAGCCGACCGGGGTTTCATGGACCGGCAGCCCGTAGCGAGCCGCCAGCCGGTCCACCATGCGGGTGGTGGAGACGGTTTTGACAACTGAACCACGCAGCCCTTTCTTTTCCACCAGATAGCGCAGCGCCAGGCTGAAGATTGTGTGCGGGTCCACGAAATTGCCCAGTGCATCCACGGCGCCGATCCGGTCGCCATCGCCGTCGGTCGCCAACCCGACCTGGGCATGCTCGGCCTGGACCGCCGCCACGAGAGCATGCAGGTAGGCCGCAATCGGCTCCGGGTGGATGCCGCCGAAGCCAGGGTTCATCTCGCCGCGGATCTCGCTGAGGCGACACCGGGTGCGGCTCAGCAGGTCGCGGAAGACCCCGCGCGCCGAGCCGTACATGGCATCGGTCACAATCCGCAGCTCACCGCTGGAGATAAGGTCCAGGTCTACCAGCGTCGCCAGGTGCTGGTAGTAGGGCCAGGCCGGATCAAAGCGGCGGATCAGCCCCTGACGCAGTGCCACCTGGTAATCCATCAGGTTGGGGCCGCGGGCCTCGCGCTGGTTGCGCTCCAGCAGCGCCTCCACAGCGCGGGCCTCCTCCGGTAAGGCCGAACAGCCGGCCGCCGACTTGAGCTTGACGCCGTTGTAGCGCGGCGGGTTGTGGCTGGCGGTGATCATCACCCCGGCCTCGGCCTTCTTCTCCACCACCGCATACGCTAACGTGGGGGTAGGAACATCGGCACGGGTCAGGTAGGCGATGAGAGCGTTGCCGGCCATCACCCGCGCCACCTCTTGCGCGTAGCGGTCCGAAAGGAAGCGGGTGTCAAACCCCACCACTACCTCCGGCTGTTTACGCTCACTGATCTCCCACACATAATCGGCGATGGCCTGGGCCACCAGCCGCAAGTTGTCAAAAGTAAACGTATCGCTGATGACCGCGCGCCAGCCATCGGTGCCAAAACGAATCGTCATAGGTCCTCCCGGGTTGCTGGAAATTTCACGGGTGAAAGGTGAAACGTAAAACGTGAAAACGTAAAACGTAAAACGTGAAATGGGATGACGCATCACGTCTCACGTCTCACGCATCACGCCTCACGTATCACATCTCACGCATCACGTCTCACGCCTCACGTCTCACGCCTCACGTCTCACGCCTCACGTTTCACGCCTCACGTCTCACGTCTCACGTATCACGCCTCACAAATCATAGTACAGCTCAATCTCATACGGGTGCGGCCGGTTGCGGACCTCGCGGTCCTCCTTCCGCTTGCGGGCGATCCACCGCTCAATCAGGTCCAGGCTGAAGACCTCGCCGGCCAGCAGAAAGTCGTGATCGGCCTCCAACGCATCCATCGCCTCATCCAGAGCGGTGGGCAGCGCCTTGATAGCCGCCCGTTTTTCCGCCGGCCAGGAGAAGATATCCTCATCAAGCGGGCCGAATCCCAATGCAGTGGGATCCATGCGCTTAAGGATACCGTCTATCCCGGCCAGCAGCTGCGCCGCCATCGCCAGATAGGGGTTGCAGGTGGCATCGGGGGGCCGGAACTCAAAGCGGGCCGTATCCGGCTGGTTGGCGTACTTGGGAATGCGGATCGCGGCGCTGCGGTTGCCTAACGAATAGATGGCGCTGATCGGTGCTTCGTAGCCGGGCACAAGCCGGCGATAGGAGTTGGTGCTGGGATTGGTGAACGCCATTACCGCGCCGCCATGGGCCAGCAGCCCGCCGATGTAATACCGCCCGATCTCGCTCAGACAGCCGTACCCCTGCGGGTCGTAACAGAGATTGCGCTTGCCCTGCCAGATATGCTGGTGGAAGTGCATCCCGGAGCCGGCCTCCCCGTAGAGCGGCTTGGGCATGAACGTGACGGTCATCCCGGCAGCGACGGCAGTCATCCGCGCCACGTACTTGACCAGCAGGGAGGCATCGGCGGCCAGCAACAGCGGCAGCATCGGCGTCTCAATCTCGCACTGCCCCGGCCCGCCCACCTCATGGTGGTGGTACTTCACCTCAATCCCCATCGCCTCCAGGTGCATACTGATCCGGGTGCGGAGATTGTAGAGATGATCCTGGGGTGGGATGGCGTGATAGCCGCCGTGCCGGGGGATCGTGTAACCACTGCCGAGCGCCTGGCTGTTCCAGTCGGCCTCGGCAGATTCCACCCGGTAGGAAGCGACATTCATGCCGTTTTCATAAGAGACGCCATCAAAGACGTAGAACTCAAACTCCGGCCCCCAGAGGCTATGGGTAGCCACGCCGGTAGTGCGCAGATACTCCTCGGCGCGGAGCGCGATGTTGCGTGGATCGTAGGGGAAAGATTGCCGGGTGTCCGCTTCCAGCGTCCGGCAGATAAAACTGAGCGTGGGCACCTCCCAGAACGGATCCAGGAAACCGGTGGTCAGGTCAGGGACCAGTACCATATCGCCGGCGCTGACCGATTTGAAGCCCACGCTGGAGCCGTCAAAACCGACGCCGTCCTCCATCATCTTGGGCGTGAATTGGGCCGCCGGAATAGTCAGATGGTGCCAGCGGCCCCAGAGATCGCAGAACTTCAAATCTATCATGGCAATCGCCCGTTCCCGGATAAAAGCCAGCGCCCCTTCAAACGTTTGGAACATGAAGACCTCCTCTGAAATATAGAAACCAGTTAAGGAGTGAGCAGAGAGCAGTAGGGAAGTTCCTGTTTCCTGCTCACTGCTCACGGCTCACATTTTCATCCCACGGGTGGTAAACGCCAGTTCATGGGGAATTCCTCTGCTCACTCCTCTGCTCACTGTTTTCTGCTCACTATCATGGCTCACCGGCCAGCGCCGCCCGCAGCGCACTATAAGCCGGCCGGAGCCGCCCCCCTTCCTCCGGCGTCACCTGCTCCCAATAGAAGGGGTCTACAATTCCCCACCAGAACTCTTCGTGCTCAGGGGTCCAGTGAGGGTCGGGCAGGGTCCAGACAAATAGCAGGCCGATCCAGGGGGACCAGTGCGTGCGGGCGTAGCGGAAAGCGCGCACCAGATACTCGGCCTGCGTCTCCGGCGAGACGGCAAACCAGCTGTAAGCCGGGTGGACCGGGTCGGTCGTCCACCCAAACTCCAGGATCGCCACCTGCCTGGCGCCATCGCCGTACCGTTCCATGATGGCCCGCATCTCCTCCACGTGGCGGAAGCAGAAGAACGAGTGGTCGCCATACTCCGAGCGCCGGGCCACCTCGCCGGGTGCAGCTTCTGGCGGCGCTGCGTACCCCGGTGCATTCAGTCCCAACAGGTCAAAGAAAGAGGCCGCCCCGGCTTCGTATATTGCCCCGAGAAAATCAGCGTCGGGCATCGCCTCCGGCGGGCCGGAACCGGTCGGCGCCAGGCCGGCCGAAATGACGAGCGCCTGCGGGTCGGCCGTCTTGATGCCGAGGTAGCACGCCCGCAAGAGCGCCACATAGCTCACCGGGTCGGGCGGCTGTCCGCCCCACTCGCGCGCTAAATTGGGCTCGTTCCAGACCTGATACCCCCGCACCCGCCCCCGGTAACGGGTGGCGACCGCATGACAGAAAGTCCCAAACTCTTGCACGTCGGTGGGCGGCGTATCCAGGGCTGCCGGGCTGTCGGGTGTCGCCGCCCAGTCCGGGGTGCCATCCAGACGAAAAACCAGATTCAGCGAACGCTGCACAGCTTCGTCCACAATCTGATCGGGGATGGACCAGTCATATTGCCCACGGTCGCCTTCTACATCGCGCCAGGCCAGGCGCTGCTTGACCCAGGTGAAGCCGCCCTCGGTGACCAGGCGCCAATCCCGCATGGCTGCCCAGCGATCCCACCAGAGGTGCACGTTAATCCCATACTCCGGGGAAGGGAAGCGAGTCGGCAGCGGCCAGGGCGTCGGCGTGGGAACTGCTGTCACCGCAGGCGTAGTTGGGAGCGGCGACGGCGTGTGACCAGCAGCGCATCCCACCAGCAGGCCAACTGCCACCCCTACCAGCAGCCCCAGCTCGCCCCGCCGCGTCCTCAACCGGCCCAACCCTCACACCTTTTGCAGGTCAACGTCTGGCATTTCACGCTTCACGTCTCACGTCTCACGCTTCACGCTCCACGTTTCACGTTTCACGCCTCACGGTACCTTAGGCATCCGCTCCAGCGCGTCAAAGGCCGGCCGCGGGGCACCGTTAAAATCCACGATACTGTAAGGAGCATTGGGATCGGTCTCCCCGACACCCCCTTTCAACCCATAATCCAGGTTCCAGAGGAACGCCAGGCGGACAAAGCCCCACTGGCGCATGGACTGGAAGGCCTCCACCGTCCATTGGGCCTGCTCCAGCAAAGTATTATCCCAGGAGAACTCAAAAGCCGGGGGGACCTGCGACCACCCCTCAGCCGAGGCCCAGCCAAATTCAGTGATGCAGAGTGGGATATTGGAACCCGCTTTCTGAATCAGATCGTGATAGACCCACAACGTGGTGTAAAACGACCAGGAGTGATGCGGGCTATCAAAGGGGCCGCGGAACGTGGCTGTGGGATCGTTGGGCACCTGGTCATACGGGACGTTCGGTCCGATATTGTAGCCATTGTGATGGACACCCACACAATCGGTGTATTGCAGGGCCCCGGCATCAATCATCTGCTGGAGGTAACGGAAATCGTCCAACGAGGTAAGCCGGTTAGGATTGGCCGGATCAATCCCATCCACGCCGGTCGGCGAGAGCGCGCCGCTGATGACAATGATGTTAGGGTCGCGGCTCTTGATGGCCTGATAGGCCAGCCGCAGCATCTCCACGTAACGGGCCGCATTAACCCCTTGCGCGGTGTCCCATTCACGGGCCAGATTCTCCTCGTTCCAGACCTCAATGGCCTGAATCCGGCCCTTGTAGCGCTCTATCACCTGCCCCAGGAAGCCCGCGTAGAGGCTGAGATCATCCGGTGGCGCGGCAGTGGGATCGCTGTCAAAGTAGGAACGCGACCACTCCGGCGCATCCACAATGCTGAGCATGATCTTCAGCCCAATCTGGCTGGAAGCATCCACCACCGGATCATACAGGCTCCAGTTGTACTGCCCGCGTTGCGGCTCCACGTCCTTCCAGCGCACCTGCTGCTTGACCCAGGAGAGGCCCAGTTTTTCTTTGATTTGACGCGGCGTGTAAAAATAGTCGCCGGCGACCGGCACGACACTCTGCGCAGCAATCCCATACCCGAATTCCCAAGGCAACGCCGGGACGTTTTGCGCGGGAGGCGACGTGGTGACAGCCCCGGCCGGCGTAGTCGCGGCCGGGGGTGGCGTTGCCGGATTCACAACCGGCGCACCGCCGGCCTGGGTCGTCAACGCCGGCTGCAAAGTCGGGGCAACGTAAGCCGTGGGCCGCGCGGTGGTTGCCTGCCCGGCCGGCAACCCCACTCCCCCCACCACACAATACAACCCCAGGCTCAGCACAAAGAGCCAAACTGCAATCGCCAGCAGCAATGGAAGCCCGCGCAGTTGGCGCAGAGTCGCCATGAGAGATTGCCCAAATGACTTTTGCATCAGCAACTCCTTTATGGAAAATTAGGAAGGATGGAGGTGGAAAGCAGAAATATCGCTATGTCCCCTCAACTATGCACAAATCTCGGATGGAAGAGCGACTTAACGAATGACCGCTGGAGAGGAGCCAGCGCCCATAGTATCTTAATGGGTTCGCAGTCAGGCGTTTTAGCACCGTCCCCCGCGCTAAAGTACGTCACGACCAGCCGGTTCTCCCCTACCTCCAGCCCAGATCGGGGGCCGAGCGGCGGCGGCGCGTTGGCGGAGGTGGTTCTTGCCGGCTGCGTTGATAGTCCCGTTCCTCGCGTTGTTCGGTCGTCGGCGACT
>CAYTGR010000052.1:0-2376 GCA_964437445.1 uncultured Anaerolineales bacterium | reverse complement strand
TCTTGCCGGCTGCGTTGATAGTCCCGTTCCTCGCGTTGTTCGGTCGTCGGCGACTTTTTGGTCAGCCCCAGGCCGGCCGTCAACGCCGACTGGACCACCTCATCGCCTGCCAGCTGCGCAGTCAGATCACCCTCCAGGTCGGTCAGATCGGCGTCCGTCGCCCCCTCCGTGCGGCGCTCAATCAACTCCCGGTAAGCCGCACTGCCAAAGAGGCCCTCCGCGTCCTCCAGGCGCCCCGAATCCTTGAGAAAGCGCGCGGCGGCTTGCGGATCATCAGCATCCACCTGAGCCGCCTCTGCCTTGAGCTGCGCCTGATGTTCTTGAGCGGAATGCAATAGCCCCACTGCCGAGAACAACCGCTCTACCGCGGCATTGCCGCAACGCGGGCAGGGCGGTGCCGGTTCGCCGATGCGTTTGGCCAGGTGTTGGAACCGCCCATTGCAGGCCGGGCAGTAGTACTCATAGACAGGCATGATTCACCTCGCCTTCCAGGTTAACTCTGCCGGCCAGCGGTGTTGACCGGCAGAGTGAGTATACCTATTTTTAGCGAAGGGGCAAGCCCAGGGTCGTTAATTTTTCCCTCGCACGCAACACGGGGCCAGCCACCAGGCACATGGCCCCGTGGTCCCCCCACTCTACCGCGTTGCCGCAGGAGTGCCCCGCGGACCACCGGTACAAACGACGAAATGATCCGGCTGGCGGCCGGTGTGGACTTCGTACTGCTGCCCCTCACCGGTCAGCAAAGTCACGCGCCACCCCGGTGTGATGACCTGGGCGTACATCATCCCCGGCTGCGGGCAACCCAGGCTGGTATCGGGCCAATCCACCGGCTCGGCCGCCGACACCTGCAACGTCTCAGGCACTACGCCCAGGGCTTCAGCCACCTGCGCCAACCACGCCGCCGAAAACAGTCCGCCGGACTCCACCGGGGATGCGGGCGACGGCTCCGGCAGCGGCGAAAGCCCCGTTTTAGGCTCTCCCGGCTCCGGTAAAGGCGAAAGTGTCACTCCGGGTTCCTCCGGCCCCGGCAAAGGTGAGCGCGGCGCGCCGCCGGTAACCGGGTCGGCGGACAACGGCGAAAGCCCCGAAGTCGGGGCACAGGCTACCAACCCCAAGACCAACCATCCTAACCACCATCTACGTTGCACCATCTATCTCCTCCCTCTGAAACATAGAAACCAGTTAAGGAGTGAGCAGAGAGCAGCCGGTAACAGTTCCTGTTTCCTGCTCATCGCTCACATTTTCATCCCCTGCTGGTGAACGCCAGTATATGGGGAATTCCTCTGAAAATAACGTTCTGAGTTTGTAGTCAGGCGCTTTAGCGCCGTCCGAGCCGCGCTGAAGCGCGTCACTACGAGTCTATTTTCATCCCACTACCGGTGAACGCCAAGCCATGGTGAATTCCTCTGAAAATAGCATGAAAAGTTCATACCCTGTATTTCAGACGCCCCGTCCCGGCAGGTAGTTCCGGTGAGCGGCCCCCCCTTTAAGGACTGCTTGCTAAAACCGGCAATTGTGGTATGATCAAGGGCGTTCGGGGCGTAGCGCAGCTTGGCTAGCGCGCACGGTTCGGGTCCGTGAGGTCAGAGGTTCAAATCCTCCCGCCCCGACCAGAAAACCTCAGCCGGCGAGCAGGTTGCAGAGCAACCTGCTCGCTGCTGTTATATCGCCCCATCGTAGATGTGGGCGTGGACGGCATCTAGCAAGGCCCCCGCAGCCATGCAGAACGGACTGCTGCTTTTTGCATCTCTGTATTTCTGCGTTAGAATTTCAACCAAGCATCCACAACATCAGGGGTTATTTTCACAAGGAGGAATCACTCATGAATCACTGCCGGCGCAACCACACAGTTCTTCGTCTTGGGGGAATGATCGCGGTGGCACTGTTGGCCCTCAGCTGGCTCAGGCCGGCGCTGGCAGCGCCGCTCCTGCTCCCGCCGCGCCCCACGCCGATGCCGCCGTCGGCCGCTCTGCCGGCCGGCGGAGCGATTGTATTGCAGGTACAGGGCGACCTGGCCGCCTGGCCCGCGCTCTGGACCCTGGTGGAATGGGAGGATGAGCAGGGCGCCTGGCATCCGGTAGAGGGCTGGGTCGGCCCCCTGGACACGGTGACGGCCACCGGCGGCGAGAAGGGGTGGGGCATTCCACCGGAACACTTTGGGCAGGGACCTTTCCGCTGGGTCATTTACACGCGGCAAGGCGGCGACCGGTTGGTGCAGAGCGCCGCTTTCTTGCTGCCCGGGCAGCCGGGTGAAACGACAGTAGTCACCATGGCCGTGGTAGCGGCCCTGTTGCCGGCCTCCGGCGGCAAGATGCCGGGAGCGTTGTGGGTCGGGCCGGGTCTGGTGCTCCTGGCCGGCGCTCTGCTCCTGCGCCG
>CAYTGR010000051.1:7467-32745 GCA_964437445.1 uncultured Anaerolineales bacterium | reverse complement strand
ATCCTTCCGCCTTCATCCTTTCTTCCCGCGTCCTCAACGGTTGCGCAGAACCAACGGCAGGTAGACCCGCTGCACCGGCCGGTAGCCCGCCCAGTAGCCCGACGTGAGCCGGTACGAGCTGCTCGTCAGGCTTCCGATCAGGGAGGGCTGCCCTAAGGTGCTCAGCAGCCGGTACCCCGCCGACGCCCGCTCCACCGCCGCCGCCCCCCACGTGCTCCGCGTCAGCCGATACCCTGCCGACGCCGGCCGCGCCGGGTAGATGTTGAGCGCGATGTTATCCGCATAGACCGCCGATTCGTTCCCCGCCCGGTCGCGGACCTGCATCTCCACGCTGAAGGTCTGCCCCGTCGGGCCGGGCAACTGCCAGAGTGTTGTGCCCAAGGGCACCCAGGCGCTCCACGCCCCCCCGGCATCGCGGAAGCGCACCCTGTCAGGGCCGCTGAGCGCGTCGCTGCCGCTTGGGAAGAGCCGCACTAACGTGGCATAGGTGACACTTGCGTTCTGGTTGATGGTCACCGCGCCGGTGGGCGCCGTGGCATCGTAGCGGAAGGTGAACAGCGTCACCCAGCCGCTCCAGTGCCCGGCGTTATCTTTGGCGCGAGCGCGGAAGTAGTAGGTCCCCTCACCGGGCGCGCCGGGGTCAAAGGCGGCGCTGCCCGTCCAGTAGTCGGAGGTGCCGTTGGGATCGCTGCCCCAGTAGAGCTGGTAGCCGGCGATGCCGCTGGTGGCATCGCTCGCGCCGCTGAAGGTGAAGCTGGGGTCAGCGCAACTGTTCTGCCACACGTTGCTCTGCGCCGCACAGCCGGCAGCCGCCTGCGTCGGCGCCGCGGGCGCGACGGTGTCATACCCAAACCAACCGATGGCAGTAACAGTAGAAGCATTGCCGACATTGTCCCAGGCTTGGATATACAGTGTATGTTGTCCTTGTCCGGCCCCGCTAAGATTGACCGAGCCAGAAGCACCAGCGATCTCACTGCCGCCAGGCGGGTTCTGGTCCCAGGCAACTTTGTAGCCGCGCACGCCGGAGCCGGCGTCACTGATGGTGAAAACAATGGTTTGATCGGTGTTATACCACTGTCCAGTAGCAGGTTGCTGGGTGACAGCAATGGTCGGCGCAGTAGTATCATCACTTTGAGGATCATGCAACCAACCACTAATATCCTGACTACTTTGAACAGACCAGTTCGCCACATTATGCGTGCGATATCCATTCGCTGAACCGTTTTGTTCAAGAACACCAATTGATCCGTTGCCATTCGCGTCGACATTGGATGAAACAACCACTGAAGTATGTCCATATGGTGCTGTGATGTTATAGCTAAGTACATCGCCAGCTTTAGGTGCTTTGCCAGCGGTCCCATTTGTGATCTTTATTAGCCGTGAACCGGAGTAATTCCACACTACCCCGCTCCCATTTGCGCTATAGGGTGCAACCCCAAAAGCAAGATATAAGTATCGCATGCTCAGTTCAACGCATTCCCACTCATACTCTCCCCATGCATCCGGGAAAAAATGCACCAATACGTCCGGGGCACCATCAAAATAGGGCCGTGGGCCACACGCCTTAAGACCCTGAAATGCACCGCCCAAGGGATAAGCCCAAATGCCGGCTTTGGCATAGTAGTTATTGGTATCGCAGTCGCCATTCCACCACGATGGGAATGGTAAATCAGTTGGTGATAAAAGCGCTTGCTCTGATTGGGACTTGTCAGTGTTTGCCGCCATCAGCAGGCTAGTTGAAGGCCGATTGAGATCAGGACTACTCAAGTCAAGGGTGCTTAAATTCTCAATTCGTTTGCTGATGTCGCGGGGTGACTGGGACGAACCCTCATACTTTTGGCTAACCCGTACAATCCACAACCGTGGCCCGGCCTCAACGACCCATTCAACAATCTCTACGGGCTGTGCCACGTTTCCATCAATATGAAGGTTGACAATACTGACGGTGCTTTGAATTGTTCTGTCAAACAGAACTGCCCGTGGGCCAACTTGTGGCTCCCCGCCTTGCTGTTGACGGTATTCTTGAAGAAGCGTGCGATACGTCTGCTCCATGCCAGGTTGGGCGACCGGTAAGCCCTCAGTAGGCGGACGTGTGCCGAAAGGCACCGCTGTAATCGAAATTTCTTGAAAATTATTCCACCGCACCGCTGAAGCCACCTGTATAGCATTATCAGGCTCAGGCTCAATGAACGGCGCAGGCAAAAGGGGTGTAGTAAGGTGAAGTTCAACACCATCCATGGAAAGTATTACTTGGTTCAGCGACGTTTGCGCCCTCACCGCTGCAATTGACTGCCACGGTAACAACAGCATGGCACAAACTACACTTAGAATCGTGATCAAGATCAAGCGTTTTTTGTCCATCGTGCACCTCCTGTGCTCCTCCTGAATCAAGTTCCCTTAGAACTTCCGAATCATCGCCTTGACCAGCCCCTGCTCGCCCTCAAACGCAGCCAGGGCCTGTGCGATCACCGCCCCGGCCGGCGGGCGCTCTGTACCGTGCCAGGCCATCGCATACCCCGGCACCCCCGAGGCCACCAACAGATCCCCCACGGCCACCGGGCCCAGCACCTTGACCGGCTCAGCACCCAGCACAATGGGCTTGCCGTTTGCGTCGGCCACCGCCTGCACAAGGAACGTCGCTGCTTCAGCGCATTTTGCCAGCCGCTCGGTTTCAATGTCCCAGCAGAGCAGATCGCCTTGAGAGAAATAATCAATGCGCGGACTGGCAAGCTCACTGGGTGTCTGTAAGTTGTTTTCAACAAAAGCCCCTGAAGATAATGCCCCATCCAGATGCGCATTTCCATTGCCATACACAGTCAAACCTCCGGGTTCCCCCCATGGAATTGTTTTGTTCCCCCCTATATAAATACGATCATCAACATTATCACCAACTGTAATTTGAAGTTCCATAGAATCAGTCACGGGGTAACTTGCTGCAATTTCGGCATAGTCCCAACCTGGATAACCATATAACCACAATAAAGTTGTATAATTGCCAGGAGCAACTGTGCCATAATCCAGCTCATGGAGGTTCATTTGCAAATTCTGCCCGACAAGTAGATCTTGTGCTACCCCAGCCGCTTGTGCAACGGGCACACCTCCCACCAGCTCTCTGGGCGTCATCTCCGCATCGCTGCCAACCTGCACCCCCAGGTAGAGCGTGGCATTGCTCCACACCTCGGACGGGATCGGCGTGAGGCTGCCCAGTAGCACGTTGAAGAGGCCATTGCTTACCGGGACAGCATTCGCGCCAGTGTGGGCCTCCGTCCATACGGCCGTCCCCCCCGTCGGCGCGGCGTACAGCCGGAAAGTCATGTTGATGGTCCCGTTGAGCGGCTTGCCAGAGGCATCCGTCAACGTGCCTTGATAGGAAACAACGCCGGGGGTCACGGCACCGGCCATAGCGCCGGCCGGCTGCACCGTTGTCGCTTGCAGACCGGGGGGCACAGCCGGTGGGACCGGCGTCGTCTGCAATCCGGCCGGCGTGGCCGGTATGGGCATGGTTGGCGCCGCCCAGACGCGGTACGCAAAGCCCGCCAGCGCCAGCAATACCAGGATACTCCACACCACCAGCTCCCAGCGGTTCCTTGCCACTCTGCCCTTGCTGTTCATTTCCTCCTCCTGTGGTAAAATTAAATGTGGGGGACATCACAGGCTGCCGCTCAGCCATGTCGGCCCCGGTACCTTACTCTCATTTTAAACGCAACGACCGTCCAATGACGCACTAAAATCGCACCAAAATCGCACCAGAGCGGAGGGCTGGCCTGGGAAACATGGAAACACCGGTCATGGAATTAGATGATCTGACCCCCGAACTCCTGGAAGCAGCCCTGCGGGCCTTCCGCCAGGCCGAAGCGCCGCCGGCAGTTCTGCTCACGCTGACCCTGGTGCATTCCCCCGGCCTCACCTCTAACGCCGAACGGGAACTGGCGCTGCGCACCCAGTTGACCACCTTGATCACCTCTGCCCTGGCAGCCCAACGCCAGGCGGAAGGTTCCCTGGCCCCGCCCCCGGCGTTAGCAGGACGGGAAGCCTTGAAAGCCGCGCTGACCGCCGACTTCCAGCGGGGCAATCAAGAGCTGGAAGCCTGGAGTGCCCTGTATCACCGCTATCTGGCCTCCCCGGCGCTGAGCGTGGAGGAGCTGGCCGAGGCCATTCCGGTCAGCCCCCAACACTTCCGCCGCCGTGTGAATCTCGGCCTGGCCTATCTGCTCCGCGCGCTCTACGCCGCCGAGTGCGAAGCCCGCCGCCGCTACACCCCGCAGCTGGATTGGCGCTTGCCCGCGCCCGAATATGACCGGCTATTCGGTGTAGAGGAACAGCTCCAAACCCTGGTGACCCGGCTGCAAGCGCCTGACGGACCTCACTTCCTAAGCCTGGAAGGATTGGGCGGCATCGGCAAGACCGCGCTGGCACGGGCAGCGGCCCAACAATGCGCCCGGCTGGGCACCCTGACCGGTGTGCTCTGGGTCAGCGCCCGGCACGAGCGCCTGACCGAAAACGGCACCTTGCAGCCCACCCCTGATGCCGTCCGCTCGCTGGAAGAGGTCATCGGCAGCCTGGTCGCTCAGTTGGGCTGGCAAGACCTGAACCATCAACCGGTCACCGCCCAGCTGGCCCGTCTGTCGGCCCTGTTCACCACGACCCCCTATCTGGTGGTCATTGACAACCTGGAAGTCCTCACCGATAGCGCCGCCCTGCTGCCGGCGCTCTATCCCCTGGCCGGCGCGACCCGGTTTCTGTTGACCAGCCGCCATACCCTGAGCCACTTCCCCTACGTGCATGTCCTGCCGGTGCCCCAGCTTTCGTTGGCTGATAGCCAGCAGCTGATTATCAGTGAGCTGCAACGGCGCGGCTACCCGGCAGCCATCCCCGCCGACTGGCCGGCCCGGTTGTACGAGCTCATCGGGGGACTGCCGCTGGCGCTCAAGCTGGCCACTGCCCAGCTGGGCCGGTTGAGTCCGA
Organism: uncultured Anaerolineales bacterium; assembly: GCA_964437445.1. Lineage (GTDB taxonomy): Bacteria > Chloroflexota > Anaerolineae > B4-G1 > SLSP01 > CAYTGR01. The sequence continues at coordinate 27,780 of CAYTGR010000051.1, read as the reverse complement.
ATGAAATTCTGGCCGGGTTGCGCCAGGCCAACCAGCAGGAGGCCGAACAACTCTACACTTTCATCTATCGCCGCACCTGGGAGCTGCTGGATGATCTGGCCCGGCAATTGCTGGTCTACGGCCTGCTGCCTTTAGACCCCGCTGGCGAGACCCTGGAATTCATCCAGTGGATGAGTGGCCTGGATGATGACGACTTCGCCCAGGCCCTGACTCAGTTACAGGCCTACTCGCTGCTGGAGCCGGGGCGCGATTTGACCACCCCGCGCTATCTGCTCCACCGCCTGACCGTGACCTTTTTGCAGACCGAGATTTTGCAACGCTGGGATACGATGGAAGCCGCGCTCAACTGACACGTAAGGAAAGCCCATGCCCCCCACCCCCGTTACCCAGCCAGGCTCCCCCCCGCCACCGCCCTCCCGCCGGGACCAACCCTGCGGGCAGCCTTTACTGTTTAACCTGGTGCAGGCAGCCGCCTACGTCCGCCACCGCTCACCCGAGGAGCTCCGCGCGCATTTTGGCAGCTTCCTTACCCTCTTGCACCAGGCCCGGGCCGGCCCGGAATTAGCGCTGCCGGCCGTGGAACTCATAGAAGCGTTACAACCGTGGCCGGCCCGTTGGGGCTACTGGCGCGAATGGGAAGCGGAGCTGCGTTGGGCGGCTGAAATCCTGGCCCGGGCGCAGCAGTGGGAACGCCAGGCAGCTCTGCAAGCGCAACGGTTTGAGCTGCTCCTGGAAATGGGGCAGGTGGAGCTGGCCTTGCAGCTGGGGCAACAAACCCTGGCCCTGGCCCGCGCCCACCGGTTCCTGGCCGTCATCGGCCAGGTGGGCGGCACCCTGATCTACGCCCTGCGCCGCCAGGGCCGCGCTGCTGAATCCGAACAGCTCTACCATACCCTGATGGCCGAATTGACCGCCTCGGCCGGCCAGCCACAGCTACCGGCCTGGGACTGGCAGCGGGCCTGGCTCCATCTCCAGTTAAGCTACGCCCTGCACCTGCGCACGCAGGGCCACCTGGACCAGGCTTTAGAGACGGTGACCGCCGCCTGGTGCCAGGCCAGCACACTGGTACCGCCAGATGGGCACTTGTTGGCGCTGGCTTACCAATATCGCGGTACCATCCACTGGTCGCGGGGGGAATATGAGCCGGCGGCCGCCAATGTCCGGCAGGCCATCACGCTGATGCTCACCATCGGTGATGAATTCGGGGCCTTGCACCTGCGCAGTCTGCTGGCGTTGATTGATCTGGGCTCCAGCGTCCTCCCGGAGGCCGAAACCCTGCTCAAAGAGGTCATCCCCCAGCGACGGCGCCTGGGCGCCACCTGGACCCTGATGCGGGATTGGGCCACGCTGGCGCTGGTCTACCTGCTTCAGGGGCGTTGCGCCCTGGCCCTGCTCTGTGTTGAGCACCAGCTCACCTTAGCCACCCAATGCGACGAAACCTTTGAAATCTACCGGGCGCGCACCAACCGGGCCATGATTTATCTGGCGCTGGGGCGCGACGACCACGAAGTCCTGGAAGCCCTGTTCAGCGGCCTGGCCTATTTTACAAAACAACAGATCATCAGTTTAGTTTTTGCCTATCAGGTGAGCCTCAGCCAGTATTACGCCCGGGTTGGCTCCTGGAGAGCGGCCGAAGCCGCCGCCCTGGCTGCGCTGCGGACCGGTGAGGCCGCCCATGCACCCGTGATGATCGCCCTGGCGCAACGCCGCCTGGCCGACTGTCGCCCGCCGGCCGAACGCGCGGCCCTGCTGCGACAGGTGCTGGCGGCAGCTCAACGCTATCACCGCCGGATAGAAGAAGCAGATTGCCTGTTGACCTTAGCCAGCCTGGCCGAGACGCCCACCGAGCGCGAGCAGCTCTGGGCGGCCGGCGTGCAGTGCCTGACCGAGATCGGCGCCCAGGCCTGGTTGGAGGAAGCAACCCCCGACCACCCCCCGTGGATTCCCGGGCTGTTTTAAGCCAAAGCATAGCGGTAGCACAAAAGTGAACACGAGGTAAATACTGGCTATAGCAGAGGACCTGGCCTATGCTCATGTTCAGGCCATCATCCGCGACAAAAACGACACCCGACGTAACCAGTGGAACTAAAGCCGCGCCCCCAACGTCTGGAAATGCGTAACTCAAGAACGGTAGCGGAGGGTAACTCCACTGACTCCCGTTACATCAAAAAACGTTAAGGAGAGGATACAATGGCTAAGCTTTCAGTTCGTAATCTGGCGATCACCGTCGGGATGAGCACCTTGCTCGTCATGGCCCTCATCGCGTGCAGCGGCTTCACCGCGGCCGGTGGCAATAACAGCAATCAGACCGGCCCGGCCGCCCTGTTGAAGGCCGGCGCGGCCAGCAACGGCGACGGCACGTCCTACACCATCAGTGTGAACGGCAGCGGGCTCGCCAGCGCACAGCCGGACGTCATGGACATCCAGTTAGGTGTGGAGACGATTGACCCCGATGCCGGGCAGGCCATCAGCCAAAACACAAGCAAGATGAACGCGGTCATGAGCGCGCTCAAAGAGCTCGGCGTGGCCGAGAAGGACATCCAGACGGCCAATTACAGCATGTGGATTGAGCAGATCTATGACCAGAACGGGCAACCGACCGGCGAGCAGCGCTATCACGTCACCAACCTGGTGAACGTGCGGCTGCGCGATTTGGCCAAAGCGGGCGAGCTGCTGCAAAAGGTGACTACCGCCGGAGCCAACAACATCAGCGGCATTACTTTCAGCGTCGCCGATCCTTCGGCCCTGCAGCGCGAAGCGCGCGATAAAGCCGTTGCCGATGCCAAAGCCAAAGCCGAGCAGCTGGCAACGGCCCTCGGCGTCAAAGTTGGCAACGTCCATCAAGTGAGCGAATATACCAGCACAGCAACCCCGGAATATCTGCGCACTGTGCTCATGGATGCCAAAGGCGGCGGTGATGTGTCCGTCTCCGGCGGCTCCTACAACGTCGTGATTGACGTCTCGGTCGTGTTTGACATCGTCCAGTAACCCGCCACACGCCCTACCCTGTACCCCGTGAAACGTGCACGACGTTTCACGGGGTACGTTTTGTCAGGCCTGGCACTTGGCAAATCTCAAAGTTGTGGCATACTGCCCGCGGCCGATCATGCAGGGAGGCATTGCCAGTCACGTGGAACGGATTTATATTCAACCGAGCGACACGCCGCAAATACTGAGAGAGCAGCTGCGGCGGCTATCCAAAACGCAAGTGCTGTTCATTCTCCCCTGGGAAGCCCAGCGGGGGTGGCGGCGGCTCCTGGACTTTGAGGTTTTACGGCGCGAGGCGCTCCGCCAGGAGCTCGCCGTAGCCTGGGTGGTAGAAGATCCAGCCCGCCGGACCCTGCCGCGCGAGGCCGGTTTCACCATCTTCACCTCGGAAGCGGAGGCCGAGGCCCACTTAACGCAGGCCGGCACCTTCCCACCCCCGCGCCAGCCGGAACTGCCACCCGCCGTCCGGCGCCCCTGGTGGGCCGAACCGCCCCGGCCGCGCACCCGCCCCACCCTCCATCCCCGCCCCGTCTGGCTCCTTATCCTGGAACTGGGGGTGCTGCTGGCAGTCCTGCTCACTGTGGCCGGTGTCGCCTTCCTCGTCGGCCCCTCGGCTCGCATCGTGCTGGTGCCGGAGGGACTTACCTACACCCTGGTCATCCCTGTCTCGGTAGACCTGCAGGTCGATGAAGTTGACCTCCAACAGGGACTCATCCCGTCGCGCAAAGTCGGGGTGGAAGCCGAAGCCTATGCCGAGGTCCCGGCTACCGGCGTGGGGATTACCATTGCCGGTAAAGCCAAAGGGACGGTGATTTTCACCAATCTGCTGGGCCAGGATTACCCCGCGCCGGCCGGGACCATCGTGCGGACCACAGCCGGCTCTTATCCGGTGCGGTTTGTCACCACCCAGCCGGTCAATGTCCCCGCCTTCGGGCAGGCGCCCGCACCCATTGAGGCCTTAGAGGAAGGGCCGGGCAGCAACGTGAGCGCTTACCAGATCAACCAGGTGGAGAGCGTCGCCGGGCTGGCGCTGCGGGTAACCAATCCGGAGCCGACCAGCGGCGCTGAAAGCAGCCTGGTGCCCGCCGTCACCGAGGCCGATCAGTCGGCCGCCTGGGCGCTGGCCAAGCAACAGGTGCTGGCTCAGGCTTACAATCAGATGCTGGAACTGCTCCAGCCGGGTGAATTTCTGCCACGCCAGGCGCTGCGGATTGAAGCGGTGCCCAAAGAAGCTTACACCCATCTGGTCGGCGAACAATCGCCCAAGTTAGGGCTGACACTCCGGCTGCTGGTCAGCGGCCAGGCGGTGAGCGTCGCCGACGCGCAAGCGGTGGCCTATCAGGGGCTGGCCACACATCTGCCCGAAGGGTATTCACTGACCGACGCCCGCTTTGAATACGGCGAGGTCGCCGAAGAGGACGTCGGACCGGGCTATTTCACCTTCTACGTCACCGCTCACGGCTACGCCTCAGCGAAGATCAACACCACTCGCGTCTGGACACTGGTGAAAGGGCAATCTATAGCGGCTGGCAGCGAAGCGCTGATGACCGCCCTGCCGCTCGCGCAGCCGCCGGAAGTCACCATAACCCCGCCCTGGTTCCCGTTCTTCCCCCGCGTCCCGCTGCGAACCGAGATCAAAATCGTGCCCGGGAAGTGGTGAGGATGCGCTATCTGGCCCTGGATTTGGGAGATCGCCGGATCGGGGTCGCCCTCAGCGATCCCACCGGCTTGCTGGCCCGCCCCTTCATGACGTTGCGCCGGGCTTCACGGGCGGAGGATTTCACCCGCCTCAACGCCCTGGTCGCCGAACAACAGGTAGGCACGGTAGTGGTCGGCCTGCCGCTCAACCTGGACGGTAGCGACAGCCAGCAAACCGCCTGGGTACGGGATTACAGTGCCGCCCTGGCAGCGGCGCTCCCGGTGCCCGTGCTCCTCTGGGACGAGCGACTCACCAGCGTAGAGGCCGCCGAACGGCTGCGGGCCCGGGGCAAGCGCCCCGCCCGGCAGGAGTTGGACGCCGCCGCCGCCGCCGTCATCCTGCAAAGCTACCTGGATGCGCGGACGCCCCCCCCTGCCGCTCAACCCCCACCTCACCGTGAGGGGTAAGCCGTACCCGGTTCTCTGCCTACTGCGAACTGAGTTCTATACTTTTAAGGAGGGACCTTTGAACCGCCGTTGGATTTTGTGGTTGAGCCTGACGCTGGTCAGCCTGCTGCTGTTGGGCTGCTCAGCGGAGAGTTTATACTTGCAGTTCTACCTGGAAAGCCAGGCCGAGGCACTGGCCGCACCGGCCGGCAACGATTCCAACCCGGTCACGTTTACCGTGAAGCAGGGGACCAACGTGTCGGATATTGCCGCCGATCTGGCCGCTGCCGGCTTGATCTCCGATGCGGAACTCTTCCGCCGTTACGTGCAATACCACGCGCTGGACGCCGGGATTCAGGCCGGCACCTACACCCTCCGCCAGACCATGACCATCCCGGAGATCGCCAAAACGTTACAACACGCGAACGCGCCCGAACAGCAGGTCACCATCCCCGAAGGTAAACGCTTGGAGGAGGTGTCGGCGCTGGTCAACCAACAGACGACCATCTCAGCCCAGGAATTTCTGCTGTTGGCCCAGACCGGCTGGCGGGAGACCGATCTGCCGCAGAAATACACGTTCCTCAGTACCCTGCCGATCACAGCGACCCTGGAGGGCTTCCTCTTTCCAGACACCTACCGGCTGCCCGAAAAGGCCACCGCCTACGATCTGGTGGACCGCATGTTGGCAACCTTTGATCAAAAGGTGACGCCGGAGCTCCGGCAGGGGATCACCGAGCAGGGGCTGACGCTCTACCAGGGGGTCACCCTGGCCTCCATTGTGGAGCGGGAAGCCGTGCAAGATACCGAACGGCCCATCATCGCCGGAGTCTACTACAACCGGTTGAATTCAGGCTGGTTCCTGGATGCCTGCCCCACCGTCCAGTACGCGCTTGGCTACCGGCCCGATGAAGGGACGTGGTGGAAACACCAGCTGTTGCTGGACGATCTGGAAGTGTCATCGCCGTACAATACTTACCGCAACTTAGGGCTGCCGGCCGGCCCCATCGCCAGCCCCGGGCTGGCTGCCCTGCAGGCCGTAGCGGCGCCGGCCTCAACGGAGTACTTTTTCTTCATGGTGGACTGCACCAAGAACGACGGCAGTCACGCCTTCGCCCAGACCGAGGATGAGCACCTGGCGAACTTCAACCGCTGTGGCGGCGTGATCAGCAGTCCGGTCAACCCGTAACGCCTGGCCCGTTGCCACCTGGTTGCCTCTACGCCGACGACCGCCCAGGGTGGGCGGTCGTCGGTGATTAGCCAGGAGCCTCCGCGCCTGGATGCTTGCGCCGTTTCTGCTCGCGGGAGGTCTCGGACCGCTGCTGTTTATGCCCCCAAAGCCCCGAACGCCGCAACAACAGCGCCAACCGGCGTTGGGTTTGATCCTGCCACAAAACGCTTTTGTGCGGCCGCTGCCCGGCCACCGTCCAGGCCAGGTCGGCGATCTCAAACGCGGCCTGGGGCCGGCCCAACTGACCGGCGTTGCGCGCCCGTTCGGCCAGCAACCTGCCGTCCCGATCCAGCCAATGGTAAACGCTCTCCAACGCATCCAGCGGTGTGGCAGCCAGTTCACCCGCGCCCCCTTCCACCACATAAGCCGCATTCCCGGTTTCTTGCCCCGGTAACACATCAATGAGCAACAATGGCAGACCACAGGCCAGCGCTTCGGTCACGATCAAGCCGCCGGCTTTCCCGATCAACAGATCAGCGGCATGCATCATGACCGGCAAATCAGTCACGAAGTTGTAGACGTAGGTGGGGAGGTGCCATTCAGTCGCTTGCAGTTCCCGATAAAGGGACTCATCCCCCCCCGCGACCACGGCCAGTTGCAGGTGCAAGCCGGAGTGGTTGAGCGCCCGCAGGGTATCAGGCAGATGCTCCACCCGCTTGCTGCCCACTGCCAGCGCTACCGGCCAATCCAGACGCCAGCCCAGTTCGGCGCGGAGCTCTGCCCGGCTCCGCTTTTCCTGCCCCAGCCGGGGATCAACCGGGATGCCGGTAATCTTCACTTTGTCCGGCGCGACCCCGGCCTCCAGGGCCAGGTCCGCCACTTTCGTAGTAGGAACCAGGCAGAAATCCGCAGCGTTGCTAAACCAGAGCCGGTGCACCGTCACCAGATCGGTAATGATCGTTAGCAGAGGAACGGTACGCCGGCGAAAGGCATAGACGGCCGCCAGGGGCGACTGGTAGAGCGGATAAGCGATCACGATGACATCAGGGCGATGAGCGCGCGTGAGGTCGCTGAGCGCTTCAAAGAGCATGACCGTCAACGCGCTCTCCACCAGGGTGCTGGGCACGACCGCGTCACTGGCCTCATAGCCCAGCCGGTAGAGTTTGGGGGATTCGCGCACGATCTTGTCGTAGTCCGACTGGCTATCGCGTAGAAAAGCGGGCACCCGCTTGTCGTCCAGGGGATTGACGATTTCCACCTGGCACCGGTCGCCATAGCGCTCCTTCAAGGCCGCGGCAACCGCATTGGCCGCGCTGCGGTGGCCAAACCCGGCATCCGCCGTGAGAATTAAAACCCGTTTGACATCTGCCATGGTATCGACTCCGCTCACTTCAAAAGAGCGCTCACCAGCGCCAGCGTGCCGGCCACGAGCGCAAAAAGGAAGATCACCGCCAACAGCGCCGCTAACAGGTTGATCCAGAGCGCCTGCCGGCCCTGACGTCCAGTCAGCCGGGAGCCGGCCGCCACGAACCCGCCCAGACTGGTCAACGCCGCCCCGAGCGCTGCCCCCCAAATGATCGGCCGAGCCGGATCGGTCGGTCGCCAGCCCACCAGCGGCCCGACCTGCACCGCCCCCCACCCCAGCACCGCCCCCGCCAGCCCGCCCACGATCTGGCGTCCCCACGAGGCGGACCAGCCCTGGCTCCGTCGCGGAGCCGGCTCACCAGACGCGGCCGTTCCCCTGCCCTGTTCAGTCATAGCTCCTCCTTCCACCGGTGGGCCCAGCCCCCGGTCCCCCATGTCAAACCTGCTGAAGCGGGCCCAGCCTACCTTCAGCCGCCTTAGAAGCTTGCCGCCTGAGCGAAAAGATTTCCACCGGCGGAAATCAAACTTAGAAAATCCCGTATCTTCTCAAAAAAAAGCGGGGCGAAGGTTCGTCGTGACGCGCTCAAGCGCCTCACGACCAGCTTTTCCCCTGATTATTGAGATTATTGGGATGATACAAAATCCCGGCCATTTACCAGGGCGCATTGGAGAGAAAAGTCATGAAGACGGCCGCGCTGGCACAGATACAGGCCAGAATAATCAACCCGCCGACGATGATCGCAGTGATGACCACCGGCTCTGAACGTCCACTTCCCCCATTGGTCTCGCTCATAGAAAACCTCCTCTGAAAATAACGTCCTGAGTTGGTAGTGAGGCGCTTTAGCGCCGTCCAACGCGCTAAAGCGCGTTACTACAAGCCAATTTTCATCCCAACGCTGATGAACGCCAGTTCATGGGAAATTCCCTTGAAAATACAAGGCTTGCTCACGCCAAGGTGCACAAAGAGAGCCATTAAAAACCTGGCGGGCTGGCATCTCATCCAGCCAGCTTTGTATGGCGCTATAAGTGTACTTCAACATCAAAACGTCCGCAAATCCAGGGCCAGCCCTGAGTTCAAATCGCCAAAGTAGCTAACTCAAATTGCCACCTGCACTGCCAGGAGACCACGGACGACTGACCACAGACCCCGGCGGTTAAAATAGAGTGGTCTGCGGTCTTGTGGTCAGTGGTCAAAAGAGAAAATGCCCCCTGCCAACGAAAGGTAGCAACTTGGGTTAGCTACAAGGACGGTTTTTCCATACCCTGGAGCTGTGAATACCCCAACCAGGGCCTTAACCTCCATCCACCGGACATAGCAGCCACCTTGTTCTATTGTATCATGGACTCTGTTGATAAGTGCACTGAAACTGCCGCCATTTTGCCCCACCAGGCCTCCCCGGTAACTCCAAGGAAATCGTCTAAAAATTACAATTGTTCTGTATTGACAGAACGTTCATAACGCGCTACAATAACACAGGGTCACACCAACCCATCCGAACGAAAGGAACATTCATGCAGGAACATTATTTTGAAGAAAAACATTTCATTGAAGACATCAGTCTCTACTTTGAGCAAATGGGTCTGCCGCGTATGGCGGGGCGCATCCTCGGTGTGTTGCTGATTGCCAATCCGCCGGAACAATCCATGACCGACCTGTGCGAAACCTTGCAGGCCAGCAAAAGTGCCATCAGCACCAGCACCCGCCTGTTGAGCGAGATGGGGTTAATTGAGCGTGTCCCCTCCCCGGAGCCGCGCCAGATTTACTTTCGTTTTGCGCATGGCGGTTGGGTCACCTTTATGCGGATGTATTTGCGGATGATCGCCTCGCTGCATCAGGTCGCCGAGCGGGGCCTGGAACTGCTCCAGGATGAAGACCCTGCGCTGCGCGAACGGCTACAGGAAGCGCATGATATGTTCTCGTTGATTGAAGAGGAGTTGCCCGCCCTGCTCAAACGTATTGAGAAGCAGCGCGGCCTCGGGCTCAATGGAGGATAGGCCGTGGAATCCATTCCGGCAGCGGCGCGGGTGATTCTGATCACCTGGGGGGTAATGGCAATGCTGTACGCGCTGGGGCGCGGATGGCTCAAGACGCGCCTGTTGCCGCGCGCGACGATTATCCGGCTCTCCGCCGCGGCGCAGGCGCAAACACGGCAAGGCGACTGGAGCGCCAGGGCCGGAACCCTGTGGGTGTTCATGGCCAATATCTGCACCGCCGGATTGGTTATCGCCGCGCTCTGTCTGCCTGCAGTGAGCACTTTTCTGGCGACCGTGAGAATCGCGTTCCCTGCCGGCGTGACCGCGTTGGGCAGGTTGCTCTTCGTCGCCGGGCAGCTCTGGGGTCTGGGCGCAATGCTCTACAATCCACACTACACCCCGCTGTACAGGCCGCTGCGGCGCGAGTTTGTCCTGGCGACGCAAGGGCCGTATGCGCTGGTGCGCCACCCACGCTATGCGGCGGAAGCTGCGCTCAATGGGGCGCTCTTCCTGCTCACGGGCGTCTGGTTGCCGCTGTTGGGATTGCTCGGCTGGTGGGGGCTGTACCGCCAGGCCGTCGCCGAAGAGCAATGCCTGCTGGCAATTGTCGGAGAGCCTTACCGCGAATATCGCCGTCAGACCGGAATGTTTTGGCCTCGACTGAGGAAAGGGAATTGACATCAAGTTCGGCGGATACGGGAAGCAGCAAAATAAAACTACTCGACCTGAACTGGAGGTACTGATGCGCAAGTATACACTCAAAATCTTGTGGATATTTCTGGCTGTGCTGGGCGGACTGCTGTTCTTCTGGCTGGTACTGCTCAAACTCATCCTGCAACTGAAAAAAGGGCGCGGCGAACCCTGCCCGTCTTCCCTGAGTTGGATTGTGGACAATCCTCTCCGCCGTTGGGACGTGCGCCACGCGCTTGATCGCGCCGGGTTGTGCCCCGGTGAGACGGTGTTGGAACTCGGCCCCGGACCGGGCGCGTTCACCTTAGAGGCGGCGCGGCGTGTAGGCCCGACCGGGCGGCTGATCGCGGTGGATATCCAGCCGACGATGATCGCGCAGGTAGAGGCCAAAGTACGCGCGGCCGGTGTGACCAATGTGGAAACTCACGTCGCCAGCGCGTATGAGCTGCCGCTGGCCGATGGGAGTGTGGATCGCACCTATCTCATCACCGTGCTGCCCGAAATCCCCGACCCGGTGCGCGCGTTGCGCGAAATTTACCGCGTGCTCAAGCCAGGCGGCCTGGTTTCAATGACTGAGGAATTTCTCGACCCCGACTATCCCCGCCGGGCGACCACCATTGCCTGGGCCCGAGCTGCCGGCTTTGAGTTGGCAGCAAACTATGGGAACTGGTGGAATTACACACTCAATTTCCGCAAATCTGTGGAATCCTGAATATTTCACAAAACCTTAAGGAGATAGCTTTGACTACGTCACTACCATTGACCGGCCTCACAGCCACCGAAGTTGAACAACGACGCCGCGAGTACGGCAAAAATGTCCTCCCCTCAGCCAGACAAACCTCGGTCTGGGAAATTCTCTTTAATCAGATCAAAAGCCCGCTGGTTTACATCATTTTGGTGGCGGCCGGCGTCTCACTGGCCTTAGGAGAACTGGGGGATTTCACCATCATCATGGCAGTGGTCATCATTGATGTGATTTTGGGCTTTGTCCAGGAATACCAGGCCCAGCGCACCTATACGGCTCTGAAGGGCCTGCTCAAGCCCACGACCACCGTGCTCCGCGACGGGCAGCGCGTGGAAGTGGAGGGGTGGGAACTGGTGCCCGGAGACCTGGTCATCCTCAACGCCGGCGAAAAGATCCCCGGCGACGGCCTGCTGCGCGAGAGTACAAAGATTGCCGTGGATGAGGCTATCCTCACCGGAGAGAGTGAACCGGCCAACAAAAGTGTCGCCGAGGGACAAAATCAGGTCTTCATGGGCACCACCGTCATCACCGGGCGCGGGATCATGGAAATCACTCAAACCGGAACGCAGACTGAATTGGGCCAAATCGCCACCAGCTTGAGTGAGCATGTTGAGGAAAATACTCCCTTGCAGGTGCGCCTCAAGGCATTCAGCAAAGTATTGACCTACATCGTGGTCACTTTTACCGTGGTGATCCTGCTCGTGGGGCTGTTGATGGGGCGTGAATTCTTTGACATGCTGCGCACAGCCATCATCCTGGCGATTGCCGCTATCCCGGAGGGGCTGTTAATCGCCGTGACGATGATTTTGGTGCTGGGGATGCGCAAGATTCTCAAGCGCAACGGCCTGGTAAAAAGATTGCTGGCAGTTGAAACGCTGGGCTCGGTGACGGTTATCTGCACCGACAAAACTGGCACGCTCACTGAAGGGCGCATGAGAGTCAGCCGCGCCGATTTGCTGGATAGAGAGCGCGCCTGGCAAACCATGATCCTGTGCAACAACCTGGAAGGACCGGTAGATATCGCCCTGTGGGAATATGCCGAGAAAGAAATGCCCGGCCGCCCGCAGGAATTGTTTGACAGCGCCCAACGCCTGGCGGAGGAGCTGTTCACCAGCGAGACAAAGTATATGATCACCGCCGTGACCAGCAACCTGTTCCAGGGCGAGCGAATTTACTTCCTGAAGGGCGCGCCAGAAATCGTCCTGGGCATGTGTGAGGTTACCCCCGAGGAGCGAGATCGCCTTTTGGCCCAGGTGGATGATTGGGCCGGCGAGGGCTTACGGTTGTTGGGGCTGGCTTACCGCCGGGATGGAATCCTGGAACATTACAGCGGGTACACTTGGGTAGGATTGCTCGGCATGGAAGATCCCGTGCGAGAGGGCGTGGTAGAGGCCATTCAGGTAGCCCAACGTGCCGGCATTCAAGTTAAGATGATTACCGGCGATTATCGCAAAACTGCCGAGCGAATCGCACGCAATATCGGTTTGGTCCAGGAAAGCAGCCAGGTCCTGGAGGGCAAAGATGTCGCCGAAATGACCGATGAGCAGCTTCAAAAACAGGTCCAAAACATCGTGGTGTTCGCGCGCATCCGCCCCCAAGACAAGTTCCGCATCGTGCGCGCCTTGCAGGCCAACGGCGAGATCACGGCTATGATCGGGGACGGCGTCAACGATGCGCCGGCGCTGAAGCGCGCCAACATCGGCGTAGTGGTGGGCAGCGCCACCGACGTGGCCAAAGAGACCGCTGATCTGATCCTGCTTGATAACAACTTCCGCACCATCGTCGCCGCCGTGGAAGAAGGCCGGGTGATCTTTGACAACATCCGCAAAGTGGTGGCCTACACGCTCTCGAATTCGTTCGCCGAGGTACTGACTATCTTCACCGCCATGATGTTGCGCTGGCCGGCCCCCCTGGCGGTCGCCCAGATCCTGTGGATTCACCTGATTTGTGACGGCCCCTCCGACATCGTGATCGGCTTTGAGCAAAAGGAAGACGGCATCATGGAAGAAAAGCCGCGCTCAATCAAAGCGCCGGTATTAACCCATTTGTCACTCTCCCTGATCGGCGTGATCAGTGTCACCAGTGCCATCCTGGCCCTGTTTTTGTTTGGGCATTTCTTCCAGGTACACCAGAACCCCGTGGAGGGACGCAGCATCGTCTTTGCCAGCTTTGCCATCAACTCAATGGTGTACATCTTTGCCTATCGCAGTATGCGCAAGCCACTCTGGCGTATGAACAAACTCACCACCAACAAGCCGCTCATCTGGGCCGTCATGGTCGGCCTGCTGACGGCGTTAGTGGCCTTCTTGATTCCAGGCCTGAGGCGGCTGCTCGGCATCGTCCCCTTGAGTCTGGAGGAATGGCTATGGGTGATCGGGATTGCCCTGACTCTATTGGTGACGGTCGAGATCGGCAAAGCGATCAGTAACCGGTTGCACGCCCATGATTAGAGGGAGACTCCTGTGCGCAAAAACCAATCCAGCCTGACCGCCGCGGGGATTGCCGTTGCTCGTGCGGTTGAAAGTGACAAACCCGTTGACGAGCGCATTTGCTACGATCCCTACGCCCGCCAGTTCATCCCCGCCTGGATGTACCACATCTTGGGCTTTTTCATCAAGACCGGCTACACCGAATGGCGCGGGCCGGGAGTTAACGGGTTCCTGGTAGCACGCGACCGGTACATTGACGACGTGCTCCAAGACTTTCTGGCTGAAGGATTGCAACAGCTGGTCATTCTGGGAGCCGGATATGATTCGCGTGCTTACCGTTTTGACCTGGCCGGAGTAAAAACTTTCGAGGTTGACCATCCTGCCACCCAGGCGGGTAAGCTGGCGAAAGTGCGGGCTGTTTTCAAGAAGGTGCCAGAGCACGTTGTCTACGTTTCGGTTGATTTCAACACTCAGACCTTAGCGGATCGCCTGCTGGAATCAGGGTACGGCCCCGGGTTGAAAACCCTGTTCATCTGGCAGGGCGTGACGATGTACCTAACCCCGGAGGCAGTGGATACTACTCTGGCTTTTGTGGCGCAGCATTCCGGGCCGGGCAGCGCCATTGTGTTTGATTACGTGTACCAGGCCGTGCTGGCAGGCGCTCAGCAGCACAGTGAAATCAGCGGTATGCGCCGCTACCGCTTCATGACCGGCGAAGGGCTGACCTTCGGCATCCCTGAAGGTACGGTTGAGACCTTCTTACGGGCGCGCGGCTTCCAGCAAGTCAAAGATGTCAGCGTGGAGGCTTTGAAAGCGGCCTACTTCACCGGTAAAAATGCCAGCCGGAACATAGCGGGCGGCTATGGAATTGCGTTGGGGAGAGTGTACTGCGCTTCTCAGCAAGAAAACTGCGGCTCCAAGAAAGGATGAAACCCATGTCTCGCACCAAAAGATATGCTCTCTTCAGCCTGGGGGTTGTTTCCGCCCTTGGCATCGCCTGGCTTGTCCGGCAACGTCGCGAGGAAATAAGCGGACTGCGTGTCTGGCAGCAACTCCTCATTAAACGCCATGGCCCAGAGAAAGCACACCAATTAGCCACATCCATCCAGCGGGAATTCGTAGCCTTAGCCGCCGAACACCCCTTACCAACCAATCCAGCCTTACGCTGGCATCTGCAAAAGAACATCCTGCCGGGGTTGGCGCTGTATCGGGTCTTGTTGCAGGAATACGGCGGCAACCAACAGGCCGCGCTGGCCGAAGCGGACGAGGCTTTCCGCGTCTGGACACTGGCAAAAAATCGCCTGTTGCTTGCGCCCTTGAAAAGAGTACCTGCCTCATTCCGGTTGTTCAGGCTGGCTTTTACCCAAATGATGAAAAGGTTCCCCACCGAGGGCTGGGATTTTGAGTTTGTTGAGGACAGCGCTGACCGGATCGCCTTCAACGCCACCCGCTGTTTCTACCTGAACACCCTCACCGCCTACGGGGCACCCGAATTGACCGCCTCGTTTTGCAAAATTGACGAGGTGATGGCCGAATTATTCCCACCATCGGTGCGCTTTGTGCGCCTCCATACCCTGGGGCGTGGCGACCAGGTTTGTGATTTCCAGTATTGCCGCGCGGAGAAACGATGAAAAACAGAAATAAATGGTTCGTGGCCGCTTCCCCGCAGTAACCCTGTGCTTTCTCTACAGCGTGGAAGGGCTTTCCCACATTTGAGCGATCTGGGGATCGGGAGCAGCCTCTCAACCGCCGGCGATCCAGGGCGCTAATCCCTGGGCGGTGCTGCACCTGGCTGTGTTTGAGAGGTGCTGGAATGTGATCTTGCTGACTACGGCAACACTGTGTGCGCTTGGGGGATGACCGCCGAGCAGTGTGCTCAAATCACGCTTGCCGCTGCATACAAACGCCGCCGCGAAGTGCTGATGAGCCCCGGCAGGTTGGCGGTCTGGCTCAAAGTGATCGCCCCGGGCTTTGTGGACTGGCTGGCACTCAAGCTGTTTCTTGAGCCGATCATCAAGCGCACCAAAGCCGGGAAGATCGAGGTGAAAGCATGAAAATGACCAATCGCTGGAACCTGGTTTCCTACCGTCTGTGGGCGCCGGTTTACGATGCTACTGTCAACCACTTCTTTACGCCGGGACGCAGGCGAGCGCTGGAAGTGCTGTCACTGCAACCAGGCGAAAAAGTGCTGATTGTGGGCGTTGGCACAGGGGCAGATTTTCCGTTTCTACCCGCAGGCGTAGAAGCGACCGGTATTGATCTCAGCCCCGACATGCTCGCCAAAGCCCGACTCAAACTACCCGCCTGCCGCGCCGCCGTCAAGTTGATTCAGGGCGATGCCCAGGCCTTACTCGTGCCTGAGAACTCTTTCGACGCCGCCGTTCTGAATCTCATCCTGAGTGTCACCCCCGACGGGAGCGCTTGCCTGCGATCGGCCTTGCGTGCGCTCAAACCCGGCGGGCGGTTGATCGTCTTCGACAAATTCCAGCCGGACGACAAAAAAGTCACAGTTTTCCGCCGTTTCATGAACTTCTTCAGCACCCTGTTCGGTACCGACATCACCCGCCGTTTTGGCGAGATGCTCCAGGGGAGTTCCTGCAAAGTGCTGCTCGACGAACCCAGCCTGCTCGGCGGCATGTATCGCGTCATTTTGCTACAAAAACCCCCTGCCCCCTGATTCCCAACCCCTGTTTTCAAAGGAGGTGGCCCATGTCTGAGACAAAATCCCCGACCCTGAGCGGTGTTCCTGAAACACTACTCATTACACTTTACCTCCGGGCGATAGAATCGCAGCGCCCCGACGCGCTGATCAGAGACGAGAAAGCCGTGGCGCTGGTCACGCAGATGAGCTACGACTTCGCCCGGATTAAGCAGATCAAAATGGATGAGGACGACAAGGTAGGGGTGATCCTCCGCAACCGGGAATTTGATAGTTACACACGAGATTTCTTGGCCCGGAACCCGGAAGCGGTCGTGGTCCATATTGGCTGCGGCCTCGACGCGCGCTTTGAGCGCGTGGACAACGGCCTGGTTGAATGGTACGACCTGGATTTGCCGGAGGTCATTGCCCTGCGCCGGCAGTTCATCGGCGACGAAAGGGCGCGCTATCATTTGTTAGGCTACTCGGCATTTGACAGCACGTGGCTTGATCTTGTGGGCCAGCAGCGCCCGCACCCGTTGCTCTTCCTGGCCGAGGGCGTTTTGATGTACTTTACCGAGGCACAGGTCAAGACGCTGGTGTTGACCTTGCGGGAGCGATTCCCCGGTGCAGAATTGATCTTTGATGCCTTTTCGCCCTATCTCATCTGGGTGAACAACCTCCGCTTTTCCCTGACCCAATTTGGCGCCCGGTATCACTGGGGACTAAGACGCGGCGAGGATCTTGAACGCTGGGGCGACAGCATCCAGTTACTCAACCAGTGGTTTGTTTTCAGCCGCCCCGAGCCACGCCTGGCTCATGCCCAATGGATGCGCCATTTCCCCCTATTCGCCAAAGCGATGGGCATTTTTCACTACCGGCTCGGCGAACAGCACCCATAAGAATGCCATGCGGCCCAGCCAGACAAACCGGTTGCCACCTCATAATAGTCGGCCTCGGCCGAGGAAACGCCCAACCAGTACACCTGGAAAGGGGTGACATGATGGCAACAACCGGGCCCGGGGTGAAAAGTCGCAATAACGGGAAGGTTCTTCCCCCAATAAGGCGACAATCAGGAGATGAAGCTATGACCGACAAAATTCCCGCCGAAGCCCTGAGCGCCGTTTCCGAAACGATGCTGGCGACGCTCTATTCACACGCGGTCGAAAGCTGCCGCCCTGACGCACTGATCCGCGACCCGCGCGCTGCAGAGCTGGTCGCCCGCATAGACTATGATTTTGCCCGTCATCAGATGGGCGAGGATGACCAGGCCGGGGCCTGTGTGCGCCTGCGACAATTCGACCGCTTCGTGCAGGCCTTCCTGGCGGCGCACCCCGACGGTGTCGTCGTCCACATCGGTTGCGGCCTGGACACGCGCTTCGACCGTGTGGACAACGGTCAGGTGATGTGGTACGACCTCGACCTGCCGCCGGTCATTGAATTGCGCCGCCAGTTGCTGGAAGAGACGCCGCGGTACAAGATGATCGCCGCGTCCGCGCTGGAGCTGGCCGGGCTGGATGTGGTGGACGTGCATCCCGGCAAGCCGTTCCTCTTCATCAGCGAGGGCGTCTTCATGTACTTTTCGGAGGCCGAGATCCGCCGCCTGGTGCTGGCTTTGCGCGAGCGCTTCCCCGGCGCAGAACTCATTTTTGACGTGGCCTCACCGCTGCTTGTCTGGCTGCAAAACCTGAGTTTGGCGCGAATGAAGGCCAATTTTCGGATGCGTTGGTCACTGCGTCCCTACAACGCGCTGGAAAGCTGGGCGCCTGGCATCCAATTGTTGGAAACGTGGTATTACACGTCTATCCAGGAATCCATCCCCCGGTTGGAAAAGATCCAAAGGCTGTTCCGCCTGTTCCCACCACTCGGTAAGGGAATGGTCATTTTGCGCTATCGTTTGGACCAGTCTTTAGCTCAAGCGGAGAGACAACCGCTGAAAGACGACGCGGCACTATGGCATTACGCAATCGCAGTGTTGGTGGGCGCGATGATCGTTGGATTGGCCGTGGCCCTGGCCACGCACCTGGTGTCTAAAATGATGGAGCGCAGGTCAAATCAACAATGAAGGCACACGGTTCAACCAAACGGATGCTGAAATCAGGGAAGCCGGGAGAGGGGTCCTACAATCAAAAGAGCGGGCGAGGGGATTCGAACCCCTGACATTCAGCTTGGGAAGCTGACGTTCTACCACTGAACTACGCCCGCAACGGCTATGATTATAACATAACCCAATATTTTGACAAGCACAACCCCCTGCAAAGCGGTGGGACGTGAACCAGCGCCGCGTGCGGGGTCGGTCACCAAACACCTGCTGTTTTTTTAAAGGCGATAGCCCTGCCACAACGTCAAAGCAGGCCGTACCGCCGGGCGATCTCGGCCGCCTGGGTGCGATTTTCGGCCTGCAACTTGCCGAGGATGTTGGAAACGTGGTTCTTGACCGTTCCCTCAGAGAGGAACAGCCGCTCGGCGATCTCGCGGTTGGAGTAGCCCTGCGCCAGCAACACCAGCACCTCCCGTTCCCGATCACTCAAGGGCTCCAGTGGCGTCGCCTGCGGGCGGATCAACTCGCGCAACAGCCGGGAAGCAATCTCCGGCTGGATGAAGACCTCGCCGGCGTGGACCCGCCGGATGGTCTGGATCAGCTCCTCGGCGGGCAAATCCTTGAGCAAAAAGCCGCGCGCCCCGGCCCGCACGCCCTGGAAGACGTAATCGTCGCGCGCAAAGGTGGTCAGAATGATGATGTTGGCCGCCGGCCAGACGGCGCAGATCGCGGCGATAGCCTCCAGCCCGTTCAGGCCCGGCAACTGGACATCCATCAGAATGACGTCGGGGCGCAATTCCAGCGCTAAGCGCACGCCGGTCTCCCCATCAGCGGCCTCGCCGACGACGCGCAGGCCCGGCTCCAGGTCCAGGATCGTCCTCAACCCCTGGCGCATCAAGGTCTGATCTTCCACAAGCAAGATGCGGATCGTCTCCACGCTGCTCTCACCGGGCCTCATCTGCCACCTCCCGGCCGCTGATCAACGGCACGACCACCTCCACGGTCGTGCCGCGTTCGTTGCTCCACACGGTGAAAGTCCCGCCGACGCCCTCCACCCGCTCCCGCATCCCCCGCAGGCCAAAGCGATTGGGGGCGCTCTCGGCCCCTGGCGGCAGGCCGATCCCATCGTCGGTCACCCGCAACTGGGCCGCCGGTGATGCGCAGGCCAGTTCCACCGTTACCTGGCGGGCCTGAGCATGTTTCTCCACGTTGGTCAACGCCTCTTGCACGACACGCCACAACGTTTCGGCCAGCGCCGGGCCCAGCGTATCGGCGGCCGCGTCCACCTGACAGGTCACCGTCAGGCCGGTGCGCTCGCCGAACTCCACGCAGAGCGCCTGGAGCGCCGGGCGCAAAGCGCGCTCCCCCAACCCTGGGGTGCGCAGCCCAGTCAGCGACCGGCGCAACGCCTCCATGCTGGCACGGACGAGCGCCTTGAGCTCATCCACCTGCGCCGAAGCCCGTACCGGATCCACCCGGTAGAGCCGCTGGACCGCCTCCAGCTGGACCGAAAGCGCCACTAAGGTATGGCCCAGGCTGTCGTGCAAATCGCGGGCGAGCCGTTCGCGCTCGCGCAGCACGGCCAGTTCCGCCTCGCGCTGCTGAGCGGCCGCCAGTTCGCGTTGGGCGGCCTCCAGTTCGGCGATCAACCGCCCCCGCTCCCGGCTGGTCTGGATCAGATGGCTGACATAAACCATGAAAATGATGAGCGAGAGCCACTGTGCCGTCATCCCCCAAAACAACGCCCGGTTCGCCTGCCACACCGGCCGGCCCGCCAGGAGCAGAGCGGCCACCGTCACACCGGCGGTCAGGAGCAATGCCGGACGTGGCGGCAACATCCCAAACATCTGCCCCAGATAAGGGAACACCAGCCAACCCGTGATGGGCAGGACCCAGTATTCCACCGCGCAGAACGTGAAGTTGGCGATGAAGTAGTAAATCAACAACTGCCGTGAACCTTCAGGGGAGCGATAGCGCATCATCAGGCTGAACAGCGCTAATTGCACGACCAGGCAGGTAAGCGCCACCCCGTGCCGCCAGCCAAAACCAACGTTGAAAGCGTGCCAGACGGTCACGGAAATCGCCCCCACGACGGAAACCACCATCGTGGCGCTCCAAAAAACGATGTACCGCCGGTACTGGCGGGCCGGTAAAGGCCACTGCGCTTCAGGTTCCATGGTTGTCAACCGC
>CAYTGR010000051.1:0-7367 GCA_964437445.1 uncultured Anaerolineales bacterium | reverse complement strand
GTACTGGCGGGCCGGTAAAGGCCACTGCGCTTCAGGTTCCATGGTTGTCAACCGCCCCCCTGCTCAGTATAGCATAGATTAAAGCAGGGATGAAGGCGAAAGGATAAAGGCGGAAGCGAAACTCACTTCTCACCACGCACGCCTGCTCCTCTTACGCACGGGGCGACCAGCGGAAGAGCACGGCGGCGGTCACACCGGCCCCAACGGTGTAGGCCGCCACGACCAGCAAGTGGGTCTCCAGGTGCGGCGCGAACGTCCCCTGCAACAGCGGCGGGCGGACCAGCTGCACCACGGCATAGGCCGGCAGATAAGGCGCGACCCGCTGCACCCACGCCGGCATGAACCGCATCGGCATGATCATATCGGTGATGAACATCTGGCTGAAGTTGAGCAGCTGCCCGATGGCCACAGCAGTACCGGCCGTCGGCGCGACGCCGCTGATCACCTGCCCTAACGCCACGAAGGTGAGAATTCCCACCACGACCATCGGCAGCGCTTGCAACACGCCCCCGGCCGTAAGCGGTAGCCCGAAAGCGATGGCCCCAAAGCCGAGGATGAGCACGCTTTGCAGCAACGCAATCAGCACGTTGACCAGCAGATAGCTGCTCACCAGACTGGCGGCCGGCACCGGGCTGGCCTGCAACCGGCGCAGCACCCCTTTTTCCCGCATCTGTACCATCAGCGTCCCGCTGCTCAGCAGCCCGAAGGTCAGAATGTTGAAGACGAGCACGCCGGGGACTACCCAGGTCATGTAATCGGCGCCGCCCACTTGGCTCTGATCAAAAACCTGGCTGTAAATCACCAGGATAAAGAGCGGAAAGGCCAGATTCCAAAACAAAGTGGACCGGTTCCGCAAGTGCATCCAAAACATCGCCCTGGTCAGTTTCAAAAAGCGTTTCATGGCTCTCCCTCTTGAAATCTATCCCCACCGGCAAAACAGCAGCGCGTATTGCGTATTGCGTGTTCCGTTCACGCCTCACGTTTCACGTTTTACGTTTCACGTTTCACGTTTCACGCATTCAACTCTTTCCCCGTCAGGCGCAGGAAAACATCCTCCAGGTTCGGCTGGCGCAACATCACATCCCCCAATCGCTGGCCCAGCTGGGCCGCTACAGCCTGGAGCGCGGCTAAGGTGGCCTGCGGCTCGCGCGTCTCCAGTTCCAGGTACTCACCCGAATAGCGGGCCGCCGCGACGCCCGGCAGTGTACCGGCCTGCTCCAGCGGCAGGTCCAGCCCCAGCTTGAGGACCGGCTGCGCTCCCAACCCGGCGATCAGGCGGGCCGGCGTGTCACAGGCGACAATCTGCCCGCTATCAATAATCGCCACCCGGCCGCAGAGCGCCTCCGCCTCCTCCATCGCGTGGGTAGTGATGACGATGGTGCGCCCCTCGTTGTGCAGCTGGCGAATGAGCGCCCAGAGGGACCGCCGGGCGCGCGGGTCCAGCGCCGAGGTTGGTTCGTCCAGCAGGACAATCTGCGGCTCGTTGGCAACGGCCAGCGCCAGCGCGAGCCGTTGCCGCTGCCCACCGGAGAGCCGGCGGGCCAGGACGGCGCGCTGGTCGGCCAGATCCAACCGGGTCAGCACCTGGGTCACTTGCGCTGGCGTCAGGTATACCTCGTACAGCGCCGCGTAAACCTCCACCAGCTCGGCGACCGTCAGATCGTCCAGCAGCGCCGTTTGCTGCAGCTGGATGCCCAACGTTCGCCTGGTCAGCGCCGGTTGGCGGGCCACCTCCACGCCGTTGATCCAGACGCCGCCCTGCTCCGGGCGGTGAAGGCCCTCCACGCAGGAGAGCAACGTCGTCTTGCCCGCGCCGTTTGGCCCCAACAAGCCGAAGATTTCGCCCGCGTGGATCTCCAGCGTGACGCCACGCAACGCCGTCACCCGGCGCGCGCCCCACCCATATCCGGCGGTCAGGTCCCGAATGTGAATCACCGTTCCATTAAGCATGATCTTCCCTCCTCAAATAGATAACCTGAGTGGCTACTTACCGTTGATAAAGGTCACATTCTCTTGCCGACCACTGACCACAGACCGCAGACCACATTTTTAACCGCCAGCAGGCTGTGGTCAGTCGGCCGTGGCCTTCCGGTGATGTTAGATAACCTGTTCATAGCGAGGCGCTTGAGCATTGTCTCAGCCACGCGGAAGCGCGTTACTACCCACATTGTATGCGCCGGCGGGCCGCGCCGACAGTCCCAAAGGGTAGATTTTCACTGTGCTGAAGGGGATAGACAACTCATGACCGCTACCCGTAACAGGGTGTTTTCCCTCATTGCCTTTGGCCTAAAAATGTCCTGCTTCCCGCTGCAAGAAATCAGCAAAAATATCCTTTCCCTCGCGCTGTGCACAAGGCCGGCCATTGAGTGCCGCGTTTTTTATGCAATAATCCCTGTGCGGGCGTTGACAATCTCCGCGTTCGTGTTAGAATATTGTTGTTGTCATTAATCTTGCGAATCTCACGAAAGGAGGCGCACCATGTCAGAAGGCCGGGTTGATGTTCACCGCGCGTTGGGCGTTATGCCTGGCATGAGTGCGCCGGTCCTCGTCGGTTAGCTGCGCTGCGAGCTCCCTGACGGCCACGGGCGGACTCATCGCCTGTGGCCGTTTGCTTTGCCGGCCACGGAGGCAAATTTGCCCCGTGGCCGTTTTTTTTGTCGCTGTCCCAGGCTCGCTGCCTTGTCCAACGGCAAACAGTTACGCTTAACCTGAACGAGGATCTAAACAATGCATTCTTTAACCGATAACCGGCCCGCTGTCCCTGCCGGCACGGGCGTGGTCTACAAGAAATCACAGGGCACCTACTTTGTGCACGTGGACGGGCAGACGGTGGTCTGCGCCATCTCCAGCAAGCTGCGCAAACAGCTGATCTACCCGCTTGCCGCGCCGACCGATCCCAAGCGGAAAGGAAAGCGCGTGGAGGCGGTCGCCGAAATCGGTGAGGTGGACCCGGTTGCCATCGGCGATGAGGTCAGCTTCACGGTCGCCAGTGACGGTTCCGGCCTGATCACCGCCGTGCGGCCGCGCCGGAGCCGCTTCTCGCGCCTGGCGCCGGGACCGCAACCGCTGGAACAGGTCATCGTCGCCAACGCCGACCAGCTGGTGGCGGTCTTCGCGGCCGCGCACCCGGCGCCCAAGTGGGAGTTGCTGGACCGGTACCTGGTCGCGGCGGAGGTAGCCAACCTGCCGACACTCATCTGCATCACTAAAGCCGACCTGATGGATGGCACGGCGCTCCAGGCTGAGATGGAAGTCTACCGGCGCCTGGGCTACACCGTGGTCATCACCAGCGCCGTCAACAACCTGGGCCTGGAGGAGCTGCGGGCAGCCCTGACCGGGCGGCTCTCCGTCTTCATCGGCAAGTCGGGCGTGGGCAAATCCAGCCTGCTCAATGCGCTCCAACCGGGACTGGGGTTGCGCGTCAAGGCGGTCAGCCAGCTGACCAACAAGGGGCGACATACCACCTCACACCTGGAGATGTTTGACCTTGACGGGGGCGGCGCAGTCGTGGACACACCGGGGATGCGCGAGTTCGCGCTGTGGGAACTGGACGGCTCTGACCTGGCGTACGGCTTTGTGGAGCTGCGGCCCTACCTCGGCCGGTGTAAGTTCGGGCTGAGCTGCCGGCACACCCACGAGCCGGGCTGCGCCGTCCGGGCGGCGGTGGAGGCCGGCATGGTCACCCCACGCCGCTATCAGAGCTACCTGCGGATGCGGCAAGGGGACTAAGCAGCCGGAGCGCCCTCATGACCCGTGTGAGCAATGCCACAGCCACGAGGGATGATTCCCAACCGGGCCGCCAGGTCGCCAAGCAAGGAGATCAGAGAATGTTGCGTTCAACCCAGGCCGAACAGGTCTACTACATCCTCGGCATGATCAGCACACTGGCCGACAACGTCATGTTCACAGTGATGTCGGTCTACTTTGTCACGACGGTGCGGATGAATCCCCTCCAGCTGGTGCTGGTCGGCACGGCGCTGGAGGGGACGGTCTTGCTCTTTGAAGTGCCCACCGGCGTGGTGGCCGACACCTTCAGCCGCCGCCTTTCGGTGCAGATCGGCATGGCGATCTTAGGGGTCGGCTTCCTGGTGGTGGGGGCGGTACCGCATTTTCCGGTGATCGTGTTAGCCCAGGTCGTCTGCGGCCTGGGCTACACCTTCTTGAGCGGCGCACTGGATGCCTGGCTGGCCGATGAGGTCGGCGAGCAGCTGGTGGGCCGCGTCTACTTACGGGGCGGGCAGCTTAACCGGCTTGCCGGCCTGGTCGGGACGGGGCTAAGCGTGGCGCTGGCCAGCTGGCGGCTCAACGTGCCGCTGCTGGTCGGCGGTACGCTCTACGCCGGGCTGGCGCTCTTCCTGCTGCGGGTGATGCCGGAGCAGCACTTCAGACCGGCCCCGCGCGCCGAGCGAACAACCTGGCAACACCTGGGGACGACCTGGCGCGGGGGGACCCGGGTGTTGCACCACCGCCCATTGCTGCTGACGCTACTGGTCATCGGTCTCTTCGCCGGGGCCGCCAGTGAGGGCTTTGACCGGCTCGGCGAAGCGCACCTGCTCCAGAACTTCACCTTCCCGTCGCTGGGCGCGCTGCAACCGGTCGTCTGGTTCGGCCTCCTCAACGTCATGGGGAGCCTGGTCAGCTTAGGGGTGACCGAAGGGCTGCGGCCCCGGCTGGAAACGGCCAGTCGCCGACCGGCCACGCTGGCCCGGATCTTGCTCGCCTGCAACACCCTGACGGTTGCCGGCGCGTTAGGCTTTGCCCTGGCCGGCAATTTCTGGGCCGCAGTCGCGGCGCTGTTAGCCAAACGGACCGTGGGCGCGCTTTCAACACCGCTCTACAACACCTGGCTGGTCCGGCAGATTGACCCCCAGGTCCGGGCGACCGTGCTTTCCATGATCAGCCAATCCGATGCGCTGGGGCAGGTGCTCGGCGGGCCGGGCCTCGGCGCGATTGGGACCGCCGTCTCCCTGCGAGCGGCACTCGTCACGGCGGGCGCGCTCCTGGCACCGATTTCGGGACTCTACGTGCGGGCCGGTCAAGCCCCCCCTACCCGCGCAGATAGCTCTTGACTCTCCCCTTACGGGAGGGTGTATAATGAGCCAGCTTGTGGTCTGCGGTCAGTGGTCCATCACCATGGCCAGGCAGGCGACGCAATAATACAACCGATAAGGAGCAAACATGAACACACTGGAAGCAATTCGTAGCCGCCGGAGCATCCGCCGGTTCAAACCCGATCCGCTCCCTGAGGAAACGCTCAAGGAGATCCTCTCTGCCGCGACCCTTGCCCCCTCGGGCAAGAACGCTCAGCCGTGGCGCTTCGTCGTGGTGCGAGGGGAGCAGCGTGCGGAGATGGTCGCCGTGATGCGCGCCGGCATCGCCGCCTGCAAGGCAAACGGCATCCCCACAGGCAGTAGCGAGTGGAGCGCCAAAGTCATGGAGCAAGCCCCCGTGACCGTCTTCGTCTTGAATGCGTACGAAGAGGCCCCCTTTGGCCCTAAAGAAGCCCCCGCCGTGATGTCCAACTTAGTGGACATCCAATCCATCGGCGCAGCCATCCAAACCATGCTGTTAGCCGCCCAAGAGCTCGGCGTAGGCAGCTTGTGGATCTGCGACGTTTTCTTCGCCTACGGCGAACTCTGTACCTGGTTGAACGAGCGGCACCAGCTGGTGGCCGCGGTGGCGCTCGGCTATCCTGACGAGGCCCCGGCCGCCCGCCCGCGCAAACCGTTGGACGAAGTGGTGCGGTGGCTGTAAAACCATTGACTGTAGCCGTGGCATGTCAAGCGTGTGTTGAGCAAAGAGAGCGAGCTAAAGTTCGCGCCACGCCCGCCATTGGCTGAGCGACTGAAGACCCCATACCTACCTTCAAGGAGAACGAGCATGAACAACCTGTTGAAATATTACGCTACCCCCGGCCCCATGACCGATCCCGGCCCGCACGCCGCGCTGTTTGACCACCTGCCGACCGAGATACCGGCCCTGGTCAAGACCCTCCAGGGCTTCATGGTGCACATCTTCTGGGCCGAAGCTTACGGCCTGACACTGACCGACGCGCGCAAGGAAGAGGTACAGCTGCGGCGCGTGGACCGCCAGCTGGCACACCTGCTCACCTTAGACGACCGTCCGCTCACCGAGGCGCGCCCCTCCGAGCGCAAGCTCGTCGGCAACTGCCGCGACTTCTCCGTCATGCTGACCGCTATCCTGCGCCATCAGGGGGTCCCGGCCCGGGCCCGTTGCGGGTTCGGCACCTACTTCCTGCCCAACCATTACGAGGATCACTGGGTCTGCGAGGTCTGGAACCGCGAGCAGGAGCGCTGGATCCTGGTGGATGCCCAACTGGACGCGCTCATGCTGGAGAAGCTCCCGATAGACTTTGACCCGCTGGACGTGCCGCGCGACCGCTTCATTGTAGGCGGGCAGGCGTGGCAGCTCTGCCGCTCCGGGCAGGCCGACCCGCAACAGTTCGGCATCTTCCAATGGCACGGCCTGGCCTTCGTCGCCGGCGATCTCATGCGCGACTTCCTGGCCTTCAACAAGCTGGAAATCCTGCCTTGGGATGGGGGCTGGGGGTACATGACTGAACAACAGGCAAAGACCATTGAGGACGGCACCGACTTTGGCCCGCTGGATCACCTCGCCGCGCTCACCCTCGCCGGGGATGACGCATTTGACGAGCTGCGCGCGCTCTATGCAAGCGATCCCCGGCTCCACGTGCCGGCAGAATACGGTATAGAACGAATTTTCTGATTCCATGAAAGAATATGACGGGAATTGTCATATTGATTGGGTATACTACAGGTGTGGTCGGAAAAAATCTACAGGAGGACAGAAATGGAACCAAAATTCGTTCAGAAAGAGGGCTTCACCGTCATGGGGATGCAGCTGCACTGCGTCATGGGGCAACCCAGCGACATCCCGCAATTGTGGGGGCAGCTGATGGCGCGCATGGGTGAGATCCAGAACATCGCCGAGCAGGGCGTCTCCTACGGCGTGATGGCGAACTATGACGAAGCGACCGGCGGGTGGGATTACATCGCCGCCTTCAGCGTGGCCGCGGCGACCCCCGTGCCCGCAGGGATGGTCCGGCTGGAGATCCCGGCGGCGACCTACGCCGTCTTCCCCTGCACCATGCCCACCATCCAGGCTACCTACGACACGATCTACCAGCAATGGTTGCCGAACTCTGGGCACCAGCACGCGCCCGCGCCGGAGTTCGAGTGCTACGGGCCGGCCTTCAACCCCGATGACCCGAACTCGCAGTTTGAGGTCTACATCCCGATCCAGTAACCCTTCCGGGCAGGGAACGGGCAGGGGTGGCTCTCCACCCCTGCCCGTTTGTCACGTGGGTAAAGATTAAAGAAAACATG
>CAYTGR010000050.1:29544-33519 GCA_964437445.1 uncultured Anaerolineales bacterium | reverse complement strand
GCAGGAAACAGGAACTTCTACCGGCTGCTCTCTGCTCACTCCTTAACTGGTTTCTTTCAGAGGAGGACTGGATGACTACCGATTGGTACAAGGAGGCAATCTTCTACGAAGTGTTCGTCCGTGCCTTTGCGGATGGCAACGGCGACGGCATTGGCGATCTGGCCGGCCTGACCTCCCGGCTGGATTACGTCCAGGCACTGGGGGTCAACACCCTCTGGCTGCTCCCGATCTGCCCTTCCCCGCTGCGGGATCACGGCTACGATGTCGCCAACTACACCGCTATTCATCCCGATTACGGGACGCTGGCCGACTTTCAACACTTCCTGGATGAAGCGCACCGGCGCGGCCTGCGGGTGCTGGTGGAACTGGTGATCAACCACACTTCCGACCAGCATCCCTGGTTTCAGGCTTCCCGCGACCCGCAGCACCCCGAACACGCCTGCTACCGCGACTGGTATGTCTGGAGCGACACCGATCAACGCTACCGTGACGCACGCATCATCTTCCTGGACACCGAACCTTCCAACTGGACCTACGATCCGCTGCGCGGGCAGTATTACTGGCACCGCTTCTTCGCGCACCAACCCGATCTCAACTACGACCATCCCGCTGTGCAGCAGGCCATGCTCAAGGTCATGCAATTCTGGCTGGACCTGGGCGTGGACGGCTTCCGCGTGGATGCGCCGCCCTATCTCTTTGAACGCGAGGGCACCTCCTGCGAGAATCTCCCCGAAACGCACGCCTACCTCAAGCGGCTGCGGGCCTTTGTGGATGCCTACGCTCCCGGCACCTTTCTGCTTTCGGAAGCCAACCAGTGGCCGGAGGATGTGCGCCCTTACTTTGGCGACGGCGACGAGTTCCACATGAACTTCCACTTCCCGCTGATGCCGCGCATCTTCATGGCGCTGGCCCGGCAGGAGCGCACGCCCATTGAGCAAATTCTGGCGCGGACACCGGACCTGCCGCCCAATTGCCAGTGGGGGACTTTCCTGCGCTGCCATGATGAGCTGACGCTGGAGATGGTCACGCCGGAAGAGCGGGCCTTCATGTGGGACTTTTACGCGCCGCAACCCCGGATGCGGCTCAATTTGGGCATCCGCCGCCGCCTGCTGCCGCTGCTGGATCACCACCGGGGCCGCTGGGAAGTCGCCCATTCCATCCTGCTGACGCTGATTGGCTCGCCGGTGCTCTACTATGGCGATGAGATCGGCATGGGCGATAACATCTGGCTGGAGGACCGTGACGGGGTGCGCACCCCCATGCAGTGGACGGACGGCCCGAATGCCGGCTTCTCCACGGCGCCCGCCGACCGGCTCTACCTGCCGGTGATCGCCGACGAAGTCTACGGCTACCGGCAGATCAACGTGGCGGCCCAGGAGGCCGATCCCCACTCTCCGCTCAACCGGTTGCGGACGCTGATCCGCATCCGCCAACAGCACCCGGCCTTTGGGCGGGGCCGCCTGCGCCTGTTAGCGCTGGAGCCACCAGCCGTGCTCGCCTACTGGCGTGAATGGGAGGCCGAGCGGCTGCTGGTGCTCAACAACCTTGCGCCGGAACCGGTCACGGTGGCGGTGCCCCTGCCCGCCGGCGAAACCGGCACGGCTGTGGATCTGCTGACTGGCGAGACGTTTGCTCCTTCAACCGATGGCCTTTTACACCTCTCGTTGGCCGGTTATGTGTACCGTTGGCTGCAATTTTAGTGTACAATAGAATACGGTAGACGGTAAACAGGGCAGAAGGGTCTGTGGGTAAGCCGTTTGCCTTAGGGAGCAAGGAGGGACCAGTGGAATTTTTGCCGGAAGACCTCATCAGAATCCTGGCGGCAGTGGTGGTCGGGGGCCTGATCGGCCTGGAGCGTGAATTTCGTGACAAGGCGGCCGGCTTCCGCACCCTGATTTTTATCTGTGTCGGCGCAACGTTGTTCACGCTCTTTTCCGCCAAGCTGGCCGGCGATAGAGACCCTACCCGCATCGCCGCCAACATCGTCAGCGGCGTCGGCTTCCTGGGCGCAGGCGTCATCCTGCGCGACGGCGGGCGGGTCGTCGGGCTGACCACGGCAGCGATGATCTGGCTCACGGCGGCGCTGGGCATGGGGCTCGGCGGAGGTCAATACACCCTGGTCGGCGCCGTGACCGGCGTGATCCTGATTGTCCTCTGGTTCTTCCCCTTCTTTGAGCACTGGCTGGACCGCACACGCGAGGAACGTACCTATGAGCTGGTTTTCCCGGCCAGCATGGAAAAATTCACGGCGCTGGAAAAACTTTTCCGGCAGAGCGGGCTGCGCATTTACCACCACCAGGAGATCAAGGCCGGGGCCGTGATGCGCTGTGCCTGGCATACGGTAGGCTCCCTGAAAACTCACGAGCAGCTGGCGCGGCAGCTCTTCGCCGATGCCGATCTGCAAGAGTTCCGTTTTTGAACCTGGGTAGAACCGAGCCGGTGGACCATCTGCCGGAAGCCGGTTTGTAATGACGTGCCGCAGCACGTTGGCGGCGCTCCAGCGCCTGACCACAACTTTTCATGCTATGCTCAAGGGGGAGGCAAAAATGCACAAAAAGTTATGGCTTTGGGTAATCATCCTGCTCCTGGTTGTGCCAACCGGGCCGGCCAGGGCCCAAACGCCGGCTCCGCCCTGTTCCCAGGAAAACGGGCCGGCCGGTTGCCTGGACGTAACCCTCACGCCAGCGACGTTGTTGGGCGATCTTTATGTGGACGGCGTGCCGGTCGCCGGGCAGGTCAACACAGCGCGCCTGGCCGTCGCACCCGGTGTGCCGCACCTCATTGAGGTCAAGAACGTCACCGATGCCACCGCCGGTTTCGGCGACATCTTTGTTTATGGCGAGGCCAGCAAAGCCAATGTGATGGTGGGCGAGGCCAAAGTGCTCTCCCTGGCGCTGAAACCGCCGCTCACTTACCTCAAGGGCTACGCCCGGTTCACCTGCGACGTCAAAGCCTGGACGGCCGGGCAGGATGTCACCTGCCAACCGGCGGTGGAAGGAGTGGCCTTGCCACCCGTCTCGCCGGGCGCGAGCGCCGATTTCGCCATCGCCACCGGCGCGCGCACCCTGCATGTGGACCTGCTCGGCGCCCAGGCCGAGCTCTGGGCCCCGGCGGCGTTGGATCTGCCGGTTACCATCGTGGGTGGCAAAACGGCGCCGGTACGCGCCACCTTCAACCGCAAGGGGCTGTTGAGCCTGGCGCCCAACGTGCCCACTGTGACCGGTGATTTTTACGTGGATGAGCAGCTGATCGCCGCGCAAGTGCTGAGCGCCACCACTTTTGTCGCTCCCGGCAACCACAAAGTGGAAATTCGCAACGTGGTGGACCCGGCTGCCAACGGTGTCTACCGCTATCCTGACGCCTCGGCAACGGCGGTCGCGGTCGCCAACCAGAGCCGTCCGGTAACACTGCGACTGGTCAAGGAGTACCTGCTGGGCTTTGGGCAGCTCACCTGCAAGATCAACGGCGTGGAGGCCGGGCAGGATGTGCGCTGCAATGTGGTCATAGATGGCAACGGCGTCGGGACATTGGAGGCCGGCCAGGCCCAGACCTACAACCTGACGCCGGGACCGCACACCCTCAACGTGAGCGTGGTCGGCGGCAACGCCGACCTCTGGGCACCGGCGGCCCAGGACTTACCGCTCGCCATCACCGCCGGCAAGACGAGCCCGCTGATCGCTACCTTCAACCGCAAGGGACAGCTGACCCTCAACCTGAGTGTGGCTGACGTGGTCGGCGACTTTTATGTGGATGAACAACCGGTCGCCGCGCAGGTGCCCAATGTAGCGGTCTTCGTCGCTCCCGGCAACCACAAAGTGGAAGCCCGCAACGTGGTGGACCCGGCAGCCAACGGCGTCTACCGCTATCCTGACACCTCAGCAACGGCGGTCGCGGTTGCCAACCAGAGCCGTCCGGTAACGCTGCGACTGGTCAAGGAGTACCTGCTGGGCTTTGGGCAGCTCACCTGCAAGATCA
>CAYTGR010000050.1:0-29444 GCA_964437445.1 uncultured Anaerolineales bacterium | reverse complement strand
CTGCGACTGGTCAAGGAGTACCTGCTGGGCTTTGGGCAGCTCACCTGCAAGATCAACGGCGTGGAGGCCGGGCAGGATGTGCGCTGCAATGTGGTCATAGATGGCAACGGCGTCGGGACATTGGAGGCCGGCCAGGCCCAGACCTACAACCTGACGCCGGGACCGCACACCCTCAACGTGAGCGTGGTCGGCGGCAACGCCGGGCTCTGGGCGCCGGCGGCCCAGGATTTGCCGCTCGCCATCACTGCCGGCAAGACGAGCCCGCTGATCGCTACCTTCAACCGGCGGGGGCTCCTCAACCTCAGGCTAAGCGATCCCAACGTGGTGGCCGATTTCTTCCTGGACGGCAACCCGGTCGCCGGCCAGGTGAACGCCACCCAGGTGGTCGTAGAGCCCAACGTCCGCCACACGGTGGAGGCGCGCACGCTGCGGAACGTCACCGCACCGGATGCTTTTGAGTACGATAATCTTTCCCAGCTCGTCACCGTGGCTCCCAATCAGACCCGCGACCTGATCCTAAGCGTGGGACGCCCGCGCGAGCGTTGCACCGGCAGCATGGCACTGCTCCGGGTGGTCAACTGGCTGCAGTCCACGCTCTTCTTGCGGCTGGCCGGCCCGGAAAGCAAGACTATCTCCGTACCAACCGGGGGAGAAGCGCGCGTCTGCGTGCTGCCGGGAACTTACACCATCACACAGAGCGCCGCCGGCTACTACACCGAAGTAGATACCCAATCACTCGGCGGTGGTTGCATCCTCTACCGTTTCTGGCCCTCCGGCGGGGCAGCGCCGCCATCGGATGGGTGCAGCGACAATCCAGGCGACTACCGGCGGCCATAGCGTCAAGCCCAAGCATCACGTCTGATGGCTTATCTACTCGCGGCAACCTTCAGTTCGCCCTAATCCCAAGCCAGAGGAACTGAAAAAGCGCTGGAGGCCGGGAAATCCCGGCCTCCAGCCAGTGTTTTTCTCATTCTGTGTCAAACAAGCTCTAAGGTTGATGGACGAGGGATGCGCCCACCGTAATCCGGTCAGCGGTCCAGACGTTATTGGCAAGCGTGCCGTTAACACTGATGTCCTGACCGACCTGCAGGTCAGCAAAGGTAATGGGCACCGTCCCCGAAGATGTTTTAAGCAAATAGCGGGTATTGGAAGTCGTCTGCAACGGCAGTGGCTGTCCGATGTAATCCTTTACCAACCGGTTACCGCTGACAACCTGGACCGTTACCACTGTCCCGCTGAGATCTGTGATGGTACCGGCAAGAGCAAACGGGGCTCGCGCGCCTCTGCCACCGGGGGGCGGACCGCCGGCAGCCAGGGTGGGCATTGCCGTCACTACCAGTAATCCAACAACCACGAAAAGCCATGCAATCTTTTTCATCGTCAGTCTCCTTGTCAGCATTGAATTTGTAAGGCCAATCTATATGAGCCCCGGTCTGATCCATGCCTTAGGGGCGCCGGCCTGGGCCCCCCGACCCCGGCGGCTCAGCGGTGGGAGTTGGCTGTGGGCCGAAGCCCCCCGGTTCACCGGTGGGCATGGGCTGCGGGCCGGGGGTGCCCGGGGCTCCTGGTTCCGGTGACGGCGGCACGGTGGGTGTCAGTTCTGGCCCTGGTGGAGGGATGGTGGGCGTCAAGGGCAGCGTCGGTGTCAGCCCCGGCCCCGGGTGCGGGGGCGTGGGAGTCAGGGGAGTGGTGGGCGTCAAGGGCAGCGTGGGCGTCAGCCCCGGCCCCGGGTGTGGGTGCGTGGGCGTCAGGGGGGTGGTGGGCGTCAAGGGCAGCGTGGGCGTCAGTCCCGGTCCTGGCCGCGGGTGGGTGGGCGTCAAGGGCGTGGTAGGCGTCAGGGGAGTGGTGGGTGTCAAGGGCAGCGTGGGCGTCAGCCACGGCCCCGGCCGCGGGTGGGTGGGCGTCAAGGGCAGAGTAGAAGTCAAGGGGGCGTTGGCCGGCGGGAAGGTGGACGGCATCCCCGGCCCCGGATAGCCGGGCGTCACAGCGGGCAGGTTGCCCAGCCGCGCGCGCGTCTGTTGCATGGTGCGCTCCATCTGCTGCAAGGAACCGTCCGCCGCCTCGCCCTCGCGCAACTGGAGTTGGGTCTGCACCTGAGCCAGTGTCTGTTGCTGGCGGGCCAGGGTCGCTTCAACTTGTTGTTGAGCCTGGATACGTTCCTGTTCCGTCAAACCGGCTACGGCCTCAGTGGCAACCTGCCAGTGAGCCTCGTAGCGGTTGGCGACCTGAACCGGCAGAGTCTGTTGCCCCTCGGCCAGTTGCTGCGCCTCCTGGACCCGCTCCTCGGCCATCGCCAGCGCTCGTTCCAGGCGGGCCGCGGGCGTGAGCGTTAATCCCAATTGCACGTCCTCCCACGCCGTTTTGACCGGGTAGAGCAGCGCTCCCGGCAGGCTATCCTGCGAAGCGCTGACTGTGCCTGCTGTGCCCCCCAGCAGGGCCAAGGCCACGACTATTTTGACCAGTGCGGTGATCATCGGTTGCTCCTTTCGGACTGAGATGGATCGGGAAGTGAAGGGAGCCAGCCAGCCGGCAATGGTTTGCTGCCATCCTTCCCGATCTTTATGACGCGCACGGGTCGCCGAAGTTACGGCCTGAGGGCTCCATTCTCGCGCAGCGGCGAGAAACTCGTTGCGCCGGGCCTCCCACGCCACCGGATCGGGGTCGGGCACGGCGCGCAGCTGCTCCAGGCCGTGCCGGACCGCAGGCGGGACGTCAGCCCAGAGTTCCTGGTCGTCATCATGATGTTGCCTGGTCATAAGGATCCTCCAACATTCGCCTCAGGGATTCTATCGCCCGGTGTTGCAACGCTTTGACGGCGCTGAGGTTGCGCTGGACCACCTGCCCGACTTCCTCCAGACTCAGCCCCTCCAGAAAGCGCAGACTGACGATCTGCTGTTGGAGCGGCGTCAAGCGCCACAACGCCGCCCGGACGCGCCCGGCTTCCTCGTGAGCCAGGAGGGCCGCCTCGCACTGCTCGGCCACCGGCGGTTGCACACAGTCCAACGGGACCGGTTCTTGCTCAGGCTGGCGGCGATAAAGGTCCACAACGAGGTTATGCGCCACCCGGTAAAGCCAGGCCGACAGGTACGTCTCCGGGCCACTCCCATTTTTCAGGGCCACCAACAAACGGAGAAAAGTTTCAGCGACAATGTCCTGCGCGCTGTCGTCATGGCCGGTCAGGCGGTAGGCGTAGCGATAGAGCGCCGGCGCGTAGGTGTCATACACCTCCGCCAGCGCTTCCTGATCCCCTTGTTGTAGCCGCAGGAGCAGGGCCTCTGAGCTTTTCACATTCATTATGACGTAAAAATCAGGCTGGGGATACGGACCAGGTGATAAGAATCGGGGACGCCGGGGATTACCCGGCCTGCTCCCAGGTCCGCCGGGGAGCCGACGCAGGCTCCTCCGCCGACCGGCTTTCGTACACCCGCAAGAAGACGACACCGGTCAGGATCAGCAGGCTGCCGCCCAGCTGCGTTCCGGTCAGGCGCTCGCCCAACAGGAAATAGGCGATCACCGCGGTGAAGGCCGGTTCCAGGGTAAGGATGAGATTGGCGACGCTGGACGGGAGATAGCTCAGGCTGACGTTGTACAGCCCGAAGCCGATCACGGTCGGGCCGGCCGCCAGCAGGAACAGCAGCCCCCATCCCCCCCACGCCGTGCCCAGCCAGAACAAGTCAGCCGGGTGCGGCGCAGCGCCAGGAAGCCGTCCGCCGGAAAGCAAGTTGAAGCTGAGCAGGAAAAGCGCGGCCCCGCCGAAGGTGTAAACCAGCGTCGTCCAGGGATTCAGACCGCGCTGCGCTGCCGAGCGGCCCATCAGACTGTAGAGCGCGTAGAGCAGGCCAGAAGCGCTGCCGGTCAGGATACCTGACAGGTTAGTGCGCCAGGCGGCCGGGTCCAGCGCCCCGGAGACCAGGACGCAACCGCCCAGACAGCAGACCACCGCCAGCAGTTTGGCCCAGTTCAAACGTTCTTTGAGCCACCACCAGCCCAAGAGCGCGGTGAACCCCGCCGAGCAGTAGGCCAGGACGGTAGCGACCGCCGCGCCGTTCACGGCCACCGAAAGTGTCCACAGCGCGTTGAAGAGCGCCAGCACCAGGCCATAGATGGCCAGATAAAGCAGCTGGCGGCGCTTGGTCCGCAGCAAGGCCGGGCGCAGCACGGCCAGTACCGGCAGGAGGGTGAGGGCCACCAACCCGTCGCGCCAGAAGGCCAGCACCAGCGCGGGCAGGGCGTAAGTCTGGCTCAAGTGGCGGATAAAAATCGCGGTGGTAGATAAAATCGCCGCGCTGATCAGCGCGACCGTATACCCACGGGTCAGGGCAGAACGGCGAGCAGAACCGGACAGTCTCATTTCACTCCCGCAGGGCCAGCGGACGCAACCCCTCCGCCGTCGCCGGCGGGAAGCCGATCCCCAAGGCCGTGCCAACCATCATCACCGCCGTTTGCGGCTCCCCGGCGTAGATAGCGCCGGCGGCCGTCCCATCGTGGATGACATGCACTCGCCACAGGCGTCCGGTGCGCGCCTGGAGCGCCTCCGCCAACAGCGGCCGGACGTCCCCGGCCAGCGCGCTCAGCGTGGCGTACAGGCCGTTGCCGAGCAAGCGACCGCCGTCCACGTAAGCGGCCACGCTCAGCATCAGGTCCGGGCCGACCTCCCAACCGGCAGCCTGGCTTTCGGCCAGCGTGCGCGCTATCACTTCCACCAGAAAATCCCGCAGCGCATGGCCGAGCGCCAGACGCTCAGCCGGGGCAGGCAAATGGGGAAAGCCAGGGGGGAGGGCCACCGGCGGCAAAGGGTGCAAGCCGGTCACAGCCCCGTCGGTGAGGGTGACGATAGCCCGTTTGATCCGGCTATGCCCGCCATCCAGGCAGAGCGCTGCCTGCACCTGAGGGGGCAGATAGCGTACCGCCCCCAGGAGCGGCAAGAGCTCCCGGTACGGGGTCAGCAGCACTGCCGGCCCGGTGGCGCCCAGCTCGGTGAGGGTGGCCTGGGCGGCGGCTACGATAGCCTCACCCAGCGGGGGGTTCAGCAGGCCGCCCCCCAGCCAAATCCGCTCAATTGCGGCCCACCGTTCCCATTCCTGGGCCGTCCAATCCGGGCGCGCGGCCCGGTTAACCGCATCGCCCCGCCGCAAAGTAAGCAGCAGGTAGGCCAGATTGCGCCCTAAACGCCGGGCAATGGCACAGGCCGCCGCCCGCACCGAGGGTTCCGGGCTGGTGAGGCCACGGCTCACCCAAGGGGGCCACTCGCGCCGGGCCTCGCCCATCTCGGCGGAAAGCGTGTCTGGCAAGCCCAGCGCCGTAGCCTGTTCCCGGGCGTAGCCGGTCAGAGCCTGAACAGAGAGCAGGTGGTAGGCCAGCCGGTCGCGGACTTCTGCATCTACCGGCAACCCCGGCAGGTCCACAATCCGCACCCGGTTAATGGAGACATGGGGCGGCGTCAAAGGGATCGGCGGGGGCAACAGTTCCATGGTCCACGGCAGGTCCACGGCAGGTCCACGGCAGGTCCACGGCAGTCCACAGCCCCCGTGGACTCAGAGGCGCAGCACGGCTTCCAACAACTGGCGGGCGGCGGAGGCAGGATCCTGTTCACGGCGGTAGACGGCCGCGACGGCCTCATCCAGCTGTGCATCGCCGATACGTTCACGGAGCAACGCCAGCAGGTGGCGCTGGAGCCAGGTCTCCACCTCGGCGCGGGCCTGTTGTTCCAGGCGGCGCTGCCAGTGGCCGCTCGCCTCCAGGTACCGGCGGTGGGCCAGGATAGCCTCTACCAGTTCGGCCACGCCCCGGTCTTCCAGCGCGACGGTCTGCACGATGGGCGGATTCCAGGCGGCAGCCGGCATGGTTGGCCCGGCCACCTGGGCGCCATGGTGACCGGCCGGCCCGCTGAGCTGCTGCGCCGTCTGCAAGATGCGGATGGTCTGCTGAGCTTCGGGACGATCGGCCTTGTTGACCACTAAAATATCGGCGATCTCCATCAAGCCGGCCTTGAGCGCCTGGATGTCATCGCCCATGCCCGGCGCTTCCACCAGGACGACGGTATGGGCAGTGCGGGCGACATCCACTTCGGCCTGGCCGGCGCCGACGGTCTCCACCAGGATGAAGGGGAACCCGACCGCATCCAGGACGCTAATCAGATCGCGGGTAGCGCGGGCCAATCCGCCCGGCTGCCCCCGCGACGCCATGCTCCGCACAAAGACCCCCGGATCGGTCACCAGCGATTGCATCCGCAACCGGTCGCCCAACAAGGCCCCGCCGGAAAAAGGGCTGCTTGGATCTACGGCGACGATGGCCACCGGGTGATCCCGCCGGCGCAGCTCTTGGGCCACCCGGCCGATGAGCGTGCTCTTGCCCGAGCCGGGTGAGCCGGTGAGGCCCACAATATGCGCCCGGCCGGTGCGCGGGTAGAGCGCGGCCAGGGCAGCCTGTCCGGCCTCGGTGCCATTCTCAACCCAGGAGAGCAGCCGGGCCAGCGCGCGGCGGTCGCCGGCCAGGGCGGCCGCTACCAGATCCGGTTCAGACATGGACAACCCGTTGGATGAAGTCAATCACCGTCTGGGTGCTGGTGCCGGGACCGAAGACCTCCTGCACGCCCAGGGCTTTGAGCGCCGGCACATCGTCGGGCGGGACGATGCCGCCCACGAAGAGCGGCCGGTCACCGATCCCGCGTTGTTGCAGCTCTTCCAACACCCGTGGCACGAGCGCCATATGCGCCCCGGAAAGGATAGAGAGGCCGACCACATCCACATCTTCTTGCAAGGCGGCTTCGGCCACCATCGTGGGCGTCTGCCGCAGGCCGGTGTAGATGACCTCCATGCCGGCATCGCGCAAGGCGCGGGCGATGACTTTGGCGCCCCGGTCATGGCCGTCCAGGCCGGGTTTGGCGATCAGCACGCGAATCTTTCTCTCCACAGTTACCCCCTTAGCCTTAGTATGTAACAGGTGAGCGGTGAGCCGTAAGGCACTTGAGCGCCCCTTGAGCCACGCCGAAGCGCGGCACTACCAACAACCACCCTCTGAGTTTGCGTTGGGCTTGAGCGCCCCTTGAGCCACGCTGAAGCGCAGCACTACCAACGATAACACGCTGAGTTTTCCGCCTTCATCCTTTCGCCTTTCGCCTTCCGCCTTTCGCCTTCCGCCTTTCGCCTTTCCTGCCGGTCAGCGGCTCAACGGGGTGCGGCAATTGGCGCATTGCCGGGCCTCGTGCGCGTTCAGGAAGCCACAACGCGGGCAGATAACCGGCTGGACGCTGCCCAGCGGCCCCAGACAGGCCTTGCAGGTCGGTTGTCCAACCGGCGCCGGGGTGCCACAGTAGGGGCAGATCACCTGTTGAACCGGCATCACCGCGCCGGTGCTGACGCCCGCACTCTTGCAATAGGCCTCAATCGCCTGCCAGATCTGCTGGCGCAGTTGCAGCCGCTGCACGTTGCGGGCGATGTCGTCAATCTCCCCCAACAACGACCAGGGATTGAGCACGGCCATCAAACCGCTCCTGGCCAGGTCCGCCGCCACGCCGGCCCACTGCTGTTCCCCCAACGCCACCACAATACCAGTCCGCGAAGGCGAAATGTGCAGCGTCACCGCTGTCGTTGGATCATCATGATCCTGCTTGAGGCTTTGGATCTGGACGACGGTGCGGCCCTCCTCGCCGCGCATCCACTGGGCGCGGGAGTCGCCAGTGTTAAAACGCAACACCAGCGAGCGGGCTAATTCTTCAGCGTCAATCTTCCCGTGAAAAGCTCGTTGTTCCATAAATTCTTCGGTCCCTCCCCTTGAACACTTACGTACCCGGCGTAGGGCAGTTGCACCCGTACTTCAACTCAAACCGGCTCTGGTGCAGTCTGGGCAGGGCGGGTGCGCGCGACAAGTAGCGCGAACAAAAGCGCCGCCACCCACCGGCCTCCGGCCGAGGCCAGAAAAACTGACCGGTAGCCGACCCGTTGCGCCAGGAGCCCCCCTAACGCCGCACCGGCGGCCATCCCCAATCCCACGACGGTCTGATAGAAAGCGACAAAGGCCGGCCGCTCGTGCTCCGGCGTCAATTCCAGCAGCAGGTTGAACGACGCCAGGTTGAAACCAGCCCACAGGAAGCCGCTTACAATCTCCACCGGAAAGGCCTGCCAGGGCCGGTTGATGAAGCCCCAGACAGCGGGCACCAGCGGGATGATAAAACCGGTCAACCGCTGGATCCAGCGGGGGCTCTTGTGGTCGTTCAGCATCCCAAAGAGCCGCTGCCCCGGCAGGGCCGCCAGTGTTGCCGCGGCGGTTAGCAGGCCGATGGTCGCCGCCGAGATGTTCACCTCTTCCACCAAATAGGGCGTGAAGAACGGCCCGGCAATCTGAACCGAGAGGTTCCACAGCGTGGCCACTGCACAGAAAGCCAGAAAGTGCCCCCGTTTTTTGAGCGCCTGCCAGAAAGCTCGCCGCTCGCCCCGCGCTAAACGCGAGGGCTCGCGGTGCGGCTCCTCAATCCGGGCAAAGGCCGCCGTGCCCCCCAGGCCCGCTACCAATGCGATGCCGAACGCCACCTGGTAGCCCAGGGGCTTGCCGAGCTGATCTATCAGCTCGCCAATCCCCAACACCGCCACGAAAGCGGTGAGGCCCATGAGGATGTTACGGGTACTGAAATAACGGCCACGCCACTGGCCCGGCACCAACGTCCCGACCAGCGCCGTCCAGGCCGGATTCAACAGGTTGAGCAGGAAGGCCCGGACGAGCAGAAAGCCGATCCCTACCATGACCAGCCGTAAGCTGGAAGAAAAATAGGGGAGGAAGATCAGCCCCAGCAGCGCCAGCCGGCCCAGGATAGATAGCGAAATGACGATGCCCTTGTAACGCCGGCTGCGGGCAGCCAGCTGTGCTCCAAGCGGCATAGCCAGGGGCATGGCTAAGTTGGAGAGCGACCCCAGCAGACCGATCTCGCCGCGCGTCGCGCCCAAGGCCAGCAGATAGATAGATTGGTAGGCCAGGAGTACGGTATCGCTGAGGTTGGCGAGGGCACCATCCACCAGGAACCAGCGCAACGAACGGCGGGTGGAGGCAGTCACCTGGGTACTCCACCCGCCGCTCAAGAGTCCCCCACGCAGGGCTCCCCACCAGGGCGGAGTAGCCAGCCTCTTTTTTCGAGCTTGTTGAGAGCGGCGCAGTTTCATCCGACCTGCACGAAATCTTCGGCCGGCAGCACAAAGATCGTCGCTTTGTGTTGGCCTGGCTCCGGCTCCCGACAGGCGTCACCAATCAGTCCGAACAATTCGCTCAGGTTGGCTTCCTCCACCCCGACTAATAATGTGACGTTACCGCGCCGCATAAAACCGCCCGTGCTGGCAATGCGGGTAACGCGGTATTGGCGTTCCACCAGGGCGTCGGTCACAGGCAGGGCGTCCGAATCCTTGAGTATGGCTATGACCAGTTTCATCCCTTCCCTCACAATTGCAAAAACTGTTCCACCGGGACCACAAAAATCGTCGCCCCTCCCACCCGCGCTTCAATCATCATGGGATAACCGGGCGTCAACGCCAGCTCCACCCCCACCGGCACATAACGGACCCGGCTGGGGCAATAGCGTCGCACCAGCGTGAAGAAGCGGGACAGCTGAGACTGGGGCATTCCAATAA
Organism: uncultured Anaerolineales bacterium; assembly: GCA_964437445.1. Classification (GTDB taxonomy): domain Bacteria; phylum Chloroflexota; class Anaerolineae; order B4-G1; family SLSP01; genus CAYTGR01. The sequence goes on along the minus strand of CAYTGR010000050.1, from coordinate 19,830 downwards.
GCAGCGTGACCAGGGCATCGTGGAGGAAACCACCGACAGCATCAATCGGCGTGACTTTGAATCCCTCCTGGAGCAGGGCCTGAATTAACTCCTGGGCCTGGCTCCCATCCACGATCGTAATGGCTATACGGTTAACCGGTATCGGCTCCATATTTTTCTCCCCCGGGTTGCATCTCTTCCCTGCTTTGATTATAATCGGTTTATCCTAAATTTGGAAGTGCGACCGGCCGGGTAGAAGCCGTGGCCTCCAGGCGTTAGGGGGTGCAGAATAAGGCTCGTAGTGGTGGTTTCAGCACCGGGGCCACCATAGAAACGCCTGAAAGCGTCACTATCAACCAGGATAACGAACGAAAGTTCGCGTTACGTTGGCCGCTCGCTGATTGACTCATTGATTAAGGACGTATTGGCTGTTTTCATAGGGAGCATAGTAACAGTGAAAGAAAGCACGGAAGGAAGAGTGCCGGCCACCATCCAGGCCGCCGATTTGGTACTGTTGGTGGGGCGGGACCGGCGCGAGTTCCTGGTCAAAATGACGCCAGGGCGGTTTTTGGAAACACATCGGGGAATTCTGGCCCATGATGAACTGATCGGCCACCGCTGGGGTGAGACGGTGCTGACCCACCTGGGGCATCCCTATCTCCTGCTGCCGCCCTCGTTGGAGCAGATCCTGCTGCGGGGCGTCAAGCGCAGCACGCAAATTGTTTATCCCAAGGAGATTGGCTATCTGCTGCTGAAGATGAACATCGCGCCGGGAACGCGGGTAGTGGAGGCCGGGACGGGCAGTGGCAGCCTGACCGTCGCGCTGGCCCAGATGGTGCGGCCGCACGGCCATGTTTACACCTACGAGGCGCGCGAGGAGATGCAGGCGCTGGCCCGCAAGAACGTGGAGCGCGTCGGGCTGACGGAGTATGTCACGTTCAAGCTGCGCGACATCGCGGAGGGGTTTGACGAGCGGGAGGTGGATGCGCTCTTCCTGGATGTGCGGGAGCCACAGGATTATCTGGCGCAAGCCCACGCGGCGCTCAAGGGGGGTGGCTTCTTCGGCACGCTCGTCCCGACGACCAACCAGGTCTCCGATATTTTGCGCCTGTTACCTGCGCACAACTTCGGGTTTCCTGAAGTGGAGGAATTGCTGCTGCGCGCCTACAAGCCGGTGGCCGCCCGGCTCCGTCCGGACGACAAGATGGTGGGGCATACCGGCTTTCTGCTCTTCGCGCGGGCGCTGTTGGGTCCCGCCGAAGGGGAGGAGGAAGCGGAGGATACGTCAGAAGAAGCACTTGAGTTGGATTAAAGGCTGCTAAGAGAGACGTAAGCCAGGCTGGGATCCGGGGCGTGGCCGGCAGGGTCGGCCACTCCTGCCTCGCCTGGTCATTTCGCCCTCCTTTGGGGGGAGGTTTGGCGGTTCTAAATGACGCTCAACCAATAGTCAAGCCGCGAATTCCACGGAGCAAGCCGGCCAGTTGCGTATATCTGAGACGGGCCATCACGCTATTGATGATCCGCGCATCTTCTCAATTGCGTTTTGGAGGTGCGTCACCTCGGGGCGGCTGGCAAGCGCAAAGAGCTGGTCTGTATGTCCCATTGAGGATAGCTTGACGGACAAGAGCAACAGGTTCTCAGTGAACTGCTCCACCGAAACAGAAACGATACTGCGCAACGGGATGTATTGCCAAACCCCACCATAGCGCACTCCCTTTTTTCCCCTACTGCTCCGTTCATCCTCCCGGATGAGGATCAGTTCCTTATCCGTTAAAATGGCGAGATGTGCCGTGGAAACCGTGCGGTACAAGGGTACCCGGAGCCAAGGAAAGATTCTCTCGCGGATCTCAGGCTGCCAGAGGGTATAAATTACTTTTTCACCCTCCACCAGGCTGCTCCGCCCATAGTTCATGAACTTGAAGCTTTCCGTGGCCAGATAGTCAAAGGCCGCTTGCGCTTTTTGCAACTCTGCGTCGTCAGCCGCACTGGGCTGTGGGCGGATTTTAGCGATGAAAGCCGCATAATGCCGCAGGCTGGTGGAATTGAACTCAATCGTGGTAGCGCTCATTAAACCAGCAGTTGTCATGCCGTGAATGGTGAGCCACGAGTACAAGAGTATGGTCCCCACCTCAATATCACAAATCGTCTTCAAAGGATAGGCGTGCACAACGATTTCGGTGCCGGTGCCCGCCACTATGTACAGGGTATCGTCAACTTCATAGACCAATTTCTCGGTCGTTTTATGCCGGCCCCAGGTGAAAGCTGGGGCAAGAACTACGTATGGGAATGCCTCCTGGCTCCCTACTGACGAGCTAAAAAAATCTTTGTAGATTTCTGGGATAGCAGCATGGGATTCAATGACTTTGGTCCAGGCTCCCATGGTCTGCTGTGCGCCGGTTAATACAAAAGATGAGCTGCTCAAATCTATAACCTACATAATTCTCATGGTGGCGACTGTGATTTTGCCGGATGGTGGCAGGAATCTATTTAATTTTACGCTCATATCCGTTGCCGGTCAACCAACCTTTGGTACTATCGGGCCTGAAATGTTGGCTGCCCCTTTTCCCCAGCGTAAAACGACCCTGGAAGGGGACTCCAGGGCCGTTTAGGGGGCATGGTCACATTCTCCGCTGCAATTGCGAATCAAGTGTCGGGGGGTAATGGTTCCACATCACCTTGTTCATCAGTGAATTCAGTGGCAGGGACAATCTCTTCCACCACAATCTCTTGTTCGCCGTAGCAGATATTTTCTCCCCGCATTCGTGGACAATCCGTGTAATGAGCACACTCCTGGCAATTCCCCTTAATCACCATGCGCCGGCGTACCCGGCGGGTTTTCTCAGGAGCAGGTAAGGCAGTGACTGGCGTTACCATGTTGAAATCCAGTCAAAGATCCGTCGCCTTCGTCCGGTCACTTCTTCGGAAGTCTTCTGATCCGGTGCCCATCTGGCTCAATGCTCACCAACGCCCCTGACAACGCCTCGTCAGGATACATTGCCAGCGCCCGGCCAAGTTCGTCATGAACGGCGTTCTGTGTTGAAGGAAGGTCAAAGTAACACCAGGGATGATTTCAACAGGCGCAAATCCCGCTGAATCCGGGCGTAATTGGCCGGATCCTTGATCTTTTCAGGCAACTCTTTGATAGCGTCGTCAGCCAATAAGCGCAGAACCCCTTTTTCTCTAGGGGTGACGTCTGTTCTACTTTGCACATTTGCCCACAGCACTTCCGCGGCCGCACTCAGGTTTTGTTGAGCAGCCATGATTTGTTCGCTGTTTTGACTTTCAAGTGCGTCATATAAAGCCTGCGCCAACACGGAAATCTGATGGATGGCATCTTCTCGTTCGGAATTATTTTCAGCCATAGAGATCATTTCCTTTCCGGGGAGCGAGTATGAAGAATACCGCTACGACATTTTACGCATCACAAGCCAGGCAATTGCCTGTTCAAAATCAGCAAACACTTTTAGCTGAGCGCTGCGGTTGATTGCCACTGTTTCATCGTAAGCGATCTCCATCTGTCTCCCCGCCTGACTTTAACGCTGGGAGTGAACCGTTTACTGTTATTATAGGGACGAACAGGCTCCAGTCAATTGCCGGTCGCCGGAGACACCGGCGCTGACGGTAAGCAGTGCCGGCGTCACAACAGGGGGAAATCCTTTCCAGATTGACAATAGGCGAGGTCACTCCGAAGATACAAAAGGGGCTACGCCTACAACCGCGTAACCCCTTTTGTGCGCACTTTAAACGGCACTTGTCATGCCCATTAACAGCCTTGAGGTGGGCGATAGAGGACTTGAACCTCTGACCTCCGCGATGTCAACGCGGCGCTCTAGCCATCTGAGCTAACCGCCCTCGGAAAAGATTATAACATGGCCTGCGATTTACGCAAGTGGGCAGCATAGGCTGTCTTAAACTTCTCTGGCCTGCCCCCCTTCCTCCCACGAAAGGCAGATTTAAACCAAATCCTAAATGGCCCTGGCCGGTGGCGGGTCTTGCATGAGGGCGCAGGATGGCGGGCTGGCCATCCTGCGCGACGCTTCGCCTATAGATGCCGCCGGTAAACCCGGTGGTTCTTGTATGGTTTGCCCCCCAGGTTGATTAAATCGTGGCGCATCTGCACGGCGGTCTCTGCCACCTGGGTGAGATCAGCATGGCGGAAGCGGTACTCGCGGACGGTATCCTCTATCTCGGCATACAGCAGTGCGTTTCCGCCAATGCCGTGAAATTCCGGCAGGATGCCCGCGCCATTGAGCGCGATCCACGGCGTGCGCCGCATTTCCAGCACCAGGTCGGCCAGCGCCCACGGCGTCAACCGGCCCCGGGCTCGTTGCAGGGCCGCCGAGACGTCGGGAAAGCCGAACAGGAAGCCGACGATGTTCTCTTCGTGGGTGATAACCTTGATGAGCCGGTGGTCAGCGACGGTGATGATGTTGTCCACGACGAAGTTGATTTCGCGCTCGGTCAGGGGGTAGTACTCCCAGTTGTGGACGAACGCCTGGTTGTACGCCTGGCCGATCCGCCAGGCCCAGGCGCGCAGTTCGCGCTTGCTCTGGAACCGGCGGACACCCAACGTGCCGCGCTGTTTCACCCGGTCAGCGATCCGATGCACCCGCTCCGGCAGCCGGAACGTCGCGGCCTCCAGGTAGCAGGAGACAAAGTCCACCTCTTTTTTAAACCCCTGGGCTTCTATCAGCGCCGGGTAGTAATCGTAGTTGTAATTCATCATCGTCATCATCTGGCGATGCTCGTAACCTTCCACCAGAACGCCGTAGCCATCTAACGGGCCAAACCCCTTCGGGCCGACCACGTACTCCAGGCTGCGCGCAGAGGCCCACTCAAAGAGGCGGGCGAAGAGCGCGGCGGCGGCTTCAGGGTCGTTCTCACAGTCAAAGAGATAAAATTCGGCTTCACGCGCGCCGTGGTATGCGTTAAAAGGACGATTCTCCAACGCGGCAATCCGGCCCACGACGTGCCCGTCGCGCACGGCGACGAAAAAATCGGCGGTGGAATGTTCGTAATAGGGGTGCTTCTGTTGGTTCAACATCAGCGCGATGTCGCCTTTGAGCGGCGGCACCCACTGCGGGTGGTTCCGGTAGAGCCGGTAGGGGAGGTCCACGAAACGACGGACGTCAGCACGGTTGGTAGGATCAATTTGTTCAATGGTGAGCATGGTTTCCTCAAGTAATTTTTAATGATTGCGCTACGGCGTGTGATTGACCACAGACCACGGACCACCGACCACCATTGCCGGCTTTGATCTGTGGTCTGTTGCCCAACGTTCGTGATCAGGAGCTGCCCTTATCCAGACCCAGTATCATCTCCCATGCAAAGCGCGCGGCCTTTTCCAGGCCAGCGGGGACCAGATGGGCGACATCGTCGCTGTATTGGTGCCAGTTTTCCAACCAGCCATCAGGCCCGACGCCGGAAAGACAAATGCCACGGAAGCCCCGGCTGCGCAACGCGCCGACCTCTTCGCCGATGATCAGCTCACGCCCCCTGACGCCGAGCTCCGGGCAGCGGCGGGCGGTCGCCTCGGCCCAGGCCAGCGATTCTGCATCGGGCCGGTAGGCAGTGACGAGCGCAAAGCCGGAGTGGCGCGTGACGTAAGCAATCTCCGCCGAGCCGACCATCTCAAAATCCAGGAACCAGGCATCGCGCAGCGCGTCGCCGTAAGTGTCCAGCAGAGCGTGGGCCCCCAGACAGCCAACCTCTTCCGCCCCGGTGAAAGCCAGCCAGACTTCGGTCTGCTGCAAAGGGTGCGCCCGCAAGTGGGCCGCCAGCCCCAAGACACAGGCGACCGCACTCGCGTTATCGTTCGCGCCGGGGACGTAGCCCCCCCGCTCGTCCAGCAATATGATCGCAAGGCTGACCACCAGAGCTAACGCGCTGGCAGTGCGGAAGCGCCGGGACCTGCTCCCACCCCCGAACGCCTCGGCAACCTGCGCCAGTCCGTTGCCCAGGAGCGCCCCTAAAGCAAAAGTGGTCAGGCCGGGCAGGGCTTTCTTAAACGCAGGTTGGAAGGAGAGGCGATGTTTATTGCTGTCGGTGTGGGCCAACAGCACCAACGTGCGGCGCGGCTTCTCAGCCGGGGGGATGCGCACGATCAGATCGGCGCTGGGGCGGCGGGGGGCGAGAGCGGCAAGCGGCTGTTTATTGATCCGCATGGAATCCCAGAGAGTGTAGGTGCAGGCGAGCGTCGCCAACCCACCCAAGAGCCGTCGCCGCGGAGGCCAGAGGTTGCTCGCCAGTCCCAAGGCCAGCGGATTGCCGAGCGCGTACCCCCAGGTATCAGGAGCCGGGAAGGGGAGGGTTTCCACATTCTGGTAGCCCAGCTCGTCCAGAACGCCGCGAATGTATTGGCGGGCGCGCAATTCGGCGGTGTGCCCGGCCGGACGCGGGCCGATCTCCTCGGCCAGCGCGCGTACATGCAGCAACAGGCTATCAGCAGCCAGCGGATCCGAAGCCATGAGCACCTCCTAACAAAAATAGCTACCAGTGAGCAGTTTGTAGAGAGCAGTGGCAAGCAACCTGAATGACTGCTCACTACGAACTGCTCACCTTTTCATTCCTGGATGGTGTGCGCCAGCACCGGGGGTCTCCTCTGAAAATAGAAACCAGTTAAGTCGTGAGCAGAGAGCAGCAGGTAGCAGTTCCTGTAAAAGTTCGTAGTAAGGCGCTTTAGCGCCGTCTGAGCCGCGCTGAAGCGCAGCACTACGAACCTGATTTTCCTCCCACGGCCAATGCACTGAGCTGAACCCTGGAACGCTCATGACGCACTCAGTTGACCTTGAGACACCCCGCGCCCAGGATCTGTTCCACCTGCCGGCCCAGGTCGGGTGACCAACGGGTGGTGTTGTTGGGAAAGTGTAATTCCACGCGGGAGCCGCCGCCGTTCTCCAGCACGATCACAAAATGGTCCGCCCCTGACTGCGCACTGAGTAGCTGGTGAACCTGGGCAATCCGCCCGAAGTCGGCTTCGGAGTTGTTGGTGCGCTGCACCGTGATCCGCAACAGGCACGCCGGGGCAGGCGGCTCTTCCGGTGCGGGCGTGAAGCGCCATTCGTCGTCCGGCTCCTCCGGCGCTGCCAGATCTACCTCCTCACCGCCGATACCCTCTTCCGTCGTTGGCGGATAATCCTCCCTGGCAGGCTGGGGATGGCGGTCGGCAGTCGCGTAAGCGATAGGCCGCTCGCGCAAGGCCGGGGGCGGAGCAACGGGGGCGCTATCGGCCGCGCCCAACAGTTCGTGCGGCTCCTTCACCCAATCTACAATCAACGGGTGATCCTCGCGGTCCGGGCGGGCGTCCAATTTGCCGCTTGCCACGAGGATCTTTTCCGGCACGAGCAGCTGCTTGAAACGCTCCAGCGTTTTGGGAAAGACGACCAGGTCTAAGGTGCCGCCGGGGCCCTCCAGCGTGACGAAGGCCATCATGTCCCCCTTTTTCGTCGCCACCCGGCGGATGCGCTGAACCATGCCGACCAGGGTCACCTGCTGCCCCAGGGCGGCGGTCGCCGCGTCGGCGAGCGAACAGGTGACCAGGCCCTGCCTATAGAGATCGTGCTCGGTGCGCAGCAGGGGATGCTCGGAGAGATAGGTGCCCAGCAGCTCCTTTTCCCACTCCAACAACTTGCGATTGGGGATGGGCGGAACGCGGGCAGGCGGGCGGAGGGTATCGGTCGCCGCGTCCAGGCCGTCAAAGAGCGAGAACTGGCCGATCTCGCGGGCGCTGTGCCGCTGTGCGCTGATGTGGAACAGCGGATCCATCGTCGCCAGCAGCCCGGCGCGCCCCGTCTCATTCGCCAGCTCGTCTAAGGCTCCCGCCTGGATCAGACATTCCAGCACGCGCCGGTTGATGCGCCGCAGATCTACCCGTTCGGCCAGATCATCCAACGACCGGAAGGGCCCCCCGGCCGCCCGCGCCTCCACGATCAACCGGACCGCGTCGTCGCCGACGTTCTTGATCGCACCCAACCCGATGCGGATCACAGGGCGCCCGTCCTGATCCTCAATAGTACATTCCAGGTGCGAGCGGTTGAGGCAGGGCCGGACGACCTCAATGCCGTTGCGCCGGGCGTCACCGATGAGAAACCCCAGCTTCTCGGTATTGCCACGCTCAGTGGTCATCAGCGCGGCCATGAATTCCACCGGGTAATGCGCCTTGAGATAGGCCGTCTGGCCGGTAATGACCGCGTAGTCGGTGGCGTGGGCGCGGTTGAAGCCGTAGCGGGCGAAAAATTCAATGTCGGCCCAGACCGCCTCAGCGATCTCGCGGCTGATCCCGCGCTTATCGGCGCCCTCGGTAAACATCCGCTTGTGCTTGTCCATCAGCTCGCGCTTTTTCTTGGCCACTGCCTTGCGGATGCCGTCGGCCTCGCCCGGCTCGTAGCCGGCCATCGCGACCGCGATCTGCATGATTTGCTCCTGGTAGACGATAATGGCGTAGGTATCATCCAGGATGTTTTGCAGGATGGGATGCTTATACTCTACCGGCTCTTCTCCGTGCATCCGCTTGATGAAAGTGGGGATTTGCTCCATAGGACCGGGACGGTAGAGCGCCAGGACGGCGACGATGTGCTGAAACTGCGTCGGGCGCATTTCCTGCAGGACCCGGCGCATCCCCGCGCCTTCCACCTGGAAGATGCCGGTGGTGTTGCCGCTGGACAGAAGGTCGTAGAGCTGCCTGACGTCGGCATCCGCGCTGGGGTCATCGGGAGTCCGTTCATAAGGGATGGTAGCCAGATTCAGTTGGCGACCGTGCCGCCGGGCAATCCAATCACAGGTGAGCCGCATCTGGGTCAAGGTGCGCAGGCCGAGGAAGTCCACCTTGAGCATCCCCAGCTCGTCCAGGATTTCCATCGGCCACTGCGTGACTGCACCCAGGCTGGCAGAAGCGCCCCCCTCGTCGTCCTCGCCCGCCACGGTCTCCCCCCTGGTCGGGCGGTTGAGCGGCAGGTAATCAGTCAATGGCCGGTCGGAGATGACAACCCCGGCGGCGTGGGTGCTGGCGTGACGGGCGACGCCTTCCACCTGCGCCGCCATGTCCATGAGCTTCTTGAGGTAGGGCGTGGTCTGGTAGATCTCTTTGAGTTCAGGGACCTGCTCCAACGCCTCGGCGATGCTGACCGGCTTGCCGGGGATGTTGGGGATCAGCCGGGCCACCTTGTCCACTTCGCTCAAGGGGATGTCCATGGCGCGGCCCACGTCGCGGACGGCGGCGCGCGCGCCTAAGGTCCCAAAAGTGATGATCTGCGCGACGTTCTCATGCCCGTATCGCTGGACGGTGTAGGCGATCAATTCCTCACGCCGGTCATCGGGGAAGTCCAGGTCAATATCAGGCATGGAGATACGCCCGGGGTTGAGAAAGCGCTCAAAGAGCAACCGGTTCTTGAGCGGGTCCACGCTGGTGATGCCGAGCGTGTAGGCCACCACGCTGCCGGCCCCGGAGCCGCGCACATTCCACCAGATATCGCGCTCCTGCGCGGCGCGGACCAGATCCCAAACGATGAGGAAGTAATCATCAAACCCCATGCGGTGGATGATACCCAGCTCGTATTCCAGCCGTTCGCGGACGGCGGGGGTGTCGGCCTGAGCCCCGTAACGCTGCCGGCAACCTTCCTCGCAGAGGTGGCGCAGGTAGTGTTCCGAATCGCCGCAGTCGGCGGGCACCGGGAACTTGGGCAGGTGATAGGGCGGCGCGAATTTGATCTCCACCTGGCACTGGTCGGCAATGCTGAGGGTGTTCTCCAGCGCGTCGGGGAGATGGCCGTAGAGGTCCCACATCTCGGCCGGCGAGCGCATGTAGTACGAGGGATCGCTCATCCGCATCCGCTGCGGCTCGTTGACCGTTTTGCCGGTCTGGATACAGAGCAGGACGTCGTGGGCGTCGGCCTGCTCGCGCCGGGCGTAGTGGATGTCGTTGGTGGCCACCAAGGGCACGGCCAGCTCCCGGCCCAAGGTGACCAGCTGCGCGTAAACGGGCTCCAGTTCAGGGATACGGTGCGTTTGCAATTCCAGGTAGAAGCGGCCGGGGAAGCGCTCCTGATACCAGCGGATGGCCTGCCGGGCGGCCGTTTCCTGGCCCTGGAGCAACAGACGCGGCACCTCGCCGGAGGCGCAGGCACTCAGGACAATGATCCCTTCGCTATACCGCTCCAGGACCTCTTTATCAATGCGTGGCTTGTAGTAAAAGCCCTCCAACTGGGCGATACTGGCCAGTTGGAGAATGTTCAGGTAGCCGGTCTGGTTCTGGGCCAGCAGGACGAGGTGATAGGGCGAGCCGTCTTCCTTGGTGCGGTTCAGGCGGGATTTGGGCGCCAGGTAGGTTTCAATGCCGATGATCGGTTTGATGCCGGCCTCCCGGCAGGCCTTGTAGAACTCCACTATCCCGTACATCACGCCGTGGTCAGTGAGGGCGAGCGCGGGCATTCCCAACTGGGCGGCCTGTTGGGCCAGCGCCTTGGGGCTGCTCAACCCATCCAGCAGCGAGTATTCCGAGTGTGTATGCAAGTGGACAAATCCCGGCATCCATTCCTCCGCAGCATTTCCCCTGGCCGTTGGTGACGGGCCGGATTGACCAGCCCGCACGGCGATACCCGCTCGCCGAACAGAGGCGGTTGGCGCACAGAGACAGGGTTTTCGTGAGGTGCTTGCCCGGATTATAGCATACTTTGGGACAAAAGAGCATTGAATTCCGGGGGGAGGGCCGGGGGAAATTGCCTCGCCCCTCAAAAGCGTTATAATCCCGGCATCACCCTATCAGGCGAGGTAAAGGATGCCAACCGAAGAGCTGCAAGGATTGACGCTGGCCTTCATCGGCGGCGGGACAATGGCGCGGGCGATCATTCAGGCGCTGTTAGAGGCCGGCGAGGTAACGCCGGACCAGATCATCGTGGGGGAACCGCTGGCCGAGCAGCGCGCGCTCCTGCAAGAGCGCTACGGCATCCGCGTGACCGCCGCCAATGGCGAGGCCGTGCGCGGGGCCGACCTGGTCGTGCTTGCCGTTAAACCGCAGGTGCTCCCGGCCGCCATGGCCGAACTGCACGGGCAGCTCCGCCCTGAAGCGCTCGTCTTTTCCATTGTCGCCGGGATGCCGCTGGCGGCGATCAGCAACGGGCTGGCCCACGAGGCCGTGATCCGCACGATGCCCAACACGCCCGCCCAGATCCGCGCGGGGATGACCGTCTGGATCGCCGCCCCGGCCGTGACCGAGCGGCAACGGACCCAGGCGCGCGCCATCCTCCAGACCATGGGGCTGGAGCTCTACGTCACGCATGAGGATGCGCTCAACATGGCTACGGCGGTCAGCGGCACCGGCCCCACCTACGTTTTCCTGCTCATGGAAGCGCTGGTGGATGCAGCCGTGCACCTGGGCTTCTCGCGGCGCGAGGCGCGGCTGCTCGTCATCCAAACCGTCCTGGGTTCAGCCCAGTTCGCGCAGCACTCCGACCTGCATCTGGCGGAACTGCGGAATATGGTCACCTCGCCCGGTGGCACCAGCGCCGAGGCCATCTACCAGCTGGAAAAAGGCGGGATGCGCACGGTGCTCTCCAAGGCCGTCTGGGCCGCCTACCAGAAATCACGGTTGCTCGGTGAGCGTGCCCAAGAGCCCCCGGAAGCGCCGCTCAAGGTGGAGAACGGCAGCTAGCCCTGAACCAGGGCGACCGTTGAAAACACTGCACTGACGGTAATCATGCGCCCGTAGTCAGACGCTTGAGACGGCGCTAAAGCGCCTCACTACCAACAAACTTCTTGACTTTGGATTTGTGACTGTGACTATTTTTCCTGGAAGGAGGGGACCAATGGATTCGTGGCCATCCGAGAAACGGTATGATTCTATGCGGTACAACCGCTGCGGGCGCAGCGGCGTGAAGTTGCCGGCCATCTCGCTGGGCCTGTGGCACAACTTCGGGGGCGTGGATGTCTTTGAGAATTCTCGCGCGATGGTGCGCCGGGCCTTTGATCTGGGCATCACCCACTTTGACCTGGCCAACAATTACGGCCCGCCCCCCGGTTCGGCGGAGGAGACGTTCGGGGAAATCATGCGCAAGGATTTAGCCCCCTACCGCGACGAGCTGATCATCTCCACCAAGGCCGGCTACTGGATGTGGCCCGGCCCTTACGGCGATGGGGGATCGCGCAAGTATTTGATCGCCAGCCTGGACCAGAGCCTGCGGCGGCTGGGGTTGGAGTACGTGGACATCTTCTACCACCATCGCCCCGACCCGGAGACGCCATTGGAAGAGACGCTGGGGGCGTTGGACCAAATCGTCCGTAGCGGGAAGGCGCTCTATGTGGGGATTTCCTCCTACAACCCGGAGCAAACCCGCCAGGCCGCCCGGCTCCTGCGTGAATTGGGGACGCCCTGTCTCATCCACCAGCCCAAGTACAGCATGTTTGAGCGCTGGATTGAGGCGGAACTATTGGCCACGCTGGATGAGACCGGCATCGGCTGTATCGTCTTCTCACCGCTGGCGCAGGGGCTGCTCACCGACAAATACCTGCACGGCATCCCCGAAGGCTCGCGCGCCGCTAAGCCACACGGCTTCCTCCGGCCGCAGCAGATCACCGAGGAGAAACTGAGCAAAGTGCGCCGGTTGAACGACCTGGCCCGGCAGCGCGGCCAGACGCTGGCCCAACTGGCCCTCGTCTGGGTGCTGCGCCATCCCCAGGTCACCTCGGCGCTGATCGGGGCCAGCACGGTCGCGCAGATAGAGGATGCGGTGGGCGCGCTGGGCAACTTAGAGCTAAGTGCCGGGGAGCTGGCAGCGATTGAGGAAATCTTAAGCCCTGCTTCAATCCCCCAGGGCTAGCCGGAGGCGATCAAGGACTGCGCGACATGGGGAGTGAAGTCCCTCCCCATCGTGGCGTGGTCGCTGGAGCCGCTTGCCGTCCCTAAGAGACGATTTCCCCGCCAGGGGCGAGCCGGACCGTGTCACTGATTTGAAACCGGGGCAGCGATCACTGCCCCGGTTCCCCTGAAAAAGCAGTTCAGTCTACGCTTATCGCGTCAACCGCTCCACCACCGCGCCGTGCGCGTCGCGGATCGTCACCTCCAGCGGCATCTGGCCCGGCAGGCTGTGCGTCGCGCAGCCGAAGCAAGGGTCATAAGCGCGGAAGGCCATCTCCACCATGTTGAGCAGCCCCTCGGTGACCACGGTGCCCTTCTGGATCAGCGTGCTCGCGGCCTTGCTGATGGACATGGAGATGGGCGCGTAGTTGTTCGTCGTGCCGACGATCAGGTTGGCTTTGGTGACCACGCCACGCTCGTCGGTCCAGTAGTGGTGCGTCAACGTGCCGCGCGGCGCTTCTACGATCCCCACCCCTTCAGTCGGCTTCTCGGTCGGCACGGTGCGGATCTGGTCAGAGGTGATCTCCGGGTCGGTCGCCAGTTCCACCCAGCGCTCGGCCGCGTAGAGCAGCTCAATCAGACGCGCCCAGTGGATGGCTAACCGGTGGTGCACCGGCTTGCCGCCCAACGTCGCGTAGAACTTTTCGTACTCGGCCTGCGCCAGAGGCGTCGCCATCCCATCGGATGCGTTGAGGCGGGAGAGCGGCGTCGCCATGTAGACACCTGAGTCCTCACCGTCTACCAGCCCCTTCCAGCCCACTTTCTTGAGATAGGGGAACTTGAGGTAGGTCCACGGTTCCACCCGCTCAGCGATCCAATCGGTGTACTCCGCCGGCGCGTACTTGCCGATCCGCTTGCCGTTAGGATCTACCACACTCACCCGGCCATCGTAAAAGTTGACGTGGTTCTCCTCGTCCACCAGGCCGATGTAATAGGTGCGGTGAACGTAGGTGTCGCCTAAGATCAAATCGCGGTAGGCCGCATTGCGCAACACGATGTCGTTGAACAGGCCCAGGGAGAATTGCGCGAACTCCACCGCCCAGCGGCCCATCGCCTCAATCTCCTGGCGCTGCTCCCCGGTGATCCCATGGCTGAGGCCGCCGGGAATGCTGGTGCAGGGATGAACCTTGCGCCCGCCGATCATCTCCACAACGGTATGCCCGTACTTGCGCATCTGGATCACCTTGCCGCCGATCTCCAGCCCGACCTTGTGGATGACACCCAAGATGTTCCGCTCGGCGACCGGCGCATCCGGCCCCATGATGAAATCCGGGCCGCCGAGGGCATAAAAGTGGGTAGTGTGATCAGTGCAATAGAAGGCGCTGTAAAGCAGCTCGCGCAACAACCGGGCCGGGCGAGGCGGCTCCACGTGATAGGCCGCATCGGCGGCTTTGGCCGCGGCCATGTGGTGCGCCTCGGGGCAAACGCCGCAAATCCGGTTGGTGATGACGGCCATTTCCTCCACCGGGCGACCGACGGCAAAGGTCTCAAAGCCGCGCAGCTCCGGGATCTGGAAATAGGTATGGGCGACGTCGCCCTCGTCGTTCAGGAAGATCTCAATCTTGCCGTGCCCTTCCAGGCGGGTAATTGGATCAATCGTGATGCGTTGCATGGCACTTTCCCCCTTTACTCCCTGACTTTGGCCCGGTGCAACAGGCTGCTCGGCAGGCTGAACTTGTAGAAGGTCCCGGCCGGATCCACGATGCCCTCAATGGCCTGCTGGATCTCCTGGGGATCGTTGCTGCCGATAGCGGAGGCGATGGCGCTCATCATGCGCGCTCCCTGGTCCACCACGTCCGGGGCCGGGCCGTAGCAGCCGATGCAGGGCATGTTTGCGGTAGGGCAACGGGCCTGGCAACCGCTCCGCGTCGCCACCCCCGCACAGAGGATCCCCTGCTCCAGCAGGCACTGGTCAGGGTTCGGCTGGTAAGTCGCCATCCGCCGGAACTCCAGCACGTGCTTCTCCTGGCGCGAACGCGGGCATTCGTCACAGACGGTACTGTTTCCTGCCCCGAGCACCGCCCCCGCCGGCGGCAGCGCCGCCTCACCGCGCAGGGCCTGGATTACCAAGCCAACCACTGCCGCGATCTGCGGACTTTCCGGCGGGCAGCCGGGGACGTAATAATCCACCGGCACGACCTGATCTAACGTCTTAACGGTCTCGTAAAGATAGGGGATACGCAATTCGCCCTCCGGGGCAACGTAGCGCGGCTCCGGCCGGGTGTTTTGCGGGTTATCGGTGGAGACGGTCGTGAAGGCGGTATCCAGCAAGCGCCGGCGCGAGTAGAGGTTGGCCAGGCCGGGAATGCAGCCCTCGCAGGCGCAGGAACCGAAAGCGACCAGAATCTTGGACTTGCGGCGCAGCAGTTTGGCAATGTGCTCGTTTTCGTCGCTGCGGATTGCGCCGTTGAAGAGGCAGAGGGTAATCTCGCCGTCCGCCATTGCCTCTACGTCCTTATATTTGGCGTCCATCGCTACCGGCCAGAAGACAACGTCAAAGGCGGCGTCCACTTCTAAGAGGCCCTCGTGCGTGTTAAGGACGGCAATTTCGCACCCGCCGCAGGAGGCGGCCCAGTACATGGCAAATTTGGGTTTTCCGTTTTGGCTCATGGACGTCACTCCTCCCCTATCTCGTGGGGTTCAAGTTCGGCGGGGATTGCCTCGGGCGCCCAGGCCATCCCTTTCCAGTTGAGCGGCCCTAACGCCTTGACGTCGGCCACCAACCGGTCAATTTCCTCGGCCAGGTTAGCGCCCTCGGCGGCGGAGGCCCAGACCAACCGCACGCGGTTATCCTCAATGCCCAGAGCCGCCAGCGTTTTTTTCAGGAGCGCGTAGCGGCGCAGGGTTTTGTAATTTTGCTCGACGTAGTGACAGTCACCGGGATGGCAGCCGCTGACGAGCACGCCGTCGGCCCCTTCGGCAAACGCCTTGAGCACGAATTGGGGATCCAACCGGCCCGAGCACATCAGGCGGATCAAGCGCACGTTCGGCGCGTACTTGATGCGCGCCATGCCAGCCGAATCGGCCGCGCGGTATGAGCACCAGTTGCAGGTAAAACCAACAATCACGGGTTCAAAGGTTTCTTTTGCACTCATGGTTCACCTTCCCCTTCACGGCATCAAGATGCCCTCAATCTGTGCCATCACCTGGGCGTCGCTGAAGTGGGTCCCGGTGATCGCGCCGGCCGGGCAGGCCGAGACGCAGGTGCCGCAGCCCTGGCAAAGCGCCGGGTTGACCTCGCTGACGGCAGTTTCCTCAATGAACGAGATGGCGTTAAAGGGGCACATCGTGTTGCAGATCCGGCAGCCGGAGCAGCGGTCTGAGTCCACCACAGCGCGGATCGGCTCCAGACTCACCTGGCGCCGGTTGATCAACCCTAACACGCGCGCCGCCGCCGCCGCGCCCTGCGCCACCGAGGCCGGGATGTCCTTCGGCCCCTGGCAGGCACCCGCGATAAAGATGCCGTCGGTCATCGTCGCCACCGGGTCCAGCTTGGGGTGCCGCTCAATAAACCAGCCATCCATGCTGCACGAAATCCCGAAGAGCTTGCCGACCTCTTTGGCATCGCGGTGCGGTTCCAGCCCGACCGAGAGGATGACCATGTCCACCGGGATGCGACGCTGTTTGCCGACCAGTGTATCCTCCACCTGGACCACCAGCTTGCCCTCCTCGGCCGGCGTGCGGGCTGCGTCGGTTATTTCCGCAACTTTGCCCCGCACAAAGATGATCCCCTCCTCCACCACATGCTGGTAGAATTCGTCGTAGGCCTTGGCGGGCGTGCGGATGTCAATGTAGAAGTTGTAAACGCGCGCGCCGGTCCGCTCCTTGACCAAGTGGGCAAATTTAAGCGACTGCATACAGCAAATGGAAGAGCAGTACTTGTTGTAGTTCCGGTCGCGGCTGCCGACGCAGTGAACAATCGCCACGCTCTGCGGGGTGGTGACGCCGTCACGCAACACCACGCGACCGCCGGTCGGCCCGGCCGCGTTGGAAAGCCGCTCAAATTCCATACTGGTGAAGACGTTGGGCAGGCGGCCGTAGCCGTATTGTGAGACGCGCCGCGCATCAAAGATCTCGTAGCCGGTCGCCAGAATGATATTGCCCACTTTCACCGAGAGGAGCTCGTCTTCCTGGCCGAAATCAACCGCGCCGGTGGGGCAGACCCGCTGGCAAAGCTTGCAGCCGCCGCGCTGGAAGAAGGTGCAGTTCTCCGTATCAATCACCGGGTACTTGGGCACTGCCTGCGGGAAGGGGCGGTAGATGGCCTTGCGGTAACCCAATCCGGCTTCAAAGACCTCGTCAAGCACCTTCTTCGGGCATTTTTCCTCGCAGAGGCCACAGCCGGTGCAGAGTTCCTCTTTGACCTTGCGGGCCCGCCGGCGGATGCGCACGGTGAAGTTGCCGATGAAACCGTCTACCTTCTCCACCTCGCTCCAGGTGAGCAAGGTGATGTTGGGATGGTTGCCGGCGGTGAACATTTTGGGCGTGAGAATACAGGCAGAGCAGTCTAACGTTGGGAAGGTTTTATCCAGCTGCGCCATGTGCCCGCCGATGGAGGGTTCACGCTCCACCAGGTAGACGTGGCTGCCGCCGTCGGCGATCTCCAGCGCGGCCTGGATGCCGGCGATGCCGCCCCCCACCACCAGCACATCCGGGTGGATATCCACCACGATCGGCTCCAGCGCCTCCTGGTAAACGACCCGGTGCACCGAAGCGGAGACCAGCGCCTTCGCTTTCTCGGTCGCTACCGCGCGGTCGGTTGTCACCCAGGAGACCAGCTCGCGGATGGAGGCCATATCAAACAGGAAGGGGTTCAGGCCGGCCCGCTGGCAGGCCCCCCGGAAGGTGGCCTCGTGCAGGTGCGGCGAACAGGCGGCCACGACCACACGGTTCAATCCCAGCTCGTGAATATCCTTCTCAATCATCTCCTGGCCCAGGCTGGAGCACATGAACTTGTACTCGCGGGAAACGACCACATGGGGTAGCCCGGCCGCCCACCGCGCGACCTCCTCCACGTCCACTGTGCCGGCGATGTTGCTGCCGCAGTGACAGACGTAAACCCCAATCCGTACTTCAGAGCCCAGGGGCGCGCCGGGCAGCGGCTCAACCGGACCATAACCGGGCTGCACTGGCTCGTCACAGCATTTCTCCAAGATCACTTCAGGCGGTACTTCTTGTTCGCTCATCGGCGGGCCTCCTGTTTGGGCATCCGGGGCATGGGCAGGGCTTTGTCGTCCTTGCGCGGCTTCTTGGGGGCGGCAGCAGATTCGGCCTCCGGCATCTCCACGCCGATCTTGAGGAGCGCCGGGCGGGCATCCACCAGTTCCGCACCGATCCCCAGCGCCTCCGCCTCCAAGCCGAAAGCCAACCCCATCAGCTGGGTGAAATAGAGCACCGGCATGTAGTAATTAGATTTGAAGTAGCGGTTCATGGCGCCCTGGAAAGCGTCCAGGTTGAGCTGGCACATCGGGCAAAGCGTCACCATCATGTCAGCCTGCGCGTCATAGGCAGTCTTGACTAAGTGCTGGATCATACCAAAAGCGGTGCCTTCGCTGATCTGGGTCATGTGGCCGCCGCAGCAGTAGGATTTGAGCGGGAAGTCCGTCACCACATCCGCGCCCAGCACCGCCAGCAGATCGTCTAACGCCGTGGGATGTTCAGGATCGTCGGTCGTGGTGCGGAGGCCGGGCCGGGCGATCAGGCAACCGTAATAAGGCACGACGCGCAATCTCTGCAAGGGCTTGGTAACGTGGGCTTTGACCGTATCGTAGCCCACATCGTTGACCACGACGTCCAGGAAATGGCGGATGCGCAGCGAGCCGGCCTGATATGAAAGCCCGCCCGCGGCCAGCGCCTCGTTGACCTTCGCGGCCAGCTCGGGGCTGGAGCGCATGTATTTATCGCACTTACTCAAGTTGAGAAAACAGGCACTGCAGGGCGCGACCAGATCCTGGTAGCCGGGATTGCGGACGGCCTGGGCCAGATTGCGTGCAATCAGCGCGTAGGCAGCCAGCATGTCCAGCGAGATATACTCGGTCGCACCGCAACAATTCCAATCGTCCACCTCCACCAGGTCCAGGTCCAGCGGCTGGGCGATCGCCATGATGGACTTGTGGTAGGCCTCGGCGTTGCGTTCCAGAGAGCAGCCAGGGAAATAGCTATACTGCATGTGACACCTCCAATTCCTTGGCCCGGGCCAGGATCGCCTTCAAGCCTTCCAACCCGCGGATCCGTTTCGGCGTGAACGCCATCCGGCGGCGGGTGACCATCCCCAGGCCCATATCGGCCATCTTGAAGACGCCCAGGGGATTATGCCGCAGCATATGCTGCGACATTAACCCCAACTCAAACGCTCGCCCGTAATTTTCCACCCAGCTGATGAAAGTCTTGGAAAAATCGGGCGCGGTAGAATCGTCGTAGAGCCGGGCCTCCAGTGCCATGCGTTTGAGCGTATACATAATCTCGGTGATGTGGACATCCTGCGGGCAGCGCACGGTGCAGTAGTAACACGAGACACAGTACCAGGGGGTATTGCTTTTCAACACCTCTTCGCGCATGTCGGCCCGCACCATCGCGAAAATGTGCCGGGGGGTGTGATCCATGTCTGCTCCTGAGGGGCACGACCCACCGCACGTGCCACATTGGATACACATGAGCAGGCGAGATTCGCCAGGGGTTCTGGCTTCCACTTCATCAAGGAAAGTGAAAGGTTGCACCGGACCGCCGGCTGCGGCTACCGTCATAGTCCACCTCCTGGAGGCTAAAGGTGAGCGGGAGAGCTACTCCCAAATACTGATTATGGACACATTAGAACGGCGAGGCCAGTTGTGTCCATCACTGCCCCGAAAGATGATTGTCACGTTAGAAATTGCGGAAAGTTTCTGTTGGTAGTAACGGCTTCAGCCGCTCTTACCCCCACCCCTAAGAAGCGCCTGCTGAAGTTTAAAGATTCAATGCAGTCACGGGCGAGCCGGCTTAGCAGGCGCTAAGTGGGATGTAGTGAC
>CAYTGR010000049.1:25043-33868 GCA_964437445.1 uncultured Anaerolineales bacterium | reverse complement strand
AACACTTTCATTTCTCTAACCGTTTTTTTGGTCTAGTAAATGGGGGTCACCTCAGGTTATGCTGGCTTTCAAGAAGTTTTTGGGCGTTGGACAGGTCAATTCCTGCGTGAAGCTGTTGACGAAATATGGGACCAAGGTCGCAAACAATTTGTACGCTCAGCGACCTGGGAAGTGTTAAACAATCTTTTACCTTTCTTACTTGATTTCTAAAAATTGAGGCCCATTATGGAAGCCTGGAGAGAAGTAGCTGCCTGGGTTTTTGCCAGTTTGGTATTATGGTTGGGGGCATACAATGGGCAAAGGAGCATAGGTGCGGTTCAACGGGCCTCATGGCCCAGTTTGTTTATTACAGTACCTGGATGGATTAGTGCTCTTTGTGGACGCCCGCAACCTGGCAACCGGGTTGAATTAGGTAGAATGGTGGGGCAGTTAGGAGCTTGGGTGTTAAGCATTCTTTGGATCCCCTTGAAGCTGGCACAAGTTGAATACTCAACTCGTATGCAAATTTTAGCTATAGGGTTCATAATAAATCTTGTGGTTAGTTTTATTATTTCATTGATTGGGGGTAAATTGCGTAGTAGGCCACCACAATGACGCGCAGCAACTGACAGCGGCCGCCAGCTCCACCGGCCGGTGCTACCAGTATGAATATGCCGCCACCGGCAATCGCACCGCCCTGACGGTGACGCACCAAGCCGCCGTCACACTCACCACCTACGCCTACACGATGCGTTAGGGCGGTTGACGCGGGCGACCGGGGTGACCGTAACGGCGGTCTATACCTACAACGGCGACGGGCTGCGGGTAGCACAGGCCATCAACGGGGTGGAGACGCGCTTCATCTGGGATCAGGCAGCGGCCCTGCCGCAGGTAGTGGCGACCAGTGGGGGGCAGACGGCGCAGTATCTCTACGGGCTGGAATTGTCAGGCGTGCGGCAGGGCGGGCAAGGGTACTCCCCGCTGGCGGATGCGCTCGGCTCGCTGCGGCAGTGGACCGACGCCGCCGGCACGGTGGTGGGCAGCGCCAGTTACGATCCCTTCGGCGGGGTGCTCTCCCAGCAAGGCTTCACCTCGCCCTGGGGCTTTGCGGGGGAGTATCACGACCCCGCAACGGGACTCCAATACCTGCGGGCACGATGGTATCAGCCGGGCGTGGGCCGGTTCACGCAGAGGGATCCGTTCCCCGGCGTGCTGGCGCTCCCGCTCACGCTCAATCCCTATGTCTACGGGCTCAACAGTCCGACCCGCTATACTGATCCCAGCGGGGAGTTTAATCCATGGGCTATCTTAGCTGGTGCGGCGGTAGGCGGGTTCATAGGCGGCTTTACCTATTACCACACTTTGGACCACTCTACTCGCCTTCTCAATGGCCGGGATTTAGGAATCGCAATAGGCATGGGCGCTATCAGTGGGGCTCTATTAGCCAGTGGTTCGGCCATCGCTATCGCCGCAGCGGTGGCAGGCTTATCCTCGGCGGGAACACACGTCCTTGCAGATGAACATTTTTGTTTTGATTGGCCAGCCTTAGCCGGGATTTACGTAAGTGGAGCAGTAGCCGCAGCCATTGTCACAGCGTTACCGTGGGCCTGGAGCGCGCATCTGGCTGGCGGTCCGCTGGTGGGTGGTTTTACGAGCGTAATGGGTGACGTAAGCGGACGAGTAACACAACAACTATTGTTAGAGCTCACCGGTGAGGCAGATTGGAGCCAGGTCACTGACTTTGCCGCGTATCAAGGCACTTTCCTGTGGGGAGCCGCCTTTGGCTTTTTTGGTGTTGGTGTGAATAAGGGGATTCAATTCTATGCTAAACGGCTTCCCAATTTTATCAATGGCTCTAGACTGATTCAACAAGCAGATAATTGTCAGTCCACCTATCAATCGTTGCTGAGGCGGGGTTTTGACACTTCAACCGGCTCGCTCGCGTTTGAACTGCGGATTAATGGATTGCGTCAGTTTGCTGATGGCCATGATTTGCTGCAGGGGGTTCAACGACTGATAGAAATGCGGAGCGGTTTAATCACCGGTCTACTCAATTCTAATGTTGGACAGAACCTTTACGAGTATGAACAAAATCTCTGGGGTGCTTCTGCACAATAGAGGAGTGTGCGATGTCTAAATTATTACAGCTATGTTGTATGATGGTCGGCTGGGTAGTGCTTTCTGTGCTTACTGGGCTAGTCGTTGGGGCTTGGGTATTAGGGCCGGCTACGGGAAGTTGGCTACAGAGCTTGTGGCCCCGGTTAATTCCGATTGCGGTGTTATCGGCCTTGGGCGGCACAGGCCTTTCAATTTTGGGCTTGCTGTATTATCCTGAGCTGCGCAATAACAGCGCCGACAAAGGCTTTGGTTTGGAACTATTAGAAGGCTATGTGGTTATCTATGTTCTGTTCTTTATCCTCAATCAAGTTTTCAATGGGTGGCCGGGAAAAATTACCATGTATATGGGGGCTATGGTCACCGTAGGTACCGGAGTCGGGGTCGGGGTCCTGCTGGTGTTTTTGTTTACATTGCTGGCAGAAATCCTTTACAGCTGGGGCTTCTATTCCCGGCGGTAGTAAGCAGTCCCCCGGCCACAACGTTTTAACCAACTTGTCTGAGTAAGTACATCTGTACCGGGGTTATAAGCGTGGCCCCAGTAGTTGACGAGCGCAAGCCGTCAACGGGGTGGAGACGTGGTTCACCTGGGATCAGGCGGCGGCCCGGCCGCAGGTGGTGGCGACCAGTGGGGGGCAGACGGCGCAGTATCTCTACGGGCTGGAATTGTCAGGCGTGCGGCAGGGCGGGCAAGGGTACTCCCCGCTGGCGGATGCGCTCGGCTCGCTGCGGCAGTGGACCGACGCCGCCGGCGCGGTGGTGGGGAGCGCGAGCTACGACCCCTTCGGCGGGGTGCTCGCGCAGCAAGGCTTCACCTCACCGTGGGGGTTTGCGGGCGAGTATCACGATCCGCTGACGGGACTCCAATACCTGCGGGCACGATGGTATCAGCCGGGCGTGGGAAGATTCACGCAGGTGGATCCGTTCCCCGGAATCCAGACACTGCCGCTCACGCAGAATCCATATGTGTATGCGGGGAATAATCCCGTCAGGTATACGGATCCCAGTGGGAGAATTGTGGAGGAAATTCTGGGCAGCGCCTTGTTAGGTGGCGCCTTGTCAGCTGTGGGGGAAATCTATGCTGAAGGTTTTAATTTTGCCCAAAGTCATCCGGGAATCACTTGGGAGCAGTTTTGGGGGTGTCTAGGTAGTGGCGCCGTCTTGAACGGCGGGATGATAGCTGGTGCCTTTGTTAATGGGTTTACGGCCACGTTGTTGTATGAGCTAATTAGCTTGTCCATCATGCCTCATGTTGAAGCCTTGGGAGTTTTCGGTCTATTGTGGCGAGGATTTGCGGCTGGTGCCTTTACTAGTATTATCGGCGATATTGCTGGCCGTAATGTGGAACTCTGGATCAATGGACAATTGCCGGCTTCGAAAGATTTGTGGAAGGTTGAAACTTATAAAATTGACTTCTTATTCGGTGGTGCAGTTGGCGCTGTGGGAATGGTATTTAAAGCGTGGTCACAAGTAATGAAAAATCGTACTATGGCATATCAAGCAGAACTAAACCGTTTAGAAGCCAATCCCCCGACCTGGCGAGGCACCAAAGCCACGGCAATGAGTTTGGGAGATTGCCATGATTTATCTATGCATGGTAATGTGGCCGAACGTAAGACTATACGTGGTTTTAAGTATGCACTTACCAATGTCGCTAACAACTTACAAAAGTCCCTGAATTATGCCCAAATCATAGATGGCGTGTCAGCGTTACCGTTTAATTCCAATTTCTGGTACTCACTCTATGATGCGATCCAGCCATGAAAATCTTATTAAAGTCTAGCCGCTATAGCCAAAGGTGAATCATGCGAACAATACATTACAGTTTACTCAAAGCTATGTTTCCGGGATTAATTATGATCTTAGGCGGGTGGGGATTACGCTGGTTGATTTTGCAGAGCACCCCGCTGCCGCTAACACCCGTTTCCGGAATAGTAGTGTGGCGTTTGATGGGGGGAGGGTTGCTGAGTCTTTCTTCAGGGTTTACTATGCTAAAATTTTATCCCCTAGCCCGTGACGAAAGGCTCATCAAAGATTTGGGGCGTGGCATGAATCAGTTTGTATTTTTACTGGTGTTGCCTTTTATCATTTTGTTATCTTGGAACGAATGGCTTGAAATGTCCCAATATTTAATTTGGGTTGGCGGTATATTTGAGGGTTGGACCGGGAGCATGTTTGTGGGTGCCGTTATTGGAGAAGTTATTTTTCGCCTTAGCCAGAAAAATTAACCTGCTCCGCTACGGCCTCGACTTCTTGGGCTTGCAGCACAACGGCGTCTGGTACTATCCCCAGACTGATGCCTTGGGCAGTATTCGCCAGTGGACCAATGCCAGCGGCGCGGTGGTGGGCAGCACCAGTGACGACCCCTTCGGCGGGCTGCTCTCCCGGCCGGGCTTCACCTCACCGTGGGGGGGGTGCGGGGGAGTACCACGATCCCACATTTCCATTAAGGTCATTGACTTCTCTTCTCCCTGAGGTACAATCGCTCCAGTGAAACATCTGCGATGGGTGGCCGGACTTTTGCTGCTGGTGGGCGTGGCGAATCTGGTGCGGGCAGGGATGGCCGCTTATAGCGCGCCCGTCCTGACAGAGTGGCCGCTCGCCTGGCCCTGGTGGCTGTTGGGTGGACTTTATCTGTTCTGGGGGCTGGGCTTGAGCGGACTGGCGGTCGCCCTCTGGCGCGGGCAGGCCCGCTGGCTGGGATTGCCGGTCGCGGTGGCTTACCAGGCTTCGCTCTGGCTCATCCATCTCTTGGGCGACCGCTCGGCCTATGCCCGCAGCCTGTGGGGGCGCGATTTGCTGCTGTCGGCGCTTTTCCTCGCGGTGGTAGCGTGGGGGACAGGACAGCCAACCAAAAAACTACGAACCCCAGATCACTGACCATCCCGGCGGTGGCCTGGGGTTTTGCTTGATGTTGCAACTGGAGCGAACTTATCCTTACCCAAAAAGGGAGGCATGATCTATGACTTACCAACCTGAGCGTTGGCAATTGGATGAGCTGCTCCCGGCACCGGGCACGCCGGCGCTGGAGCAGTGGCTGGCGGAGTTGGAGACGGCCTTGCAGGCTTTTGAAGCCCGCCGTCCGGCACTCGCGCCGGAGATGAGCGAGGCCGATTTCCTGGACATTCTTCACGCTTATGAGCGGCTGGCCGACGCCGGGAGCCGACTCAACGCTTACGCTTACCTCTGGTTCTCCGAGGATACCCACCACCAGGCCGCCCTGGCCTTCCGGGCCAAAATCCAACAGTTGGTGGCGGAACTGGAAAACCGGACGCTCTTCTTCACGCTCTGGTGGAAAGCGTTGGACGAGGCTGCGGCCACCCGGTTGATGGTCAACACGGGCGATCTGCACTACTTCCTGGCGGTGCTGCGCCTCTTCAAACCTCACACGCTCACCGAGGCAGAAGAGCGGGTCATTAACATTAAGAATGTCAACGGTATCCAGTCCGTCCTGACGCTTTACGATATGATCACGACTCGTTTTGTCTACAAGTTGACGATAGCAGGCGAAGTCAAAGAGCTGACCCGTGGCCAGTTGAGTGTCTTCGTGTACAGTCCCGACCCTGAGCTACGCGCGGCGGCCTATCAGGAGCTCTACCGGCTTTATGGCGCTCAGGCCGACGTGCTGGCCGAGATGTACGCGGCCCGCGTCCGCGACTGGACGGAGGAAAACGTCAAGCTGCGCACCTTTGCCAGTCCCATCAGCGTCCGCAATCTGGAGAACGACGTCCCCGATGCGGCCGTGGAAACGTTGCTGGAGGTCATCCGCCGCAACGCACCGCTCTTTCAGCGCTACTTCCGGCTCAAGGCTCGCGCCCTCGGCCTGGAGCGGCTGCGGCGTTACGACATCTACGCGCCCTTCTCCGATACCGACAAACAATACTCCTTTGATGAAGCGGTGCAGATGGTGGATGCGGCGTACCGCTCCTTCTCCCCGACGCTGGCCGAGCTGGCCCAACGTGTGCTCAGCCAGCACCATTTAGATGCGGAGGTGCGGCCGGCCAAGATGGATGGCGCCTACTGCTACAGTCCCACCCCGGCGGTGACACCCTGGGTGCTGGTGAACTACACCCACACGCTCCGGGATGTCTCCACTTTAGCGCATGAGTTGGGGCACGCGGTGCACGCCATGATGGCCCAGGAGCATTCACCGCTGACCTTCCATTCATCCCTGCCGATGGCCGAGACCGCCTCCGTTTTTGGCGAGATGTTGCTCAACGACAAGCTCCTGCGCCAGGAGCAAGATCCACAGATCCGCCGCACCATCCTCGGCGGCATTTTGGATGATACCTACGCGACGGTGACGCGGCAGGCCTACTTCGTCCTGTTTGAAAAAACTGCCCACGAGATGATCCTCAAGGGGGCGACCCCCGATGAGCTCTACACCGCCTACATGGAAAACCTGCACGAGCAGTTCGGCGACGCGGTGGAGCTGAGCGACGAGTTCCGGTATGAGTGGGTCTCCGTCCCGCACATCTACCACACCCCGTTCTATTGCTACGCCTACGCTTTCGGCAACCTGCTGGTGCTGGCACTCTATCGGAAATACAAAGAGTTGGGGCGTGCCTTTGAGCCGGATTATCTGCGCATCTTGGCGCACGGCGGCTCGGCCAGCCCGGCCGCGATCATCGGCGAGGCCGGCTTTGACATGACCTCGGCGGAATTCTGGCAGGGCGGCTTTGACTTGCTGGCGGAGATGGTGGACGAGCTGGAGGCCTTGGGTTAAGCGAATAGAGTCCCTTACCAGGAGGCGCACCAGGGCCGGGATGGACTATATCTCATGGGACGCCCGGCAACGCCACCCCCTGTATTGACTGAGCGACTAAGTGACTGAGCAACTTTCAAGGAGGATAGTATGACCCCTGAACCCGAGAAAAACGTCCAGGCCGAACGCCAGCAATGGGAGGAGACCTGCCTCCGCAAAACACTCGCGCGCTTCCCCGAACGGAAGCAGGAATTTACTACCCCTTCCGGGATCCCGCTGCCGCGCGTAGCAACCCCCGACGATGCGCCGCTAGATTACTGTGCCGACCTGGGCTTCCCCGGCGAATATCCCTTCACGCGCGGCGTCCAGCCGACGATGTACCGGGGCCGCTTCTGGACAATGCGCCAGTACGCCGGCTACGCCTCGGCAGAGGAATCCAACGCCCGCTACCGCTACCTGCTCCAGCAGGGGCAGACCGGGCTTTCGGTCGCCTTTGACCTGCCCACCCAGCTGGGCTACGATGCCGACGACGAAATGGCACTCGGCGAGGTGGGCAAAGTCGGCGTCTCCATCAGCTGTTTAGAGGATATGCGCACCCTCTTCCGCGAGATTCCGCTGGATAAGGTGAGCACCTCCATGACCATCAACGCGCCGGCGGCGATCCTTTTGGCGCTGTACATCGCCGTCGGCCAGGAGCAGGGCGTGGAGCCTAAGCAACTGGAAGGGACCATCCAGAACGACATCCTCAAAGAATACGTTGCGCGCGGCACCTACATCTTCCCGCCGCGCCCCTCCATGCGGCTGATCACCGACACCTTCCGCTACTGCTCCGCCGAAGTCCCCAAGTGGAATCCCATCAGCATCAGCGGCTACCACATCCGCGAGGCGGGCAGCACCGCCGTGCAAGAGGTCGCCTTCACGTTGGCCGACGGCATCGCCTACGTCCAGGCCGCGTTGGAGGCCGGGCTGGATGTGGATGCCTTTGCGCCGCGCCTGTCGTTCTTCTTTAACGCCCACAACAACTTCCTGGAGGAGGTCGCCAAGTTCCGCGCGGCCCGGCGGATGTGGGCGCGGATCATGCGCGAGCGCTTCCACGCGCAGAAGCCCGCCTCCTGGATGCTCCGCTTCCACACGCAGACGGCCGGCTCCACCCTCACCGCGCAGCAGCCGATGAACAACGTCGTCCGCGTCACGTTGCAGGCGTTGGCCGCCGTGCTCGGCGGGACGCAATCGCTCCACACCAACTCCATGGACGAGGCGCTCTGGCTGCCGACCGAGGAGAGCGTCCGCGTGGCGCTGCGCACCCAGCAGATCATCGCCCACGAATCCGGCGTCGCCGATACGATTGACCCGCTGGCCGGCTCCTACGTCATAGAGTACCTGACCGGCGAGATTGAACAGCGCGCCAACGAGTACCTCAAGGCCATTGACGACCTGGGTGGGGCGCTGGCCGCGATTGAGGCCGGCTACATGCAGGCGGAGATCGCCGAGGCGGCCTATCGCGCCCAGCAGGCCGTGGAAAGCGGGGCGCAGATCATCGTAGGCGTCAACGCCTTCCAGGTGGAAGAACAAGGCGTCAAGCTGAGCCGGCTGAAGGTGGACCCGATCATAGAGGAAAACCAGCGCGCCCACTTAGCCGACCTGCGCGCCCGGCGTGATAGCGCGCGCGTCGCCGAACTGCTGGCCCAGGTGGAAGCCGCCGCCCGCCAGCCCAACGCCCCGCTCATGCCGCTCTTCATCGCTGCTGTCCAGGCCGATTGCACCCTGGGGGAGATCTGCGGCGTCCTGCGCCGTGTCTGGGGCCAGTACCAGCCGAAGGTGATGTTGTAGCTCAACCCCCCTCTCTTTGGGGTCCAGATGGCTGACTTGCCCTGCCAGGAGACCATGACAACGACCACAGACCACCGCAAAAATGGTGGTCTGTGGTCTGCGGTCAGTGGTCATGAAGAAAACACCCTCCTTGCCAACGAAAGATAGCAACCTGGGTTGATCATCATATACCGGAGGCCTCCGTGTCATTATTCAA
>CAYTGR010000049.1:13223-24943 GCA_964437445.1 uncultured Anaerolineales bacterium | reverse complement strand
AGATAGCAACCTGGGTTGATCATCATATACCGGAGGCCTCCGTGTCATTATTCAAAGAGTTCGCCTGGCAAGAAACCGCCACCCCTGCGGAGTTCAAATCCTACCGCGATATCACGCCCGAGGGGCGTGAGGTGTGGGTAGGAGGCGACCCTCGTGGGTGTGAGCAGTTTAATCATTTGCAGGGGGATAATACCTTTGGT
Organism: uncultured Anaerolineales bacterium; assembly: GCA_964437445.1. GTDB lineage: Bacteria > Chloroflexota > Anaerolineae > B4-G1 > SLSP01 > CAYTGR01. The sequence continues at coordinate 24,743 of CAYTGR010000049.1, read as the reverse complement.
TACAAAGGTACCTGTGGTCTGGTCTCCTGCGAGGATATTCTCAACCAGTTTGGGCAACGGGTGACGGAAGACGAGATTGTTGCCTATGCCCGCAAAAACGACCTGTGTGAGCACAGTCGCTGGCTGGAACTGACCGCGCCGGACCTGTGTGGGGGCACGACCCCGGAATGGCAGGCCCAGATTTTGCGCGATTACGGAGTCCCGGCGCGGGTGGAGTATCATGGCTCGCTGGCGCAACTGGCCGATGACGTGGCGCAAAACCGGGGGGTCATCATTGAAGCGAACGCCGGTGTCCTCTGGGATGAGCCCAACGCTTACGATGACGGTGCAGCCAATCACGCCGTGGTCGTGACCGGCGTGGCGCGCGACGTGGACACTCAGGCCATTGTGGGCTTTTACATCAACGATAGTGCGCCGCCGGCCTCCGGGCGGCTGGTGAGCGTTGAAACTTTGCAAGAGGCCTGGTTACAGGCCCGGGGACCCTATGGGGGCGGCTGTTGTGTCGTGACCGAGTCCGGCCGGCCAGCCTGAGCGGACCAGCGGACGAAAGGAAAGAGCATCTATGGAACCGACCGTTTTTCTTCGTTATGCCGAGCTGCGTGGCAGCCAGGGCAGCGCGGCCTTGCGCCAGTTGGGGCTGCCGCTGGAATATGCCCTCTCTTTGCCATTGCCGAGCTTACGCTGGGGCCGTCCGGCCTATGCCGCTTTTGCCAGCCCGGCGCTACGTTTACCCGGCCAGCCTAAAAAGCAGGGGCCGCCGGCTTATTGGTGGGTGGTAGAGGCGGTCAAGGGGCAGGTGCTGCTCTTTGCCGCGTGGGAGACGCTGCCTTACGCTCCCGGTGTGACCTGGGAGCCGGCCATCTTGCCGCCCCTGAACGATAGCTTGAGCGCCGTCAAAGCCCGGCTGGCCACGTTGGAAGCCCTGCTGGATGAACTGGCGCCGGCCTTTTTCCAGGCCACCGCCGCGCCATTCGCCCTCCGCCATCAAGCGCACGAGCTGCTCAGGCAGCAGGTGCCGGCTCCCCTCATGCCCCAATATCAAGCCTTAACGCCAGATTTCTGGGCCTGGCTCACGGCTTCCGCCGTTTGAGGCCCCCATGCCACCCGCTTTACCTACCCTCCTGCCTGCAGCGCAGGCCGTGGCCCAGCGCCGGGGCTGGACCGGCCTGGCATCTCAATTGACCGCGCTGGCGACCCCGCCGGCCGCGTTACAGATCGTGCTGGCCCCGGGGACAACCTGGCCGGTTGAACTGCTCCCTTGTCCGCCGGAGATGCAGATGCCACTCCCGGCCGTGCTGGCCGATCCCCTGCCCGTGGTCTGCGCGGCCCGGGTTGTGCTCGTCCTCCCCTGCGGCCGCCTGCTGACCGCTGAAGAAATCCGCTGGCTGCAACAGGTGATCCTGAACCGCCCGGCTGCCTCTTATGCCATCCTGCTCACCGGGACCGAGGTCATGGAGAGCGAGGCCGATCTGGCAGCCGTGGAACGGATCGCGCGCGGCGCCCTGATCGCCTCCGGCACGTCGCGGCCGGTCCTGGCCCAACATGGGGTTTACCTGTGGGGCACTGCGGCGGCTCCCTGGCTCCAGGCCCGGCTTGACCGGGATCGGGCCGCGTTTGCAGCCTGGTGGCAGAGTCCGCCGGCTGACCTGGATAGCCTGCTGGTTTACCGTACCGGCTATGGGCTGGAAGCCGCGCTGAGCGCAGCGCGTCACGCTACGCCGCCGGCCGCCGGCCCCGACGGCGCTCTGTCCTCATTGCTCAACGAACTGGAAGAGGTCCGCCTCCAGATGTTGGAACGCTGGCAGCCGGCCACCGCCCACAGCGAGCGCCAGCTGGACCTTTTGCTGGCCACGCTGGAGCAATCCCTGCTCCAGGGTTGGGAACCCTACATGCACCGCTGCCCTGACCTGCGCCGCCGTCACCCGCTCTCCTCCGCAGCTTTGGGCCGGCTGGTCTATCACTACCTCACCGGGGCCGTCCAGGAGTGGGAAAGCCAGTTTGCGCAATCGCTGCAAGGGCAAATCCCGGCCATCTTGTTGAACCTCACAGAGGGAATTGAGAACCGTGCCGATTGGGCCCAGGTGAACCGGTGGTTGGCGGCCGGCGCTGCGGCCCCTTACCCCGGCGTCTTCCTGGCGCTGGCTGCCCCGGAGATCAGCCTGGCTACGCCGCAACCGGGTGAGGTCCTGCCGCCGTTGCATATGCCGCCGTCCCCCCCGTTGCTGGGCACCGCGGCGCAAATGGCCCTGGGAGGCGGGGCCGCCGCGCTGGCTACCGGCCTGCTGACCGCCAGTATCCCGCTGGCTTTGCTGGCCGGCGGCGCTACCGCCGGCGCTATTGGCTCCGCGCAGCCTTCCGACTTGCCGGCCGCCCGCTGGCAGGCCTACGAACAATTTGGCCGCCAACTGATCCAGCAAGCCGTGCAATCCATGCGTACGGCAGCCCGGCAACAGCTCCACGCCGGCGCTACTGCGTTACAACGCCGGTTAGAAGCGGAGTGGACGACCCTTCTGACCGCGTTGCGCCGGGTGCGCCAGACCGCCAGCAGCGCCGCTGCTCAAGACGACGCCGATTTGGAGCAGCTTACCGCCCTCTATGCCTGTTTTGTTGCCCTGAGCACCGGCGATGGGGCGCCGGCGACGGAATGAAAACAGGCCGGGAATAATATGCTTTAGCGCAGCGAAGATGGCGCTCAAGCGCCTGACAACAAACTCATCACGTGATTTTTCGCAGGAAATGCCACATCATCCAGGAACAAAAGTGCCAGCAGTGAGTGGGGCCGATAGCAACTGCTCACTGTTCACTCACCTACTACTATACATACGTAAGGAGCCTTATGATCCGACCCGCCGATGAATTGCGCCAAAATGCCGAACGCCTGAGCCGCGAAGTGGTGCCGCCCCTGGAACAGCTGGCGGCCGCGGCCCACCAGCTCAATCAGGCCGAGTTGGCCGCGCGCCTGCAACAGAAACGTGACCAGCTGCTGGTAGACACCTTCAACCTCATGGTCGTGGGTCGCTTCAAGAATGGCAAATCCACGTTTTTGAATGCCCTTTTGGGCCGGCTGCTCCGCCCTGTCCCTGAACTGGGCGACAGCGGCGGTCCCCTGCCCATGGATGATCTGCCCTGTACCGCCACCCTGACGCAGATCAACTATGGGGAGCAGGCACGGGTGCGGGCCTGGGACTTTGCCGGCCACGCACAACAGTGGACTCTGGCCGAATACCTGCAACAGGCCACCGTCCGCGCCGATCCAGAGGAAACCCGCCGTTTCTTTCAAAACATCCGCCAGTTTGAATTAGATTACCCGGCGGAGTTCTGCCAGGCCGGCGTGACGCTCTGGGATTCCCCCGGCACCGATGACGACCCGCGCCGCACCGCCATCACCCGCGAGGCGATCAACCGCTGCGATGCGGCCTTTGTGCTCTTCCGCAGCGACATCCTGGCCGGTGAAAGCGAGCGGGTCTTTGTAAATGCCTCCCTCATTGCTGAAGGGTTGACGCATTACTTCATGATTGTCAATCTGTATATGGGGCGCAAAGTGGATGACCGGTTTAAAGCCTTCGTGTGGAACCGGCTGATCCACGAGATGTTAGGCGGAGAGAAATACAACGGCCAGGATTTTGCCGAGCGCGACATCTATTTTGTGGATTGTCTGGCGGCGCTGGAAGGCGTGCGCACCGGCAACCTGGAGCTGATCCGTAGTTCAGGGCTGGAAACTCTGGAACAGCGTTTGGTCCAATTCCTGGAAGGCGACCGCCGCAAGATTCACCTGGAGCGCCATTTACGGCCGGCCGAGCGGCTCGCGCAAGAGCTGGAAAGCGCCACCCAACGCCTCATGGCCGGGATGGCAAAGGAACAACAGGAATTTGAGGCCAACCTCCGGGCCGTCACGCCCCAACTGCAAGAGATTCAGAATCGCCGCCGCCGTTTACCGCGCATCATTGAGCGGTACCGCCACGAGGCCGAATATGAGCTCTTCCGCAGTTTTGATCACTTTGTGGAACAGTTGCCCGCCCTGTTGCTGGACGGCATGGAAAAGCAAACCTTGCCCTCGCTCTCGGCCAGCGGTGGCCTGGAACAGCTGTGGCAGCGGACGCGCCTGCCCCTCATTGAAAAGCGCGTGGGCACGGAGGCCGCTCAGGCCCTCTCTGAGCTTCTGACCACGGCCTTGCAGCAGTGGCAGCAGACCGAGATCAGCCGCAGCCTGGAGCCGGTATTGGAGCGGATGATGCAGGAGATCGGCGAAGAGGTCTCCTCCATTGAGCAACAGGTGGAAGAGATCGGCTTCACGCTCACCGGCTGGCGGCCGGAAGTCGCCACGCTGCGGCAGCCCCAGACCAGCGCCGTGGAACGGGCGGCCTGGGTCGTCGGGGGCCTGCTGACCAGCAATTGGGACCTGGCGCTGTTAGGCGGCACCTTAGGCTGGAAAGGTGCGGCCCGGGGCTTTGCCGTGGAAGTCGTGGGGTTGACCACCCTGATCCTGGCCGGCGTGGCGGCCCCGGTGGCCGTCCCCATCGCCATCGGCGCAGCCTTTTTGACCAATATCTTGAGCGGCGCGGCTAACGCCGAAAAGAAGGTGCACCAGATCAAAGAAAAAACGGTGCAGATCGCGCTGTACGGTGACCCGCAGCAAAACCGGCCTGGCCTGCGAACGCTATTGGAAAGCGCCAAGCCGCTGCTCAGCCAGGAATTGCAGAAGAAATTTGATGACCTGAGCCAGGCCATGGCGGCCTCGGTAGAATCCATCATTACGGCCCAGGAACAGGAGATCAACCAAATGGTGGAAGTCAACCGGCGCAGCGCTGCCGAAAAGCAACTCTTGCTGCGCCGGGCCGGTGAGCAGCTGGCTACCATTCAGGCCCAGCGCCAGCAGTTGCAGGATGCTCTGCTCACCATGCGGCAACTCTAACGGTAGGGGGCGCTGATGACGGCTGAACTGCTTTGTAGCGCGTGCGGGGCTTCCTTGCGCCCGGAGGCCCGGTTTTGCCCCCGGTGCGGTCAGGCCATCCCCTATGGATTGCCCCTGGCCACGCACGACGATCCCACCTTTACCACCCACTTTGAGACGCTGGTACGCACACTCCGCTCCCTGGCCGAGCAGGTGCGCCCTTTGGATGACGTCGCCCGCCGCTCTCTCACCCTGGCCCTGGAGCAATTGACCCACCGTGACATCACCATCACCTTCGGCGGCGCTTTTAAAGCGGGCAAATCTTCCCTGCTCAACGCGCTGTTAGACCGCGACATCCTGCCGGTCAATGATCTGCCGGAGACCGGCGTCAGCTGCGTGCTGGAATCCGGCCTGCGCGACACGGCCTGCCTGATAGATCGCCAGGGACGCCATCCCCTGGCCTGCACCCCCCAGGCCTTAGAGCAGATCGTGGCCCGCGTCACCGCCAACGGCGAATACAATACCGCCCTGGCGGAGATTCAGCGTGTGGAAATCACCCTGTACGATGCCCCCATCCCCCCGCACGTTCATTGGGTTGATACCCCCGGCATCAACGACACCGAACAGATGACCGCCCGCGCCCTGGAAGCTGCCCGCTCCGCCGATGTCTTAGTCTGGGTGCTCTCCTCCAAACAATTCCTGGCCGAGAGCGAGCAGGCTTACCTGGCCCAATTTATCGCCGAACGCGGCCCGGCGGCCGTTCTCTTTGTCCTCAATGTCTTTCTGTCCCACGATGCGCCGGCCGAATGGCAGACCTTTTGCACGGCCAAGCTCCCGGCGCACCAGAACAAACTCCTGGATCGGGCCGCCACGCTGGGCCTGGACGGCCATTTTCGCCCCTGGCTGGCCGCGATGTCGGCGCGGGCCAGGGAGACCAACGGGCGGCACCTCGGCGAGCGGCAGGTCAAGAGCCTGATCATGGCCTTGAGCTCGGAAGATCACCCGCTGGTCCGTCGCGCACGGCTCTTCCGTATCCTGCCGTTGCTCCAACAGGCGGTCACGGCGCTGGAAACGCAGGCTCAAACCCTGACCGGAGAGGCCAAGCAATATCAAGCTCAGCTGGAAGCCGCGCAGCGCTACCGGCAATTCGTCGCTGCCGTCCAGGCTGCTTTTGCCACGCTGGTCAAGGAGTGCCAGATCTACGCGACCAATCGGGCGCAAAAAATCGCCGCCCAGATCACCAAAGATAGTCTGAGCAGCCTGCCGGCCCGTACTACCGAACTGAACCAGGCGCTCCAGGAGTCCTTAACGGCTGCGCTGGATCGCTTCCTGGCGGCCCAACGCGAGCTGGCGCGCCGTTGGGCGCAGCCTTCCCTGTCGGCGGAAACCGAACAACAATTCCGCAGCGCCTGGCAGGCGCCCACGGTCAAAATCACTACCGGGACTTATGACCGCAAGGCCGGGACTATTGGCGGCACCGCGACCGGCGCTGCTATTGGCTCGGCGTTGCTGCCGGGGGTGGGAACGGTCATCGGGGCCATCGTAGGAGCCGTAGCCGGCGCTTCCAGCGACGTGGAAGCGGATAACAAAAAACAGGTCGCTGATGCTCAGCAAAGCGTGCTCCGGGCCGTTCAGGTTTTGGTAGACGATGTGAAGCAATATCAGGCCGAAGTGATCGCGTTTATCACCGCCCCCGCCGCTGCCGCCGTCCCGGCCGAGCCGGACGCCGCCGTGCAGGCAACGCTGGCCGCCACCCGGGCCGATTTAGACCGGGCGCTGACCACCGCCCGTGCCTGTCTTCAGCAGGTGGAAACGCTGGCCTGGCAGGAGATGAGCCTATCCACACCCTCGGCATAGATTACGAAACGACGTTGACCGCCATGGCGTTGCGTGAAGGCGCAGCGCCCGTGCGTCCGGTGGGCGATGGCGTGCGCCTGCTGATTCCCCACCGGGTCGCCAGTGAGGAGGCCTGGGGAAGCCGGGCCGGTTCCCAGGGCTTTTACCACAGCACGGCGGCCAGCCCCGGTCCCTGGCTGAACGGCCCCGGCCCTGCCCTGTTCTGGCGCGGTCTCTACCGGCGTTGGTGGGCTTACCTGGGGCGGCTGGAGCCGCTCCCGGCCAACGGCTACCAGCTGGTCGTCGGACTCCACACCGCTAACCTGGAAGCTACTCGCGCGCAGCTGGCCCTGGTGATCCAGGCCGCCGGCTGGGAAAGCTTCACGGCGATCGCCGCTCCGGGGGCCCTGGTGGCCCGGCGCTGTCTGGAAGCCCCGCTGCCCCCGGCCTCGCGTCTCATGGCTGCCGCCGTGCTTGGCGATACGACTCTCACGGTGCAGCTCTACCGGCTGAATCCTGCCGCGACCGGCCCCCGCCTCCAGGCCGTGACTCCGCCCCTCTGTGCGACCGATTGTGGCGCGGCGGCCTGGAGCGCGCGGGTCGCCGCCCTGGCGGCCGAACGGCTGGGCTACGCTTTGCCCCCGGCTGTAGAACTGGCGGTCTACGATGCCACCTGGGAATGGGGGGCCCAATTGAGCAGTGTCCCTGAAGGCCAGCTGGTGCCCTGGCAGGGACCGCTGGCCGCGGCCATGCTGACCCCCTTGCAGCTCAGTCCGGCCAGCTGTAGCGTGTGGCCGGAAGCGCAGGCCGTCCAGACCCGGCTGGCGGAATTGCTCTCTCAGGCCCTGGCCACCGCGCAGGTCCGCACCGTGGATGAACTGCTGTGGGGGGGGCTGGGGGCCACCTGGCCCTGCGGGATAGAACCTGTCGCCCGGCAGTTTTGCCGGCAACCGCTCTGGCGCAGTGCCACCCCGCCTCAAGACATCGCCATCGGGGCCGCTCTCTGGCCGGAACTGGTGCCGTTGCCGGAGTACCCCCCTGTGTACCGCCCACCGGCCGAGCTCCCGCCCCCCCGTCCTCCCCGGCCCTCAGCGCCGGCCCTGGAGGAAGTGCCGCCCTGGGAACGCGACCGTGATGCCGATTAGAAATAGCAGGGTTCAGGGTGGTCGTGAGGCCCTTGAACGCCTTTTGGGGGGCAGAGACATTAAAAGCGAAATCTCATTGCCGCAAGTGAGGCTCCCATCATGACAATGCAGCCGGTACCCTCCCGGCCGGTCTCCAGCCGGCTGGCCTGGATAGAAGAACTCCCCCACATCCTGGTCACGGTGCTGGAGCGCCGGTACCTTTCTGATTTTCAACCGCAACACTGGCAGATCACCGCTCAGCCCGAGGATCTGGCCTGGCCGCTGCTCCGGGAGGTGCTGGCTTTAGGACGCCCTCAGCAGCCCCAGGAGTGGATGCAGGCCATGCCCCATGTCCTCAATGCCTGCTATGAGACCGGCCATGCCCTGCTCATGGCGCTGCATGGCGACGGCGAGCGCCAGCGGCTTTATCTGGGGGGCCGCCGGCTGCCGGGCCGGGGCGCCCACTCCACCGAGGATTACCTCGCCAGCCAGGAAAGCGCGTTCAAAGCGTATTTCAACGGCCTGGAGCTGAGCGCGCCGCGCAGCCTCAACGGCCGGGAATTGCCGGCGCTGGCGGATTGGCTCCAGACGGCCCCCGCGCTGGCTGTGCTGACCGGCATCCCGGCCCCGCGGCCGGGCGCTGAGGCCGGGACCTGGCAAGGCCTGGACCGGCTGGTGAAAGCTCTTGGCAACCGGCGGTACGCGCTCCTGGTCGTCGCCGAGCCGGTGCCGGCCTGGGAAATTGACGCGGCTTTAGATGCCTGCCGCCACCTGACCGGCGAAATCCACAGCTACATTCGCTCCAGCCGCGCCACCTCGGAGGGCACCAGCGAAACCGAAAGCACTACCTATGATACCAGGCCCGGCGATGAACTGCCGGTTTATCTGCAAGCCGTGGGCAGTTTTTTTGAGGTGGTGGGACGCAACGAGATCGCCGGCGCTTTGCGCGGGCTGGGCGCGCTCCTCAACGCGCAAGAGCTCCGCGACCGGCGGACTGAACCGCAGAGCCGTCAACAAGCCACCGCCATCACCCGGCAGGAATCCACCACGCTGGAAATTTTGGATGCCAACGCCGAGGCCTGCGAAGCCCTGCTCCAGACCTACAGCAACCGGTTGTTGGCCGGGCGCAGCCAGGGGTGGTGGCGGACCGCCTGCTATGTCGCCGCCGAGGATGAGGGGACGCGGCAGAGCGTGCTCAGCGCCCTGCGCAGCCTGGCCGCCGGCCCCGCCAGTGTGCTGGATCCGCTCCGGCCCCTGGAGCTCCCGGCCCACCAGCTCCGCCCGGCGCTGGTGCGGGGCCAGGTGCTCACACTCAAACCTGCCGCCAGCGCGCACGGCCATCCCCTGGGGGCCATCTTTGATACGCTGGGTACCTGTCTCAATTCCGAAGAACTGGCCGTGCTGATCCATCTGCCCCCCCAAGAGCTGCCCGGCCTGCCCATGCGCGACCACGGCGAATTTGCCCTCTCAGCGCCAGAAACGACCGTACCGGCGGTACATCTGGGGCGCTTGCAAGATGGCCTGGGCCGCGATTTAGGGGAACTCACGCTGACCCCGGCTGAACTCAACCGCCATTGCTTTGTCACCGGCGCTACCGGTTACGGCAAAACCAACACGTGTATGCAGCTTTTGCTGGAGGCCTACACCCGGTTGCAGATTCCCTTCCTGGTGATTGAGCCGGTCAAGGCTGAATACCGGCGCCTGGCTACCGCCCTCCAGGGGCAACTGCGGGTCTACACCGTCGGCGGCGACTCACCGCTGCCGTTCCGGCTCAACCCGTTTGAGCTGCTGCCGGGTATCCCGCTGGGACGCCATATTGATTTGCTGAAAGCCGTCTTTAACGCTTCCTTCCCCATGGCCGCCGGGATGCCCTATGTGCTGGAAGAGGCGCTGCTGGATATTTACCAGGCGCGGGGGTGGAGCCTCTACACATCTCAAAACCTGTTTTTGGGCGAGCGCCCGACCCAGGATGAACGCTACGCTTTGATGCCCTGCCTGGCCGACCTGCACGATCAGATCGAGCGCGTGTTGGAACGCAAGCGCTACGCCCAGGAAGTGCACCAGAACATGGGCGCGGCGCTCCGCTCGCGCTTGCGCAGCCTGATGGTCGGCAACAAGGGGCTGGCTTTGAACACCCGGCGTGGCATCCCTTTAGCCACCCTCTTCACCGCACCCACCGTGATAGAGTTGAAAAATTTGGGGGACGACGAAGAGAAATCCTTTGTGATGGCCTTGCTTTTCACGTTTCTCTACGAATACGCCGAAACGCGCCAGGCCCGCTTGCCAGCCGGCGAACGGGAAACGTTGCAGCATCTAACGTTGATTGAAGAAGCGCACCGGCTTCTGAAAGCGGCCCCGGACCGCCGTAGCCCGGAAATGGGCGATCCGGCCGCCAAAGCCGTCGCCATGTTCACCGATATGCTGGCCGAGATGCGCGCTTACGGGGAAGGTTTCATCATTGCTGATCAAATCCCCACCAAGTTAACGCCCGAAACGTTGAAAAACACGGGGTTGAAGATCGCCCACCGGCTGATCGCCGCCGATGACCGGCAGGCCATCGGCAGCAGCTTGAACCTGGAGGAAGCCCAAATCCGGCATCTCAATAACCTCAAGCCGGGGCAGGCGGTGATCCACGATGAGCGCATTGGCGCGGCGGTGCTGGTGCAGGTCTATCCGGCCAAGGAAACGCAAGCGCCGCTGACTGCCGACTCCGGTTTCACGGCGTTGGACGATACCGGCCTGGATCCTTCTTACCTCCATCGCCATGCCGGCTGCCGTGGCTGCCCGGCCCCCTGCCAGTTTTACTACCAGTTGGAGAATCTGGTCCGCCGGGGAGCGCAGCTGCCCACCTGGACGCCGCTGTTTGAAGGACTGTTGTTATGGGAACCGCCGGCCCAGGTCTGGGAGACCTGGCGAGCCCTGTGGCAGTCCTGCGCCTGGAGTCATCCCCCCGCCGGGCCGGGTCTGGCCTTCTGTGCTGTGACCCAGGCCACCTATGAGTGGCTCCAGAGCTGGTTGCTCCAACGCCAGCGGGGAGAGACGTTGTTATCACCGGCGGAGCAGCTGCGCCTGGAAAACGCTGCCAAAACCCTGAGTGCTTTGTGGCCGGCCTGGCTGGCGCGCCTGACCGAACCTGCCCTGGATGAGGCCGGGACTGCTATATATGAGCAGGCGACCCGGCGCCTCCACGATCAAATTGCCACCGCGCCGCCCGTGGAATGGCCCGGCTGTGAGGCCTGTCTGGCCCGCTGCCGGCTGCTTCCCTGGGTCGCCCCCGTGCTCCCGGCCGTGGAAAAGGGGCTGGTGGCCCGGCTGCCGGACCTGCCGGACCCGGGCGGTCGTTTGGAATTGGTGCGGCGCTTGACTGATCCCTATTTCCCCTGGCCGGCCTTGAAAGCAACGCCACGGCACCGGGATTGGCTTTACTGCCTGCTCACCCACACGCTTCCCGCCACTTTCTCTGGCCGGGCCACGCTCTTAGCGGCAGTGAAAGAGCTCTGATTGACTTTGGGCTGGCTGGGGGTATACTTTAATCAATCAATTAATTGATTAATAACTCACGGAGGGAACGATGGAGCGCGTGATCAGTGCCACCCAGGCTCGCATTCACTTTGGGGAGCTGCTGCGGCAGGTCGCCGAGACCCGCGAGCCGGTCATCGTGGAACGCGA
>CAYTGR010000049.1:9890-13123 GCA_964437445.1 uncultured Anaerolineales bacterium | reverse complement strand
ACACTGTACGGGGATGCCGAGCTCCACCGGCAGGCCCTGCATCTGGCGCAAGCCCTCTCCCTGCCGGCTACCTACGATGCGCACTATCTGGCCCTGGCGCAACGCTTGGGCGCTGCTTTCTGGACTGCGGATCGCCGTCTGGCCCAGCTGGTGCAGCCTGTTCTGCCGTGGGTGCATCTGCTGGAATAGGCGCGTTCTTTGGTCAATAGCGTGAGAGGTTTGTCGTGAGGCGCTTGAGCGCCGTTTTCAGCGCGCTCAAGCGCGGCACTACCAACCCTGGTGATTGCAAACGATGTGTAGCCCGCCGGTGCAGCGCTATGGTGCTTGCATGCTCAACGGCACAGCGGGGCTGCCCGGCCAGACCTCTAACGTCAGCGGCGGATCGTCAAACCAGGTGCGGTAGAGCTCGGTGTAGGTACCATCGGCCTGGAACCACATCAGGGTCAGATTGACCAGGTCGCGGTAGGCCGAATCCCCCTGGGGCATCACCCAACAGATGGGCCGGTCGGTGAAACGGGCATCGGTCAGCGCAAAGCCCGGCTGTTTGTAGAGCGGCTCCAACACCAGGCTACGCTCGGCCAGGAGAGCGGCCACGTCTCCTTGTTGGAGCGCCGCAACCGCCGCGTTCCGGTCGGGAAACGTGACCGGGCTGAGTCCTACGCCGGCGGCTTGCGAAAGGAGCGGCAGCGCCGCCTCCCCTGCCGAGCCGCTCACCACCCCTACTGCTTTCCCGCCCAGGTCGGCCGGCTGCTGGATGGGAGCATAGGCCAGCGAGAAAATGCCCACGCCATCGTTCAGAATGGGGATGGAATAATCCGCGAGCAGTTCGCCTTCGCGGGTTGGCGTCCAACCGCCGATCAGCAGGTCCACCTCCCCGGCAGCCAGCTTTTGCAGCCCGTCGGCGCGCGTGACCGGCACATAGGTGACCGCTTCGCGGCTGCCCAGCCACCGTTCGGCCAGTCGGGCGGTCAGCCGGACTTCAAAGCCGGTCTGGATGCCGTCATCCCGGTCGCCGCTGTAGGGCCAAAGCCCCTGGATGTAGCCCACCGTCAGCACGCCCCGTTGCCGGATGCGCTCTTTGACGTTGAGCGTGGAAAGCGTGGCCGGCGACTCGCTCAGGGCGGGCAGGGTAGCTGTGCCGGGCCAGTGCGCCAGCGTCGGCGGCGAAGTCTGCGGCAGCCAGCGCGCGTAGAGGGCGTCGCGGGTCCCGTCGGCGGCCATCTCCTGGAAGGTCAACAGCACCAGATTGGCGAAAAAGGGATCGTTCTGGCGGTAGACTAAGGCCACCGGCTCTTGCGTCACCTGGCCCACAATGGTAGAGCCGGCGATCATCCGGCGCGCGCGCTCCAGGCGATGGCGCTGGTCGGCGTAGGTCTCCACCTGGCGCGTCCGCAGCGCCTCCACCACCTGGAAGAAATTATCAAACAGCACGTAATTGGGCGTGACCGGCACGGTGGCGGCTAAAGCGGCCCGGCTGCCTGTCCAGGTGAGCACGCCCACCCGGCGTCCCTCCAGGTCGTTGACCGTCTGGATGGCGGTATCCGGGAAAGTCAACAGCGCCAGCCCGTTGATGAAATAGGGCGGGCTGAAATCGGCCTGCGCTTCGGCCTGTTGGGTGTGCTCCACTCCCGCCAGCACGAAATCCACCGCGCCATCGTTGACATGTTGAATGGCGGTATCCGAACGCACCTGCACGAAGCGGACCGCCTCAGGGTTGCCCAGCCAGCGGCGGGCCAGTTCGCGGGCCAGGTCGGCCTCCAGGCCGCTGATCTCGCCGCTCTGCGATGAAATGTAGGAGAACGGCTCCAGGTCGTAACGGATGCCGACCACCATGGCCCCGCGTTGCTGGATGCGCGCCGCCGTGGAAGTCTCCGGCGGGAAGACCTGCGCCGGTGTGGGGGTGACGTAGGTCGCTACGGGCGTGGTGGTGGCGCTGCCGGTGGGCAATTTCAATTCTGCACAGCCGGCCAGGAGCCAGACCAACGTTGACAACACGGCCAGCCGGGCTCCCCAGGTCCGCCGGCATCGCTTGTTCAATCCCGCCATACTTCTTCCACCTCATCCATTTCAGGCTTGCGGCCGGGCCGCAGCCCTCCCACTGTACCACAAAGTTGCCATGCGGCAAGGAAGCGCCCACGAATGGGACACGAATACACGAATGGGGACACGAATGCACGAATGGCAGGCCAGTAGTGCCTGATGATCAGGTGTAACGTGGATGCGGGGTGACCATTCGTGATTCGCCGTTCGCTATTCGCCATTCGCCATTCGCAATTTGTGCAAGCGTGTTAAAATGGCTCTCAAGCGTCTTACTGCGAACGCTTCACGATTTCAGCGGTAGAGGGCGTGCGCGTGGATGTAGGCCTCTACCGCCGGCGGGACCAGGTAGCGCAGCGGCAGCCCGATCCGCGCCCGGCGGCGGAGGTCGGTGGCCGCGATGTCCAGGTAGGGCATGTCCAGCCAGACTAGGCGCTCGGCCAGTGCCGGGAGCTGGGCCTGCAGGGCGGTCAGGTCGGCGCGCCGGCCCAGCCGGGGCATGACCGCCAGCCGGGCCTGGGCCAGGATACCCGCCGGGTCGCGCCAGCGAGGCAGGTCGGCCAGCGAATCCTCGCCCAGGAGGAAATACCATTGCTCCACTTCTGGCTGGGCCGCCCGCAGGAGCGCCAGCAGGTCCACGGTGTAATGCGGGCCGGGGCGGTCCAGGTCGGCGCGGGTCAGCGTGAAAGCGGGATTGTCGGCGATGGCCAGCTCTGTCATCGCGGCCCGCTGTTCCGCCGGTGTGACGATCAGCCCTGGCTTGAGCGGCTGTTCGCCCACCGGCGCGAAGAGGACGCGGTCTAACCCCAACTGCACCCGCGCCGTTTCGGCCAGCGCCAGGTGGCCGTAATGCGGCGGGTCAAACGTGCCGCCTAAGATGCCCAACGTGAAACGTGAAACGTCACTATATTGATTCATGAAAGGAGGATGGCGGTCTTTTTCCGGTTAACAGGCTCCAGCTTACAACTCATCCATCAGTGCATCTTTGCTGATGCCAGCCTGACGCAGAATTTCCAGTAAGGTGCCCTTAGGCAGGTCACCACGGTGAATGGGTACTACCGCCCGTTGGTGAGTCTCAGGGTGGTAATAAATGTGGTGGCTTTCTTTGACCCTATCAAGGACAAATCCGTGTGCTTCCAATACCTTGATGATTTGTTGCGCTGTGAGTGAGGGGAGTTTAGGCATAGGCATTCACC
>CAYTGR010000049.1:7101-9790 GCA_964437445.1 uncultured Anaerolineales bacterium | reverse complement strand
ACCTTGATGATTTGTTGCGCTGTGAGTGAGGGGAGTTTAGGCATAGGCATTCACCATCAAGGACAAATCCGTGTGCTTCCAATACCTTGATGATTTGTTGCGCTGTGAGTGAGGGGAGTTTAGGCATAGGCATTCACCGTTACCAGATACTCCAGCGTCGCTTCTTCGGTGGGGATTTCCTCGCCGTGAGCTTGCAAGCTTTCCAGGTAAAGTTCAATGGCCTCTTTGACCATGACGATGGCTTCCTCAATCGTCTCGCCGTAAGTCACACAACCTGGAAGCGCCGGGACAATGGCCGTGTACCCTCCTTCCGGTTCTTTTCTAAGCAAGGTGCGGTAATTGAGCACTTTCATAAGTTAACCTCCTGCCAGGTTAAACGAATTCAGATTGTTAATTTCCCTTTTAGCCCTCTGAGCACCCGCTCGGCGTTGAAGGGGAAACGGTTGTACCAGACCCCGGTCGCGCCGCGCAGCGCGTGATGGAGCGCCGAGGCGACGCAGAGGAACGGCATCTCCGCCATGCCGCGCGCCCCCCAGGGGCCGTTGGGTTCCGGGTTCTCTATGATGATGGAGTGCACTTCCGTTGGAATATCCATGATCCCCGGCATGAGGTAGGTGCTGAGCGTGGTGGTGAGTGGCCGGCCGTCCTGCTGGATGAAGTGCTCGGTGGTGGCCCAGCCCAGCGCCTGCACCACGCCGCCCTCAATCTGCCCCTGTACCAGCGCCGGGTTGATCGCCTGGCCCACATCGTTGGCGCAGACCAGCCGGGGCACGTGCAGCTGTCCCAACTGGGTATCCACCGCCACCTCCAGCGCTACCGCGACGTAGCCGTAGGAGAAGTTGGGGTCGCCATAACCGGTCACCGGATCAATGGGCGTCGTCTTGGGCGCCAGATACTTGTATTCGCCACGCGCCGGGCGCTCTTCGGCCTGCCACTCGGCCAGCGCCTCCGCCGCCGCGCCCCGAATGGCATTGCCGATCATGAAAGTCATCCGCGAGGCGGAGACGGAGCCGGAGCTCTGCGAGGTGGCCGTATCCGACATCGCCAACCGCACCCGTTCCAGCGGCACCCCTAACGCTTCGGCAGCCATCTGCCGGACGACGGTATGGTTTCCCTGGCCCACCTCGGCCGAACCGGCAAAGACCACCGCCTCTTCAATCTCCGTCGTGCCGAACAGCTCAATCGCGGCCCAGGCGTTTTCCTGATAGCCGAAGGAGAAACCCACGTTCTTGACGCCCAGCGCAATCCCTGTCCCCCGCTGCACATAGGGCGGATCGTCGGGCCGGGCCGGGATAGTCGGCGCTACCCAGCCGTTGGCGGTCTCCTGCCAGCCGAGCGCGCGCGCGGCGGCTACCAGACACTCGCGCAATCCCCGCGCATCGTCAGGGAGCGGCCGGCCCCACGGCATCGGTTCGCCGGCGGCGATGAGATTGCGCAGCCGGAACTCCACCGGGTCCAGCCCTAAGGCTTCGGCCAGCTTGTTCATCTGGGATTCGCAGATGAAGTTGCCCTGGGGGGCGCCAAAGCCCCGGAACGCCCCGCTGGGGATGTTGTTGGTGTAAGCGGCCAGCACGGTGGTCTTGACATGGGGGATGCGGTAAGGGCCGTTGACGGTCAGCAGCAGGTTGCCCATCACTTTGTTCGTGGTATAGACATAGGCGCCACCATCCGCAATCACCTCGGTTTCTGCCGCGAGCAAGCGACCATCGGCGGTAGCGGCCCACCGCGCCCGCGCATAGGCCGAGTGGCGCTTGTGGTGGCCGATGATGGATTCTTCGCGCGTCCAGACCAGCTTGACCGGGCGTTGCAATTTCCAGGCTGCCAGCGCCAGCACGATCTGCACCGACATATCCTCCCGCCCGCCAAACGCGCCGCCAATCGCCGGGTAGATGACGCGCACCTGCTCCAATGGCAGCCCCAGCGCATGGGCGATCTGGTGCTGGTCTTCTTGCGTCCATTGCCCGCCGACCACGACCGTTACCCGTCCCTGTTCGTCTATGTAGGCCAGCCCGGCCTCTGGCTGGAGATAGGCGTGCTCCTGCGCCGGAATTTCGTATTCGGATTCCACAATCACGGCGGCTTCGGCCCAGGCAGCATCCACATCGCCACGCCGGATGCGATGGCGCGAGACCAGGTTGCCCTCAAAGACCAGCTCCGGGTGGATGGGCGTGCCGGGATAGGGGGGATGCTGAAGGGGCGCTTCAGGCTTGAGCGCCTCGCGCGGGTCGGTGATGACCGGCAAATTCTCATAGTCCACTGCGATCAGGTCACGCGCTTGCGCGGCGAGCTCTTCGGTTTCGGCCACAATGATCGCCACCTGATCCCCCACGAAGCGCACGATATCGGCGCCCCACTCCATGCCGGCGATCCCGGTTGTCTCTGCTCGCCGCGAGGGGCCACAGAGCACCGGCTGATCCGGGTATTGCAGGCCGTATTCGTTCACCGGCACATCCGCCGCCGTGAAGACGGCGACGACGCCGGGAAGCGCCAGCGCCCGGCTGGTATCTATGGCCTTAATGCGGGCATGGGGCCGCCGGGCAAAGAGTAGTTTGGCATGGAGCATTCCCTCCAGGTTGAAATCGCCGGCATAGCGGGCTGCTCCCGTCGCTTTGTCGCGGGCATCCACGCGGAGTGAAGATTGACCAACGAGGTTGTGTTTCATGGGTTACTCCTTGAAGATAGTCAATTA
>CAYTGR010000049.1:0-7001 GCA_964437445.1 uncultured Anaerolineales bacterium | reverse complement strand
AAGATTGACCAACGAGGTTGTGTTTCATGGGTTACTCCTTGAAGATAGTCAATTAATTTTAGGCAACTTAGTTGCTTAGTCAATTATAATGTAACACAAATTTTAATTTGCATCGTTTGGCTTGGTTTCAGCCGGCAGATACGCCGGTAAGGTGAACCAGAAGGTGCTGCCCGCCCCGACGGCGCTTTCCACTCCCACCTGCCCGCCGAGTTTTTCCACGATGCGTTTGACGATGGAAAGCCCCAGGCCATGACCTTCCGCGTGGGCGTAATCTAAGCGCGTAAATTCGGTGAAGAGGAAGGCCGATTGCCCTGCTGATAAACCGGCGCCGTTATCCCGCACCCAAAAGCGCCAAAAAAGGCGGCCCTGGTCAGGGGTTTCACCAGCCAGGGGCAGCTCGTCCCAGCCCAACTCAAGACGCGGCGGCACGCCCCCATACTTGAGCGCGTTGCTGATGTAGTTGGTCCAGACTTCTTCAATCCAGGGGCTATATCCCACCGCCGTTGGCCAGCCGGCCGGCAAGCTGAGCTCGGCCCCGCTCTCAGACAGCGCCGCGCTCAGCCGGTTTTGAACCTCAGCAACAATCGTCCCCATATCCAGGGGACCGGTGTCTACTTCCGTCATTTTACGCACGCTGGCAAGCAGCAGTAAGGCGTTGATGATGCCGGTCATCTTACGCCCCATCTGGCTGATGGTCAACAGGGCCTGCTGAATTTGCTCTTCGGCCATGCGCGCGCGCCGGCTTTGCAACAGGTCACTAAAGCCGATGAGCGCCGTCAATGGCCCTTTCAGGTCATGAGCCACGGTGTGGGCAAAAGCATCCAGCTCGGCATTGCTTGCTTCCAGCCCCGCCGCGTAGTCACGGAGCGCCGCTTCGCTTTGACGGAGCGCCGCTTCGGCGGCGCGCCGCTCCAGCAGTTCGTGCTGCAAAGCCGCGTAGAGCTGCGCCTGCCAGATGGCTATCGCCAGTAAGACTGCAATTTCCACCGCAATGTTGAGATGCTCAGCGGTGAACGCATTGGGCTGATCCGATTCCAGGTTGAGGGCTCCAATCACCTGCCCCTGAAACGGCAACGGGATCATGAGGCAGGCGCGGGTCCCCTCCGCGTAGAGTGCTTCCTGCAACGCCGAACGCTCGGCTAAAGCGCCGAGATCGGGCACATTTTGCAGGCGGCAGAATTGCTCCGGCTCACCCGGCAGTGTCTGTTCCCAGACGGCGACGTTGAGCGCCCAACCGGCACCGGCCTCAATCGCCAGGATCCGGGGGTGTTGCGGGGTTGTCAGTTCCACCACCGAGGCCCGCCGGCAGGGGAGCAGCTGGCGCACCCGCCCCAAAGCCGCCGTGGCGATGGCCTCCGGTGAGGTGGCCGTCAGGAGGGCCTGATCCAGTTCATGCAGCAGCTGCAGGCGCGCGGTAAAGCGCTGCAATTGCGCTTCAGCCTGCCGGCGTTCGGCGATCTCCTGCTCCAGCCGGGCATTTTGAGCTTGCAATTGCTGCTGCATGGCCTGTAAATTCAAGTGCGTGCTGATCCGGGCGACCACTTCTGCCGGCTGGAAAGGCTTTTGGATGTAGTCTACCCCACCGACCCGAAAAGCGTTCAGCTTATCGTCTATTGTGCCACGTGCGCTTAAAAAGATAATGGGGATCTGGCGGGTACGCTCATCGGCCTTTAGTCGTATGCAGGTCTCAAAACCATCTGGCTCCGGCATCGCAATATCCAACAAGATTAAATCCGGTGGGTGGGACAGGGTCGCCTTAATTGCTCGGTTACCATTGTTGGCGACCCGCACCCGGTAACCGCGCTGCGTCAAGATTTTAAACAGCAGGCGCAGGTTTTCGGGTGAGTCATCTACCACTAAGATCCTGGACGGAGAGGTTGGATCAACCATGGATAATCACTCTCAATCTGGCCGGCCTTCACAGGCGGCCAATCAGCTTATGGCTCACGGAACTCACGGGCATTCACCTACAGTGAACACATGATCCGGCAGTGACTGCCCGGCCGCGTCCACCGCGGCCCACCGCTGCCCGGTGGTTGGGTCCCAGATGCCGAGCGCAGCGTTGACCGGGCCGGTCGGGGCCGCGTTGAAGAAACGGGTCTCGTTCACCACCTCAATGCCGCGCCACTGAGTGAAGGGATAGAGCCGGCCCAGTGGGTCGCCGTCAGCCTGGTCCGCTAATTGTTCCCCGGCCCGCAGGTGCGCAAAGACGGTGGGACTACCCACCACCGGGCCGTACACCTGCCAGCGTAGCTCCAACCCCACTCGCGCCGCGGCTACGCGATAACAGCGCGCCGAGAGCAGGGCAATGCTCCCGCCAAAGCGGACCAGCGGCGGTTCTGTCACCTGAGGGATGGTGATGGAACCCGGCTGCTGCAAGCTGAGCCCCCCCTCCGGGCTGTACTCTACCAGCCACAGCTGCTCCGCACTTCGCAAGTCGTCGGGAGTCAGTGGCTCGCCGGCCAGCTCCAGCGTGTAAGACAGGGCCGGCAAAATCTCCCCCAGGCTGCGCCCCCACACCAGTGCGCCACCTGCTCTTCGCAATTCCTCCGCCGACCTGTTAGCCTGGACCAGCATCCCCACGGTAGTCGGCGGCGGCAGGGGAATGACCCCTTCGTGCCCCAACGGGTAGAAGCGCTGCAGCGGCGTGATCCGGCCGGGCACGTTGACAAACAGCGTTGGCCGGGCCTCCTGGGGAACGGCAGCGATGATTTGCCACAAGAAATCACCGGCCTCACGGTAAAGTGCCAGCCGCCCCTGCAAAAAAACGAGCGCCGGAACTACTGTTGCTACACAGAGCGCCAGGCGCAAGAGGATGGTCTTATAGGCCTGCCCATGCTGGCTTTCGCGGGAAGTGCCGGTCAACGCTGCCGCCCAGCTGACCGCAATTCCCACCGCCGCCGGGTAAAAGACGCGCGGCGGGTCGCGGTACCAGTTGAAGGCCTGTGTCAGCAGGGGGATGGCGCTCCACAGCACCGCCCAGCCCAGTCCGAAGCATCCCCACCGCAGCCGTCCCTGCCGGTAAAGCCACCCGCCTAAGGCGAGCAACGTCAGGCCGCCCAGCCCGGCCAGCGTCACCAACGGGTGGAGGCCGAGACGTGGTCCTGCCATCGCCAGCGGCGCGACCGGGAAAGCCACTGCCTGGAGCCACATCAGCGGGCCATAAAGGGGATGCAGCCCCGTGAACAAACGCAGCGGCAGGTCGGCAAAGTGGCTTATACAGAGGAAAGGGATGGCTGAGGCCGCGAGATAGGCAGCCCATGATCCGTAACGGGTCATTCGTGATCCGTTACGGGGCTGTGCCAGCGTCAACGCCGCCAGCATCACAGCGGGGCCGGCGACGACGCCGCCTTCGTAGGCGAAGCCCGCCAGCGCTACCAGTATCAGCGCCGGCAGATGCAGCCAGCCGGGGCCGCGCTCCCACGCCCGCAGCGCCAGCAGGAGCGCGCCGAGCGTCAACGCCGTCGTCAGGGGATATGAAAACGAACTGACCCACAGTACGGCATCAAAAGCGAAGGGGAAAAGCAAAAACAGCGCCCCGGTCACCCAGGCTTGAAGATTCATCGCTAACCGCTGACGGCTAACGGCTGATGGCTGATGGCTGATTACCAGCGCCCCCACCAATATCCCGCACGTGGCATGTCCCACCAGGTTCAACCCGTGCAACAGCGCCGGGCGTAGATTACCGGTGAGCGCATAAAGCAAACGCCAAATGGTAAAGTGCACCGGACGGTAATCCCCATACGGCCCTAAAGTGGACCAAAACGCCGCGAAGGAGGTCGCTTGCGTCCAGGGGACCTGCAAGAGATCGTCAGAGTAAAAGGGCAGCTGCACGGCCCTGCCGTACAGCCAGAGCGTCAACCCCCCGGCGCCCAGCAACGCCAGGACGATAGACCACGGACCACGGACCGCAGACCACAGGAAGCGGCGAGCCATCACCCGTCCTTCGCCGTCTGCCGTCATCTTTGCGTCTCCAGGCTCAAAATCCGGCGCAAGACCGCCACCGTTGTCGCATAGGTGGGATCCATGCCGTAGTACGAAAGATTGCGAGCGCCTAAGTTCTTACCCTTGCTCATCGGCGTATCCGAAGCGTAATGCAGGATGCCAATGTCAAACGGCAACGGATAGAGATTGACCAGTTCATCGGTCGGGTAGCGGCGTGGGCGCAGAAACTCATAGAGCGCCGAAAGATATGGCCCGGCTTCCATCTCCACATCGGTGTAGCCGGCATCCAGGAAGCCGGCCATGTACGGCTGGTTTTGCAAAAAGGTGCCACGCACGCTGATCGCCCGCTGGTTATCCAGCACGTCGCCGTACATGAGATAGGGCGCGACGTCAGCGGCGCGGAAGGCGTTGCTGACCAGATAGGTGTTGTCGGAGTGTTCGTCGTAGACCACATTGGGGATCAGCACATCGCCGATGCGGCCGTTGAGGGTGGCCGCTTTGCCAAGGATGTAGGCGCCGCAAAGCTCACCGACGCCGGCCGAAATCCGGCTGAGCAAATGATAGGCCGCAAAGCCGAGGGGGTAATCAATGTTGAAAATGACGGCCTGGCTTCGTACCAACCGCCCTAATGGCAAATCCTGGAGCCGGGGATCTAAATCGTCGGGCACTAACCGCGCCAGCTCAATCACCTGCGCTTCCAGGTCAAAGGTGTGGCGGCTGGGGACACGGGTGATGCCATGCCGTTGCTCATCCTCCTCGCGTACCGGGAGCAGGGACTGACCCGCTGGAGCTCCCAGATATTTCTTCAGAAGGTAATACAGAAAGTTGGCCCAATTGCTGCGGACTTCACCTT
This sequence comes from uncultured Anaerolineales bacterium, assembly GCA_964437445.1. Classification (GTDB taxonomy): domain Bacteria; phylum Chloroflexota; class Anaerolineae; order B4-G1; family SLSP01; genus CAYTGR01. Next base: position 2,203 of record CAYTGR010000049.1, on the reverse strand, counting down.
GTTGAATCCGATTTGCCTCGGCGCGCAAATCAACATCTGCTGTGGCGCGCAGATAATCCAGGAGTGGCGCTTCGTAGCGGCGGGCGAAACCGGTCAGCATATTGACCACGCTGTGGGTATTGCTGGAGACAAAATAGACCGGCCGGTGGGAAAGGTCCAACGAGGTCTGATCCATGACGTGTTCCCACCATTGCTGCGTCGCCCGGCGGTAATCCACGTAAGAGCTGGCGAGCAGCCGCAGCGCGAGCCGTTTCCGCTGGCGGCCAATCGCCGCCAACAGCGCCGGCAACTGCGCGCCCCAGAGGTTTTCCAGCCGCACCCAATCATCGGGAGAGAGGCGCAAGGCGCTCAGGAGCTCCTCACCCAGCCCCGGAGCTGGCTCCGCGCCCTGCGCCCAGGCGGCTAACCGCTCGGTCAGCCCGGCCTGCAGCGTGATCAGCGTGTGCAGCTTGTTCCACTCTATTTGAAACGCTGTCAGGATGGGGACGATGTCGTCAATATCGGAGATGCTGGCGATGTAGGCCGCTAACGTCTCCCGGCCGTCGTAGAACATCCGGCGGCGGCGGCCCGCCGCGCTGACCGGCTGCCAGCTCTCCACGTCGGGATAGCCACCGCGCCGGAAGACCTCCTCGCTCTGGCCCAGCACGACCAGCCGCGCATCCCGAATACAGGCAGGCAGGCGCAGGCTGCTGTAGATGAAGGCCGACATATCCGGTTCCGGGGCAGCCGCGCCGGGATGCAGCGCCGAGGCCATGCCGCTGTGTGTTTCCTCTAAGGTGCGAATCTGCGCCTCATCGGTCGTTCGCAGCAAGGAGTAATACGTCCGCATGTAGAGCGTGATCTCGTCAGAACCGTTACGCGGAATGGTGCGTTTCATTCGCTCCTTTGAAAATAGCGCTTTGCTTGTAGTCAGGCGCTTTAGCGCCGTCCAACGCGCTGAAGCGCGTTACTACGAGCCAATTTTCATCCCACGGCTGGTGAACGCCAGTTCATGGGGAATTCCTCTGAAAATAGCAACCAGTTTAAGGAGTGAGCAGAGAGCAGCAGGTAGAAGTGCCGGCTCCCTGCTCACCGCTCACGGCTTCCTTCCTTCCCCCCTGGTGCACGCCAGTTCAAGAGGAATTTCCGCCTCATCCTTTCACGTGCTCACGCTCTCCCCGCTCGGCTGCCTGCTCCACCGCCCGGATGATGGTGTAATAGCCGGTGCAGCGGCAGAGATTGCCGCTCAGGGCGGCGACGATCTGGTCGCGGGTAGGATGCGGGCGTTCCTCCAGCAGCTTGACCGCGCTCATCACGAAGCCCGGCGTGCAATAGCCACACTGTACCGCGCCGGCTTCCACAAAAGCTTGTTGGACCGGGTGGAGCTCCCCTGCCTTAGCCAAACCCTCCACTGTAACGATACTGGCGCCATGCGCACGCGGGGCCGGCGTCAGGCAAGCCAGGGCCGCGATCCCGTCCAGGAAGACGGTGCAAGCGCCACATTCACCTTCGCCGCAGCCCTCTTTCGTGCCGATCAGCCCCAAATCCTCCCGCAACATCCGCAGGAGCGTCTTGCCGTTTGCCCCCTGGACCGCGACATTTTGCCCGTTGACGGTGCATTCAATCGGCTCGTCACCGCCCACGTGGTGGGCAATGGTGGCGCCGGTGAGGCGCGGCCAGCGGTGGGTCTTGCCCCAGAGTGTGACCATCGTCTCCGGCGTGGGCAGGCCGAGCCGTCCATCCCCGGCGTGCAAGGCGTCCAGCCCCCGGCGCACCAGCGCGGCGACCTCCTCGCGGCGGAACCAGGCCGAGCCGCGCACGTCGTCAATCGGGCGGGCGGCCACGGCCGCGGCTTCTGCCGCCGCCGCCATCCGTTCGGCGGTAAGTGGACCTCCTACCAGCGCCGCTTCAGCCTCCGGTGCGCGGATGATCGTCGGTGCGACGCTGCCCAAGGCGATCCGCGCCCCGGTCACGGTCGCGCCGTCCAGCGTCAACACCACGGCGGCATTGACTACCGCAATTGCCAGCGTCCGCCGCAGCCCCAGCTTGACGTAGACGCCGCGCTGATTTTCTTGCAGCGGCGCGAAAGCAATATCCACCAGCAGCTCATCCGGGGCCATGACGGTGCGGCGCACCCCGGTGTAGAAATCGGCCAGCGGCAGCGTGCGTTCGCCCCGGCTGCTGCGGAGCGTCACCTGCGCCTCCAGCGCGCGCAGCGTGGTGA
>CAYTGR010000048.1:0-34907 GCA_964437445.1 uncultured Anaerolineales bacterium | reverse complement strand
TTGGACGGCGCTAAAGCGCCTGACTACAAGCAAAGCGCTATTTTCAAAGGAGCGCGTTATTTCAGAGGAATTCCCCATGAACTGGCGTTCACCAGCCGTGGGATGAAAATTGGCTCGTAGTAACGCGCTTCAGCGCGTTGGACGGCGCTAAAGCGCCTGACTACAAGCAAAGCGCTATTTTCAAAGGAGCAAAGAAGTCTCTGCGTTCTTAGCGGTGAAATAAAATGGCAGACCATGATCTTGAGCGAACGTGGTCTGTGGTCCGCCGTCCGTGGTCTCCGCTATGCTTTTTGCGTTACGAACCAGACCCGGCCGCTGGTGGCAGTGGGCGCAGTGAACTCGCGCAGGCTGCCCCAACAGGCCAGCTCCTGCAAACCGACACGGGCCAGCGCCCCCCGGATTTTCTCCAGCGGATAGGCGCGCTCCTGGTGCTCCTCATCAAGCCGGCGCCACCCAGCGCCGTCGTCTCCCTCGCCTTCAGCTTCACGGGAGAAGATGGTCAACGCAAGGGTGGCGATAGTGCGCTCGTAATCAAAGCTGTTGCGCCCCAGGATCAGATAGTCCGGCGTATCGTGCACCAGGAGCGTCCGCTCCAGCTGCCAGATCACGGTCAAGCCATAGATCGTGTTGATATCAAAGATGAACAGCCCGCCAGGCCGCAAGGCACGGGCGGCGCCGGCAAAAACGGCTTCCAGGTCGGCCAGCGTCAGCATGTAATTGAGGCTGTCGTACCAGCAGGTCACGGCGTCAAACTGCGCGGTAAACGAGAGTGTGCGCATATCCTCGCGCACCCAGGTCACCGGCACGGCCTCGCGGGCCGCCCGGGCGCGAGCGAACCGCAGCATCTCAGCAGAGAGGTCCACGCCAGTGACAGCGAACCCGGCCTGCGCCATCGCTACCGCGAAGGTCCCTTCCCCGCAAGCGATATCCAGCAGCGTGTGCGGATGAGCGTCCAGCCTCTCCAGGAGGGCAGGGAAGCGTTCCGCCATCCGCTGGCTGTACTCCGTCCAGGAGGTCTGCGTGTAGAAACGGGCAAACTCTTTGTAGACGGCCATGGGGCACTCCCTATGTAAGGATGAAAGCAGAAAGCAACCTTCCCCAAGTCTGTAGTGACGCCTTCAGGCGTTCTTGGGATGTTGTGACCCGTTTAACTTCAGCAGCCCGATAAACCGGGCTGCCCCTCATAGCCCGGCGGCTTTAACGTCGGGCGCTTTGGCAAACTAAAGTTTGCCCTACCGGCTTTATTATAGCCCAGGTTGCCGCTTTGGCGACCCCGACCACAACTTTACCACATCGTGGTCTGTGGTCTACCATCCGTGGTCTTCCCCGGCTATCGCGCGCGGGGCTGGAGGTGGCGCGGCGGGAGCACGCCCAGCACCGGCAGGGGCGCGTGCTCGCCGCGCGCCAGCGCCTCGCGCAACTGCAGGGCAAGCCGTTGCAGCCGGGGATCGGCCAGCAGCGCCGCCGAACGCGGGCGCGGCAATGTCACCGGCACAATCTCCACCACCCGCCCCGGCCGCGGGCTGAGCACGACCACCCGGTCGGCCAGCAGCGCGGCTTCCTCCACGTTGTGCGTCACCATCAGCACCGTGCTTCGCGTCTCCTCCCAGATGCGCAGGAGCTCAGCCGCCATCCGCTCGCGGGTCAGAGCATCCAATGAGCCAAACGGCTCATCCAGCAGCAGCATTTCGGGGTTCTGTGCCAGCGCCCGGGCAATCGCTGCCCGCTGGGCCATCCCGCCGGAGAGATGCTGGGGATACTCATCCTCAAAGCCGGTCAGGCCCACCAGGTGAATCAGCGCCTGCGTCTGCTGCCGGACCTCCGCCGGTGGCCGGCCGGCCAGTTCCAGGGGTAACGCGATGTTATCCTGCACGGTGCGCCAGGGCAGGAGCGTCGGCTGCTGGAAAACCAGCCCCACGCGGCGGCCGGGCGTGCGCAGCGGTTGCCCATCTAACATCAGTTCGCCAGCGGAAGGTTCCAGCAGCCCGGCCACAATCCGCAGCAGCGTGGACTTCCCGCAGCCGGAAGGCCCGATCAAACAGACAAATTCACCGCGGGCCACCTCAAACGAGACGTCGGCCAGCGCATCCAGATCACCCTGTTGCCCCCGGAAACAGGCCTGGAGGTCACGGATGGACAGGAAAGGGGCTGATTCAGGCATGGGAAAACCCTCCTGCATGAAGCGTGAAATGCAAAACGTAAAACGTGATGAAATCCTAACCAGAGCTTTACGTTTCACGTTTCACGTTTCACGTTTCACGTTTCACGTTTGATCTCGTCTCACGGCACAAACTGATTGGTGTACATCGCCTCCACCGGTGTCGCCTGGTCAATCAACCCGGCTTCCAGCATCACCTGCTGCGCTTGTTCCCAGGCCGCCGGATCAAACCGGCCCAGGTCGGAGGCCCGCCAGAAACCCAACGTGGCCTCTAACACCGGCTTTTGGAGCGCGGCGTTGGCCTCCAGGTCCTCCACGTACTTGCCGCACACCGTAAAAGCGGCGTCGGAGTCGGCCAGCACATCCGCCAGTCCCCGCAAGAAGGCGCGGACGAAGGCCTGCACGCGCTCAGGATGCTCCTGGATCATTGTCTCGCTGGTCACGATGCTGTTGGAGACCAAATCAGCATAATCCGAGACGTACAGAATACTGAACGGCGTCCCCTGCTGCGCCAGTACGACCGGCTCGTTGTTGGCGTAAACCACCACAGCGTCTACCTTCCCGGCCGTGAGCGCCGCCAGCTGCGCGTATCCGACCTCCTGGATGGTCACGTCGCTTTCGGTCAGCCCGCCGGCCTTGAGCAGTGCCCGTAGCCCGATGTACGAAGCGCCAAACGTCACCGGCGTCCCAATCCGCAGCCCGCGCAGATCCGCCGGGCTGCTCAGCGGATGCTCCGGCAGCGCAATCACCGCTACCGGGAACTGGCGGAACCAGGAGGCGACCGCGACCACCGGCAACCCCTTACTACGCGCCTGGATGACCTGGTCCCCGCTCGCCACGGTGAACGGGATCTCGCCCGCCGCCACCAGCTGGATGCCGTCGGTCTCCCAGCGGTAATCAAATGCAACGTCGTAGCCCGCCTCGCGGAAGTAACCTTTCTCCACCGTCATATAAAACGGGCTGAACTGGACGTTCGCCACGTACCCCAGCGGCAGCGTGAACTTCTCTAAGGCCGGTTGCCCGGTCCCACAGGCCGCCAGTACCACCAGCAGAACCACTAACCCAATTAGCCAGATTTTACGCATCAAAAAACTCCTCCTTGAAGAAATAGTATGTTCGTAGTGAGGCGCTTTAGCGCCAGCTCAGCCGCGCCAAAGCGCGGCACTACCAGCCTATTTCCCTACTCCTTATTCCTTGGAAACCGTGCCTTCCTGCACACGCCACCGCAAGACCGAGCGCTCCACGCCGGACAGCAGCGCGTAGACAGCCAGCGCAATCGCCATCAAGGTGAGAATCGCCACGAACATCAGCGGCAGGTCGTACTGATTTTGCCCCTGCTTGACCAGATAGCCCAACCCCTGGCTGGAGGCGACGAACTCGCCCACCACCGCGCCCATCCCGGCCAGCGTCCCGCCGACGCGCAGCCCGGCCAGGAATGCCGGCAACGCGGCCGGCACTTCCAGCTGGCGCAGCCGCTGCCAGCGGGTGGCCTCCAACAGACGAAAGAGATCACACAGATGGGGATCAATCGCCCGCAGGCCGATGACGACGTTTACCAGAATGGGGAAAAAGACAATCAACGCGCAGACGAAAACTTTGGAGAGCAATCCCGGTCCGAACCAGACGGTCAACAAAGGGGCCAGCGCCACGATGGGGACCGCCTGCGACACTACCACCAGGGGCTCCAGCAGCCGGCCCAGGAAATGGCTGTGCGCCAGGGCATAGCCCAACAGCACCGCCGTCACCGTGCCCAGCAGCAGGCCCAGGCTCATCTCCAGCAGCGTGACACTGGTGTGGCGCACCAGCGTACCGTTGGCCAGCAACTTCAGCAGCCGGGTGGCGACCTCGGCCGGCGCAGGCAACAAGAAGCGGCGCGGCGTCTCGGCAATCAAGAGCGTCCCCCCTTGCCACAGCAGCAGCGCCAACCCCAACGACAGGGCATAAACAAACGCCAGGCGACCCTGGTACAGCGCCTGCCGGGCAGCGCGCGCACCGACGTCCAGCGGAGAAGGGGGCGCATCCTTGACCCAGGGCGGTGTCCCGGAGAAAGTTTGTTTCTTGTAAGTCATCGCTGCCTCCCCATACAAAAAGCCCCGAAGCGACTTCGGGGCAAACAGCACAACCGGGCAGCACAGATGGCCGGTGATGGCGCTGATTCCTTCTTCCATCCGGACTCTACCGTCGGCCCCGGTCTTACACCGGATCCACCGCCCAAAAGCGGGTTGCGGGCTTGGAGACTGCTCCTCACCGCCGGTCGGGAATTACACCCTGCCCCGAAGGATCTTATTCACTTGTTAATGCCAGTATACCATGCTTTGCGTCGCTGACAACTCTGCCAGAGGGCTCCTTTGAAAATAGCGCTTTGCTTGTAGTCAGGCGCTTTAGCGCCGTCCAACGCGCTGAAGCGCGGCACTACGAGCCAATTTTCATCCCACGGCTGGTGCACGCCAGTTCATGGGGAATCCTCTGAAAATAGAAACCAGTTAAGGAGTGAGCAGAGAGCAGCAGGTAGCAGTTCCTGTTTCCTGCTCACCGCTCACGGCTCACATGTTCATCCCACGGCTGGTGCACGCCAGTTCAGGGGGAATTCCCTTGAAAAAGAGAAAATCCTATGGTATAATTTTGTTGGGAGCGCTCCCAGAAATTGGCGCAAAGTGAGAGGGAGAAAAGTGCGCTACGGATATTTTGACGACAACCACCGTGAATATGTGATCACCCGGCCGGATACGCCGCTGCCGTGGATCAATTACCTGGGCTGCGAAGCCTACTTCGGCCTGATCTCCAACACCGCGGGCGGCTACTCCTTCTACCGCGACGCGCGACTGCGGCGGCTCACGCGCTACCGCTACAACAACGTCCCTTATGATTGCGGCGGGCGCTACATTTATTTGCGCGATGAGGCCAGCGGCGTGTTCTGGTCTCCCTCGTGGCAACCGACTCGCACCGCGCTGGAGGCCTATACCTGCCGGCACGGGTTGGGCTATACGATCATCGGCTCCATCTATCACGGGATTGAGGCGCAGACCCGCTACTTTGTCCCCCTGGGCGAGACGCTGGAGCTCTGGCAGGTCACCGTGACCAACCACCGCCCCACTCCCGCCGCGCTCTCGCTCTTCGCCAGCGTGGAGTTCGCGCTGTGGGACGTCCACGATGACGCAACCAACTACCAGCGCAATTTCAACATCGGCGAGGTGGAGGTGGTAGACGGCGTCATCTACCACAAGACGGAGTACCGCGAGCGGCGCAACCACTTCGCCTACTTCGCCTGCGCGGCGCCGACCGTCGGCTTTGAGACGCAGCGCGAGGCCTTCCTCGGCCCGTATCGCGGCTGGGACGCGCCGTTAGCGGTGGAGCGCGGCCAGCTGGGCAACTCTATCGCGCACGGCTGGGCACCGGTCGGCGTCCACCAGGTCCAACTGGCCCTGCAGCCGGGCGAAACGCGCCAGCTCATCTTTGTGCTCGGCTACCACGAGAATCCCCCTGACGCCAAGTTTGAGGCCCCCGGCGTGCTCAACAAACGCACCGTGACGCCCATCATCACCCGCTATCTCCAGCCGGAGACGGTGGAGGCCGCCTGCACCGCTCTGCGCGAGCACTGGGAACACCTGCTGAGCCGCTTCCAGGTCGCCACGCCCGACGAGCACACCAACCGGATGGTCAACCTGTGGAACGCCTACCAGTGCATGGTCACTTTCAATATGTCGCGCTCGGCCTCTTACTTTGAATCAGGCTACGGGCGCGGCATGGGCTTCCGCGACTCGGCCCAAGACCTGCTCGGCTTCGTCCACATGATCCCGGAGCGTGCCCGCGAGCGCATCCTGGACCTGGCGGCGACGCAGTTGCCCGACGGCGGCGCTTATCACCAATACCAGCCGCTCACCAAACGGGGCAACGACGCGGTCGGCAGCGGTTTCAACGATGATCCGCTCTGGCTGGTGCTGGCGGTCGCGGCCTACCTCAAAGAGACCGGCGACTGGAGCCTCCTGGACGAACCCGTCCCGTATGACAACCAGCCCGGCAGTGAGACGCCGCTCTACGAGCACTTGCAGCGCAGCCTCCGCTACACGCTGGAACACTTAGGTCCGCACGGGCTGCCACTGATCGGCCGCGCCGATTGGAACGACTGCCTCAACCTCAACATCTTCTCCGCCGAACCGGGCGAATCGTTCCAGGTAGCGCCGCTCAAGCAAGATGGGAAAACCGCCGAGTCCATCTTCATCGGCGGGCTGTTCGTGCTGGCGGCGAAGGAGTTTGCCGCGCTGGCGTACCGGTACGGGCGCGGCGCTGACGAAGCCTGGGCCATGGATGCTGCCACCCAGATAGAGAAAACGGTGCTGGAGCACGGCTGGGACGGTGACTGGTTCCTGCGGGCCTACGACGCCTTTGGGCAAAAAGTCGGCTCGCACGAATGCACCGAGGGACAGATTTTCATTGAGCCGCAGGGGATGTGCGTGATGGCCGGCATCGGCGTGCTGGATGGGCGCGCAGTGCAAGCGTTAGAGGCGGTCCGCGAGCGGCTGGCGACCCCCCACGGCGTCGTATTGGTACATCCAGCTTACACCTCCTACCAGCTCCACCTGGGCGAAATCTCCTCTTACCCGCCGGGGTACAAGGAAAACGGGAGCGTTTTCTGCCACACCAACCCGTGGGTCATGATCGCCGAAACGGTCGTCGGGCGCGGCGACCAGGCGCACAACTACTACTTGCGGATCAATCCCTCGGCGCGGGAGGCCCAGAGCGAGGTGCATCGCTGCGAGCCGTATGTCTACGCCCAAACCATCGCCGGCAAAGAGGCCCCCACCCACGGCGAGGCCAAGAATTCGTGGCTGACCGGCACGGCGGCCTGGAACTTCGTCGCCATCACGCAGTGGATTTTGGGGATTCGCCCGACCTATACCGGCTTGCAGCTCGCGCCGGTGTTGCCGGCCGCCTGGCCGGGCTTCACGGCGACGCGCTGCTTCCGGGGCGTGACCTACACCATCACGGTGGAGCGGCTGGGGCCGGGGAATCAGGTCAGCCTCACGGTGGATGGACAGCCGGTGACCGGCAACGTGGTTCCGTTGCCGCCGGCCGGTGTGACCGAAGTCCAAGTCCACGCGCGGATTGGATAAGCCTCCCCCCATGGCCTTGAATCCGCTGGCTTCGCTGCTCAAGACCTGCCAGTACGTGTTGGCCGGCAGGGTGCAACTGGGGCGCGACCAGGTGGGCACGGAATTTGTCAACGAGCGCGGGCAGCGGTTTGTTGTGTTTCGTTATCTCGTCGTCACGCCGACGGCGGCCCAACCCACGTCACCGGGGGCGGTTTTTATCCCGCAGTTTCACGTGGTGGGGATGTCGCGCCGGCTCAACATCGCCTTTTCGTGGCTGCCGATCCCGTTTTATATCGGCCTGCCCGGCTTTCGTTCCAAGCGGTGGCTGGTGGATCCCGTGACGGAAGATTTCGCCGGCTACTACGAGTGGGACACCGTGGCAGACGCCGAGCGCTACACGCGTTCCTTCGCTGCGCAGTTCATGACGCGCCGCTCGGCCCCCGGCTCGGTCCGGTTTCAGGTCTACCCGGCAGAATCAGCGCCGCCACCGCCCCGCTGATTCCGGTTATCTCTATTAATCCCTATTGACTGCACACTATTTTTTTATGGAGGGTACCATGTCGTCTTTCTTACAAGCCGGCGTCAACCTGGGCGGCTGGCTTTCCCAATACGCCGCCTATGACCATGAGCATTTCCGCACCTTCATCACCGAGGCCGACCTGGAACAGATCGCCAGCTGGGGGATGGATCACGTCCGCCTGCCGGTGGATTACCCGGTCCTGGAGGCCGCGCCGTCGGGGCTCAACGAAGCGGGCCTGGCCTATGTGGATCAATGCCTGACCTGGTGCCGCCGTTACGGGCTCAACGTCGTCCTGGACCTGCATAAAGCGCCGGGCTTCAGTTTTGACGCGCTGGCCGAGGCAGCCCTTTTCGGCAGCGCGAGCTTGCAGGACCGCTTTGTGGCACTCTGGGAGGCGCTCACCCGCCGCTACCGGGACCAGGGAGACTGGTTGACCTTTGAGCTGCTCAACGAGGTCGTCCTGCCCGACAGCGCGCCGTGGAACGCGCTGGCCCGCCGTACCATTGCCGCTATCCGCGCCCTGGATCCAACCCGCCGGATCATTGTCGGCAGTAATCTGTACAACTCGCCCGCCTGCTTAGCCGAACTTGACCTGCCCGACGATCCCTATCTGCTCAACACGTTTCACTTTTACGATCCACTCTTTTTCACGCACCAGCACGCCCCGTGGGTGCCGCTGATGATGGCCTACAACCAGACGGTGGAATATCCCGGCGAATGTCCTGGCCTGGCGGAGTTTCTGGTGGCCCACGCCGACGACGCACACGTCGGGGCTTTCAAATTCCAACCGCACCTGAACCGGCAAGTACTGGAGGAGGCACTGCAGCCGGCCCTGGAGTTTATGGCGCGCACCGGCAAGCCGCTCTACTGTGGCGAATACGGCGTGATTGATCGCGCCCCCATGGAGAGCAGCCTCCGCTGGCACCGCGATTTCGTCGCTTTGCTGCGCGAGCACGGCATCGGCCGGGCCGTCTGGTCGTACAAGCAGATGGATTTCGGGCTGGTGGATGCGCAGAGCCGGGTCGTGAACGAAGAACTGGTCCGCATCGTCAGTCAACGGTGAAAAGAGAAGTAGACAACAGACGATAGAGGGTAAACAACGTGAAAAGTTCGTACTACGGCTACTTTGACGACAGCGCCCGCGAATACGTCATCACCACGCCCAAGACGCCGACCAAGTGGATCAACTACATCGGCAATCGCGCCTTCGGCGGCTTTGTGGACCAGACCGGGGGGGCGCTGCTCTGCAAGGGCGATCCGGCGCTCAACCGGATCACCAAATACCTCCCCCAACTGCCCGCCTCGGAGTTCAAGGGGACGACGCTCTACCTGCGCACCCCGGAGGGCGCCGGCTACCGCGTCTTCTCGCCCTTCTTCGTCCCGACGCTGGACCGCTACGACCGCTACGAATGCCACGTCGGCCTGGGTTACACGCGGATTGTCTCCGAGTTTTACGGCCTGCGTACCGCAGTGACGATTTTCGTCCCGCCCGGCGCAAGCGTGGAGGTGCGCGATGTGCGCGTGACCAACCTGCGCGCCACACCGCTGCCGGTAGAAGCCATCCCGGTGGTGGAATATACTCACCCCGACGCACTCAAGCAGTTCACCAACGCCGATTGGGTCCCGCAGACGATGCAGAGCCGCGCCGCCGCCACCCCCGGTGGCCACCCGCTCCTGATCCAGTATCCGTTCATGTTCCGCGATCTCAGGATCAACTTCTTCACGGCCAGCCGGCCCTTTACATCGTTTGAATCCGACCGGGCGCGCTTCCTGGGCGACCACGAATACGGGACCTGGGCCGCGCCGCTGGCATTGCAGCAGCCGGCGTTGAGCAACTACGAGGCCCACCGGGGTGATAACATCGGCGCGTTGCTGGTGCCCCTGGGCGAGATCGCGCCGGGCGCGACCGTGCGCTTTATCACGCTGCTGGGCCAGGCGGCGAGCGTGGCGGCCGCGCAGCCGGAGGTAGCGCGCTACTGCGATCTCGCCGCCGTGGACGAGGCGTTCGCCGTGCAGGCGCGCTTCTGGGACGGCTACCTCGGCACGTTGCACGTGGAGACGCCCGACCCGGCGCTCAATACCATGCTCAACATCCACAACCCGCGCCAGTGCTACTACACCTTCAACTGGGCGCGCGATCTCTCGCTCTACCAGCTCGGCTTTGGTGGGCGCGGCGTCGGCTTCCGCGACAGCGCGCAGGACACCATGGGCATCCTCCCCTTCCAGCCCGCCGAGGCGCGGGAACGGCTGGCACAGCAGCTCCAGGTGCAGCGACGTGACGGCTCCGCTTACCACCAGTACACGCCGCTGACGATGGTTGCCAGCGAGGGCGACTCCCTGGAACGAGAGGATCGCCCGCACTACTACGGCGACGACCACCTGTGGGCGGTGCTGGCGGTGACGGCCTACCTCAAGGAGACGGGCGACTTTGCCTTCCTGGAGGAGATGCTCCCCTACTACGACAAGGACAAGGCAGGCCAACCGCTGGAATCCACTCCAGCGTTAGAGCACCTGCAGCGGGCGCTCGCCTTCACCAGACAGGACGTGGGGGCGCACGGCCTGCCGCACCTGGGCTTTGCCGACTGGAACGACACGGTCAACCTGCCCACCGGCGCGGAATCGCTTTTCGTCGCCGCGCTCTACGGTAAGGCACTGCTGGAGATGAGAGCGCTGTTGCGCCACCTGGGGCAGATGGCGGAGGCCGAGCGCTATCAGGCCGACTACGACGCCCTGCGCGAGCGGGTCAACGCGGTCGCCTGGGACGGCGGCTGGTATATCCGCTACTTTGACGCCGATGGCACCCCGCTCGGCTCGCAGGCCAACGCGCACGGGCAGATCTACACCAACGGGCAATCGTGGCCGGTCATCGCCGGCTTCGCGCCGCCGGAGCGCGCCCGCTTAGCGCTGGATGCGGTCTACGCGCGGCTCAACACGCGCCACGGCATCAAGCTGAGCGCCCCCGGCTTCAACGGCTTTGATCCGGCGAAGGGCGGTATCACCACCTACCCACCCGGCGCGAAGGAGAACGGCGGCATCTTCCTCCACGCCAACCCCTGGGTGATGATCGCCGAGACGCTGAGCGGGCGCGGCGACCGGGCCTACGAGTACTATGCCCAGATCAACCCGGCGGCGCAGAACGACCGGCTGGACGCCTACGAGTGCGAGCCGTATGTCTACCCGCAGAACGTCCTGGGCGACGAACACCCGCAATTCGGTCTGGCGCGCAACAGCTGGCTTTCAGGCACGGCCTCCTGGACTTATCAGGCGGCGACGCAATATATCCTGGGGATTCGCCCGACCTACGCCGGGCTGGAGCTTGCGCCGGTGTTGCCAAGCGGCTGGCAGGGCTTCACCGCCACGCGCCGCTTCCGGGGCGTGACCTATACCATCACGGTGGAGCGACAAGGGCCAGGGAACAGCGTGACGCTGACGGTGGACGGGCAGCCGGTCACAGGGAACGTGGTCCCGCTGCCGCCGGCAGGCGTGACCGGGGTGCAGGTTCACGCCGTGGTGCAGTAGCAACCGTTAACAACCAGCCCCGCCCCCAGGCCACCTCTGCGTGGTCGCCGGGGGCGGGGATTGATGTCCGCCGGCTTCGTTCAGGCGCTACGATCCGCCTTGCCCGCGCCAGCCGGAGCCGCAGCGCCGGCGTCTGGCTGATCCACACGCCAGTAAGCGCCACCGCCGCCTTCGCGCTCCATCAGGCCAAACTCCACCAGGTCACGGCGCAGCCGGGCCGTGTCTTCGTTGAATTGGAACAGGATTTGGTTGACCTCCCGTTCGCTGTAACGCCGGCCGGGCTCAAACACTCGCACGATATAGCGCAGAACGGCCTCCTCCTTCTTCCGTTGGGCCGGGAAGGCCACCAGCCGCCCCTCCGGTGACATAAACGCCTTCAGCACCTTGCGGTCGTAAGCATCTAAGTCTACTTCGGCGGCAACCGTGGGCAGCAGCTCGGTGGATAGCAGCCGTTGCGCCATGTCGGTCAGGGCTTGAGTCTGGAGGGAATACACACTGTAGTACCCTTCCGCCCGGGCGTTCACCAGGCCGACTTTGGCAAGTTTAGCCAGATGGTGCGAGACGGTGGAAGAGCTCAGCCCCAACATCTCCGCTAATTGTTCCACCGACAAGGCCCCTTTAGCCAGCAGCGCAACGATTTTCAGCCGGTTGACATCCGACAGGGCCCGGAAGAACATCAATAGTTCCTGGATGTAAGCTTCGTTATCCATATTGATCCCCTTTAACTTAGATTGATAATCATCAACTTGATTATACATTTATCAATTTAATTGTCAAGGGCAGCCAGATAAATACCCCGGTTTGCTAATTTCCCCAGAATGTGATACAACCAGGCTGGTGGGGCGCTGGCTCCCGCCGCACATTGCAAAAATAGGAGACCCGCATGTCCCACACGTTATCCTTTCCGCGCGGCTTTTTCTGGGGCACCGCTACCGCCGCTTATCAGATTGAAGGCGCCTGGAACGAGGATGGCCGGGGCGAATCCATCTGGGATCGCTTCAGCCACACCCCGGGCAAGATTCGGAATGGCGATACCGGCGACGTCGCCTGTGACCACTATCATCGCTGGCGCGAAGACATCGGCCTGATGCGGTTGTTGGGCCTGAACGCCTACCGCTTCTCCATCGCCTGGCCACGCATCCTGCCCACCGGGCGCGGACAGGTCAACCCGGCCGGGCTGGATTTCTATAGCCGCCTGGTGGATACCTTGTTGGAGGCCGGGATTGAACCGTTCATCACGCTCTACCACTGGGATCTGCCGCAGCTGCTCCAGGATGAAGGCGGCTGGACGGTGCGCTCCACCGCCGAGGCCTTCGTGGAATATGCCGACGTGGTCACGCGCGCCCTGGGCGACCGCGTCCGCCACTGGATCACCCTCAACGAACCCTGGTGCTCCAGCTTTCTGAGCTACGAGCTGGGCGAGCACGCCCCCGGCTGGCGCGATCCCCGCGCGGCCTTCACCGCGGCCCATCACCTGCTGGTGGCCCACGGCGGGGCCATGCCGGTCATCCGCCGCAACAGTCCCGCCGCCGAGGTTGGCATCACGCTCAACCTGACGCAGATGGAGCCGGCCTCCCCCAGCGCCGCCGACGTGGAGGCAGCGCGCACCGCGGACGGGCGCGCCAACCGCTGGTTCCTGGATCCGTTGCACGGGCGGGGGTATCCCACCGACATTGTCGCCGACGCCCTCACCGCCGGTTGGCTACCGCCGGCAGGCCTCACCTTCGTCCAGGACGGCGATCTGGCTGCCATCGCCGCCCCGCTGGATTTCCTGGGCCTCAACTACTACACCCGCGTCATCATCCGCAGCCGGCAGATCCCCGAAAGTGAGAACCTGCCGCCCACCCGCCTCGCCTCACCGGAACGGACCGACATGGGCTGGGAGGTCTACCCGGAGGGGTTGTACCTTCTCCTCACCCGTGTTCAGCGCGAGTACACTCCGGCCAGGATTTACGTCACCGAAAACGGCGTCAGCTACCCCGATACGGTGGATCCCGACGGCCGCATCCGCGACACCAACCGCATCGCCTACCTGCACGAGCATCTGCTGGCGATGTACCGGGCCTACCAGGCCGGGGTCGCGCTGGCTGGCTACTTCGTCTGGTCGCTGGTGGATAACTTTGAGTGGGCCAAGGGCTATACGCAACGTTTCGGCCTGGTCCGGGTGGAATATGCCACCCAGGAGCGGCTCCCCAAAGACAGCGCCTACTGGTATCGGGACGTGATCATCCGCAACGGGCTGCCCGGCTGAGCCCAGCCCTGCTGACTGCGCGACTCATTGATCCAACAACTCTTTTCGCGTGGCGTCGCCACACCCGCGATAACAAAAATGTGAGCGGTGAGCAGTCATGCGGGTGATAGTCACTGCTCACTACAAACTGATTTCTATTTTCGTTAAGGAGGGACAGGATGCCATACGTTACCATCAGAGGTCGCCGGATGTTCTACGAAGAGCACGGGAGCGGGTTCCCGGTCTTGTTCGGCCACAGCTATCTGTGGGAGGCCACCATGTGGGAACCGCAGGTCCAGACGCTCGCGCAGACCTATCGCTGCATCGTGCCGGAATTGTGGGGGCACGGGCGTTCCGAGCCGCTGCCTGCTATCCCCACCAGCCTCAACGCGCTGGCCGATGACTTTTGGGCGCTCACCCAGGCGTTGGAGCTCCAGCGCTTTGCCGTGGTTGGACTCTCGGTCGGCGGGATGTGGGCCACCTACCTCACCCTGAACCACCCGGAGGCGGTCGCCGCGCTGGTCATCATGGATTCGCACGTCGGCGCTGAGCCACCGGCCAGCCAAGCCCGCTTCTTCCAAATGTTAGACATGCTGGAGAAAGCCGGTGTCATGCCACCGCCCCTGGCCGAGGCCTGCCCGCCCTTCTTTTTTGCCGGCCTCACCTTTGAACGCCAGCCCGAGCTGGTGCAGCGCTTTAAGAATCACCTGCTCGCGCTCCCGGCTGCGCAGATTCCCAGCATTGTCGCGCTGGGCCGGGCGATCTTCGGCCGCGCTTCCATCATGGAACGGCTGGGGGAGATCACCGCGCCGACCCTGGTGGTCGTGGGTGAAGACGACCGTTCCCGGCCGCCGCACGAAGCGCAAGCCATGGCCGGGCAAATCCCCGGCGCCCGGCTCGCAATCATCAAAGAGGCCGGTCACATCTGCACCCAGGAACAACCGGCCGCGGTGACGGCGCTGCTGGCAGACTTCCTGGCGGCCGCGATCCCGGCTCAGCCGTAACTGCCACGGCCAGACAGGCACGGACGACAGCCCTCCGGCCATGCAACCAGGAGTCTGTCGTCCGTCAATGGTCCAGCGGCGGCCATCTTTGACGATCTACCTCCCAGGAGAGTACCGTGAAAAGTTACCGTCAAGAGCTCTGGTTTAACGTTCCCACGCGGCGCGCGTTCATCAACATCACGCCGCAAGTAGAGGCCTGCCTGCGGGAAAGTGGCATCCAGGAAGGGCTGTGTCTCGTGAACGCTATGCACATAACTTCTTCTATTTTCATCAACGACGATGAACCGGGCCTCCACCAAGATTACGACGACTGGCTGGAAACGCTTGCCCCGCACGAGCCGCTGAGCCGCTACCGCCACAACCAGACTGGCGAGGACAACGGCGACGCCCACCTCAAGCGGCAGGTGATGGGGCGCGAGGTGGTGGTGGCGGTCACCGCCGGCCGGCTGGATTTTGGCCCCTGGGAGCAGATCTTCTACGGGGAGTTTGACGGCCGGCGGCGCAAGCGAGTGCTGGTCAAGATCATCGGGGAATGAACACCGTGGACGCCGCTCCAGCCGCCCCCCGGCCCTGCCAGGTGCTGGTAACAGGGGCGGTCACCTTCAACACGCTGATCTACCTGGACGAGTTCCCCCAACCCGCCCCGCAGACCGTCTTCAGCCGCGCCTGTCATGAGACCATCGGGGGGACGGCGGCCGGCAAAGCGCTCAACCTCCAGCGATTAGGGCTGCGGGTCACGCTGCACACGCTGCTCGGTGCCGACGAATACGGGGAACGGCTCCGCGCCCGCCTGACGCAGACAGGGATTGAGCTCCTGGCCGAGCCGGATCCGGCCGGGACCCAGCGCCACGTCAACTTGATGGATGCGCACGGGCGGCGGATTTCTATCTTCGTCGCCTACGGGACATCTGACCCGGAAATGGATCTGGTGCGGCTGGAGAGGGTGATTGCGTCCAGCGACGCCGTCGTCCTCAACATCTCCCCCTACTGCCGGCGGTTGATTCCCCTCTGCCGGGCGCACAGCAAGCCGCTCTGGTGTGACATCCACGATTACGACGGGCAGACTCCCTACCACGCCGATTTCATCGCCGCCGCCGATTACCTCTTCCTGAGCTCCGACCGCCTGCCCGCCTACCGCGACTTCATGGAGCAGCAGATCGCCGCCGGGAAACAGCTGGTCGTCTGCACGCACGGGGCCCAGGGCGCTACCGCCTTGACGGCGGCGGGGGAGTGGTGGGAGGAGCCGATTATCGCGGACTATGCGCTCCGCGATTCCAACGGCGCGGGCGACGCTTTCTTCGCCGGCTTTTTCTACGGGCACACTCAGGGGTACGATGTGCGCACCGCGCTCCGGCTGGCGACCATAGTCGGCGGGCTCTGCGTCACCTCACCGGAGCTCTATCACCCCACGCTCAGCCCGGCCCTGGTCGCCGCCGAATACCGGCGGCATTACGGATAAGCGCGCTACCAGCTGCCCACAGCCCGCCAGAGCGTATAGCCGATACCCAGCCCGACCACCAGCAGCGCGATCAACTGGGTCAAAATCACTAACCGCTGGCTCGCTTCCCAGGCGATGGCCGGCTGGGTATCCCAGTCGGCGATGGGAGCGTGCCAGCTCTGCAACACAGCCTCCAGCTGCTCGGCCAGCCCGTGAGTTTGAAGAATGCTGCGCCAGCCACGGCCGTGCAGCCGGTAAATGTGGGGTGACAGGTAATCGGTAAGCGAGTCCAGCCGCTCTAAAGCCTGCCGGACCGGCGGCGGGAGCGTCTCCCACTGGCCCGCTACAGCGCCTTCCAGCTCAGCGTCGGTGACGGTATGCCCCTGCTCTTCCAATTCGCGCCGGAGCCGGTCTTGCAACGCCCGGTCGAATGGCCTTATCGGCGACGGCGCGCGCATCTCATCTCCGTCCGGCGGACAGCTCAGGCACACTACCGGGACTTTGAGCGCCTGGGGCACCAACGCCCCTAAACCGGCCGCCACCAACAGGGGCAAGAGGTTCAACAGCATTTTCCACCAGAAGCCCTTCAGCTGATAACGCTCCAGGAAATAAGTGGCCGGCAGGATCAACAGCACCAACACAGCAGCCTCGTATAACCCACCTTGAGGCAGCGGCCGCTGCTGCACCTGGAACCCGGTGACCCGCGACAGAGGCAACGTCAGGGGGGCGGGCCGCCCCCAACCTCTCCTGAAGGCAAACGTCAGTGTACCGGCCACCGGATCCAGACGCAGCCGGGCCGGGTGCCAGCGCCGCATCCCCCACCTGGCGTCGTAGTGCTCCAGATAAACCCGCTCCCCGTCGCGCAATGTCATGTCCAACCTCGGCACCTCTGAAATATAGAAACCAGTTAAGGAGTAAGCAGAGAGCAGTAAGGAAGTTCCTGTTTCCTGCTCACCGCTCACATTTGAAAGGATGAAGGATGAAGGTGGAAGGATGAAATCTCCTCCCTTGAAAATAGCACTGTGTTTGTAGTGAGGCGCTTCAGCGCCGTTTTGCCGCGCTAAAGCGCGTCACTACAAACACGCTGAAACGCTGAGACGCTAACTTTAGCGCCGTCTTAGCCGCGCTCAAGCGCGGCACTACAAACCTATTCTCATCCCCCCCCGCTGGTGAACGCCAGTGCATGGGGAATTCCCCTGAAAATAATCCCTGGCCGTCCACGAATACCCTATCACGTATTCGCATTGCATTCGTGAACGGTTCACCGCCGGTGAACCCTGAAGTCGTGGGAAGTCCCGCTACTCATTATATCATCATTCCCGCAAGAATATGACGTCTCTTGACATAAAGCCAGGGTATCCTTAAGAAGGATCTTTCATGGAGGTGCGATATGAACGCGACCCCCCTGCACTGGCTGACCACGCTGGACGCACTGAACGCGGCCTATTTCTGGGGCGACCCCCTCGCCCCGGCCGCGATACCGGCCACGCGCGAGATGTTGATCGCCGCGCTGCCGGCCATCCACGCCACGGCGCAACCCGGCCTCCCCCTCTTCACCGGCGAGCCGTTGCGCACCCGCCTGGCAGCGCGCGCGCTCCTCACCGCCGAGACGGTGCGACTGTTGCGACTCCTGGGCGTGGCCGCTCACGTGACGGCTCAGGCCGAAGCATGGCTGTCCGCGCAATGCTACGTCCGCGACCATTGCACCGTCGGCGAGTGCGCTCACGCCGGGCTCGGTTGGCTACGCCACCTGGCAGCGGGCGACCTCACTTCAGCGGGATCGTGGCCGACTGAACACTTAGCACGGCTGGCCCGGCGCCGCGACGCGCGCGGCCGCTGGCGCGGCTTCCCCTTCTACTACACGCTGCTCGTGCTGACCGAACTGGAGTTGCCCGCCGCCACCGCAGAGCTGCAATACGCCGCGCCGGCCGGTAAGCGGGCGCTCTCTCGCCTGGCGGATGACACCGGCTACACCCGGCGGCGGCGGGAGATCGTCAAACGCGCGCTGGCGCACTCACAATGATTATTAAAGAAATTCGGGCCAGGGTGCTGCTGGCGCACGTCAGGCAACCGGATACCTGGTTTGGCCTCCAGTACAACCTGAATTTGTATAGAGGGTGCGCCCACCGGTGCATCTACTGCGACAGCCGAAGCGAGTGTTACCAGATTGAGAATTTTGACGGTGAGGTGTTGGTCAAGGTCAACGCCATTGAATTGTTACGCCAAGAACTCGCCCGCAAGCGAGTGAAAGGCACCATCGGACTGGGGTCCATGAACGATCCCTTCATGCCACTGCCGCCCCGCTTCAGCCTGACCCGTCAGGCCCTGGCGGTGATCGCCGAATTCGACTTCCCGGTGCACATAGTCACCAAAAGCGACCGCGTGTTGCAAGAGCTGGAGACGCTGCGCCGCCTCAACCAGGTTCACGCCAGCGTCAGCTTTACGATCACCACCGCTGATGATGCGCTGGCGCGCCAGTTAGAGCCGGGCGCACCCAGCCCCTCGGCGCGTTTCGCTGCCATGGAAGTATTGGCCGCTCACGGCATCCAGACGGGCGTGACCATGATGCCCATCCTGCCCTTTCTGGAGGATAACGCGGAGAACATCACCGCCATCGTGGAACAAGCCGCGGCCCACGGCGCTGCGTACATCCTCCCCGGGCTGGGTATGACGCTCCGCGACCGGCAGCGGGCCTATTATTATCGCCAACTGGACGCTTTGTTTCCCGGCGTGCGTGAAAAATACGAACGCACGTATGGTGACCGTTACTCCTGTGACGTGCCGGACGCCGCCCGGCTGTCCCGCCTCTTCAACGAGTTGTGCCAGCATCACCGGCTTGCCACGCGCTTCCCCGTCTATCAGCCCCCGGCGCAACAACAGCTAACGCTCTGGGCGTGATGAACCATCAAAGTCATTGCCTTTGGCCTAAAAATGCCCCTCCCGCTGTGGCTGTAACCACCCCTTCAAGGTTCCGTCTGATACTGCCGCAGCAACGTTTCCGCCTCCTGCTTGACGCGGGCGACCAGCTCGGGCGGTGCCAGGACGCGGGCCGCCGCGCCCCAGCCCAGCACCCAGCCGGCGGGCCAATCCAGGTCGCTGATACCGAAGCGGGCCGTGACCGAGCCATCCTCATGCTCGGCCAACTCCATCCAGTGGCCGTACCGCTCGCGCACAATCGGCGCGACCACGGCCGCCAGCTCCACCACCGCCGTCGCCCGGCTCTCCATCCGCATCGTCCGCACCATGTACTCCCGGGCCGAGAAATCGCGGGGTGGATTAAACCGGATGTGCAACGGCGTGACCTTCTGGATGCGGTCCACCCGGAATGTGCGCAGTTCCTGGCGTAGATGGCAATAGCCCACCAGGTACCAGAAGCCGCCATAGAAGGCCAACGCGTAGGGGTCCACCTCGCGACAGGTGAGCTCTTGCGAAAACCCCTGATACTCCAGCTGGACCCGCTGGTAACGCCCGAGGCAGCCGCGCAACGTGTGGAGCAAAGGCTCCCAGGGGCGGTAATCCCGCGCCGTCACCCCGACGATGACCAGCCGCTCCTGCGCCTCGGCGATCTCTTGCCGCAAATCGTCGGGCAAAACATTGTTGAGCTTGGCCGTCACGGAGGTCACAGCATCGGCGTAAGTCTGCCCCCAGAGCGTGCGGACCAACCCGGCCCCCATCGTCAGCACCGTCGCCTCCTCCGGCGTGAAGATCAACGGCGGCAGTTTGTAGCCGCGCAGCAACGAAAAGCCCCCGTAAGGCCCGCGCTCTGAATAGATAGGGATCCCCATCTCCTCCAACATCTCTAAGTAGCGGTGCACCGTCCGCTCCGAGACGCCCAACTCGGCGGCCAGTTCGGCAACCTTCCAGCTGGGCCGCGTCTGCAGCAGCAGGATCAGTGAGATCAAACGGGTGGCAACGTTGGTCATGGGACACCTTCATCAACGGATAACCCCATTATACTCCGAATGATGACAGAATCGGTCAGATTCAACTGACCGCTGATCATGCTTCTTCAACTGGTAGTCTGTGGTCAGCCGTTGGGCTGGGTGGTAGAACACTCAGGGGGAGCATCGGGCCATCACGGTGCGGCACGCCGCCGGCAACCTCGCCCTGACCTGGTTCACCTGTCTGGCTGGGCTAAACGGATTAAGGGGCTGGTAGCGGTGAGCTATTTCGTCTCGGCGGCCCATTCCACCCGCAGCGTGCCACGCCGGATCACCCGGCAGGCCACCGCCCAGACGCCGGGGGTCACCGCCCGGACCGCCTCAGGAAGCAGCGGCTGCCCCTCCCAGACCGTCGCGGTCGGGGGGCGGGGTAACGCCAGCCAGACCTCGCCGGCCGCGGTCCGATTCAGGTCCAGGGTCAACGTCACGGCCTGGGCGCTGCACTCCCAGGCCGTGACCTCTCCCCCTTGAGAGATGTGGAACGTCGTCCCGACCAGCTGCGGGGTGGGTCGCACCGGCCGCAGGCCCAACAGCACTGCCCCGTGCGGCGGCAGCGTGAAAGTCGGGTACGGCATCCCGATCTCCCGGCGTAGATAGCGCCGGTGCCAGAAATCCACGATGTGATAGGCCCGCCGGGCGTCCATCCCCGGTAGATCGCGGGGCAGGTCCCGCTCCACCGGTTGATCCTCCCAGTTGAAGAGGCCGATCAGTTGCCACCGCTCCCACGGGCGAACCATCGGCACGTACAGTTCCTCCGGCAACGAGCGCCGGAACAGGTCCAGCGCGCCCATGTCCTCTTGCAACGGTGGCAACAGCGCCGCGGCAATCAGGCGGCGTTCCAGGGGCAGACGCGCCAGGTCATCTGAAAGGATGAGTAGCCCGCCGCTCAACCCGATCAAGGTGGCCTGGGTAATGACCTCGTCGGCGGTGAGCGAGGTCTGAGAATCGCGCACCATCAGCGCATCGGGATCATTGAGCCACCAATGTTTGTGGATCCAGGCCCGGGTCGCACCGTTGCGCAAACTGTTGCGCAGACTGGGCAGGCCGGGATCGGTGCGCAGAATCCGGCGCAGGCCGTAATTGTTCGGCTCCCAGGTCGGGGCCGTGTCCGGCCCGATGCGCATCCCATCCACCAGCCCGACCGACGGCCCCAGCGGGGCTCCGCAGCCCAACAGGAAGGTCTCCTCACCCGCCGCCTCCCGGATGATCCGCAGCGCATGGCGGTAAGCCTGCGCCCGCGTCAGCCGGGGGTTATTCCGCCGTCCGGGCAGGGCGCCGGCGTAGAGAAAATCCAGCTTCAGAAAAGAGTAGCCCCACCGGTTGACTGCCGTATCAATCAGCTTCCGCAGATGTTCTTCCACCCCCGGATGGGTCGGATCCAGGGCGCGGCCGAGGGCAGGGCCGACCAGGCCGGCGTTCACCAGCCGTCCGCGCCGGTCGTGCAGCAGCCAATCGGGATGTTCGCGCGCGAGGCGTGAGTTCTTGTGCACCGTCAAGGGCCCTAACCACAGGCCCGGCGTCAACGACGAGCCGCGGATGCGCTGCGCCAGCCAATCCAAGGCGTGCGGGAAACGCGCGTTGCGCTCCAACCAGTCGCCCCAGGCCGGCTCGTACCCCTGATCTAACTGGATGAGCTGTAAGGGCAGTTCGTCGGCAAGCACCGCCGCCGTTGCCAGATTCTCCAGCATCTGCGCCTCGCCGATCTGCGCCCAGAAAATGTACCACGAACACCAGCCAACGGGCACGGAGCGCAACGGCGGCACCGCCATCTGGCGGGCCACCGCGTGGGCGTATTGGGCCAGCGGGTCCTGGTTAGGCAGCGCCACCCATTCCAGGTAAAACCACTCAGAGGAAACGGCCTCTCCGGCGCTCAAGGAGATTCCGTCGGCCTGCGACTGGAGCCACAGGGCCAGGTGACCGGGGCGCAGATCCACCCAGGTCTGGACGAACTGGTCGGCCAGCGAGGCCCCACCGACGACCAGCGCTTCGCGGGCAGTGACCACCGCGCCGACCGTCTCGCTCCAAAAGCGCCCGAGCTGGCCGCCCCACGGGACGCCGGCATTGTGGCTGCTGGGCCCGGCGAGTAACTGGAGCGGCAACAGCGGCCGAGGGTCGCGGCCGGCCGCCGGCAGAAAGCGAGCCGGCGACCAGGAAGCCCAGCCGTTGACGTAGCAACCGGTGGGCGGCTCCAGCGGTTTAAATCCCCCCGGCAGGGTGCGGAAGAGGAACCGCTGCAGGGCCACCGGCTCGCCGCCGGTATGGGTCGCGGTCAATCGCAACAGCATAAAAGGCCGATTGGGATAAAGCCGAAAACGGACGCTGAGCGCGATATCGTGCAGCTGTTGGTAGTAAAGGGCGATCTCCTCGCTCTTGCCGTGAGCATCCTCCATCATGCGTTGCTCCACGCGCCCCAACCGCAACGCATCCGTTGTGATGAGGTAGTTGCGCCGGCCACGCCGGATCTCCACCCCGGCCACTCCTACCAGCGAGCGGCCGGGGCTTTCCAGGCGAAACACTCCCGGTTGCACTTCTTCCGAAAGGTCAAAAGAGGGACTTTGGAAAAGCAATGTCATGGATCAAGTCCTTCCCGGCGCTTACAAGGGAGGAATTTTATAGGGGGGGATTTTGCGCACGACTCCGCCGTGCGCAAAATCCCTTCTTAGTCTTTTTCTTTACTCCGCCAGGCGGATGTGCAGTTCCCGCAATTGCCGCTCGGTCGCCGGAGAGGGCGCGTCGGCCATCAGATCGGTCGCCTGCGTCGTCTTGGGGAAAGCGATGACCTCCCGGATGCTCGTCTCATCGGCCAGCAACATGACCAGGCGATCAATGCCGGGCGCCATCCCGCCGTGCGGCGGCGCACCGTAGGAGAAGGCCTCCATCATGTGCCCAAAGCGCGCCCGCGCCTCGTCCTCAGGATACCCCAGTACGCGGAAAATGTCCATCTGGATCTGGGGATCGTGGACGCGGATGCTGCCGGAGGCCAGCTCGTAGCCGTTGCAGACCAGATCGTAGGCATCGGAGAGCACCGCCGTCGGGTCAGCCATCATCGCCTCATACGTATTGGGGCGCGGCATGGTGAAGGGATGGTGGGCGGCGTCCCAGCGTTGCTCCTCGGCGTTCCACTCAAACATCGGGAAATCCAGCACCCAGCCGAATGCCATCAGGTTCGGGTCGGCCAGCTGCAAGCGGTCGCGGAAGGTGAGCCGCAGCGCGGAGAGCGCGGGTCCCACAACCTGCGGCAGGTCGGCAACGATGCAGACCAGGTCGCCGGTCTGGGCGCCCAGCCGTTCCGCAATCGCCGCCACCTCGCCCTCACTCAGGAACTTGGCCGCCGGTCCCTTGACGCCCTCAGCGGTGAAAGCCAACGTCACCAGCCCCTTCGCGCCCTGGCCTTTCGCCAATTCGGCCAGCCCGTCCAGCTCGCGGCGGGTGTAAGCGGCGCAGCCGGGCGCAGCGATCCCCTTGACCTGCCCGCCGCTCTCGGCCACCTGCCGGAAAACGGTGAAGCCGCTCTCCCGCGCCAGATCGGTCAGGTCCACCAGCTCCATGCCAAAGCGGAGGTCGGGTTTATCCACTCCGTACCGCGCCAGGGCCTCATGGTGAGCCAGGCGCGGGAAGGGGGAAAGGACATGTTTCTGCGGTGTCACCGCCGGAATCAGCGCCGTGAACAGCCCCTCGACCAGGTCCAGGATCTCGTCGCGCTCCACAAAGGCCATCTCCAGGTCCAGCTGCGTGAACTCCGGCTGGCGGTCGCCGCGTAGATCCTCATCGCGGAAGCACCGCGCGATCTGAAAGTAGCGCTCAAAGCCGGCCACCATCAGCAGTTGCTTGAGCTGCTGCGGCGATTGCGGCAGCGCGTAGAATTTACCCGCGTGCACCCGGCTCGGCACCAGGTAATCCCGGGCCCCCTCCGGCGTGGACTTGAAGAGGATGGGGGTCTCAATTTCCAGGAAGCCCTGGGCGTCCAGGTAATCCCGGATGAATTTGACGACTTTGTGCCGCAGGATGATGTTCCGCTGCATCCGCGCCCGGCGCAAATCCAGGAAACGATACCGCATCCGCAACGCTTCATCCACCGCCGATTCCTCGTGGATGTAGAACGGCGGCGTCTTGGCCGTATTGAGGATTCGCACCGCGCGGGCCTCCACCTCAATCTCACCGGTCGGCCAATCGGGGTTCACCTGGTCGGCCGGGCGCCGGCGGACCACCCCCTGCACCTGGATCACCGTCTCGCCGCGCACTTGATCGGCGACGGCGTGCGCCTCAGGCGCAATATCAGGGCTGGCGACCACCTGGGTCAGCCCCCAACGATCCCGCAAGACGATGAAAATCAATCCACCGTGATCACGTCGCCGGTTCACCCAACCGGCGAGGGTGACCTCCTGCCCTTCGTGGGCCGCGCGTAACTCACCACAGGTATGGCTCTTCAGCATAGCGTTCCTCCCGCCCGGAATTGGGGCTTACTATACCACAGGGAGAGATCAGAAGCAAGCGTGTGCGCCCCTGGCCACTCCAGAGCTACGCATCCTTTTAATGTGCAATTTCCCATATTTGCTTAATTTGCAAGGCTTGTATAATTCAAAAATACAGGTTATAATTGAGTTCAGATTATGGGAACGCTATCGGCCATCATCCCTCCGTGGCTGTCGCAATGGCTACGGGTTTACGCGATTCCCTTCTTGAAAATTGAAGGGCGTAAAGTCCTGTCAATGATGCTCCAGGGGATGGGCGATGCGTTGTTGTTCATTGGGTTGCCGCTTACCCTGAGCCTGGGGAGCCAGGCCGTCTGGAACGCACGTTACCATTTGACGCCAGAACAACAGCAGCAAGTGGCCAGCTGGGCCAGCATTTCGGCGCTGGTGGCTTACCTGGAGGACGTGCCGCCGGTGGTACCGCTCACGTTGTGGTACAAGGAAGGCGGGCTGCAAGCGACAAATCCCGCCAACTGCGAAGGGATCATGGGGATGTACACCGCCATCCGCACCGGACAGCAGCCCTGCTTTCCGCCCGGCCCGATCAGCGCCTGGGAGGTCGCCTATCAGCTGCGGCTGGGGGCCCGCACCTTCAAGGAGTACTGTCCGGACGTGCATTATACGACGACCGATCCGGCGCTCCTCAAACGGTGTTACCTCTACTACAACGCGGGGCCGGCCAGCCAGGCCAACCCCGATCAATCGGCCTACGTCATGAACGGCTACGACGTTTTCCACCAGAACATGACCCACACCGACGTTCAGGGACGCAGCTACCGCCTCCAGGCTTTGGGCGCCTGGCCGGTCCACCTGGCAATTCAAGCGCAACTGGCCCAGGATAACGAGCAACGGCTGCCACCTTACGTACTGGCGCCCGCGCTGCTGGGACAGGAATTGGTGGATAAGCTCTGGGTCACCCGTACCGAGATCAACGGCCAGCCGACGCCGGAGGTCACTTCAACACGCTGCCGTGCGCCGCAGGTCACCAGCTGTTTGGTTGCACCGCACACCGACGGCGCGCCGGAACTGGCCCCGCAAATTTCGCCGCTGCATCTATCACCGGCAGAGATTGGCGAGGCGACCTGCGGTCTATTGCCCAGCGTGACTCTGGTGCCGCCGCAATCTTCACTGGTGCTCTCCCCCATCACCGGTACCCTGACCCGGTATACCGATCTTAAAGGCCATCTGGCTGTGCAAATTGAAAACGAAGAATGGAGTGTCTGGCTAACCGGTTTGCGCTCTTATACCGCCCCACCAGGCCCGGTCAAGGTAGGACAGCCGGTCGGAGCCGTGGGGGGCATGGATAGTTCTACCCCGGCCTTACACTATGCCATTTACGATAAGCGTCAGACTGGTTTTGTGGACCCGTTGGGTTTCCTGCCGGCAGAGAGCTGTCCACCGGCCGGTTGATATTCATAACACATTTTTGCAAGGAGGAAACAGATGGACTTCAAAGCGTTGTTGACCATTTTCTTGATCATCTTGGGCTTCGTTTGGGCACTCTGGTTAATTTTCAAGAAAGAGGCGCTCTCCCAGAACCTGGTCAAGTTGCTTTCCTACTTCATCGGAGTGGTCATCACCTTTATCATCATTGGCTGGCTGGTGGATAATTTCCTCCCCTGGTGGACGGCCCAACGGTTGGTCAATACCCGCAATTCACCCAACCTGCAAACCATTGAAAATGTCGGGCGCGAGGTCTGGGATGAAGCCATGGGCGGCCTGCCGGTTGGGACTGCGCAGCCGACAATTACCTCGCCCACCGTCCAGCCGCCGATCACCTTCATCACGCCGATGCCCGGCCCGACCGCCAGCCCCCTGACGACCCCGGCCGGTAACATCTCCAGCCAGGGTGCCACCAAAGAAGTGACCTATGTGGTCGTTTCCGGCGATACGTTATATAGCCTCGGCCGTAAATTTGGCGTCTCGGCGGATAAAATCAAAACCCGTAACAACCTGACCAGTGATCTCATCCAGGTCGGCCAAACGTTGATCATTCCGTTGCCGTGATACCGTGAGCGAAGAAACGACACCTGAGCCCCAGGCATTGGCAGGGGGCGGGGCCATCGTCAAGTTCTTCAAGCGCCTGCAAGGGGCGCTTTATGAGACCGTATTGCCGGCCCCGCACTACCTGCAAGGCGAAGAAGTGCAGCTGGTCATCCACATGGCGGATTACCGGCAGGTAGCTTCGCAGATCATGCTGCGTGTAGGGCTCGTCTTGGCGGGAGTGGCCGCTCCGCTGACGTTGATATTCTGGCTCCTCCAGGTAGAAACCCTGATTGAATATATTACTGGCCTTTTGGCACTGCTGGGGTTGCTCTTGCTGGCCCAAGGCGGGCAGGGCTGGTTGACTTACCATCAATGGCAATTCATCCTGACCAACAAACGCATTATTATCACAACCCCTGATCCCAAACGCAGCCTGCGGGCCGATGTGGTTTACCTCAAAGGGGGCAAGATCCAGGTGTTGGATACCAACTTCTCTAAAAACCCCCTCTGGGGGCTACTGCAAATGCT
Organism: uncultured Anaerolineales bacterium; assembly: GCA_964437445.1. GTDB lineage: Bacteria > Chloroflexota > Anaerolineae > B4-G1 > SLSP01 > CAYTGR01. The sequence goes on along the minus strand of CAYTGR010000048.1, from coordinate 8,021 downwards.
CACCGGCGCCCGCGACGTGGTCTTGAGCATGAGTGGGTACGAGTTTAAAGAAGTCGGCGCCGAGGTCAAAGGCGGCCTGCGTTTTCCCGATGTGCCCCCAGAGGAAATCAGCCGGCTGGAAGAGCTGATCTTTAAGTAGCGGTAAAGCCAACCATCATCCAGGGGCCTGACCGGCTGTCTAACCGGTCAGGCCTCTTTTTAATGCCCCGGCCCTATCACCAGAAGCGTTTGACCTTGAGCAGGGCCCCTAACCCCAACAGGATGATCGCCAGGAAGGGGCTACAAAGCCGTTGGGGACGCCCACCTTCCACCGGCTGCAGGCGCGCCGGGACAGGCTCTGCGGTTTTTTGACCATAGAGATAGACGGTCGGAGCCGGGGGCAGGTTGACCGTCGGAGGGGCGCTATAGACCGGCGTGTCGGTCGGGGTGACGAAATAGAGTCGCGTAGCCGTGGGCGTCGGCGTGACCGTCGGAGTCAGAGTTGGTGTGGGAGTGTCAGTGGGTGGCAAAGGGGTCGGCGTCGGCGGAGGCGGCACCGTCGCAGTTGGCGAGGGCGGCAGCGGCGTCGGCGAGGGGGACGCGGTCGCAGTCGGTGCGGGCGCGGCTGCGCTGCGATACCCGGCCCCCAGCTGCGCCGTCAGGTTCAGATAAAAGTCTCCATAGGTAGACGAAGGCTCAATCTGGGTCCCTTCCAACCATTCGTTGAAGCTGGTTACCACCACCCAATCCGCCTGGCTGGCGCGCGCGCCGTCCCAGGTTTGCTGATAATAGCTGCCCTCGGCGCGCGACCGCACAAAAGCATCCGACCGCCCGGTGACACGGTCATCGTAGCCGGGCATCACGGTCGCCACCCAGTAGCGGAACGTGTTGTGGGCGGCGCTCCATTGGCGCACTTCCCCGCCCCAGCGGGTCAACACCCCGGCCGGATTTTCGGACCAGGCCACGCTGTAGAGATAGAGGCCGTCAAAGACCTCCAGGTATTCAGGGCGCGCCCCTTCGGCGATCCATAGCATTGTCCGATCCGGATCTACCTGCTGGCGGAGCGTGGCCCAGGTTTCCACGCTGTAACGCTCCTGTCGCCAGAAAAAGACTACCGGGCGTCCACCAACGCGCAAATAGGCCGGGTGTTGCGCATGGCCCTCCCGTAAGGTCGCCAACGCTGTCGCCATAGCACCGGTATTCTGCAGAAACGGCCCCCCCAGGTCCACCGAGACGGCCGCGTTGAGTCCATGGGCCAGCGCTTTATCCAACAGGATACGGAAATTCGGCTCCGTCTGATTGTTGGCGGCGTCGGGACCGTACCACGCCTGCACCAACGCATCTAATCCGGCCTGCTGAGCCTGCAAGACGTGGTGCTCAATGACTGCCGGATCGGCGGAGGCATAAGACTGCACCGGCTGATCCGAAAGGGGGAGTGCCCAGGTGTTCGCGTCAAACCAGGCGTAGTAGAAGGCCAGGACCAGACGCTCATCCTGCGCCTGGACCACCCGCGGACAACTGCCCCACGGGAGCACAAGGATCACCAGAAGAAAAATCCACCGATAATATCGCCGACGCATGTTGTTCTCCTGAGTGGTAAGTATAACCGGAGGGGGCCAGATAGCAAGCGGGTCATCTGGACACCCCCCACAGGATAGAGTATAATGCGGGTAATAAAGTAGGTCTTAGAGCAGGCCTAAGGAGAAAAAAACATGCCCAACCTTACTAATATTTTCGGCCAGACGGGATTGACCATCCTGTCCTTCCTGGTGGCCCTGGTGCCGCTGCTGGTCTTGCACGAATTCGGTCACTTTTTGATGGCCAAATGGGCCGGCGTGTGGGCCCATGAATTCGGCATTGGCATTCCCCCGCGCCTGGTTCGCCTCTTTCGCTGGCGCGAAACCGAGTTCACCCTTAACTTGATTCCGTTCGGCGCCTTTGTGCGCCTGGAAGGGGAAGATGCTGGCGGAAAATCAACTGTCCCCGCTGAGACCGGCGAATTTTGCCCGAACGATGCTTTCACCCAGGCGGAAGCGGAAGCCGAGCGCCGGCGGCATAGTCTCTACGCCCAACCGGCGGGCAAGCGTTTCCTGATCTTCTTCGGCGGCCCGTTGATGAATCTTCTGACTGCCTGGGTCGTGGCCGTGATCCTCTTTAGCAGCGGCATTCCCGCCGTCCGTGTTACCATAGATGAAGTGGCCCCCGATTCACCGGCCGCCCAGGCGGGACTGCAATCTCAAGATGTGATTGTCGCCATCGGCGGCCAGCCGGTCCAGGCCGCTGACGACGTGACCAATTACACTCAAGACCATCTGGACCAACCGGTCTCGTTGACGGTAGAGCGCAACGGGGAAACGCTGCCCGTGACCCTGACCCCGCGTTCGCACCCCCCCGCCGGTCAGGGGCCGATGGGTATTGTGCTGAGCGGGCAGATCATACCCGGACAGCAGAAACGCTACTCGCTGCCGCAAGCCTTCGTGCGAGGAACGGAATATTTTGCCATGGTGACACTGTCTACCGTGATGGCGCCCGTCTACATCCTGCGCGGCCTGATCCCGGTGGAAGAGGCCCGCCCCGTCGGCGTCATTGGCATCAGCCGTATCGCTTCCCAATCGGTCCAACAAAGCGTCGCCTACGGCTCCCTTTACCCCATCCTCAGTATTCTCATCATCGTGAGCGTAGGGTTGGCGATCTTCAACCTGTTACCCATCCCGGCGTTGGACGGCGGACGGATCCTCTTCGTCATCGTGGAGAAGCTGCGCCATAAACCGATCACGCCCGCGATAGAAGAACGCATCCATCAGGTAGCCCTGATGCTCTTCCTGGTGCTCTTCGTCGCCATCACCGCTCTGGACATCCTCTTCCCCATCAACTTACCGACCCCCTGAAACCCAAGAAGCAAGCCAAGAAGCAAGAAGGAAGATAAAGCGATGCCCGCTCACCCCACCCCCGCTGTAACCGCCGCCGAGCAGCTATGGCAACCGCTGGAAGAGGCGCAGCAAATGCCGGATCGCCGCGCCTTGCACTTTCTCTCCGGCCTGCTGACTGAGGACGAGACGCGGCTCAGCCGGCTCTGGCCGAGCCTGCCCCTTCTGGTGCGCCGCGAGCTGATCCAGACGTTGAGTGAGATGGCCGAAGCCGATTACGAGCTGGACTTTGCGGCCTGCTTCCGGCTGGCGCTATTTGATACCGACCCTCAGGTGCGCATGGTAGCCATTGAGGGTCTGTGGGAAGACGAAGACGTGCGGCTCATTCCGTCGTTCTGTCAGCTGTTGCTGGAAGATGAGCACGCCCAGGTGCGCGCCGCCGCTGCGCAAGCCCTGGCCCGCTTCATCCTGCTGGGAGAGCTGAAGAAAATCCGGCCCCGTCCCTTTGAGATGGCCCATCAGGCCCTGCTGGCTGCCCACCGGAAAGCTGGCGAAGACCTGGAGGTCCGCCGCCGCACCCTGGAAGCGCTGGCCTACCTGGGTACCCAGGAAATCGTCACCCTGATTGAGCAGGCGTACGCCAGCCCCGATGAATCGCTGCGGATCAGCGCCATCTTCGCCATGGGACGCAATGCCGACCGGCGGTGGGCCAACATCGTGCGCAAGGAACTGCAAAGCCTCAATCCGGCGATGCGCTACGAGGCGGCTCGCGCTTGTGGAGAAATGGAATTGCGGGCAGCCGTCCGCGAGCTGATCTATCTGATAGAAGACGTAGATCCCGAAGTGCAGCAAATGGCCCTCTGGTCACTGGGGCAAATTGGGGGGGATTTGGCCCGGCGCACACTGGAACGCTACGCCCACGCCGACAATGAAGCGCTCAGCGAGGCCGCGCAGGAGGCGCTGGCTGAATTAGACTTTTTCCACGGTGACTCGGCCCGTTTTTTCGCTCCGCCTGAGGCCCTGGGGGAGTCTGAATCCGAGGACGACGAGCTTGATCTCTGGGCAGATGAAGACGACGACACAGGAGACGAACTGGAGTGGTCCGACTGATCCAACCACGGCGGCTAATTCTGAACGTAATCATCCTGGGTTGCTTGCTCCTGGCGCAGCCGGGCGGCCTTCCCGTGGCGCTGGCCCAGGCCACGCTGCAAACCCCTTACAGCTACACCTTCGGCCAAACGCTGACCGTCTCCCTGCTGCTGCCCACAGGTCAATGGGGGCCTGAGGCCAAACTGTACCTGCGGACGGCCGAGCACACCCAGCTGCATCCACTACCTGTGGAAAACAACCAGGCCCGCTACGAACGCGATCTGCGCCAGGAGCTTTTTGCGCCTTTTGCCCAGGTCACCTATTGGTGGGAATACACGGACGCGCAAGGACAAACTTATCGCACAGCGGAAATCTCGTTTCTCTACGAAGACAATCGCTTCGCCTGGCAAGAGCTGCGCCGCGACAACCTCACCCTGCGTTGGGTCTCCGGCGAGCCTGCTCTGATGCTCAACGGGCTGGACATAGCGCAGGCCTCATTAGAAGAGATCCAAAACGCTCTGGGCAGCCCCGTGCTGAGTGAGCCGCTCGCTCTCTACGTTTACCCTTCTCAGCCCGATCTGCAATCCGCGCTCCGGTTGGCCGGCCGGGAATGGGTCGGCGGAGAAGCCTACCCCGCTGTCGGCGTCGTACTGTTAGCGATTCCGCCCTCCTCCCAGGCCGCCTTGCAAATGGAGCTCACCATCCCCCACGAGTTGACGCATTACGTCCTCTACCAGCTCTTGGGAGCAGAAGGGTACGAGGGATTGCCTACCTGGCTCAACGAGGGCCTGGCTTCCTACTTTGAGCGCCGGCCTGACCCAACTTACACCGTGGCCCTGGATAAAGCGCGCCGTGAGGCCACGCTCCTCCCCTTGGGTCAACTATGTAACACCCTCCCCCTGGAACAAAGTCAGATCATCCTGGCCTATGCCCAAAGCCAGAGCGTCGCCACCTACCTGCGCCAGACCTATGGCTGGTCAGGACTGCGCGCCCTGCTCAACGCCTACGCCGACGGGGCCGGCTGTTCGGCGGGCTTAGAACGCAGCCTGAACATTGACCTCGCTACGCTGGAACGTGAATGGCGTGTCTGGCTGGAACACAACGACCAGGCTATTTCCCGTCCGCAACGGGCCTGGTTGGCCGCCCTGGTAGTCGTCCAGGACCTGGCACCATGGCTACTCCTCATCGGCCTGTTATTCCTGCCCGCCCTGGTCGCCACCCGGTCGGTGCGCAGCAACGCCCGGTAAAATACCCCGGCGGCACAACCACAACTGGCCCCCCTGCTCTTTAGGACGCCAACACGGCTTTCTACCGTGTTAGCGCCCCAGCTCTCCCCCTCAGCCCTTGAATTGGGGATTGTCCTTGCAGCCAACACCCCTCCCGCCCACCAAATTTAAATGTCCCGCTTTTCGGCCCAACTTTGCATAACAAAATAGCTAAAAAAGCGTTACTTTTGCAAACGAGTATTGACAATGGCCCAGCCGCTGAGTATCATAAAATATAAAGGCAAACACTAATACGAAATGAAATCTGGGTTACTCAGCCTAAGGAGCAAATAAGGAGGATTGACATGTTTCGCGAACGAATTCAGGAAAGATATGAGCAGCTTTCACCGCGTTTTCGGGCCCTGGCCGATTTTATCCTCGAAAATACACTGGATGCCGGTTTTCTAACCGCGACCGAGCTGGCGCACCGCGTCAAGGTAGACCCGGCAACTGTGGTCCGCTTTTCACAAGAACTGGGGTACTCGGGCTACCGCGAGCTTTCACGGGAGATCAAACGGTACGTCAATACGGATTTGGCCTTGCGTTACCAACGTGAAGCGGGCAAAGCCGAGGATAAAGAACTGGTGCCCTACATCACTCATCTCACCGATGAAGTCAGCGACCGCGTCTTGACTCTGAAAGCCGATGCCGAGCTGATCGCCCGGGTGGCCGAGTTGATACACCAGGCCTCCCGAATCTTCATCACCAGCAAAATGGAAGGCTATGGGCTGGCCTCGCTATGGGCTACCTACCTTTCACTGGCCGGCCTCAAAGCTTATCCGCTCCGGGCCGAAGTAGCCAAAGCGGCCCTGATGTTGCGCGACGCCCAACCGGGCGACCTGTTGTTAGCCATTTCAGTGGGGCTTGACCCTGACATAGAAGTAAGCCACCTCATCAATGCCGCCCACGAGCGTGGTCTGCACACCGTAGCCCTGACTACCAGCCCGACGCTCATTCCGGCCCGGCAGGCAGAGATCAACCTGGTAACCTCTTCCAAAACCCCCGCCGGCTATCCCTCTTTTGACACCCTGGCGGTATTGCTGTCCATTGTCTGGCAAGCCGTGCTTTCGCTTGACAAAGAGAAAGCGGATGCCAACATCAAAGCCGCCTTGACATCCCTCAATGCACTGGTGGCGGAACAGGACAAAGTCCCCATGTACGACATCGCCGCCCTGCTGCGGCTCTGGGATCAGGAATAAAGAGCATTCGCCCAACCGGCCATTCAATGAAAACGGGGACTGCCTGGGACAGTCCCCGTTTTGTTCATTGCAACCCCCTCTATGGTCTGGGAGTCCCCTGCAACCACAAAGATTCAGGGTCCACATCCCAACGTGGTAAGCCGTCCACCTGTTGCGGCCAGCTGGCCGTGTAAAATTGCAGATAATCCCCTACCCCACTCTGCCAAAGCGCATCATCATGCCCGCCTTGATGTTGCTGATAGGTTACATCAGCCCCCGCCTGGAGCAGCGAATCGCGCAGCTGGAGTGTGCTGGCCTGCGTCCAATCCACATCTCCGGCGTCCAGGTACAGCCGCTGTCCCGGAGCTCCCCCCGTCGCCAGCTGAAAAGGATCGGTACTGGGGATAGGATGGTTCACCGACAGAGCTGGACTGTGTGCCCCGATAATTCCAAACAGCTCTGGATGGCGCAACCCAATTTCCAACGACCAGACGCCCCCACGGGAAATTCCGCCGATGGCTCGCCCGGCTGGCGCTCGCCAGGTGCGATACAGGCTATCCACCAGCGGCACTAATTCCTCTACCACCACTGTCTCAAAGGAGCGCGGCCCGCCGGTAGAATTGACATAGAGCCCATCAGACACCGCGCCCGGCATCACGACAATAAAAGGTCCCACCAGCCCGCGGCTCATCCAATCATCTGCCAAATCATCCAGCGCCAGATTGTCCCAATGATACTCATCCATCGGCCAACCGTGGAGCAAGTAAAGAACCGGAAAGGCCACCTCGGGGTAAGACTCATAACAGGGAGGCAAATGGACCAGATAATCAACCGTTTCCCCCAGTTGACTGACCAATGTCTCTTTCCGGGTCTCCCCTCGCCAATAAGCACAGGCCAAAACCGGAGTAGCCGGGAAAGGAAACAACGTTGGGGTAGCCGTCGGGATAGGGGTAAGGGTAGCCGTGGCGGTCGGCAAAGGCGTGGGTACCGCGGTCGGCACGACGGAGGTCGGCACGGCGCTCCCGACCGTCATCGTAGTCATCGTAGGAGCCGCCGCCGCATACCCCTGATTGACACTTTGGCAACCGGCAAGCAGTAAGCTAACCCCCACGATTGGGAGCAACAGCATCTCCCACCTTTTCACCATCTCAATACACGACCTCCAAGATTGGTTAGCCAAGTTTAACACTTCCTGGCCGATCGTCAAGGGCACGCAACTAAAAAACCCGGCTCTCAGTAGAGGGCCGGGTCGTATGTGACAAAAGAAAAAGTCCCTTGGCAATGACCTACTCTCCCAGGAGGCTACCCTCCAAGTACCATCGGCGCTGGCGGGCTTAACTTCCGGGTTCGGGATGGGACCGGGTGTACCCCCGCCGCTCAAATCACCAAGGGACTATTTCACAATGTAAAGTGCACCCATCAGTTGAATATTCTGCGAAAACTCCAAGTTCTCCATACGACGGCAGAAGCCCTCGGCCATTAGTACAGGTTGGCTGAACGCATTACTGCGCTTACACCTCCTGCCTATGAATAACTGGTGGTCTTCCAGCGGCCTTACCCGGTTAACCCGGTGGGGGGTCTCGTCTTGGGGCAGGCTTCCCACTTAGATGCTTTCAGCGGTTATCCTTGCCGGACCTGGCTAC
>CAYTGR010000047.1:0-41178 GCA_964437445.1 uncultured Anaerolineales bacterium | reverse complement strand
CTCACGTTTCACGCTTCACGTTTCCCGTCTTACTTCCCCTTCATCCGCTGCAAAATGCTCGCCAGCCGTTCGTTACCGCCGGCCGGGGGCCGCCAGTTCACATGGACGACGGGCACCTCTTGGGCCACCAGGTTCTCGTAGAACGACTCCAAGCCAACATTGATGCAGGCCACCGGCTTTTGCAGCCCCGCCAGGTCCACCGGCTTACCCGGCAACGCCGGCGGCTCAGACGGCTGATTCAGCGCCCGCAGAATCCGCCCGGCATAGCGCACGACCGCCGCATTGCTGGTATCCACCCAGGCCCCAGCCTCTTTGAGCTGCCGGATCTGCGCGTTGAGGTTCTGCGGATCGGCATCCGTGCCGGTCACGACTGCCACAACTTCCAGATGGCGGCCAGCTTTCTTCGCCAGCGCGCGCGCCTGGGCAATGGCCGGCCCCAGTTCGCCGGCCGGGTCGGGATGGGAACCGTAACCGATCACCACATCCAGCATGATGACGGCCACAGTTGGATCGGCAGCTTCCTCCAGCAGGCGGCGGATGCGGAGTTCGTTGTCCATCATCGGGTGCAACCGCCCCACGGTGAACTCGTCCTCACCCAGGTCTACAATGCAATGTTCCTGGCTGACGAAGGAGTTGGGCAGCTTATCAGCCTTGTCCAGCGGCGCATTGGCGAGCACGCGCGGCAGGTATTCGCGCAGGATGTACTGCGCTTCGTAAGCCAGCGTCCCGCCGGAAAAGAGGCCGCGCAGATAACGCTGCCCCGGCGCGAACTTGCTCACGTCCACCGGCGGTTCCAATTGCAACTCGCCCCTGGCCAGCGCGACGGCCAGTTCCGCCGCCTCGTCCAGCCCGCCGGCAAAGAAGAGGTTACCGCTCTGCCGCGAGGGTGCCGCGTAACCAATAAACTCTACCACCACCGGCTTGGGGATGGAGTGGGCCAGCTTGAGCACTTCGGCGGCCACCGCCGGCGCCGGCGGCTTGGAGACCAGCACGATCACCTTGGTCTCCGGGTCGCGCCCCAACACCTCCAGCCCCTGGCGGAAGGTGACAGCGCCGACCTTCTCGGAGAGATCGCGCCCCCCGGTGCCGATGCCGTAGGTCATGCCGCTGCCCAGCTGGTGGATGCGCGAGCTGACCTGCTGCAAGCCTGTGCCGGCCGCCGCCACCACCCCAATCGGGCCGGTGCGGACTTTGTTGGCAAAGCCCAGCCCCGCGCCCCGGACGACGGCGGTACCACAATCCGGCCCCATGACCAGCAGCCCCTTTTCGGCCGCAATCGCCTTGAGTGCAATCTCCTCTTCCACCGGCACGTTATCGCTGAACAGGAAGACATGTTTACCCAGGCGCAGCGCCTCGCGGGCCACGCCGCCGGCGTAACGCCCGGCCACCGAGACCAGCACCCACCCTGCGTTGGGCAGCTGTTGCGCCGCCATCTCCAGGCTCTGCGGGCGATACTCGCCCTGGTCCGCGCCGCTCTTCCGGGCAAAAACCTCATCCACGCGAGCCAGCGCCAGCTCAGCTGCCTCTTCGGTCTCGCCGCGCACCACGATAACCAGGTCATCGGGCTTGGCGGCCTCGGCCTCCGGGCAGAGCAAATTGATGTGGGCCAACAGCTCTTTATTGCCCTCGGTCCCCATCACCACGCCGGCATCCTGAATACCCGGCAGATCGGCGAGGGTACGTTGGGCCTGCATCAGAAACGCGGAATCGTAGTAAACCCCAGACTTCACCTGTGCTTTAATGAACGCCATATTACCTCCAGAAATCTCAGCCGGGTGGCTGAGTAAAATAGTTCTTGTCCGACTAAAACACCCCTTTTACAAGGCCCCGGGTCAGGGAACTTCTTTTGGGGGGATGTTTAGGTTTTACCAGGCCACGATCTGACGGATCAGTGTTACCTGGGGGATTTTCAACCAACAACCGAGGCGCCGCACTCAACGGCTATGAGGCGCAAACCGACAACCAGACTCCGCTGAACGGAGGGCATTTCACGAAGCCATTGGTTGCGAGCAAACAACAAGAAGAACATCAACCGCCGTCTTGCTCCTTTGCGAACAAATTATAGTATAGCCCCAGTTTGAGGTGGTGTCAATAGTTTCCGGCGAACGGTCTCAGACCGGGTAGACATCCCGGCCCGTACGATACGCGAACCGGGATGCGTCACCGGGTGCGGCCAGCTCAGACCACGATCTCCTCTGGCACGGTCATCGTTTCGTTGACCTTGACAATCTCCTCCGGCACCTCAAAGACCAGATCAGCGCCCACCTGATCGCGGACGTAGTTTTTGAGGAACTTAAACCAGCGTTCGCGGGTCATATAGTAGACGGCCGCGCCGCCCAGCTCGTGCTGGTACTCCGGCCAGGGATAGCTCGGCTGGACGGTCTGGAAACCCAGCCGCCACCCGTTGTAGCTCTCAAACGTGGACCAGAATTCCTTGCAGCCGAGCACCTCAAAAGCATAATACGCTTTGCAGTAGTACATCACGGTGCCGATCTGGCCCTTGCGAATGAACGTCATCGTGTGATGGCTAATATTAATGTCCTCATTCAACATCCGGCCATTGGCAAACCCGGCCAGCACGCCATCAATCAAGCCCACCAGGACGTAGGGATCCTTCAGGCGATTGCGGTACCAGCCCAGCAGTTCGGCATAGACGCGGACGCCCACGATGTCGTAGAAATCATGCTCCACTTTCATGAGTTTTTCCATATACGGGAGCATCAAGGGCACCTCATCCTTCCGCGCCGCGCGGATAACCATGACCTTGCCATCTTTCAGCGTGATCATCGCCGTCGGCCATGGCTTCATGTCCATGGGCAGCGCTTGCAGGAAGGGTTCAATTTCCTCCACATCAAAGGTCACCTGTTCTTTGGTGACGGGTTCCGGTTTAGGTAGTCTCATAGCCCACACTCCTTAAGAAAATGATATTTTGTGCAACGTCCTGAGGGGACGTCCCTGCTCACGCCAGATTCCGCTTCTCGCGGTCGTAGTTTTGGCCCAGTGCCGCGGGGGCCCGCACCGACCGGAAGGCCGGCAGCATCACCAGAATGGTAGCGATATAGGGCAACATCAACAGGAACTGGTAAGGGATGGTGCTGCCCCCCACTTGCAAATGGAAAGAGAGCACCTCAATCACGGCAAAGAAGAGCGAGCCGAAGAAGATCAGATGGGGGCTCCAACCGCCAAAGAAGGTCAGGGCGATGGAAAGCCAGCCGCGTCCCCGCACCATCCCCTCCGTGAATGTGCCGGTATAGACCAGGGGCAGATAAGCCCCAGCCAGCCCCATCAGCATCCCCCCGATCACCGTGGTCACGTACCGCATCAAGACCACGTTCACACCGAGGCTATCCGCGGCTTTGGGGTTCTCGCCCACCGCCCGTAACTCCAACCCGGTGCTGGTCCGGTAAAGAAAGTAGTACAGGCCCACCGAAAGCAAGACCGCAAAATAGACCAGGCCATTCTGGTCAAAGAGTACCGGCCCCAGATAAGGGATTTTGCTGAGCAAGGGGATCGCCAGGTTGGGCAAGGTGGGGACCAACGGCGGCGTCAGGGTCACGCCGATCACCAGCTTATAAAAGAGCGTGGAAAGGCCTACCCCGATGAAGAACAGCGCCAGACCGATCACGAACTGATCCATTTTCAACGTCGTGGTGAAATAGGCCAGCGCCAGGCCAAACAGTCCGCCCACCAGCATCGCCAGCAACAGGCCATACAACAGGTTGCCGTAAAGATAGCCGCCCAGGAAGCCCACCGAAGCGCCGACCAGCATAATCCCTTCTTGCGCCACGTTGAAGACCCCGGTCCGCCCGCCCAGCATGGTCCCCTGTCCGGCCAGCACATAGGGCACCAGGGTGAGCAACACCAGCTTCGCAAAGGTGATAATCTGTAGCTCTGTCTGGCCCACCTTACCGCCTCCTGATCACATCAGATAACAGCACAAACAGCAACACCAGGGCTTCCACGATGAAGACCATCTCCACGGGGATCATCATGGTGCGTTGTAAAGCGCTCGCCCCCACCTCCAGGACCGCGATGAAGAAGGCGACAAAGGGCACCGCCAGACTATTCCCTTTTGCAATCAAGCCGATCAACAACCCCAGCGTCTGGTAATTGGATTGCAGTCCTTCAATCAGCCGGTGCTGCACGCCGGCCACTTCTACCGCCCCGGAAAGCCCGGCCAGCGCGCCGGCCAGCACCAGGGAGAAGATGAACAGCCGCCGGGTGTTAATCCCGTAAACCTGCGCGGCGCGCGGGTTAGCCCCGGTGGCTACCAGCTCATAGCCGGCTGTGGTACGGGTGGTGTAGATATAAACCCCGGCCCCAATGAAGAGGGCCAGCAGAATCCCACTATGGAGGGGCGGATTGCCTACCAACAAGGGCAGGTATCCCCCGGCCCCGATGGGAACGGTGGTGGGATGACCGGCCGCCGGGTCAGGCCAGATCGCGGTCGCAATGTAGTTGATCAAATTGAATGAGACAAAATTCATCAGCACGGTGGTGAGGATTTCGTTCATACCGAACTGGTACAGGAGCCAGCCGGGAATCGCGCCCCACAGCGCCCCCGCGACGATCCCGCCCAACAACACCAGGGGCAACAGAAGCGCCGGGGGTAAATCGGGGAAAAGGATCCCCACCGCCGCTGCCCCAATGGCCCCGACAATGAGCTGCCCCTCACCGCCAATGTTGAATTTGCCGGCCGCCAGCGGGATGGTAAAAGCCAGTGCCTGTAACAGCAAGGGCGCAAATTTTAGCAGCGTCTGCACAAAACCAGTGGGGGTCCTGAAAGAGGTGAACAGAATTGTGCTATAGGCGCGCGGCACGTTAAACCCCATCGCGCCGATGAAAACCCCCGCCACGGCCAGTGACACTGCCACAGCGATGATATACGGTCCTAACAGGCGAAGCAAGGCCTGACCGCTGGCCTTCAAGGTTGGTTTATGCGCTTGTTCTGACACCGCTCATCATCCGTCCTATCTCATACTTGTCAAAGGCACCTCGTTGCAACACCCCAACGATGGCACCGCGATAAATGACCGCAATGCGGTCACTCATCAGCAACAACTCATCCAGGTCTTCGGAAATGAGTAACGTTGCCATACCCTGCTGTTTACGCTCCAGCAGCTTCGTGTACACGTAGTCCATAGAAGGAATATCCAACCCGCGGGTAGGGTTGTGCGCCACAAGCAGCCGGGAAGGACGCGAAAAAGCCCGGGCCACCAACAAACGTTGGATATTACCACCGGAAAGATTCGCCGCAGCCTCATGCGGCCCCGAAGTTTTGATGTTGTACTCGCCAATCAACCGCTCGGCAGTCTGGAAAATCGTCCCCCAATTGAGAAAACCGCGATGGCTATAGGGGGGCTGATGCTGCGTCCCCAGAATGAGGTTGTGCGCCACCGTGGCCTGCGGCAAGGCGCCATCGTGTAACCGATCTTCTGGAATGTAACTGAGGCCCTGCTCCAACAGCTGCGCGGTCGGAGTCGTCGCCACATTCAGGTCACCGATGAACACCTGCCCGGCGGCCAGCGGGCGCAATCCCAAAATGGCTTCGGCCAGTTCGCGCTGCCCGTTGCCGGCCACCCCCGCCACGCCGAGAATTTCTCCCTCGCGCACGGCCAACGTCACGTTGTCCACCAGCGGCACGTTGCCCTCACCGCTCACCCGAAGGTCCGCCACCCGCAAGACCGGGCGTTCGCTCACGACCGGCGCGCGCTCAGCCGCCGAGAACATGACGCTATTAGCCAGGTCCATCTCCTCGCCCACCATGGCCCGGACGAAAGCTTCTTCCGTGGCCTCGTCGCGCCGCAAGGTCAACACGTTCTGCCCATTGCGCAGGACCGAAATCCGGTCACAAACGCTCAACACCTCGCGCAGCTTGTGGGTAATGAACACAATGCTCAACCCTTCATTAACCATCAAACGCAGCGATTGAAAGAGGCCATCCACTTCCTGCGGGGTCAAGCTGGTCGTCGGCTCATCCAAAATTAGCACGTCCACGCCCCGGTAGAGAGCCTTGAGGATCTCCACCTTCTGCCGTGCCCCCATTGGCAGGTCCTCCACCACTGCCAGCGGATCTACTTCCAGGCCAAACCGCTCGGCCAGGTCCTTGATCCGCTGCGTTTCCTCATCCAGTTTCAACGTCAGACGGCGTTTAACAGCCGTCCCCAGCACAATATTTTCCACCACGGTGAACCGTTGCACCTGGAGGAAATGCTGATGCACCATACCAATGCCGTGCTGGAGCGCGTCGCGGGGTGATTGAATATCCACCGCCTGTCCGCGCAGGCGGATCTCACCGCCATCGGCCTTGTAGAGGCCATAGAGGATATTCATCAGTGTCGTCTTCCCGGCGCCGTTGCCACCCAAAAGCCCGTGGATCTCCCGGCGTTGAAGCTGGAAATTAACGTCGTTTAGCGCCACCAGGGTGCCAAACGATTTACGGATCCCTGTCATCGTGAGTAAAGTCACGTCATTCATTGTGCCACTCGCTGTACGTTCTCCGCCGGGAGGAGTGCGCACGCCTTCACGGCGCACGCACTCCCGGTCATCTACAGTCGTCTACTGTTCAATTGCCGAATTGTCTTTGATCACCTGAATCTTGCCGTTCTTGATGTCATCAATGACCTGTTGTATTTCAGGCGTCAGCGTCTCCGGCACATTCTTCAGCGGCATTTGCAGGGCCACGCCGGTGGCAAAGCCCAGCGGATAGTACCCGCCCCGCTCGCCGTTCATGCTCTTCTGCACGATTTCCTTCAGCGGGCCGGCGAAATCGTAAAGCAGCGACGTGATGCAGTTCTTGGGCGCATAGGAGCTCTTGTCGGTGTACTTGGCAATGACCAGCACCGGAGTGCTCGCCGCCTTCACCGATTCAAACACGCCGAACATGCCCAGGTTGAGCGACCCGACGATCACATCCACGCCTTCGGCGATCATTGCATCCGCCACCGAGCGCGCCTTGGTGGGATCGTTGAAATCCCCGGCCCAGACGGTCTTGAGCTCCGCCGTGGAGCCCATATCCTTGAGGGCCTGCTGCATCGCGCGGACTTCCGAATAGGAGAAAGGCAACGTCAACCCGCCGATGTAGCCGATCTTGCCGGTCTGAGTCTGCTTGGCCGCCAGGGCCCCAATCGCGTAGAACCCCACCTGGAAGTTGCGGTCAATCACCCACAGATTGGCCGGCGCATTTTCCACGGGGGCATCCGTCTCGGCAATGAAGGTCACGTCCTTAAATTGCTCGGCCAGCGCCTGCGTCTGGCTGATGAACTGCCCACCGTGCGTCCAGATGATATTGTAACCGGCGTCCAGGTATTCACGCATGACACGTTCCACATCCGGCACGGCCACGCTCTCGGAGTAGGCTACTTCTACGCCCAGGTCCGACTTGACCGCGGTCACGGCCACATAGCCCAGCGTGTTGTAGTCTGCATCGGTGATCACGCCGGGGAAAATGGCCGCCAGCTTATACTTGGTGGTTGGCACTGTCGTGGCAGTGGGTGACGCCGTACATTGCACCGCCATCAATGCCAGCATAGAGAACACCACCAACATGGACAACAACCGCTTACTCATAGTGCTCCTCCTTCAAAAAGTAAATGGAATGTAGTGTAAAGAAAAACTGACAAACAGCAGGGAGTTTTCCCTGGCCGTTTCTATGTTATGATCTCCTTAGTAAACAACCCAATTCATAAGGAGGTCGTCCATGATTCTCGTCATTGGGGCTGCCGGTAAAACCGGACGGGCCGTGCTCCGCGCCCTCAGCACTCAGGGCGAACCTGTCCGCGCTCTCGTCCATCACCCGGAACAAAGCGCCACTGTGGCCGCTTTAGGCGCCCAAGAAACGCTCGCCGGTGACCTGGGGGCGGCGGCCACGTTGGCCCAGGCCATGCAGGGCATCCGGGCCGTCTACTACATCTGCCCGAACATGCATCCCGTCGAGCCGGAAGTGGCCGCGCTGGCCATTGCCGCCGCCCGCGCCGCCGGGGTGGAACACTTCGTCTACCATTCCGTGCTCCATCCCCAGGTGGAAGCCATGCCCCACCACTGGGGCAAGCTGCGGGTAGAAGAGCAGCTCTTTGAATCCGGCCTGCCTTTCACCATTTTACAACCAATAGCCTACATGCAAAATGTCCTGGCTTACTGGCAAGCGATTACCGGGCAGGGCCGGTATCCCGTGCCCTACGCCGTGGAGACACGGCTGGGCATGGTGGACCTGGACGACGTGGCCACCGTCGCGGCGTTAGTGCTGACGCAACCCGGTCACGTCGGCGCAATTTACGAGCTGGCCGGCGCCGAAACATTGACCCAGGCCGAAGTCGCTGCCATCTTAAGCGCGCGCCTGGGCCGCCCCGTCCAGGCCGAGGCCGTGCCCTTAGAGACCTGGGAGCACAACGCCCGGCAAGCCGGCCTGGATGGCTATCAGGTTGAGACCCTCTTGAAAATGTTCAGGTACTACGAACGCTTCGGGTTCTGGGGTAATCCCAACGTCCTGCGCTGGTTGCTGGGACGCCCCCCCACGACGTTCGCCGAATTTGTCGCCCGGCTCGTTTGAGACCTCAGGCGTGGGGCGTCCTCAGGCACGCCCCACGCCTGCCCGCTTACGGTTCGCAGACGCTCTCTTCATCCCCGGCGTGCAGCGCCAGGTAGATCTTTTCCGCCGAGAGCGGCAGGTCGTGGAGGCGAATGCCCAGCGCATCGTAGAGAGCATTAGCGATGGCCGGCGCGGTCTGGACCATGACATGCTCGCCGACGCCGCGCGCCCCCCAAGGGCCGTCTTCCAACGGCGTCTCCACGATGTCGCCGTGGATCTCGTGCGGGATATCCATCGCCGTCATCAGCTTGTAATCTACGAAGCTGTGGTTGCGCAGCCGCCCCTTGGCGTCAAACATCATCCCCTCAAAGGCGGAGCTCATGCCGTGCACCGCGCCGCCCTCAATCTGGGTCAGCACCAGGTCGGGGTTGATCGCTTTGCCCACATCGTAAGCGCTGGCGATTTTGATGACCTCCACCTGGCCGGTCTCGGTATCTACCTCCAGGTCCACCGCCTGCGCACCAACCGTGTAGTGGACCACTGCGCGCGTGCCCTGGCCCGTATCCGGGTCCAGCCCAGTGACGTAGGTGGGCATGAACTTGCCGCTGCCGACAATCGGGCCGCCCTGCCAACCCTCAAAATTGTCGTTGGGCAGGCCGTAGACCACCATCTTCGCGAGCGACTGCTCGCGCTCGGTCTTGTAGGAGATGACGACGCCCTCTTTGATGTCCAAATCCTTTGGATCTTCATTCCAGTACTTTGCCACGATTTCCAGGATTTGGGCGCGGGCCTGCTCCGCCGCGGCCTTGACCGCGTTGCCCATGGACCAGGTGAGGCGGCTGGCGACGGTTTGCCATTCATAGGGACTGTACTTCGTATCCACCGGGTTAGCGGAGACGCGCACCCATTCGTAGGGAATGCCCAACGCCTGGGCCGCAATCTGCGCCGCGACGGTGAACGCGCCCTGCCCGATCTCCTGGCCGGAGACGTAGACGTTGAGCGTTGCATCCTCGTTGAAGCGGACAATGGCCGAGCTGCCGGGGTTGGGTGGCATCGCCGGCGCCTTCCACATGATGGCGATTCCCTTGCCGCGTCTCTTGTGCGGCGCGGAGGGCTTGTCCGGCCGGCCCCAGCCAATGGCAGCTGTGACCTTGTCAATGCACTGCGGCAGGTCCACCTGCGGCATAATCATGCCGGTGAGGATCTTGTCACCGGTGCGGACACAGTTGCGCCGCCGGAATTCGGCCTTATCCATGCCGATCTTCTCGGCCAGCTGGTCCATCATCTGCTCCAGCCCCCAGTGGATTTCGGGCATCCCAAACCCGCGCATCGCGCTGCCGATGGGATGGTTGGTGTAGACACAATACGAATCCCCCTTGATGTTAGGGCAATCGTAAGGGCCGGAACAGGAGTAGCCCGCGGCCCGCGCAATGTTGACGCCGTAGTCGTTGTATGCGCCGCCGCCGAAGTAGTAGGTCACCTCCATCGCCAGCAGGTTGCCTTCCGCGTCACAGCCGATCCGGTACTTGCCGACCAGGCACTGGCGGACGTTGGTGCCGACGAACTCCTCCTCACGGGTCATGCGGACTTTGACCGGATGCCCCGGCACCGCCTTCGCCATCAACACGACGTTGGCCTCAATGGAAACGCCGGCCTTGCCGCCGAAGCCGCCGCCGACATAGGGGGAGATCACCCGCAGGTTGCCGTGGGGAATACCAACGCACTGCGCGATCAAGTCCCGTTGGGCGAACGGCGATTGCGACGCCGCCCAGAGCGTTACCTGTCCGGAAGGCTCCCATTTGGCGATGGCGACGTGGGTCTCAATGGGGGCGTGCTGAATCTGCGGCAGGTGGAACTCCCCTTCCACAATCGCCGCGCAGCGAGGCCACGCCTCTTCCACGTTGCCCTTGCGGAGCTTGAAATGCTCCGAGATGTTGGTCCCCGGCTCCGGGAAAATAAAGTTCACCACCTCATAGCTGCCCAGGTCCGGGTGAATCAACGGCGCACCGGGCTGTGCTCCCTCATAAGGATCAAAGACCGGGGGCAGTTCCTCGTACTCCACCTCCACCAGCCTGGCAGCCTGCTCGGCAATCTCCTCAGTGATAGCGACCACGCCCGCCACCGGCTCGCCGACGACGCGCACCCGGTCGTAGGCAAAAATAAAGCGGTCCTTGAGATAAAGTCCTAAGCGGGTAGGGTTTTCCTGGCCGGTGACGACGGCCTTGACACCGGGCAACGCCAGCGCTTTGCTCACGTCAATCCGCTTGATCAGCGCGTGCGCGTACGGGCTACGGACGAGCTTGCCGTAGAGCAAGCTGGGGCCGAAG
Source organism: uncultured Anaerolineales bacterium (assembly GCA_964437445.1). Classification (GTDB taxonomy): domain Bacteria; phylum Chloroflexota; class Anaerolineae; order B4-G1; family SLSP01; genus CAYTGR01. The sequence goes on along the minus strand of CAYTGR010000047.1, from coordinate 30,324 downwards.
GCCATGTCATCCACATACTGCGCTGCACCGGTCACTTTCTCAAACGCATCAATACGCGGCACATTCTTTCCGACGGGTTCGGATGTATATTGTGTCATTTTGGACTCCTTTCACGTATTGCGTATGGCGTATTGCGCGGTCCGTGAACGGAATACGCAATACGTAACACGTCCTATACAGATTCCTCCGCTACGTCCTGAATCGCCTGGATGATGCGGATGTAGCCCGTGCAACGACAAAGATTGCCGACAATCGCCGCTTTGATCTCGCCCTCGGTGGGATGGGGATTGCGCGCCAGCAGCGCCTTGGCCGACATTAACATGCCCGGCGTGCAGAAACCACACTGAATCGCATTGCGGTCAATAAACGCTTTCTGCAGGGGATGCAGCTCACCACTCTTGCTCAGCCCTTCCACCGTCTCCACCTGGCGACCGTCCGCTTCCACCGCCAGCACTAAGCACGAATTGACCGGGTCACCATCCAGCAAAACCGTGCAGGCCCCGCACTCGCCATTCTCGCAGCCGGTTTTCGTGCCGGTCAGCCCCAATTGCTCGCGCAAGACCTTCGCCAGCGTGTGGTGCGACCGGACCGCCGTCTGGTAAACCTCACCATTGATGGTTAGTGTAATTTCATGTAACATGGCTGCCACTCCTTAATGTCACGTCCTGCGTCATGCGTGTTGCGTGAGGCGCGAACGAAATACGGAACACGCAATCCGCTCTCCGGTCTCAGGCGCCCAGCTCCTGCAGCACCGCCAGCAGCGCCCGCCGGGCCATATTGACCACCATCGCTTTGCGGTAGGCCGCGCTGGCGCGGATGTCATCAATCGGGCAACAAGCGGTGAAAGCGCAAGTCGTGGCCCGCCGGATGGCGGCCTCGTCGTGCCCGGCGTTGAGCACCGCCTCCGCTTCCGGCACGCGGATCGGCGTCGGCGCGACCGCGCCCAGCGCGACCCGCCACTGATAGCCACCGTCGTGCGGGTAAGCCAGCACCGCCACTCCCACGATGGCGAGATCGGCGGCCTTGCGGCGGCTCAATTTCTCGTAGTGGCCCACCGTCCCGGCCGGCGGCGGCGGGATCAGCAGTCCCTTGAGCAATTCGCCTTTCTGAAGCACGGTTTTGCGCGGGCCGACAAAGAACTCCGTGACGGGGACGCGCCGCTCCCCGGCCGGCCCCTGGATCACGGCCACGGCCTCCAGCACGAGCAGCGCCGGAGCCGAGTCGGCCGCCGGTGACGCTGTGCAGAGGTTACCGCCGACGGTGGCCCGGTTGCGGACCTGTTCATTGCCCATCGCCGCCGCCCCCTGCGCCAAAATTCCCCAGTGGCTTTGGACCAGCGCCGAACGGGCAATCTCGTTCATCCGCACCGCCGCCCCCACATACAGCCCCTCCGCCGTCTCCTTGAGCTCGCGCATTCCCGGCAACCCCTTAATATCCACCACGGCATCAGGATGCCAGAGTTCATCGCGCGTCATCGGGATGAGATCCGTCGCTCCAGCCAGCGGATAGACAGCCTTGCCGGGCAGGGTTAAATAATGAAAGGCTTCAGCAAAATCCCTCGGTTTGTAATAATCAAATGGTTGCATGTAGCTGCCTCCTCCATGAAACATCAGGAATAAAAGCTAAGGGAAAGCCATACCGTGCTTAGTCACTCATCAGTATCCAGAACTTACGCACTTTCCGGGTAACGCTTAACCCCGTAACACTGTAGTGACGCCTTCAGGCGTTCCTGTGGCGCTCAAAGCGGCTGAAGCCATCCCTACAAACCCCAGTTGGCGCAAGTCCTGAATATAGATCAATCAACCATCCTCTTCAAACTCAGCCCGGCTCCCTTAGCCCCTGGCCCGCAAAAAAACAGGGATCAGTCAACCTGAACACCAGCCAGCTCACCGATCCCTGTTCACAGCCCTAAATTTCCTCCACCGGCGGGACTTTGGTGATCTGCGCGTTGCGCGCCAGCAGGTCCTCAGGCACAGGTCGGACCAGATCAGCACCGACCATCTGCAAGACGTACTGCTTGACGGTGCTGAACCAGTATTTGCGGGTGATGTAGTAGACACGAGCACCGCCCAGCTCATGCTGGTACTCCGGCCAGGGGTAGGAAGGTTGCGCCATGCCCAGCCCCCAGCGGTGCCAGCCATTGTAAGACTCATACGTGGCCCACCACTCTTCCTGGCCCAGCACCTCAAAAGCGTAAGCCGCTTTGGTATAGTACATCACCGCCCCAATGCGGCCGCCCCGGGCCAGCGCCATCGTATGCAGACTGATGTTGACCTTCTCGTTCAGCAAGCGACCGTTGGCAAACCCCACCCACTCGCCATCAATCATCCCGACCAGCGTGTAAGGATCCTTCAGCCGTTTGCGGTACCAGCCCAGGATTTCAGCATAGACGCGCGCGCCCACGATATCGTAAAAATCGTGATCAATGTCCATGACCTTGCGCATGTACTCCAGCATCAAGGGCGCTTCTTCCATGCGCGCCTCGCGGATGACCATCGTGCGGCCGTCCTTGAGCGTGATCATCGCGGGCGGGAACGGCTTGATGTCCATCGGGGGCGCTTGCAGCAAGGGCTCAATCTCGGCAACATCCAGCTCAATTTTCTGCTGGGAAACAGCTTCAGGCGGATTTAAACGCATAGTATCCTCCTTAAAAGAAAGTTAAAAGTGAAAATTATGATCAACTTTGCCTGTAATCGCTTGACGTTTCACGTCTCACGTCTCACGCTTCACGTTTCACGTTTCACGTCTCACGTCTCACGTCTCACGTTTTACTAACGCGCCTGCACCTGCGCGTTCAAGTTCTCCACGTGCTGGGGGTTGTAGGCGTCCCCAAACTTAGTCTTCGGCAGGGAAGCTTTGAGCGCCATCAGCGCCTCATACTCATCGTCGTCCACAAAGGCCACACAGCGGCCGATGCTGGATTCGCCGTCCACAAAGCGCCACGGGAAGAAGCCGACCTTGACCCGGCGGTTGAGCAACAGGTCCATTTCACCGCCGAGGCACTCCGCATGGATAATCCCCTCCGGGAACATCTCAATGTGCATCAGCTGGTACTTGTCATCGGAGAAGAACTGGTCCAGCGGCATCCCGTACTTCTTCTGGAAGTGTGCGTCGGCCTGGCGGGCCTGGCGCGGCATCCACTGGCGGATAATCGTGTTCATCGGGTGATCCGCGCTGCCGCAATCCACGCCAATCCAGCGCAAATGCTTCCGCTTGGCCCACTCGGCGAACTCCCGATCCGGCCCCGGATGCTGCACCATGTAGCGAACCTCGTTGGCAGTCGGCATGTCCCAACCAAAGTGATGGAAGCCGGTATGGATGATGAGGATATCGCCTTCCCTTATCTCTACCTTGCTCTCAATCATCTCCGAGGTGTAGACATCGTAGTCGGCCACCACATCGGAAAGGTCTACGATGGCGGCATCATGGACCAGGAAATCCAGCTGCAGGTCGGCCATGTCCTTGCCGGCGGTGTAGAAATGGATTTCACCGTCGAGGTGCGTGCCCAGGTGGTTGGAGTGGGTGAGCAACTGCCCGTTCGCACCATTCGGTGCCAGCCGCTTGAAATACTTGACCTGGAGCGGCTCATAGGTCGGCCACGGCGGGGTGGCAATGCCCAACGGGATCGTCAAATCAATCAACTTCATACGGTAACCTCCTGTTATGGGATATTAAGTGATCAGTGAACAAAAAACGGCTTATCGCCGGCCGGCAGCTGCTCGCCAATCACCGACTAACGCCTTGATCAAGTCCCCCCTGCCCTTTGAAAACCCGGTTAAGGTCCCTTTGACAACTACGCCCAGGTGATCAGCCCCGGCAGGAAGGGGCTGGTCAAATCGGGGTGATGGGGCAGGACCCGCACAGTATAGCCAAACAGGCCACTGGAACGGCAGGGCACTTCCCTCGCCTCAAACAGATAGCGGCCGTTTTCGCCAGCCTGCAACGACTGCATAGCAAAGGTCTCGGTCGCCACCAGCTGGTCATCCGCATTGACCCGCCCTAAACAGAGCTGCACCGCGACGTCATCCGGTGTCAACGTCCCCAGGTTGACCCACACCCGCACACACAGGGAAGCTCCGACCTGCAGCTCGGGCAACTGTCCACTCATCACTGCCCGTTGCTTGCAGTCCAACAAATCCACCTTTTCCACCACGAGGTTGTGCCAGCCGGCCTGAACACGGGCCTTCCAATCGGCCAGCGCCTTAGCGCGTGCCGCGCCGTCGGCGAGGAGTTGCCGGTAACGCTGCGCGGCCGGAATGTAGAACCGCTCGGTGTACGCAGCGACCATCCGGTGAGTATTAAAGCAGTAAGACAAATTCGCCAGCGAGCCTTTCATCATAGCGATCCACCGGCGCGGCAGGTGGTCGGCTCCCCGGTCATAAAAGCGCGGGATCACGTCGCCTTCCAATAGATTGTAAAGGGCCTCGGCTTCCACGTAGTCCTGGTAGTTGGGATCGTCGTAAACTTCCCCCTGGCCGATGGCCCACCCCACTTCCGGGCGATACGCCTCATCCCACCAACCGTCCAGCACGCTCAGATTGATCACCCCGTTGGCCGCGGCCTTCATGCCGCTGGTGCCACTGGCCTCCTGGGGCCGGCGGGGCGTATTCAACCAAACATCCACCCCCTGGAGCATATACCGGGCCACCGTCATGTCGTAATCTTCCAGGAAAACCAGCCGGCGCCGAAAAGGTGCACTGCGGGCCAGTTCCACAATCTGCCGGATCAGCTCTTTACCCGGATCATCCTTGGGATGGGCCTTGCCCGCAAAGATAAACTGCACCGGCCGTTCCGGGTCGCCCACCAACCGCGTCAGCCGCTCAACATCGCGCAAAAGCAACGTGGCCCGTTTGTAGGTGGCGAAACGCCGGGCAAAACCGATGGTCAGCGCCTCCGGATCTAACGCCTCGGCAGCAGCCTCAATCTCGTGCTGCGGCGCGCCCCGGCGCCGCAGTTGCGCCGCCAGCCGCCGCCGGACAAACGAGACCAACCGCTCACGCCGCCGCTCGTGCGTCCGCCAGAGCTCCTCCGGCGCGATCTGCTCCGCCCGCCGCCAGACGCTCTCATCGGCCGGCTCCTCACGCCAGCGCGGCCCCAGGTAGCGTTCGTAGAGCTGGTTCATGTCGCGGGAGATCCAGGATTCAAAGTGCACCCCGTTGGTCACGTACCCGATCGGCACTTCCTCCTGCGCGACACCCGGCCAGAGACGCTGCCACATCTGCCGGGTCACTTCTCCATGCAGCCGGCTGACCCCGTTGCTGTAGGCCGACATCCGCAGCGCCAACACCGTCGTACAAAACGGCTCATTGGCATCCTGCGGGTTGACCCGGCCCAGGGCCATGAAATCCGACCAGGAGAGACCCAAACTACGGGCATAATCGGCAAAGTAACGTTCCATCAACGGAGGCGGGAAGTAATCATGTCCGGCCGGCACAGGCGTGTGAGTTGTGAAGACCTGTCCCGCCATCGCCACCTCCCGCGCTACAGCAAAGGGCAGGCCATGTCGCTCCATCAATTGCCGGGTCCGTTCCAGCGCCAGGAAGGCCGAGTGCCCCTCGTTCATGTGGCAGATGGTCGGCCGCAGGCCCAACAGGGTCAGCACCCGGTACCCGCCAATGCCCAGCAGGATCTCTTGCTTGACCCGCATCTCCTGATCGCCCCCGTAGAGTTGATCGGTAATATCCCGATCCTCCGGCCGGTTCTGCGGGACATTGGTGTCCAGCAGGTAGAGCGGCACCCGCCCGACCTGCACCTTCCACACCTGAGCGATAACTTCGCGGCCAGGATAGGCCACGCGCACCGTGACCGGCGCCTCTCCCGACCGGACCAGCCGCAGCGGCAGGTTGCTGAAATCGTTGTCCTCGTAAGCCTCCTGCTGCCAGCCGGCCTGGTTAAGATACTGCTTGAAATAACCCTGCTGATACAGCAGTCCAATTCCCACCAGGGGCACATCCAGGTCAGAGGCCGATTTCAAATGATCCCCGGCCAGAATGCCCAGGCCGCCGGCAAAAATGGAAAGGCTCTCCGTCAACCCGAACTCGGCCGAAAAATAGGCGATAACAATCTCCTCCGCGCCGCCATAGGTACGCCAGAACCAGGTGAAGTCGGCGTGCATGTAGGCCGTCAGTTCGTCCGCCACCCGTTTCAGGTGGGCCAGGAAACTGTCGTCGTGGGCCAGCGTTTCCAGGCGGCCCTGGTCCACTGTGCCGAGCATCCGCGCCGGGTTATGGCCACTGGCCTCCCAGAGATCGCTGTCTAAACGGCGGAAAAGATCAATGGCGTCGTGACTCCAGGCCCAGTGCAGGTTATAGGCGATCTCGTATAACGGCGCTAAAGCCGGCGGGAGGGAAGGTGCAACGGTAAATGTACGAATCGGTTTCATCATTTACCCCCTGACCTGAGATGGCAGCTTACCGGGTCGCTCCAAAGTTGTGCACCAGCCATTCAAATCCGGTCAACATATCCAACCCCGAGGTGGCTCCAAAAGCCAGGATGGCCCGCGCCGCCCGGACCACCGGCTCGGGCTCCCCAGCCCCTAAGGCCTGAAGCAGCGTATGCCAGCGCTCGTCGGCCAGCCCGTCGCGGGCAGCCGCCAGAAAAGCCCGACTCAACCGCGTCGTGCGCGGGGCGGCCGCTTCGTAGAGCAGCGGGCAAAGCGTCGCCGACACCGGCCACCGGTCACCGACCGCCCACAGCCCCAGCATGACCCCCGCTAAGAAATCATCGCCGGAGGGCGTCAAACCGGGGCCCCAGCCCGCCAGCGCAGCCGCCGCGCGCGTCACCGCCTCGGGGTCACCGGCGACCAACGCGCGCCCCAGCGCCGCCACTCGCGGCACCGGCTCGCCCAACCCCACCGCGCTCACTACCGAGCGCCGTACCTGGGCGGCCGCCATGACGACGGGCCGGAGCAGGGCCAGGGCGGCAGGAGTCAGAGTCAAAGCCTCCCAAGGAGGTCGCGGCTCCCAAAGTACCGGCGGGCGCGCCCACCACAACCGCCAGGGTCCCAGCTGCAGTCCGTCCGGCTCCCACGACCAGGGGACTCGCTGGGGTAACGGGACTGCGGGCAGACACTCTAAGACCATGTGGAAAGGTCCATTGAGCAAGTCAGGGCAAACCAGGGCCAAAACCCGCTCCCCGACCAGCAGATCCAACGAACGTTGAAAAACGCCGAGGACCTGCGCCTCGGCAGGCCCGGCCTGGAGAATTTCCCAGGCCGGACGGCTAATGGAACAAACAGAGACAGCCCGGCCTGTCAAAGTGACCCTGTGAGAGATCCAGCGGGCATGAGGACTGAAAGCCCCCTGAATTTCTTGCGCAGAAAAAAACTGAGGAAACCCGGGAGGCTTTGTGCCACTGATCTGGCTTCGTTGCATCCGGCTCATCTACCGGTGTGAAGCCAATCGCCTGATCAACCCAGCCGATATTCGCCGCGGCAATGTACACGATCCAAGACCTGTTCTCGGAATGTGCGCCCCCCACATTCCCTAAAATCACGATCCCTTATCATTGTAGCCAACTTGCTGGCGTTTGTCAAGACATTTGATCGTTTATTGTCAGACAACTGTAAGGATTTTCATAAAATGCCAGGGTGTGCCAGGGACGCCGGCACTTCGGCAACGAGCCGTATGGCCTGCCCGCGCACGCGGCGGGACAATCATCCCATCCAGACGGGGCCATGGCACCTCAAGAACGGCCACGGATTTTTTCCAGCGCTTCCTGAGCCGCCCGGTAAAGGCGTTCGGTCCCCACCAGTCGGGCAAGACTGGTCGCCCCACAGAAAATATCGGTCTCGGTCGTGGCCGCCTGGCGGCTCTGAGCAGGCCCGGCATCCACCAGCACGGCAAGCGGCCGCACCGCCCGCTCATCGCCGAGCTCGCCCAGCGCCCTGGCGGCCGCCTCCCCTACCACCCAGGCGCTATCGTTGAGGGCGATAATCAATGGCTCCACAGCCCCCGGATCGCCGAGCTTGCCTAACGCTTCAGCGGCCGCCCGCCGCACGTCCCGCGCTTCATCCTTGAGGGCAGCGCTCAATCCCGCGACGGCCCGGGGATCATGCAACGCCCCCAGGGCTTCCGCCGCGGTAGCGCGCACATCAGACACCTCATCCGTAGCCAGGGCAGCTCCCAGCGGCTCTAACGCCCGCCCGTTGGCGATCTCACCCAACGCTTTGGCGGCGGCCCGCCGCACGCGCGGGCTTGCCTCCTGGAGCACCGTACAGAGCGGTTCCACCGCCGGTTCCCCGATCCAGACCAGCGCCTTGGCCACGCTCTCATCCCCACGATCCTCTTTGAGCGCAGCGATGAGCGCAGCCACGGCCGGGGCTCCAATTTTGATCAACGCCCAGGCAGCCGCCTCACGCACGGAGACCGCTTCATCGGTAAGGGCGGCGCGCAGCGAATCCACGGCGGGGCCGCCGATTTTGGCCAGGGCTCTCGCGGCCCCCCACCGGACGTCGCCATCCTCGTCGCGGAGCGCGGCGGTGAGCAACGGCACCGCCTGCACGTCACCCAGCTTGCCCAGGGCAAACACAATCTCCAGCCGAACCGGCTGGTCCTGAGCCGGGAAAATAGCCAGCAGCGGGGCCACCGCCCGTGAGTCGCCGAGCTTGCCCAGGGCCGCGGTGGCCGCCTGCCGCACCGGTGTGACCTCGTCGTGGAGGGCTGCGATGAGCGGCGCCACGGCGCGCGTGTCCCCCAACGTGCCCAGGGCTTCGGCAGCAGCCGCGCGGATATAACCGCTCCACGGATCGTCGGCTCGCCGGTAACTCAACGACTGGAGCAGGCCCGGGCAATCCCGTTGGGCCTTGAGTTCCTCCACGTTGCCATATTGGGTGCTATCTCTGAGGACCTTGCCCTCCCCGCCACAGGTCGCACAGGCAATGCGCCCTGTCCCGCCGCAGGTATCACATTTCTCGTCTTCAGCTCCCTGCCGGACATGGCCGCTGCCCTCACAACGAGAGCAGAGCACGCTGCCACCCCCTTTACAAAAAGGACACCGAATTGTCACGGCCGCCCTCCTGATCGCCGAATGGGCCGCTTACTCTACCCACAGCGGCACGAAATCAAACTGCTCCACGTCCACCAGCCCGCGATCGGTCAGCTTCAGCTGGGGGATCACCTCTAACGCTAAGAAGCCCAATTGCATGAAGGGATCATGCAACGGCGAGCCAAGCGCGCGCGCAGCGTGCAGCAAGGTATCCATCTGCTGACGCACCACCTCCACCGGTTGGTCCGACATCAGCCCGGCGATGGGCAACGGGACGCTGCCCAGCACCGCATCGCCCAGCGCCGCGACCAGCCCGCCGCCAAGCTCCTGGACGGCGCGGACGGCGGTCAGCATGGAGACGTCGTCGGCGCCGGCAACGGTGAGATTGTGCGCGTCATGGCCGACGCTGCCGGCAATGGCCCCGCGCTGGAGCCCCAGCCCCTGCACGAAGCCCAGCCCCACGCGGCCGGTCCCGTGATGGCGCTCCACGACGGCCAGCTTGAGCAGGTCGCGGCCCACGTCGGCGACGGCCTCCCCGTCCACGAGGGTCGCATCCAACACGAGATGCCCGGTCGCTACCTGATCGGGGATCAGCCCCACGACGCGCAGCCGCCGTCCCTGGGCCGGGATGCGGAACGAGAGCGCCGCCAGGTCTACGTGCACCGAGCCGCGCACAGCCGTATCATCGGGCGTTGGCAGCGGCCACGCGCCCACCGGCGCGCCTGCCTGCGCCACCAGACGCCCACCGGCCAGGACCTGCGCGGCGCGGAAATCGTGCAGGTCCGGGACCACCACCAGGTCGGCGCGGCGGCCCGGCGCGACGGCCCCCCGGTCACGCAAACCGAAGGCCTCGGCGGCGTTGAGCGTCGCCAGCTGCACAGCCGTGATGGGATCCAACCCCGCCGCCACGGCCAGGCGGATCAGGTAATCCAGATGGCCCTCATCCAGCAAGTCGGCCGGATGCCGGTCGTCGGTGCCGAAGGCGAAACGGCGGGCGTTTTCCGGCGTGATGGCAGGCAGCAGGGCGTGCAGGTTCTTGGCGGCGGTGGACTCGCGGACCAGGACATACATCCCGCCGCGCACCTTCTCCCGCGCTTCGTCCGCCGTCATGCTCTCGTGGTCGGTAGAGGGGCCGGCCGCCAGATAGGCCTGCAACCACTTCCCGGTGACGGCGGGCGCGTGCCCATCAATGTGCCGCCCCTGGAAGGCCAGCAACTTCTCCAGTGCGCCGGGTAAGCCCAGAACCGCGCCGGGGACGTTCATAAATTCCGCCAACCCCAAGACGCGCTCCTCCCCGGCCAGCGCCAGCAAGTTCTCCGCCTCCAGGACCGCCCCGGCCGTCCCCATGGAGGTAGCCGGGACGCAGGAGGGCAGGTTGATGAAGATGGTCAACGGCAGGCCATGCGAAGCCTCAATCATGTAACGGATACCGGCCGCGCCGGCCACGTTGGCGATCTCATGGGGGTCGGAGATGACGGTGGTCGTGCCGTGCGGGACCACCGCCCGCGCAAACTGCGGCGGGCTGACCATGGAGGATTCCACGTGCACGTGACCATCTATCAACCCCGGCGTGACGAACTGCCCGCCCAGGTCCAGCTCCGCGCGGGCGGCGTAGCCGGTGCTCACGGCAGCAATCCGTTCGCCGGCGATGACCACGTCAGTGGCCTCCACCTCACCGGTAAAGACGTTGACCACGCGGCCACCCCGTAAAATCAGATCCGCCGGTTCATCCCCCCGCGCCACCGCCAGTAAATGCAAGAAAGCCTCCCGTTCCATGCCCACCTCCTCTGAGTCAATCAGCCAGCCTGTCACCCGGTCGCTGATTTTTGATTTCTTCTTGATTCGCTACCCCAACAGGCCCCCCAGCAGCTTCTTCACCAGTCCTGGCGGCTCCTGCCCCCGGACGCTACCACGTTGGCCGTTGATGACGACGGTGTAGAGGGCGTCACGGAACCGATACCGCGCCAGCCAGAGGGGCACCAGAATCAGCTTGTACGACTCCACCACCATGCCGGCGGAGCTCCAGTGCAAGTTCTGGACTTCACCGCTGACGGAGACCTCAATCTGGATCCCTATGGAGCGCCGGGCCAGCGCCACCGCCTTTTGGCGCGCCACAATGGAGGCATCTGAGACGGTCACCTGGTAGACCTCGGCGGGCCAGTTAGCCAGGTAACGCTCTTCGTAAGGGACGATAATCGCGCCTTCAAAGTTATCCAGTTCTGCCACCAGGTCGGCCGGCAGCGTATGGCTGGCCGTTACCAGCAGGTCATTGTAGAAAACCGGGACCTCGCCCTTGCGCACCGATTGATTGCTCAGCGCACCGCCCAACTCCATCAGCCCAGCAGTCGGAGAAACGGCCGCCGCGCCGATAGCGCCGGCCAGTCCGCTGCGCCGCTGCGTCACTTCGCACTGCCAGCGCACTTCACCCCCGATGTCAAAAGTCCACACCGGCAAATAGAGACCTTGCAGCGCGGTGGTCTGAGCCTCCTCGCGCAATTTGCGCTTTTTCAACCATTCGCGAAAGGCGGTTTGCGCCTCATCCTGGGTGAGCACAAAGGGGATGATCCCTTCCGGCGGGATCAGCTCGCGCGTAGGCAGTTCCACCGCATGAGCGGAACCGCAGTAGGCACACGTGAGGGAGAGGGTTTCCTGCGGGACCAGAAAATTCGCGCCGCAGCCCTGGCACTTGAAAGAGCGCATCCCGGTCGGGCGGGTGTGCCCCTTGGCCGTCGCCATGGTGACGAGAAAATCCTGCTCCGTCACCTCCACGCCGGAGCGGAGCGCCTCCACCAACGATTCCTGGTGGCCGCAGTAATCACAGCGGAGCGCGCTGGTGCCGGCGGCAAAAGCCATCCGGCCACCGCACTGGGGGCAGACAAACCGCCGGGCAGTGACGGCGGCCGGCTGGGCGGGCGCTGTCGGTTGCAGCTGGGGTTCGGCCATGGCCGGCGCAGGCGCTTCCAGCCGGCGGCTCAACAGTTGCAGCCCCTTCCGGGCCGCGGCGTTGCTGGCGTCCAACGCCAGGACGGCCTCTAAACAGCGGCGCTTCTGGTCCACGTCGTCGTGGGTCTCGGTGAGCCAGAGCCAGGCCTGGATTTTGAGCGGGGCGGGCGCGTTGGCGCGCGTCACCTGCTCCAGGAGCGAGCGGGCTTCGCCGCGCCGGCCGGCTTTGGCGGCGGCGATCCCCTGCGCCAGCAACGTCTCCGGCGTGACTGTCGGGCCGGGCCGCCAGCCGCAGCGCTCGCACTGCCGGCCCTTGCCGTCAGCCGTGAAAATCATCGCCCCCCCGCACTCTGGACAGCGGTCAGGGACCTCCACCGCACTCTGGCCGAGCCGGTCAGGATCCACCACTTCTTCCTGCTTCAACCGGCCGTCCAAAAGCGCCAGGACCCGGCGGGCGCGCGCGTTGTAGGGATCCGCGGCCAAGATTTCTTCCAGGTAGTGGCGCTTCTGGGCCGGTGCATCCGTCACTTCCACGAGCCAGATCAGCGCCTCGCTGCGTTGTTCTTCATCAGCGTCGCTGGTCCGCAGCACCCACTCCAGGTAGAAGCGCGCTTCGTCGTGGTAGTGCGAGCGGGCGGCGGCAATCCCCCGGACCAGCAAGTCCCGAACGCTGTCTGACATGCAACACCTCACCGGCCAGGCATTGATTTTACCCCAACAATCCACCCAACAGTTTCTTGATCAGTCCCGGCGGCTCCTGGCCACGGACAGTGCCCCGCTGGCCGTTGATCACCACGGTGTAGAGAGCCTCCTGGTAGCGGTAACGGGTCAACCAGATGGGGACTAAGATCAGCTTGTAAGATTCCACCACGACCCCGGCTGAGTTCCAAGACTGGTTGCGGCGCTGGCCGTGGATAGATGGGTCCACCCGGCGGTCCAGGCTGCGGCGGGCCTCGCTCACGGCCCGCTGGCGGGCCACGATAGAAGCGTCTCCCACGGTCACTTCGTAAACTTCCGCCGGCCAATCGGCCAGATAGTGAACGTCGTAGGGGATCAGGAGCGTCTGGTCACAGTTCTCCACTTCAGCCGCCAGATCAGCCGGCAGAGTATGGCTGGCCGGGATCGGGATGTCGTTATAAAAAATGGGAAATCCGCCACTGCGCACCATCTCGCTGGCTAACGTGGCGCTCACCAGCTGCGCTTCGGCCGCGGTGGGCATGACGGCGGCGCTGACCGCGCCGAGGGCTCCCCGACGCCGCACTTCACATTGCCAGTTCATCACCCCACCGATGTCAAAGGTCCAGACCGGCAAATAGAGACCTTGCAGCGCGGTGGTCTGAGCTTCATCGTGCAGGTTATGTTTCTTGAGCCACTTGTGGAAGGCGGCCTGCGCTTCTTTCTGGGTGATCACAAAGGGGATGATCCCTTCCGGCGGGATCAGCTCGCGCGCCGGCAATTCCGCGATGTGGGGCGAGTGGCAATAGGCGCAGGTGAACGAAAGGGTGGTCGGCGCAACCAGGAAGTTAGCGCCACAGCCCTGGCATTTGAAAGAACGCATCCCGGTAGGGCGCGTGTGCCCCTTGGCGGTCGCCATCGCGGTGAAAAAATCCTGCTCCTTGACTTCCACCCCGGAACGCAGCGCCTCCACCAGTGCGATCTCATGGCCGCAGTAATCGCAGCGGAGCACCCCACTCCCGGCCGCAAAGGTCAGGCGCGCCCCGCATTGGGGGCAGATAAACCGGCGCGCTGCCAGTGTGGGGGCCTCGTTGGGCGTTGTCTGCGGCTCCGGCGCGAGCGGGACCGGCGCTTCCAGGCGGCGTCCCAGCAGCTGTAAGCCTTTGCGGGCCGCCGCGTTGTCAGGGTCCAGCTCCAGGACCGCCTCCAGGCAGCGGCGCTTGCGATCCACATCGTCATAGGTCTCCGTGAGCCAGAGCCAGGCCTGGATTTTGAGCAGGGGGGGCGCAGGCGCAGGGGGGATTTGCTCCAGCAGCGCCCGGCCGGCGCTGCGCTGGCCGGCTTTGACTGCGGCGATCCCCTGGGCCAGGAGGGTCTCCGGCGGGATGGCCGGGCCGGGCTGCCAGCCGCAACGTTCACATTGGCGGTTGCGACCGTCGGCGGTGAAGATCAGCGCGCCGCCGCATTGCGGGCAACACGCCGGGGGCGCATCCGCGCCGGGCGCCAGGCGGTCGGGATTGACGATTTCTGCCGGGTTGAGCCGGCGATCCAGAATCGCCAGGGCGCGGCGCGCGCGCGAGTCGTAGGGATCAGCCGCCAGGATTTCTTCCAGGTAGCCGCGTTTTTGTTCCGGTTGCTCGGTAAGTTCGGCCAGCCAGAACAGCGCCTCGGCGCGCTGCTCCTGGTCGGCGCGCCCGGTCCGCAGCACCCACTCCAGGTAAAAGCGCGCCTCGTCCCGCCGCTGCGCCTGGGCAGCGGAAACGCCCCGGATTAAGAGATCATGAATCGCTTCAGACATTATGGATCACCAAATGACAAATGGCAAACAGTAAATGGCAAACAGGTGAAAGATGACACGGGCCGGATCTTTACTTCACCTTTCCGCTTTCATCCCGCATCCTTTTGATAACGGTGGCCGCGTGGGCCAGGGCTTCATCCAATTTGGTGCTGTCTTTGCCGCCGGCCTGGGCCAGCTCCGGCTTGCCGCCGCCGCCCCCGCCGACGATGCGCGCCACCTCTTTGACCAGCGTCCCCGCGTGGATCCCCTGCTTGACGAGCGCCGGCGTCGTAGCAGCGATGAAAAGTGGCTTGTCATCCAGCACCGTGCCCAGGACCACGACGCCGTCGCCGACTTTATCGCGGAACCAGTCAGCCATCTCGCGGAGCGTCTCCACGTCGGGCGCGGTGACGCGGGCCGCCAGGAAGGGCACGCCGCCGACTTCCTGCACGCGGCCCAGGAGTGCCTCAAATTCGCTGCGGGCCAGCCGGTGGATCAGCCCGGCCACCTCTTTGTGCGCCGCATGGAGCTCTTCATGCAGGCGGGCGACGCGGGCCGGCAGCTCTTCGGGTGTAGTCTCCAATTGTGCGGCGGCCTCCTCCTGCCGGTCACGAAGCGCCTGGACAAAGGCCAACGCGCCCCGGCCGGTCACCGCCTCAATACGCCGCTTGCCGGAGCCGATGCTCTCTTCCGAGACAATGAGGCAGAGGCCAATGTCACCAGTGCGGGTGACGTGCGTCCCGCCGCAGAGCTCCTGGCTGAACGGCGCGGCGTCGGTGTCGCCGATCCGCAGCACGCGCACGATCTCACCGTACTTTTCCTCAAACAGTGCGATAACGCCTTGTGCCAGCGCGTCGCGGTATTTTTCCTGGCGCGGCACGACCGGATAGTTGGCTAAGATCGCCTCGTTCATGATCCGCTCAATCGCGGCGCGTTGCTCCGGCGTGAGCGGCGCGTTGTGGCTGTAGTCAAAGCGGAGCCGGTCCGGCGCGACGAGCGACCCGGCCTGTGCCACGTGGCTCCCCAACGTCTCGCGCAGCCCCCGGTGGAGCAAATGCGTGGCGGTGTGGTTGCGCATGATGTCCCAGCGGCGCGCCGCGTCCACCTCGGCGCGGACAGCGTCGCCGACGCGCGGCAACCCGCTGACCACGCGCCCCACGTGGATGACCAGGCCGGGGACCGGGCGGCGGGTATCGGTTACCACGACCTCCCAATCCGGCCCAACGATGCGCCCGGTGTCGGCGACCTGCCCGCCGGATTCCACGTAGAAACAGGTGCGGTCCAGCACCAGCTCCACAATCTCGCCCAGAGGGGCCGCCTCGGCGATCTCATCCCCCCAGATAAGCCCCAGCACCGTCGCCTCCACCGCCAGTTGACTGTACGGGTCATACTGGACAGTCGCGCCCCGGGCCACGAGTCGCTCGGCCAGCTGGGGGTAGAGCCGGGCATGTTCATCGGCTGCCAGCGTGAAGTCGCTGGCGGCGCGGGCGCGCGCGCGGGCCTCCTCCCGCTCCACGCGATACCCCCCCTCATCCACGGCCAACCCGGCCTCCTCGGCCACGTCCCTGGTCACCTCCAAGGGCAGGCCGAGGGTGTCGTAAAGGAAAAAGGCCTCTTTGCCGGTGATCTGGGTTTCCCCGGCTGCCTTGACCCGCGCGATCACCTCCTCCAGCCGCGCCAGCCCCTGATCCAGCGTGCGGAGAAAGCGCTCCTCCTCACCGGTGATCGTCGCCTTGATGAAAGCCGCCCGCTGTGGCAATTCCGGGAACTGGTGGCCCATCATGGCGATCACCTCATCGGCCAGAGGGGCCAGGAACGGCCCCGTGAAGCCGAGTTTGCGCCCGAAGCGGACCGCGCGCCGCAAAACCATGCGCAACACATACCCCCGTCCCTCGTTGGCCGGCAGTACGCCATCGCCGATCAGGAAAGTGATGCCGCGAATGTGGTCGGCGATGACCCGGTAGGCGGTGAGGTTGGCGGCGCGTTCGGCGTCATTCTGGCCGGCCAGCTCCTGGGTGCGGCGCAGGAGCGGCGTGAAGAGGTCGGTCTCGTAGTTGGAGCTGACCCCCTGCAAAAGCGAGCAAAGCCGTTCAAAGCCCATGCCGGTATCCACGTGCTTGGCCGGCAACGGCTCTAAGTGGCCGTCGGCGAAACGGTTGTACTGGATGAAGACCAGGTTCCAAATCTCAATAAAGCGGGCACAGCCGCCATTGACCGCGCAGACGTGGCCGGGGATATGCTGTTTGTCACACGCCGCCGGGCCGCGGTCAATGTGGATCTCACTGCACGGGCCGCACGGACCGGTATCGCCCATCTCCCAGAAGTTATCTTTGCGCCCAAAGAAAGTAATGTGCTCCCGGGCGATGTCCGTTTCGCCGGCCCAGTAGCCGGCCGCCTCCTCGTCGCGGCCCAGGTCGCCTTTGTCGTCCTGGAAAACAGTGACCCAGAGCCGCTCCTTCGGCAGCCCATAGACGCGGGTGAGCAGATCCCAGGCCCAGCTGATAGCTTCTTTCTTGTAATAATCGCCAAATGACCAGTTGCCGAGCATCTCAAAAAAGGTGTGGTGGTAGCCATCGCGCCCTACTTCATCCAGGTCGTTATGCTTGCCCGAGACGCGCATACACTTCTGCGTATCGGCAGCGCGGCGATAGGGCCGGCTGCCGGTCGCCAGAAAGACATCCTTGAACTGGTTCATCCCGGCGTTGGTGAAAAGCAGCGTCGGATCATCCTGCGGGACAAGGCTGGCACTGGGCACGATTTCATGCCCACGCGCGGCGAAATAATCCAGGAACAGCTGGCGGATTTGCGCACTGGTCAATTTCTCGCTCATGGTTTATGCTCCGTTGATAGCTCTCAGCCGACAGCCCGGCAGCTCATCGCTGAAGGCTGACGGCTGATGGCTGGTTGGAGCGATTGTAACGGAAAGAGGGCGGATGTCAAACGAGCCGGCGCGCGGAGGATTGCCACTGCTGGCAAGCGGGTATACAATATGGGCGTTGACAACAGCAATCCCTACCGTATCATGATGGATGTCCAGGGTACCCTGCCGGAGATCTTGAAGATGATAGAATGCCCGCATTGTCACCACCTCAATCAAGATGCCGCCCGCTTCTGCGCCGGATGCGGCAATGCGCTGCTACCAACGGTGGCCCCCACCTACATCGGCTTGCAAACCGGTCAGGTCCTCCACAACACCTATCGCGTCCTCCACGCTATCGGCAAAGGAGGCATGGGGGCCGTTTATCTGGTGGAAGACCTGGGAGCGTTTGGACGACCGCGCGTCGTCAAAGAAATGCTCCAATACTATGATCTGACCAACCCGCAAGAAGTCCAGGCCGCTTATCGTCGCTTTGAGACCGAGGGGCGTACCCTGGCCGGCCTCCGCCATCCGGGTATCCCCGACATCATCGCCTCTTTCTCCGAGGACGGGCGAAATTACATCGTGATGGAATACGTGGAGGGATCCAATCTGCTGGAAGGGCTAACGCATGAGGACATGCAGGGTAATCTTGTGCCGGGCCGGGCCGCGACCCCAGAGGATGTTTTGCGCTGGGGCATCCAATTGTGTGAGGTCCTGCTTTATCTGGCCAGGCAGACTCCCCCCTTAGTTCATCATGACATCAAGCCGGCCAATATCATCATTGACCGGATCTCGGGTGCGGCCCGCCTGGTGGACTTCGGGACCGCCAAGGCCCGCCTGGTGGCCCAGCCGGGCGGGAAGATGGGCTTGCGCCAGTCCAGCATCTACGGCACCGAAGGCTATGCAGCACCGGAGATGTACCAGGGGGAATCTTCCCCTGCCTCTGATATTTATTCGCTGGCCGCCACCCTCTATCACCTGCTGACCGACGACGATCCCCGGAATCACCCCCTGGATTTTCCTCAGATAGACACACTGGAGCCCAGTCTGCGAGCAGTGCTGCGGAGCGCGCTTCAGAATGATCCCCACGAGCGTCCCGACGCCCAGGGCTTGAAGGAAGCCTTACAAGGCCTGCAAGATGCCCTTACCGGCAAAACACAGCTACCTTTCTTCTTCCCTGACGGGAAAATGGCCCGCACGCCCGCTGAATTGGCCCGCCTCTGTGATGACCACTGGACAGTAGCCAGGGATTTGCTTTACAAGGGCGACCTGGAAAGCTGGTTCCGTCGCGCTCTGTTCCGCACCGACCTGGCAGATCAAGCGGCTGCCCTGGTGCGCAGCCAGTCGGACCAGGATGAAGGACTGGAGGCCTTCCTGCACGTCCTGAATCCCCGCCTCCCCTACCCGGTCCTGCAGGTCCACCCCCACACGCTGCGCTTCGGACGCCTCCTGCCAGGCAACCAAGCTCAGCGGACCCTCCACGTCCGCAATTCCACAGGGCGGGGCCTGCTCAAAGGCACTATCACGGCCGATCCCCCGGTCTCCTGGCTGGCCTTCCCCCCTCAATTTCAAGGCGAAGAAGACCTGATCATTACGCTGGAGACGGGAAACATTCCTGAAGGTACCACACTGACTACTCAGTTACACCTGGGGAACATCCGCGATAGCCAAACCATCCTGGTGCAAGGACAAGTGGCGTTTCCGTGGTTCCAGGCGCTGGGCCGCATTGTCCGGGCAGCCGCCATAGGCGGAGTAGTCGGCTTCCTCCTCTTTTACCTGGCGACAACCGTACCGCTGACCGCCCGCTCCCTGGCCGGCCTGGCCGGCCTGGCGCTCTTATTGTCCCTACGCCGCCTGCTCCAGAGCCCGCCTGCAAAGCGGAACTTCCAGCGCTTTTTTGGCTCCTGGCTGTGGTTCAATCTCCTACTGAACGGCGCTCATTTCGCTGCTTACATCGTGGGCGAAGCTTTATGGGGAATCAATACCTCAGCCGAACGGATGGTGCTAACAGCCTCAGGGCTACTTTGGGGAATGGCCATTGGCGTACGGCAGGCCTTGAGCCGTCCCGGCCATCGGCTGATCCCCCGGCTGACCATGCTGGCGCTCTTCCTGAGCATACCGCTCTATACAGGCTGGCAAGCATACCGGTTCTTCGGCGGGTCCCCAGCAGTTGTGGAAGCCCCCCTCGCCTTATCAGGCACAGCCACGCCCTCCCAGCCCACGTCGTCAGGAGTGCGGTCACCCGCCGCCACTCTGGCCATCACGGCCACTCCATCCAGCTTCTACGCTGGCGACACGGTAATGGTAATCACCGAAGGCGCACGGCTCAACCTGCGGCAGGCCCCAGGGTTCCAGGCAACGACGATCACCCACCTGGAGCCGGGAACGCGCTTAACCGTAGTCAATGGTCCACAGCAGGCCGACGGCTACCGCTGGTGGCAGCTCCGCCTGCCTGACGGCACCGAAGGCTGGGCAGTGGAAACCTACTTGAAGCCGGTGCAACCATAAGAAGCTGCGCCAGCCCTGGCATGGTAGCCAGTTAACTTTCTTTTTTGTGGAGGGGCGATGAACGTACCGAATATGATACACGAGGAACAGCCGACCACCAGCCGGGCCGATTCTTCAGCCACCCGGGAACAGCCGGTAACGGCCCGTTTCCGCCCGGCGCAACGAGGCTTCCGTTTTGGCAACCGCTTCCCCGGCGATCCCACGCCCTGGCCCTGGCTCCATCTACCGGGTGAAGCCCAGCGGATCTACGGCCTCTGCGGGGGGATGTGCGCCACCGCCTACGACCTGTTGCTGGCCGGGCGGCCCCTTCCCCCCCTGACCGAGCCGCCGCCGAAAAACAGCCCGCTCTACCGCTACATCTTCTGGCGGCAATGGCAAACGCTGGGGACGCTCTGGCTTTACACGCTCAAATTCTTCCACTGGATGTGGCTGCCCGATGAGGGCCCCCGGGGCACCTGGCGCCGCACCTACCAAGCCCTGCCCGTTATTGCCACCCGGCTGGGTGCCGGACAGCTGGTACCGTTAGGGCTGGTCTACGTCAGCCACAAGGAGACCTGGATTTTGTGGCACAACCACCAGGTGCTGGCTTACGGGCTGACCTCCACCGGCCCGGAGCAGCTGGACCTGCACATCTACGACCCCAATTTTGAGCAGCGGGATGATGTGGTCATCCACGCGGAACGGGTGGTGGTGCAGCCCGGCCCCGCGCCGTTGTATGGCTACCGCTGTGTGGAGCGCGTGGGAACGACAACGGAATTCAAAGTCCGCGGCGTCTTCCCTATGCCCTATCGCCGGCGGGTGCCCCCTGCCTTTTAACCGCCCCCGGCCCGTTAAACGAAGAGCGGCTGCATCCCCAGGCGTGCGACCTGGGCCTGCATGGTTGCGGCAGAGGGTCGGGCCGCAAAGCGCTGGGCCGCATCCAATACCCTGGGCAGCAAGTGGACATCGGCCAGCGTGTTCAGAAAGATGCCAGGCTCCCCCAACACCCAGTGCACGGCCAGGTCAATCTCGGCCTGCTCTTCCAGGGGACGATACCAGGTGCCGCGCGTCGGGGATTGGTCCCCCCACGGCCCCCACGCCAGCGCCTTGATCGTCTGCACTGCCACGCCCCGTTCCCGGCAGAGCGCCACCAGCGCCTGGAAATCGGCGGCATACTGCGGGTTTTGCATCAGCACGTAATTGTAGGGCTGCAGCACCGAGTCAAAGTCAAAACGCTCCAGCGCCCGGCGATGCATCGCCGGCGCGGTCACCCCATGGCCGGTGACGCCGATGAAGCGCGTCAGGCCCTGCCGGCGGGCCTCCAGTGCGGCCTCCAGCGCCCCGCCGGGGCCTAAGGCGACCTCCCATTCCTGCGGCTCCACCAGATTGTGCAGTTGCAAGAGATCTACCTGATCCACGTGCAACCGCTCTAACGAGCGCCGGAATTCATCCCACGCGGCCGGAAGGGTGCGCTCCCCGGTCTTGGTCGCCAGGAAGAAGGGGCGGCCATGGCGCTGAATCCACGAGCCGATCCGCAGTTCGGAATCGCGGTAACCGGCGGCGGTATCCACATGATTCAGACCGTACTCCAGGGCCAGTTCCAGCGTGGCGTCCGCCTCTGCCTGCGGCAACTCCCAGAAGGCCGCGCCGCCGAAGATCAGGCGCGTGCTCAAATGGCCGGTTTGCCCAAACGGTGACTGTTCAATCATGGCTTCCCTCCTCAAACTGCTGAAAATTATATCACCGTTGGCCGGCGCGTAAATCATGGGGGTTGGGGGCACTCTCCACGCCGTCTCCCGGCAAGTGGAAGTGCTGGCGCTCAACGAAGCACAGGGACAAGTGAGGAAGACTGATGGCGGAGCTGTGGCGACGGTTGGGCCGGGAGCCGCCTGCTATCTTGAGCGCAGGGTTGACCTGGGGGGCGCTGCAACCGGGCCCGGAAGTCGTCGCCGGGCCACCACTCTTCCCGCGTGAGGTATCGTGCGCTGCGCGCCGGTCAGACCAGCAACCGCAGCTGGCGCGGCGGCGCGATCAAGCTGCGCTCCACCGTGAGTCCCTCACCAGGACGGGTGCCGGGCCGGGCGGTCCAACGCACTAACATGATCTCGCCCGCCTGAATCTCAATGCTGGTGACCACGCCGGGGATCAGAGCACTACCGGCGTTGAAGTAGGGCGCGGTGCCGTAGGCCGCCGCCCGTGGCCGGTGAGTGTGACCGCAGATCAAAACCTGCCGCTGGGCCTCCGCCCAGGCCATCAGGCGGCGCTCAATCGCCCCCCGCACCTGCGATTCGTCAATCCGGGGCGTGCGCCATTCCAATCCCAACAGCTGCAGCCGCTTCCAGATGTGTCGCACCGCAAAACGGCTGACCGTGGACAACCGGTCGCTCTTGAAATCGGCCTGGTGGCCATGCACGACAAAGACCCGCTGCCCGGTACGGCTGTGCCGCAGCACCAGGCCCTCCTCGGCCGGCATCCCATCCTTCTCCATCCGGGTTAGCAAACGCCCCTGGAGGTCGTGGTTGCCGAAGAGCAGATAGAGCCGGTGTTGTTGATCAAACTGGTGCAGCAGGTCAAAGATAGGCCCGTGGGCCTGGCGGATGGCATGGAAACGACGGTTTTGCCAGAGATCATCGCCATCCCCCGCCTCAATGTAGATAAAACCTTCCCGGTAATAGTAGAGCAGAATCTGCAGGAACAGGGCCGCATTGCGGGCGAAGCCATCCGCCCGGCTGTTATCGCCCCGGTGGGAATCACTGAGTAACACAATCCGCGAGTTGTCGTCAAAAGGGATTTCCCGGGCGGTGGCCAGAACCCGCGCCAACCGAAGGTTGGTCCCGGTCTGCCAGAAGCCCTGTCTTGCCGTCGCAGACGGTTGCGGGGACATCACCGGGTATGTATTTTCCATCATGGTCATCATAAGCTTTGCCGCCATACTTCCCTGTAATATACCGAATTCTTACTTTATAGTCTACCACCATATTGTTAAAATACAATTAACCAAAAGTACTATTTCAGTTAGTTAACGGTAATAAAAACGCCGGCTCGGAGCTTCAATGCTCCTCTCCGCTAACCAGGGTGCACCGGCGGTCAGACTAACTCAAGTTGTCACCCACACTGCCAAGACCACAGACGGCTGACCACAGACCACCAACGGTTAAAACCAGGGGGTCTGCGGTCAAACGAGAACAAGTCCCTTACCGTGACAGCTAACAACTGGGGTTAGAGTGGGAATAAGGAACCGGCCAGTCGGAGCCGACGCGAGGCATAAAAAAGAGGACCTGGGCAGGTCCTCTCTTACCTTCAAGGTTTCAAGGCGGGCAACGGCTAAGGGTATGCCGGTACCGGGGCCGCCACCGCGCGGATCTGGCGCACCAACGTTTTCGTATCCAGTCCTTTGAGCAGGTAACAGGACGCGCCCAGCTGCAGGGCTTGCCCTTCTTCTTCGTTATCATGATAGGAGGTAAGGATAATCACAGCCGCTTCTGGCACCGCAGCGCGGAGCGCCCGTAAAGTCTCCAGGCCGGCCGGGACTTTAGTCTCCAACAAGATGACGTCGGGATGCAGCGCGCGCGCCTGCTGGACGGCATGTTCGTAATGACCGGTGCTGCCCACCAGTTCCAACCCCCGAGCCGCCCGCAAACGCATCTCCAGCGCCTGCCGCACCAGATCATGACCTTCCACCAGCAGTACCCGTATCATGTCCCCAGTATAAAAGTCACACCGGGATGAAAAAAGTGCAATCCTTCCCGCTCTCGTGGGATAAACGCAATGGACCGCCAGGCCCATCCGGTTTTCCAAAAACGGGGTATAATCCAGAGCATGGAACTATCCCAACACCAAGAAAATTCAAAGCAGCCCGCCAGCCCGCCGGGCCGGCCCAGAGTCTGGTGGTTAACGCTGGCACTGGCGTTGTTGCTTGTGCCAGCGCCGGTTTGGGCTGCCCTGACGTTGGACTATTTCAGAGCCACCCCCAACCTGGCCAGAGTAGAAGTCCTCCTGGAATGGAAATCCACTGACGAGCCCGACGATTTCTACCAGTTTTATGTGCAGCGCGCGCTTAACAGCCCGACCGACTTTATTACGATCTACGATACGCTCGTTGGTCCGGGCAGCGGGACCACTTTTTCTTACCGCGACGGCTCGGTAGAAGTGGGGCCCGTCTACTATTACAAGCTGCTTGTGGTGAACAGCAGCGGCGGCACAGAAACCTACGGCCCAATCTCCACGACCTTAGCGCGTGCGGCCACTGCCACGCCGATCCCTTCCATGCCACCCCAGACTTCCCCCACGCCCACGCCCACCCCCTCTCTGACCGCAACCGGGCGGCACGGCGATTCTCCGCTACCCACACCGGGCCTCAATTCACCGCTGGCGACACCGACAACGCCGCCCCCTTCCCCTACCGTTACCCCCACTCCCACGCCAGAGGGTCCGGCGCGCCCGAGTGCGCAGCCAACGGAACAGCCCACCCAAGAGACCTTCACCCCCGAACCCACCTGGCCGACCATCAATCCCGAGCCAACCCTGTCACCTGAGCCAACCCTGTCGCCGGAGGAACCCTCCACAGCACTGGAGACCTCCATGCCGACGTCTCCGCCGGAGGCTACGATGACGTCCTTGACGCCGGGAGCTTGGCCCACGCATCCGATCGTCAGCGGTGACCCGCCGCCGCCGTTACCGACCTGGCCCTGGATTCTCATCTCCAGCGGGGCTACGGGCGCTGTGATGCTCCTGCTGGGCTACCTCTGGTGGCGGTGGCGTACCCGCCAGTGACCAGCGACCGGCAGCCCGCAGCACGGCCAACGCCTCCACCGTGACGAACTCGTTAGCACGCCGGGACCCTGTCGCCCCCCTGGCGTACAGAGCATACCCCTCCTGCGAGGCGCAACGGCGCACCCGGCCGGCCAGCAGGGTTTGGACTCACATATTCCATCCCTTACCCTTGCTCCCTAACTCCTTACTCCTCTTACAGCACTCCTCTTACAGCGCTATAGACGCCGCCAACGCTAATTGCGCCAGGTGGTAGGTCACCATCACCGCCACGCGCCCACCCCGTGAAGGCTGGACAAAGCGCTCCCAGGCCAGAATGGAATCCGAGGCGAAGAACAAACTCCCCCCGGCAATCACCAACGCCCGCCGCACCGCCGTCCATTCCGGGCGGAAGAGCGTCGCCCAGGCCGAGCAGGCCATCAGGCTGAGAATCAGCGCGTAAGCCGCCGCCGGGATCAGCAACCGGGCCTGCCGCCGCTGGCGCAATCCGGCCGCAATGCGCCGCCAGAAGACCGCCGCGCCTCCCACAATAACCACCGCTACCGGCCAGGCCGCTCCGGGTGGCAACGTAGGATTCAGCCCCACCACGTAACAGACATGCGCCAGGAAAAACGCCCCTAACCCGGCCAGAAAGAGCCGCGTCCCCCCAGGTAGCATCAGGAAAACATCGCCCGCCAGCGAAAAGGCCAGGCCGGGCAGAAACCAGCGGGCCTGCCAGGGGTCGTGCGGGCCGCGCGTCAGCAGCCAGGCGCCGACCAACACCGCCAGCAACGTCGCCGGTTTCACCCCATAGATCACCGGCCGGTAGCGATACCAGACCGCAACCCAATTGATCACCCCCAACAACAGCGCCACCCCAAAGGCCACACCGGCCCCCTGCCCCGCCATATTCGCCATACCAGCCTCCTGAAGTCGATTCGTCGTCAGTCCTGCCATCGCCTTCGCCCGCAGGGCCACTATCAAGTTGTCATTACTGCACAGGCAGTATAAGCAACTTCGCCTACTGGTCAAACCAGTCAGCCGATTCCCCTTTCACTCAAAATGTGCTACACTACCTTTGAACTTTTCCTCTGGCCGACGCATGTAATCAACAGTGGCAAATGGACGGAGGCGCAGGTGGCGCTCACTACTCAACCCTGGATCCACCGGCTGGAACGCGGCGGGCGCAGTCTCCTGCACGCGCTGGCAGCGCGTGGGCTGGATCAGCTCTGCCGCCTGCTCGCCTTCGCTGCACGTGAGGAGGGAGGCGCCGGTCAGGAAATCCCCACCGCCGACTTGATCGCGCGCTTCCAGCGGGGCCAGCCGCGCGCCTTTGAGCTGCTCTACGACCGCTTCCGGCATTACGTCTACCGGATCGCGCTCTTCATCACCCGCGACGAGGCTGACGCGGAAGATGCCGTGCAGGAGACGTTCATGGATGTGCTCAAAGCACTGCCCCACTACGATCTGAACGGGCCGGCCCGCTTTGAGACCTGGCTCTACCGGGTGACGGTCAACCGCTGCCGCTCGCGCCACCGCCGCAAAGTGCTCCCCTCCGAGGAGTGGGACGCGGTTGAGGAGCGGCTGGAACGCCTGCCGCTGCCCGACCTGGGGGGCGATCCCGAAGGGACTTTCCTGGACCGCGAGCGGGCCACCGCGCTCTGGCGCGCCGTGGACGCGCTCACCGAGGAGCATCGCACCGTGCTCCTGCTGCGCTATCAGCAGGACCTCTCCTACGAGGAGATCGCGCAAGTCCTGAGCATCAACGTCGGCACGGTCAAATCGCGGCTCTTCAATGCTCACCGGAAACTGAAACTGGGCCTGGAGGGGATGCAGTCGTAGGAAGAGACGAGGGACAACCGACGACGGACCACTTAGACCGGCGACGGCGGCTGGTAGTCTTGTGTGTGGTCTGCGGTCCGTGGTCAGTGGTCAAACAGAGAATAGCCACCCATTATCAGCAGGGAACCTGTGAACCAACCGCATGTAGATTCCGACCTGCTCGCTTACTTAGACGGCGAGCTGGACGCCGCCGCCCGGGACCGGGTGGAAGCGCACCTGGCCGGCTGCCCGCAGTGCGCGGACGAGCTGGCCGAGCTGCGCCGGCTGCGCGCCGAACTGCGTGCCACCTTCCCGGCGGCCCTGACGCCGGTGCGGCTGCCGGCTGCCGCCGACCGGCGCATCCGGGAGCAGTTGCGCACCCGCACCGAGCGCCCGCGCGCCTGGTGGGCGCTCTGGCAATGGCGTGGCGTCGCGGCCCAGGTTACGCTGACGCTCCTGGTCCTCTTCTTCGTGATTAACACCAGCCTGCTGCCGTCGGCCGCCCCGGCCGTTGCGGCCCCGCCGGAGACACTCGTCCTGGGGCAAACGCAATTCGCGCCGGGCAGCCAGGCAGCGCTCCGCGTTGTCGTCCGCCAGTCGGGAGCGGCAACCCCCGTCCCCGGCGCGGAGGTCTCCGTCAGCCTGGCCAAAGCACCGGGATTAGCCAAACTGGTCTACCAGGGACGCACCGGCACCGATGGCACCGCCCCGGTCGCCTTCACCGTCCCGGCCGACCTGGAGGGAGCCGCCGAACTGGTGGTGGAGACCCGCGCGCCCGGCGGCGACAGCCGTATCAGCCGACCGGTCACCATCGCCCGCCGCGTCAAGCTCTACTTGAACTCCGACAAGCCTGCCTACCGCCCCGGTCAGACGTTGCATCTGCGCGCGCTGGCGCTGGACGCGGTGACGTTCCAGCCGGTGGCGAGCGCTCCTCTCGTCTTGGAGTGGCTAGACGCCGCCGGGCAGCTTTCAGCCCGTCGTACCGTGACCACTTCGGAGTTCGGGATAGCGGCGCTGGATTTCACACTGCCCGCCACGGTGCCGACCGGCACGCTCACGCTGCGCGCCACGCTCAGTGATACGGTGGCCGAACGGGCCGTTGTCGTGGACACCTATGAACTGCCCGCCTTCCGCGTCACCTGGGAGCTCGGGCGCGCCTTCTACGGCCCTGGCGAGCGGGTAACCGGCACAGTGGAGGCCGCCTATTTCTTCGGCCAACCGGTCGCCGGGGCCGCGGTAACGCTGCGCGGCTACACCACGGAGCCGCAGCCCGCGCTCGCCGCCGAGGTGACCGGTCAGACCGATGCCCAGGGCCGGCTGGCGTTCGCCTTCAACCTGCCGGTGGGATATGGCCGGGAGACAGCTGCGCCGCGGCCTTTCACAGTGGAGCTCAGCGTGACCGACACAGCCGGGCAGCGGGTGGGACTGCGCCGCGAGCTCGCCATCACCGACCCGGCGCTCGTCATCAAAGCCATTCCCGAAAGCGGCCGGCTCAAGCCGGGGGTGGAAAACCGGCTCTTCATCCTGGCCGCAACGCCCGATGGGCAACCCACGGCGGCCACACTGCGCGTGACGGTCAACGGCCAGACCAGCGAGCTGGCAACTGATGCTTACGGCCTGGCTGTCCTCCGCTTCACACCGCCGCCCGGTTCCACCCAGATAACCCTTCTGGCGCAGGGGGCGGATGGCACAACCGGCCATGCTGACCTCACGCTGACGGCCGAAAGCCAGCCCCAGACGCTCCTCCTGCGCACCGA
Organism: uncultured Anaerolineales bacterium; assembly: GCA_964437445.1. Classification (GTDB taxonomy): domain Bacteria; phylum Chloroflexota; class Anaerolineae; order B4-G1; family SLSP01; genus CAYTGR01. The sequence goes on along the minus strand of CAYTGR010000047.1, from coordinate 2,270 downwards.
ACAGGCCGCTTACACCGTTGGCGAGACGCTCCGGGCCGAGGCGCTGACCGGCGCGGTGGGCCAGACCGTTTACCTGGACGTGGTCCATGCCGGGCAGACCGTGGCGGCGCTCGCCGCCCCGGCGCAGGAGGGCCGCGCGACTTTCGCCCTGGACCTGGACGGGACGCTCGTGGGGACGGTAGAGCTGCACGCTTACGCTCTGCTGGCCGACGGTTCCCGCGTGGAAGATACCCGCCTGGTCATGGTGGACCCACCGCAGCGGGTGGCCGTCACCGTGACCGCCGACCAGGCCCGGTATCACCCCGGCGAGACGGCGCACGTGCAGGTACAGACCACCCTCTCGCCCACCGGGGAAATCACCCCCACAGTATTGGGCATCAGCGTGGTGGATGAATCGGTCTATGCGCTGGAAACGCTGCCGCCGGGCTTCGTCCGCGCTTACTTGCTGCTGGAAAAAGAACTGCTCGCGCGCCGGTCCCAAGCGCTGGGGTTGGATTTGCCCGCGCTGACCAGCGGCGAGGCCGCGCTCCGTGCCGCCCAGGACACCGCCGCCCAGGCGGCCTGGGCCGGGGCATCAGGAACGGCCTACACGCTCAGCGCCCGTGCCACCGCGGTTGCCACGCCCGCTCCGGCCCGTACCGCGCGCGCCTCCGCCTTAGGCTGGCTGGTCGCGCTCCTGCCGCTGCTGCTGGCCGCCGCCGTTGTCAACGGGCTGCGGCCCACCGGGCTGCTCGGCCCGGCACTGCGCCGCACCGGCTGGGGGCTGCTCGCTTTCTTCCTCGCCGCGCCCTGCCTGCTGGCGGCGCTTTTCGCGTCGCGCCTGGCGCTGCGCGTGGCACAGGGGATTTTCCTCGCCGCGCTGGCCGCCACCGGCTTGCTGCTGCTCGCGTTGCTCATCCACGGCTGGCGCCGGCGCGACGTGCGCGTGCAACTGGCCACAGGGCTATTGGGCACCTATCTGGCGTTGGGAAGCCTGCTGGTCGTGACCACCGGGCGCGCGCTAAGTGGGCCGCTCGCCGGCCTGATCGCCGTCGCCCACCTGCTGGCGCTGGGGGCGCTCGTCCTGCTGAGCCAGGGATTGGTCCTGGATGGGAAAAGGATCGGCTGGCTGGCGGCGCTCCTGGCGTTCCTGTTGGCGCTCCTGGCGCTCTTGCTGCCCACGGTAGTGGATTCCACGTTGACGCGCGCGGTCGGCAATCCCGTGCTCTACGCCGGACCGGCCGGTTGGCTGAGCGGTTGTGGGACAGCCCCAACCGAGCCCCCCCCGGCTCAAGCGCCCGCCACCGAGGCCCCCGCCACCACTGAAGCACTGGTGGAAGTGACCGCCGCGCCCACCAGCGTCCCCCTGCCGACCGCGACACCGGTCACACCGGCGGTGGAGCCCTACCCGCTGCGCCAGCTCTTCCCGGAGACGCTTTACTGGGCCGCCGAGGCCCACACCGACGCCGAGGGCCGGCTGGCGTTAGACCTGCCGCTGGCTGATAACCTCACGACCTGGCGGCTCACGGCGCTGGCCTCCACTCAGGCCGGTGAGCTGGGCGTGGCAACGTATGACCTCGTCGTCTTCAAAGAATTCTTCGTCGCCCTGACGCCATCCGCAACGGTAGCGGTGGCGCAGCCGGTCACCGTGACGCTCACGCTCTACAACTACCTGCCGCAAGCGCAGACCGTCCGCCTGACCCCGGTCCCGGCTGACTGGTATACGCTGCTCACCGCACCGGAGCCGGTCACGCTTGCCCCCAACGCCGTGGCGACCGCCACCTTCACGCTGCGGCCGGAGCGCGCCGGGACTTTCTCCCTCCGCGTGGACGCCGCCGGTGAGCGGATGTCCGACGCAGTAGCGGTGGAGGTAGCGGTAGGGCCGTAAGAGGACCACAGACCACGGACCACAAGCGCTACCTTTGGGCTTTGTAGTAACGCCTGATGGTCTTCAAGAAAATAATCCGGTCACGTGCGCGCTGGGCGCCCGGCGGTTAACCACCGGGCCAGCCAGCAATGCCCCGTGAACGGGGCTACGGCAGCCCGGTTTACCGGGCGTGGCTTGGGTAGCCAGGCGATTGATCGCCCGGCGCTCCTGAAGGGGAGAACGCCTCAAGGCGTCATTACCCATTTAGCGCCTGCTAAGCCGGCTCGCCCGTGACCAAATTTAATTTTTAAACTTCATCAGCGCGGCTCAGACGGCGCTAAAGCGCCTCACTACAAACTCAGCGCGTTATTTCAGAGGAATTGTCCATGAACTGGCGTTCACCAGCCGTGGGATGAAAATTGGC
>CAYTGR010000046.1:16487-41448 GCA_964437445.1 uncultured Anaerolineales bacterium | reverse complement strand
GTGAGCAGGAAACAGGCACTTCTACCGGCTGCTCTCTGCTCACTCCTTAACTGGTTTCTATTTCAAGGGGGGGGAGCCCATGACACCTTATATTACCCATCGGACCAGCGGCCCCGGCTGCCTGGTACAGCTGCTCTGGTTCGTCCTGGTTGGCTGGTGGCTGGGTCAGGCCTGGGCAGCGGTGGCCTGGTTCCTGATCGTGACTATCGTCGGGATGCCATTCGGTATCGCCATGTTAAATATGCTGCCGCAAGTCATGGCGTTGCGCACACGCGAAAAGGTGGTCGTGATGCGCAACGCCGGCCATACCTATGTCAGCGGCGCGCCCCAGGTCAACTTCTTGCTCCGAGCGCTCTACTTCGTCTTGATCGGCTGGTGGTTGGCCGGCCTGTGGATTGAGGCGATGTACGCCCTGATGGCCAGCGTGATCGGACTGCCGCTAGGCTTCTGGATGTTGGACCGGGTCCCGCTGGTCGTCTCACTGCGGCGCTGATTCGCGTCCAGGCTCCAGGTCAAAGTACCCGGCCGCGCGCAGCCAGGCTTCAACCTGCGCCGGGTCTGGGATGGTGACACGCCGCTCGTACCCCCACAGATAGGCGGGACGAGCGGCGTACTTACGCCAGCGGAGCGTGCGCGCCAGGAAAGCGCGCGCCGATTGCAGCAGAATCCAGGGCAGCTCCACCAGCGCCAGCGAGGGGAGCAGCACCGGCCAGTCGCGCCGCCGGCTCCACCGCAGGAAGAAGAGCGCGTGGTTGCGCAAGCGGTAATAGGTCTGCCAGAGGAAGCGCTTTTCACCAGAACGGCCCACCTGGTGGATCACCCGCGCCCGCAACGCGACGACGGTGGCATAGCCCAGCGCCCGCGCTTTCATGCAGAGCTCGGTATCCTCAAAGTAGGCCACATAGCGCGGATTCAGCCCGCCCACCCGCTCCAGGATTTCGCGCCGGACCAGCAACGCGCAGCCCCAAACGTAATCTATCGGCAGCCAGTCATGCGCTGCCAGAGCCGGCGTATAGCGACGCAGCAGCACCCGGCCCCGGCGGAGATCCAGATCGCCGCCGAGATCCAGAATATCCGGGCGGAGCGTCCGTTGCATGACCGGCCCGACAATGCCCACCCCCGGCGCCTGTTCGCCCACGCGCACCAGTTCGGCCAACGTCTCCGGCGCCGGCAAGACGTCGTTGTTCAACAGCAGCACCCAGCGGACTCCTTGCGCTAAGGCCCAGGCGATCCCCTGATTGTTGGCCGCCACGTAGCCCTGATTGGTCGGGTTGGCGATGAGGTGCACGGCCGGGAAGTAGCGCCGCACAACCTCCGGCGTCCCGTCGCGGGAGCCGTTATCCACCAGCACCGCCCGCCAGGCCGGGTAGTCCAGCCGTTGCAAAGCGGTCAGGCAGGCTAACGTATCCGCCAGCCCGTTCCACGCGACCACAACGATGCCCACCGGCGGTGATTCCACCAGGGCGTCTCCCTCTGCTCCTCTGAAAGTAGCGTTTGTAGTCAGGCGCTTTAGCGCCGTCTGAGCCGCGCTGAAGCGCGGCACTACGAACCTCATTTTCATCCCACCACTGGTGAACGCCAGTGCATGGAGAATTCCCAGGTGGTGCAGATTGTAGCATAAGTTGCGAGCTGAGACCACGGACGGCAGACGACAGACCATGGACGACGGACCACAGGCTACTGGAAAAGGGTGGTGGTCTGCGGTCGGTGGTCGGTGGTCAACGAGAACGTGACCTTTACCCACCCGGCAGGTAGCACCTGGAGTAACGGTACCCGTTCGCGGCTTGACAAATCAACGGAGTCAATTATAATCTACTCCCAATTGTGACCCGGATGAAGTTGGCCGTTTTTCTTTTTTACCCCGCATCGTACGGCTTTAAGGGCCACTTAAGAAACGCTTTAAGATTCCCGGTCTGACCACGGCTAAGTCCCTGGTTTTTTTGTAAGCCTGGCGAAGTTCATCTTCGGGAGGGCGAGATGGCTTTGGGCTGGCTCAGGCCAGCCATAGTGCCAGCTGGCTGCCTTTCAGGTCCTGAGAGCTGAAAGGCAAGATGATACCGCGCCTGATGTGAAGGTAAATCTTGGTGGGAGCGCTCCCATTTGGGGGCGGGTCCTTCCTTAAAGCAGTTCCAGTACTGCCATGCGATGAAGGTGCGATAAGCGCGGGTAGGTGTCAATCAGCAGAGTGGCATAAAAGGAGGTGATGCCTATTGCCCAAAGTGAATTCCTCTGCTCAACGGTTTGTTTTTGACCCATAACAACCAACTGCATCGTCACATTCTGAGGAGGATTCTACATGAAACGCGCTTTCTCGCTGTTTCTCAGCATTCTGACTATTGCCGTGCTGCTGCTCCCCTTCCCGGCCGCTTCAGCGACGCCGGCCCAGGCGACAGCTCAAGCGCCGGTCCAGCAGCCGCCCCCCCCAGAGGCCGCCAAGAAGGCCCCCGCAACGGTCCAACCGTCGGCCGGCTCCACGGAAGAGGCCCTGGCTAAGCTCCACCCTGATCTGCGCGAACTGGCCCAGACGGCCAGCCCGGCCTTACCGGCCCAAATAGGGAAACTGGCCGGGCCGGTCCAGGAGCCGGTCAACGTGGAGGTCTTTGCCGCCGCCGGCGCCGAGGTGAGCCGCTATTTTGTGGATGGCAAAGCAATTGTCCGCCCTATGTTAGGCAAGGGAGACCAGAAATCGCAGATCTTTATCGGCTTTATGCAGCCGAGCAATCTGTTGAAGGTCGCCTCCCAGACGGCGGTGGAAGCCATTATCCCCATCGTTCTGGAGAAAAATGCCGACCCTGAACCTTACCCGGCCGACGAACCGCGCGTGAGCGAGACCAAAGGGCCGGAGGATTGGGCGAAATTGCGGGAGAACGCCGCCCAACTGCGGGCCGGGATGCTCTCCTGGGAGCAAGCCAAGGCTTTTGGCGATGGCCGCGCCGAGATGCGCCCGCAGGACTGGTTTGAGGTCAGTTCCGCAGGCCCGCACCAGGCGGAAGACGCCTGGGAGCGGGGCTACACCGGTGAGGGCGTCACCGTGGCCGTGCTGGACGACGGCATTGATCCGGCACACCCTGATCTGATGGGCACCCAGAAGATCTATTCCAGCACCGTCGCCCCGGCATATAACGGCTGGCCCTACGTCTTCAGCCCCGTCTCCATGCTCCTGTACGCCTATGACGAGATCTTAGGTACATCTTTCATCGCTAACGGCTATTCAGGCATCCACTATGTGGATACCAGCCTCAAGCCCACGCTGACTCCTTGCGGCGCGGGCCTGCTCTGCTTCAAATACACGCCGCTGATTGATTACGGTGTGGCCGGCTTTGAGCACACCTATATCATCTCCGCCACCATGACCAAGAGCGGCGTGGTCCATGTGGGCACGCACCCCGATAACGACCTGCGCGACTATCTCTGGGGTGAAAAGGTCTCCATCCTCGTGGCCGACCCCCACACCGCCGGCGTCTACGACACAGTCTACGTGGACCTGGATGACGATTACGATTTCCGGGATGAGAAGCCGCTCACCCGTGCCGATGTCAACAATCCGGCCACCTACAACAATATGATCGCCTACCGCGACGTGAATGGCGACGGCCTGGCCGACATCTCCGGCGGCATGGTCTACTTCATTGGCGATGGCGCTACCCCCCTCCCGGCCTCCGACTGGATGTACGGCGGTCTGACCCCCGGCAACGGCGACCTGGTGGCCATTTCCGGCTCTACTTTTGACCGCTCCTACAGCCACGGCACGCAGTGCGCTTCCAACATCGTGGGCCAGGGCGTGGCCGATGCCATGCTGCCCGACTTCAGCGACCTGACTGCCAAAGGCAAGCCGGCCGGTGCCGTCTACGGCATGGCCCCCGATGCCAAAGTGGTCAACATCTCCGACATCTACATTAACCACGAACCTTCCACCATTGACGCCTACCTCTTCGCCGCCGTGGGGTACGACGCCTGCGATCAGACCGGCTATGACTTGAACACCAACGGTGCCTGCTCTGACTCCGACGCCATCCAGATCGCCACCAACTCCTACGGTGCCAGCGACGAGGACAACGACGGCTGGGATTACCGGGGGCAGGTTGCCTCCCAGGTCCAACGCTTGTATGGACCCTCTTTGCAGTTCCTCTTCTCCACCGGGAACGGCGCGCCCGCTTACGGCACAGCCGCCCCGCCCTCACCGGCGACCGGCATCGCGGTCGGCGCTTCCACCGAGTTCGGCTCCACCGGCTGGGATTCCATCACCAGCACCACCCAAATCCTGGCCAACGATGTGATCCCCTTCTCCAATCGGGGACCCAGCGCGCGCGGGACCAACGGCGTGGATGTGGTGGCCGGCGGTGCTTATGCCGCAGGCGATGAAGAGCTGAACTACTACAGTGTTTCCACCTGGGGCGCGCCCGACGGCAACAGCTCCTGGGTTTCCTGGGGTGGCACCAGCCGTTCGGCGCCGGTGGCCGGCGGTGTGCTGGCGCTCATCTACCAGGCCTATAAGGAAGCCAACGGCGATTGGCCGACCTACGATGTGGCGAAGGCCATCTTCAAGGCCTCGGCCACCGATCTGAACTACGACACCTTCACGCAGGGGTCGGGTTCGGTCAACGCCGACCGCGGTACCGCCGTGGCCGGCGGGCACTACGGTATCTTCGCCCTGCCCGATGAATGGGACCCCGGCGACTATCGCGGCGATGATTACCCCGGCTTTGCTCACATCGCTTACCCCGGCGACACCTTCACCCAAACGGTGACCGTCTACAACCCCGGCGTGCAAGCGATCACGGCGCCGGTCGCCGCCGAGGAACTGAAACTGGTGGGAAGCGAAGAGTTCAACTACACCGTGACCCCCCAGATGATCGCCGCTGAAAGCGCCTACGGCGCGGCCAACCGCGACAACTTCTACAAGGCCTTCAACTTCTTCATCCCCATCACCGCCACCGCCGGTGTGGATAACGCCTGGTACAACGTGGACATTCCGGCCGGCACCGACCTGATGATCGTCCGCCAGATCTTCCCCTACAGCCAGTTTGACGTCAACGGCGACTACACCTGGGACCAGCGCTACTACCTGACCGTCTACAACTGGAAGGATGTCAACGGCGACGGGAACCTCTGGGAGGATAAGAACCATAACGGCGTCGTCAACTTCATCAACGACCCCAATGTCACGCTGATTGACTACGGCTCCGAACTGCTTTGGAATGACTCGCGCACCGAGCTGGACCGCTGGGAGTTCAACCGCTTCGGCTACAGCCGGCCCGGCGGCAACACCTACGAACTGTGGGTCCACGATCCGGTAGAGCGGATGGAGGATGGGCTCTTCATCGGCGTGCGCCATCTCTACAATTCACAGGCCACCAACATCACCACTACCCTCCAGTACCGCATTGAGTTCTACCAGAAGCAGGCCGTGCCGTGGTTGACCACGAATGCAGCCTCGGTGGTAGTGCCGGCCGACGGCGCGGCGACCTTTGTCGTCACCGCCACGGTGCCTAACGACATGCCGGCCGGGTTATACCAGGCCGGTCTCTACCTGACCGACCCCGGCGCGACGATCGGCACGGAGCAGTATGAGGCCAATACCACCGTCATCCCGGTCGTGCTGAACGTGGCCGCGAACTTTACCGCCGGCGTGCAACTGGGCGGTGCAGCCTCCGTGGCCTACGATGCCGACCGCCTCTACAACAACGGCGTTGTGCGCGGCTTCTTTGACTGGACCTGGCGCGCCGAATCCGGCGATTGGCGCTTCTTCTTCACTGATATTCCCGACGGCGCTTACCCGGCCGGCACCAAAGTCCTGGTCAAGGATGAGTGGCAGGATGCGGCCCCCCACACCGACATTGACACCATCGTCCTCGGCCCGACCGCTACCTCTCTGGGCGACGGTTGGTATGACGGGCCCGAACCCGATTACTACGGCCCCTACGTTCTGGACACGGTGGGCAAGAGCCCCAACACCAACAGCAGCGCCGGCATCTGGCAGTTCAACACCTCCAGCGGTGTGAATGAGGACTGGGTTGCCGCCCCGCTCAAGGACGGGCTCCATGCCTTCCTCCAGCACAACGTCCTCTTTGAGGGCGATAAGTTTGACGTGGTCTTCACCAAGACCGTGGGGACGCTGGCCGAGGATATCCACGCCTTCAACATCAATACCTACGCCGATACCGGCCTGCTGGGCATAGCGACCATGACCGCCACGCTGCCCCTGAACGGGCTGCAAACGCAGGGCTTCCTGATCGTTCCCCAGGAGACCAAATTCACCAATGAGCCGCTGAGCTACGCCGGCGACAACATTGAGTGGACCTATGTCTTCAATGTCACCAGCGCTTACTACCTGAACCTGGCTACCAGCAGCGCCAATATCTCCGATCTAGACCTCTACCTTTACCAATGGACCGGCTCGGCCTGGCAACGGATCGCCTCCTCCGCGACCAGCAGCGCCGCAGAAGCGATTGCGCTGGACAGCCCGGCGAATGGGCGCTACCTGGTTGCCGTGGATAACTACTCCGGCCCGGCCGGCACCTTCAACCTCACCCTGGCGATAGGGCAGAACGTCGGCGGTATCACCGTCACCGGCGGCACCACAGCCCCGGTCCCGGCCAACACCGCCCTCCCCCTGACCGTCCGCTACAACTATGCGATGGAGCCGGGCAAGTGCTACGACGGCCTGGTCCTGGCCGGCCCGCCGGAAGCGCCAGACCTGAAGGAGATCCCGCTCACCATCTGCCGCAAAGCCGCCACCGCCGGGATTGAGAAAGCGGTGAACTACGCGACCGCCTTCCCCGGCATGGAACTCCAGTATCCCATCCGGCTCTTCAACTACAACGATGCCGCGGCCACCTTTGAGTTCAGCGATCCCATCCCCGCGGGCACGGAGTTCATCACCGCAACGGGCGGCTGCGAGACCATCCCTGGAACGACGCTCCTCTCTGAAGGCTTTGAGAGTACCGCCTTCCCGCCTACCAGCTGGGCCAGCTACAATGTGGACGGTGGCGGCACGGAGTGGGCGCGTAACACGACCGCTTCTTATGTTCATTCTGGCAGCGGTTCTGCCTATCATAACTATTCTTCAGCAGGAATGCAAGATGGCTGGCTGCGGACACCACAGGTTACCCTGGGCAGTAATTCCCAGTTACGCTTCTGGGAATATACCAGGTATCCTTTAGATTACTATAAGCACAGCCTCTGGATCTGCACCACCGGCACTTGCAATAATCCCCCTACTGACTATGTTCAACTGGCTGAGTTTGGCAGCCCTGCCAGTTCCTGGCGGGAACAGGTGGTGGATCTCAGCGCCTACGCTGGCCAGAGCGTGTACCTGGCGTTCCGCTATGAAGGTAATAACGCAGACAGCTGGTACATTGACGATGTCGTCGTCTCCGCGCCGCCCACGACGGTCTGCCATGCTCCGGTCTACGATCCGGTCAACAACCGCATCGTCTACACCGGCACACTGCCGCTGGCAACGGTGATTGTGCCGCCCAAGAACGAGGGCTTTGAAGGGGGGATGGTGCCGCCAGGCGGGTGGTCCGAGCAGGTTCAGAACGCCGGTTACAACTGGAGCTCCAGCACCACTTATGCCCACTCTGGCACCTATGGCGCTTATGTGCCTTATGATTACAACCAGAACGAGTGGCTGCTCAGCCCGCGCCTGCTGGGTGTTACGGGCGGAATGACCACCAGCCTTTGGTCTCAAGGTAGCGTCTACTGGTGCCGCGATACCTACGACAACTGTGACTTGAATGTCTGGCTGGTGACAGGTGGAGTTGGTGGCGGTGACGATGTGCTGCTGGGCAAAGCCGAAAACTCCTGGTCTGCTAACTGGACCTGGGCGCGCAGTGTCTACACGTTGCCGGCAACTCTGCCGACAACCGCCACGCTGCGCTTGGGCTATCAGTATGCAGGCGATGATGGCGCTGACGCGAGCGTGGATGACATCTACCTGCCCGGCACGCCGGAGAGCCTGATCCTGCCCAGTCTGGTCATCACCCTCACCGTGCGGGTCACCGACACCATCGCCCCGGACTCCTGGCTCACCAACACCGCTTCGCTGGTAGCCTCCCATGCGCTGCCGCAAGAAACGCAGGTGGAGCCGGCGGTCACGGCCAGCGCGGTGACTCACATCGGCGCGGAGACCTTCGCCACCTCTTACAAGGTCGCCCCGGCGCAGGTGAAGGGAGGCGAGAACTTCGTCTATGCGATCCATGTCATCAACTCCGGCGACGCCCTGGCCTCCGTCACGCTCACCGATACGCTGCCCGCGGGCGTCACCTACGTCAGCCACAGCGCCTCCAACAACACCCCCTACTTCACCTACGATCCTGGACAGAAGCAGGTGGCGTGGAGTGGCAACGTCGGACCGGGCGAAGAGATCGTCTTCTCCGTCACGGTGAAGGCCGGCACGGCTTCCAACCTCTGGGGCACCACTGTCCAGAACACCGCTTACCTGAACTGGGGCAGCACCCGGATGCCGCTGGTGGCAACCACCCGCATCCTCGCGCCGCACCAGATCTACCTGCCGCTCACGCTCCGTAACGTCGGTCCATAGGCCGGCCCGGGGCACACGCGACTTCTTGGGGAGCCCGTGAGGCCCGGCTTCACGGGCTTCCCGTTTGCGTGAGAGAAAAATGGTCGGGACGGCGCTGAAGCGCCTGACTACAAACTTAGCGTTGCAGCGTTTCAGCGTCTTAGCGTTTTAGCGCGTTGGTAGTGCCGCGCTTTATGTTTGTAGTGCCACGCTTTAGCGCGGCGCAGACGGCGCTGGAGTTAGCGTCTCAGCGTTTCAGCGTCTTAGCGTTTTAGCGCGTTGGTAGTGACGCGCTTTAGCGCGGCAGAACGGCGCTGAAGCGCCTCACTACAAACAGAGCGTTATTCAAGGGAGGAGGTTTCATCCTTTCGCCTTCATCCTTCAACCTTTCAATGGCGCTGAAGCGCCTCACTACAAACAGAGCGCCAAGTTCAAGGGAGGAGATTTCATCCTTCCGCCTTCATCCTTCATCCTTTCAACGGCGCTGAAGCGCCTGACGACGAACAGATTGTTATGATGCTGGGAGCAGGTCAACAGACGACGAGTATCTGCTCACTGCCTCCTGCTCACCCGTTACACAAGGAGTAACCATGAATCGCCTGAGATTTCTGCTGAGTGCCGGGCTGCTGCTCAGCCTGGTCTTGACCCCCGTGCAGCTCTCCGTGCTGGCCGCGCCCCCGCCGAACGCACCCGCGCCGGCTGCCGGACTGATCCCCTCCTGGTTTACCGCTTCCCCGGCGGCTGACCCTGCCGAGCCGCTGCTGCTCCAGCTGCGCGCCGGCGCCTTTGACCCGCTGGCCGGGGAGCCGCCTGCCCCCACCGGCCTGCGCCGGACGCTCACCGGCGGCGAGACCGGCCTGCGCCTGGTCCAGTTCCCCGGCCCGATCCAGGAGACCTGGTTAGAGGCCCTGCGCGCGGCCGGCCTGGAGATCGTCACCTATCTCCCCGACTACGCTTACCTGGTCTGGGGCGATGAAGCGGCCGTGGGCCGGCTGGCTACCGCCGCCCCGGTGCGGTGGGCCGGCCTCTACCAGCCCTACTATGCACTCCATCCCGCCCTGCGGGAGACGGAGAAACTCCCCGCCGAGGTGGATGTCATCGTCCAGCTCTACCGCCACCCCGACGTGGAAAAGAGCCTGGCGGCTATTCTGGCGGAGGCCCAGGCGACCTTCCGTCAGCCCCAGGCGGTGCTGGCTTACACCAATCTGGGAATCCGGCTGCCGGCCGCCAAACTGGCCTGGCTGGCAACGCTGCCGGATGTCGTCAACGTGGAACCCCGCCCTATCTACCAGAAGCTGGATGAGGTTCAGGGGCAGATCATGGCCGGCGCTCTGAACGCTGCCGGCACCCAGCCTACCGGCCCCGGTTATCTGGCCTGGCTACAAGGGCTGGGCTTCTCCACCGATCCGAACGCCTATCCCATTGTGGACGTGACCGATGACGGCATTGATAACGGGACGGCCACGCCCCTGCACGCCGATTTCTATCTGCTGGGCAACACCTCCAACCTCGACCGCCTGAGCTACAACGTGGACTGGACCAGCGACCCCCTGGCTGACGGAAAAGCGGGCCACGGCAACCTGAACGCCTCCATCGTCGCCGGTTACAACAACCGGACCGGTTCGGCGTATGAGGACGCCAACGGCTATCAATATGGCCTGGGGATCAACCCCTTTGGCCGGGTGGCCGGCTCCAAGGTCTTCAACAATGCCGGTAATTGGGACCTGCCCAACGATGACTACACGGCGCTCATCAGCCAGACCTATGCGTTGGGCGGGCGCATCAGCACCAACTCGTGGGGGGCCAACACGGGCGGCGCTTACACCACCGACGAGCAGGCCTACGACGCGCTGGTACGGGATGCCCAGCCGGGTACCGGCCCTTATGCCGGCAACCAACCCATCAGCATTCTGTTTGCCGCCGGTAACGCCGGCTCCGGCAGCAACACCGTGGGCTCGCCGGGCAACGCCAAAAACGTCATCACCGTCGGTGCGGCAGAGAACTACCGCCCCACCTGGACCGATGGCTGTAATGTAGGCCCTTCCGGCGCCGACAGCGCCCAGGATATCGCGTCCTTCTCCAGCCGGGGCCCGACCGATGACAGTCGGGTCAAGCCGGACCTGGTAGCGCCGGGCACACACATCCAGGGCGCGGCTTCCCAGGCCACCGGCTACGACGGTACCGGCGTCTGCGACCAGTATATGCCCGCTGGCCAGACGCTCTACGCGGCCTCTTCCGGCACCAGCCACTCCACCCCGGCCGCGGCCGGCGCGGCCTCCCTGGTCTACACCTGGTACCAGAGCCATTACGGCAACGGCCAGCCCCCCAGCCCGGCCATGCTGAAAGCCTACCTCATCAACGCCACCCGCTATCTGACCGGCGTCAGCGCCGGCGATACGCTCCCTTCTAACAACCAGGGCTACGGGGAGATCCTCCTGAGCACCGCCTTTGATGCCGTGCCGCGCGTGGTGGTGGACCAGCGTTACACCTTTGCCTCCACCGGCGAGGTCTACGAACTGCACGGTGTCGTGCCGGATGCCGGCCAACCCTTCCGCGTGACGTTAGCCTGGAGCGATGCCCCTGGCCCGACCACCGGCAACTCCTACGTCAATAACCTGGATCTGGAGCTCGTCTTGGGCGGGCAGACCTACCGGGGCAACGTCTTCTCCGGCGGCGTCTCGGTCCCCGGCGGCACCGCTGACCCGCGCAACAACGTGGAGAGCATCTTCCTGCCGGCCGGCCAGAGCGGCGCGTTCACCCTGCGGGTCAAGGCGACCAACATCGCCGGCGACGGAGTGCCCAACAACGCCGATCTCACCGATCAGGACTTTGCGCTGTTGATCTACAACGGCCTGGAATCCGTGGGCTATCTGGATGGGACCGTCTGCGATGGCACCTGGGGCGGCCCGCTGGCCGGCGCGGCCGTCCAGGCGGTCACCGGCACAGCGGTCTACGCCATGCCGACCGGCCCGACCGGCTACTTCACCTTCACCGTCGCGCCGGATACCTACACCGTCAGCGCCTGGAAGTACGGCTACACTCTCCAGACGCTCACCAACGTGAGCGTGCCCAGCGGTACGGTCACCACGCTGGCTTTGACGTTGACGCAGACCGCGCCCTACTCGCTGACCGGCACCGTGACCGACGCGGCGACCGGCGCACCGCTGGCGGCCACCGTCTCCGTTTACGGGCCGTTTGGCACACTCATCACCCAGACCCAGACGCCGCAGAGCACCGGGGCTTATGCGCTGACGCTGTACGGCGGTCCCTACACGGTCACCGCCGAGGCGCGGCTACACCATGCAGCGGCTGTGGCCGTGCCGCTCACCGCCCCCACCGTGCAAGACTTCGCCCTCACCGCCACCACGACCGACGGTCTGCTCTGGGGCGTCGTCACCAACCAGGAAACGGGCCTCCCGGTGGCCGGCGCTACCGTCCGGGTCAGCCCTGGCCTGACCGGCACGCAGACCACCGCCGACGGCGCTTACGAACTGCAACTCCCTTCCGGCATCCCCTACACCGTGACCGCCTCCGCGCCGCTCTACAGCACCGTCTCCGAGGCAGGCGTGTTGCTGCCGCAGAGCAACCTGCTGCGGAAGGACTACGCGCTCCCCACCGCCCATCTGGTCCTCCTGCCTGCTGAGGGGCTGAGCGCCAGCCTGCGCATCGGCAAACAGACCACCCGGACCCTCACTGTGGGCAACACCGGCTCCGGTGCGCTGGACTTTGAGATTCGGGAAGCGCGCGGCGCCGTCCTCCCCGGCGGCGGCCCTGACCCCTTCGGCTACACCTACCAGGACAACCGCAGCGCCGACGGCCCGGCCTACGAGTGGATCAATGCCACGGATGGCACGGCCCTGAACCTCACCGATGATGCCGAAGCCAATCTCACCCTGCCGTTTGCTTTCACCTTTTACGGGACTGCGGCCACGGCCATCCGGGTGGGCAACAACGGCGGCCTGCTCTTCAACGCCACCAGCGGCGACCTGACGGCTGCCAATGCCGCTTTGAGCTCAGGCACGAACAACCTCATCGTCCCCTTCTGGGATGACATTGATGACGAGACCGGCAATGTCTACTACAAGACCATCGGCACCGCTCCCAACCGCCGGTTTGTCATAGAATGGTACAATCGGCCCCACTATACCAGCAGTGGCGGTGTCGGCACTGCCACTTTTGAATTGATCCTCTACGAGGGGACGAATAACATCAAGTTCCAGTATCAGGATGTTGTCTTTGGGAACGCTTCCTACGACTAT
Organism: uncultured Anaerolineales bacterium; assembly: GCA_964437445.1. Classification (GTDB taxonomy): domain Bacteria; phylum Chloroflexota; class Anaerolineae; order B4-G1; family SLSP01; genus CAYTGR01. The sequence continues at coordinate 28,665 of CAYTGR010000046.1, read as the reverse complement.
GGCGCCGACGCCACCGTGGGCATTCGCGGGAGCGGGAGCAACTACCTGCAATACTCCTACAACCAGGCGGTGCTCGCCAACGGGCGGGCGATCTGCTTCCAGTACCCCGGCTCGTCCCCCTGCGACCCGGTGGAGATCCCCTGGCTGGCAGCCACGCCGCTGAGCGGCACCGTGGCAGCCGGCGATAGCCTCCCGGTCTCCGTCCTCTTTGACACGACTTCTATGACCGAGACCGGTGTCTACACCGGCTTCCTGCTCCTCTACACCAACGACCCGGCCGCCCAGCCCTATGCCGGCTACCCGGTCACGCTGACGGTGCTCCCGCCGCTGCCGGAGCTCACCGCCATTGCCAAAAGCGCCTCGGCAGACCGGGTGGAAGTCGGCCTGCCGCTGGTCTACACGCTCACCGTGACCAATGCGGGCGGCGGCCCGGCGGTCGGCGTCGCCATCACCGATACCCTGCCGGCGAATACCCTCTTCGCCTGGGCCAGCGATGGCGGTATCCTGGACGGCGGTAACATCCTTTGGACCGGTCTGACGGCAGCGGCCCGTTCTACTCTCCAGGTCTCCTTCGGCGTGACCGTCACCTGTCTCCCCTCTGGCACGCTTGTCACCAACGACGTTTACACCGTCACCGCTGCTGAATGGCCCACCCCCACCACCGGCCTGCCGGTCACCGTCACCGTGACCGATGAGGGCATCAGCGCCGACTTTGCCTACGGCCCACTGCCGCTGCTGGTCAACCGTGCCCTCACCTTCACCAACCAGAGCCGGAACGCTACCACCTACAGCTGGGACTTCGGCGACGGCAACACCGCCACGGCCGCTACTCCAAGCCACGCTTACGCTACCCCCGGCCTCTACACCGCCGTCCTGACCGCCAGCAACCTCTGCCATGCCGCCAGCGCCAGCCGGCCGGTGCAGGTAGAAGACTACGCGCTGCGTCTGACGGCGGAGCCCGCAGCCCAGAACGGCGATCCTGGTCAGACAGTGACCTACACCCTCTGGCTCACCAACACCGGCACGCTGAGCGACACCTTCAGCGTAAGCCCGAGCAGCACGCCGTGGGCCACCAGCCTGGCGACCTCCACGGTCACGTTAGGCGCCGGGGCCAGCGCCGCGCTGCCGCTTTACGTCACCGTGCCGGCCAACGCTCAGGGCGGCGCGATGGCGGCCGTGCAGCTCACTGCGCACTCGCAGAGCGATCCCCGCCTGCCGGCGGCCTCGGCTACCGCCAGAGTGACTACGACGGCCAACAGCGTCTACTGGCTGGAGGTCAGCGCGCCGGTCGTTGCCCAAACTGCCGCGGCCGGGGAGACCATCACTTACACGATCCGGGTGACGAACACCGGCAACCTGGTGGATACCTTCACCGTCACCCGCACCAACCCTGGTTGGCCGACCACCTTCTCGTGGACCAGCCTGCAGATCAAGGCCGGCAACTGGCGCGAGCTCAAGGTCTACGTCACTGTGCCCAACGCCGGCGGCGCGGCCACCGATGAGGCGCTCATTCGCATCGCCGGCAGCGCCGGGTATCAAGACGTAACGCTGACCACGCAGCGGGGTGGCTTTGCCATCTATCTGCCGCTGGTCCTGCGCGAGAATCCGTAGGGCAAACTTCAGTTTGCCTCTGGTGTGAGAGGAAACCCAATGTTTAAAAAACTTTTGACGATGCTTATGGCCGGCCTGATCCTGCTGGCCCTGGCCGGTGCGGCTCCCCTGCAGGCAGCGCCGGGGGCGCAAGCGGAGACCTGGCTGCCCTTTGCGCCGGGGAGCGTCCCGGCGGAGCCAACGCTGACCCTCACCGCCGCCGATGCGGACCGGCTGGCCCTGACCGCGGCCATCCCCGGCGCCTGGGCGCAGGCGGTCACCACCGCCGCCGGGACCTACACCCGTCTCTCTGGCGACGGCTTCGGCCACGGCACGGAGCTCGGCCGGCCCGACCTGCCGGTGCTGCGCCGCTGGGTGGAGGTCCCCTTCGGTGCCGAGGTGAAGGTGGAACTGCTCAAGGTTGAAACTCAGGAGAGCACCTTGTCAGCCTGGGGATTCCCCTCCCCTCTCTACCCGCTCCAGCCGCCCGTCCCCAAAACCTCGCCTGCGCAGGGCACTCCCTGGGCGCTGGACAAGGCTTTTTACCAGACCGACGCCTTCTCGCCGGCCACGCCGGTGAGGGTGACTGAGGATTTCGTCATCCGGGGACATCGGATCGTGGCCGTGGAAGTCTGGCCGGTCGCTTACAATCCGGCGACGGGCGCACTCCGCCTGTACAGCCAGGTCACTTTCCAGTTGCGGCTAACCGGCAGCCAGCCGGAGCGGACGGAAGCCCTGGCCCGCCGTTACGCCGCCCCCGAGCTGGAAGCCCTGCTGGCCCCCCAGGTGCTCAACTACAACCAGGGCCGCCCTCAGCTGGCCGTTAAAAGCACCCCCGGCTACCTGATCATCACCGCCGACGCCTACTACAACGCCATGCTGCCGTTTGTCACCTTGAAAACGTCGCAGGGCTACAGCGTCACCATGACCCGCCTCTCGGAGATCAGCGGCGGGGCCACCCCCACGGCCATCCAGGCTTACATCCAAAACGCCTACCAGACCTGGGCCATCCCGCCCGCTTTCGTGCTGCTGGTGGGGGATACCGATACCATCCCGACCTGGACCGGGCCGACCATCAGCACCGCCACCGATCTCTACTATGCGACGATGGACGCTACCGGCACCGGCGACTGGCATCCTGACCTGGGGCGGGGGCGCTTCCCGGTCCGCTCGGCCGCGCAGGCGACCGCGATGGTCAACAAATACCTGGCCTACGCCAGCCTGACCGGCGAGGAGAGCTGGCTCAAGCGCATTGCCTTCCCTGCCACCTGTGATAACTACACCGTCGCCGAGGGGACGCACAACTACGTCATCAACACGCACACGCAGCCGCGTGGCTACACCGGCACCTTCCCCAACAACCCCCAACCCGGCGGTGACAAGCTCTACTGCGTCACCTACGGCGCGCAGAACGCCAACCTGGTCAGCGCCTTCAACCAGGGCCGCTGGGCGATCATCTATTCTGGCCACGGCGATTACACCGGTTGGGAGATGAGCTTCAGTGCCAACTCGGTGCGCAACCTGACCAACTACGGCTTCTTCCCCTTTGTCGCCAGCCATGCCTGTCTCACCGGTAACTTCGGCCAGGCGGAGGTTTTCGGCGAGACCTGGGTCTTGCAGGAAAACAAGGGCGCGCTGGCCTTCTGGGGCTCTTCCACTTACAGCTACTGGGGTGAAGATGATATCCTGGAGCGGCGCGCCTTTGATGCGCTCTTCGGCGCCGGCTACCCCCAGGTTCCTATTGCCACCATGACGAACGCCGGCCTGTCAGGCGTGGAGACCACCTATCCTTCCAGCGCGCGCTATTACTGGGAGACCTACAACATCCTGGGCGACCCGGCGCTCAACCTCTTCCCGCAGCGCCCCCAGGCCCCGCAACTGGGACTGACCAAACGCGCGCCCGCGTGGGCGGAAGCCGGCACGCGCCTGCAATACACCTTGACGCTCACCAACAGCGGCGGCCCGGCCTCCGGCGTCATCATCAGCGACACCTTGCCGGCCCATACCCAGTTGGCGGCTGTGGGCCAGGGCGGGCAGCAGCAGGGCGGTACGCTCGTCTGGTCGGGACTGGCGCTGACTGCCGGGGGGGCGCTTAGCGTCACCTATGACGTGACCGTCACCTGTGTCGCCTCCGGCACGCTCATCGTCAACGATGGCTACCAGGCGACGGCCGCTGAGTGGCCGACGCCGACTCTGGGTCTGCCGGTAACCACCACCGTGAGCGTGGAGGGCGTGACGGCTGACTTCTCGGCGTCAGCGCCAGGAGTGCTCAACTGGGCCGTGCCGTTCACCAACCTGAGCCAGCGCGCCACCACGTTCCTCTGGGATTTCGGCGACGGCGCGACCAGCCCGGCGTTCCAGCCCACCCATGTCTACACTGCCACCGGTCTCTACACCGTCACGCTGGCCGCCAGCAACGCCTGTCACCCGGCTGTGACTGCCACTCACACACTGCCGGTGGTCAACTATGCCCTCACGCTAACGCCGGTCACGCCGGCGCTGAGCTGTGACTCTGGCACCACCGTGACCTACACCCTCTGGCTCACCAACACCGGCACCGCTGGCGATACTTTCCGCCTGAGCCGGGGCAGCACCCCCTGGGCGACCACGTTCGCCACCGATATGCTGACGTTAGCGCCCGGCGAGGCCGTGACCGTGCCGGTCTACGTGACCATCCCTGCCGCAGCCGGCGGAGGAGAGACGGCCAGCGTCTTGCTCACCGCGCGCTCGCAGAGCGATCCCCGCCTGCCGGCGGCCTCGGCTACCGTCCGGCTGACCACGACCGCTGCCAGCTTCTACCGGCTGGCTGTGAGCGCGCCACTTGTTACCCAGTCGGCTAAAGCAGGGGAACAGGTCACTTATACCATTTCCATCACCAACACCGGCAACGTGGTAGATACCTTCACTCTGACCCGCACCAACGCCGGCTGGCCAACCGCCTTCTCGTGGACTACCCAGCAGATCAAAGCGGGCGGTGTGCGGAAAGCCGAAGTCTATATCACCGTGCCGGCGGGCAGCAGCCCAAGCGATGAGGCGATCATCCGTCTCACCGGCACCGGCGGCTACCAGGAAGTGACGCTGCTCACCCGGCGTCCAGAGTTCAAACTCTACCTGCCGCTGGTCCTGCGCGAAAGCCGGTAGGGCAAACTGAAGTTTGCCTCTTGTGCGAACCGTGGGCCGTCCACGAATAGGAACACGAATAGGCCACGAATGCACGAATACACGAATGGGGACACGAATAGGTCACGAATACACGAATAAGAACACGAATAGGTCACGAATACACGAATAAGAACACGAATAGGTCACGAATACACGAATAAGAACACGAATAGGCCACGAATGCACGAATGTATCGTGGCAAGTTATCATTCGTGCATTCGTGTAACATTCGTGTAACATTCGTGCATTCGTGTAACATTCGTGTAACATTCGTGTATTCGTGTAAAATTCGTGGACGGCCTGACGACAAACTTTTCAAGGGGGGAGTAAACCTGGTGAAAACCCGCTTTTTGTTCTTCTCACTGTTGGCCCTTGTATTGACCCTGGGGGCACCGCTGGCCCCGGCTCGCTTCTCCGGCGCGTCCGCGGCGACGCCTCTCCCGCCGGCCACGCCGACCGGTGACGGCCCCTGGGTGGTCAAAGTCTACTACGCTGACCGCGCCCAACTGGACCGGCTGGCCGCCCGGATAGAGCCGTGGGAAGTCCGCCGTGACCTGAGGTACGCGGTGGTGGCGGTGGACCGCGCCAGCTACGAGGGGTTGCTGGCCCAGGGCTTCCGCCTGGAGGTGGATGCCGAACAAACTGCCCGGCTGAACCAGCCCCTGGACCGGCTCCCCGGCCAGGTTACCGGCATCCCCAGCTATCCCTGCTACCGCACCGTGGAGGAGACCTACGCCACGGCGGCGGCGCTGGCTACGGCCCACCCCACCCTGGCAACCTGGCTGGACATCGGCGATTCCTGGGAAAAGGTGACCCCTGGCGGCAACGCCGGCTACGATTTGCAGGTCTTGCGGCTCACCAACGCGGCCATTCCCGGCCCCAAGCCCAAACTCTTTGTCATGTCCTCCATCCATGCCCGCGAGTACACCCCCGCCGAACTGCTCACCCGCTTTGCCGAGCTGCTCGTCAACCAGTATAACGTGGACCCCGATGTCACCTGGCTGCTGGATTACCACGAAATCCACCTCCTCTTACAGGGCAACCCCGACGGGCGCAAAATCGCCGAAACCGGCTTCTCCTGGCGCAAGAACACCGATAACGACGACGGCTGTACTTCCTCCAGTTATTGGGGGACGGACCTCAATCGCAACTATCCTTTCCAGTGGGCCTGTTGCAACGGCTCCAGCGGCGACGCCTGCGATGAGACCTACCGTGGTCCCTCGTCCGGCTCGGAGCCGGAAACGCAGGCGGTGCTCGCCTACGTCCGGGCGCAGTTCCCCGATCAGCGCGCCGCGCCGCTGGACGCGGCTGCGCCGATCACGGCGACCGGCATCTTCCTGGACCTGCACAGCTACGGCCAGCTGGTCCTCTGGCCGTGGGGCTTCACCGCCTCGGCGGCACCCAACGGTACGGCCCTGCAGACGTTAGGGCGCAAATTCGCCTACTTCAACGGCCACTCACCTGAGCAATCCTACGGATTGTACGCCACCGACGGGACTACCGATGATTTCGCCTACGGCGAACTGGGGCTGGCAGCCTATACGTTTGAGATGGGCACCAGCTTCTTCCAGAGCTGTTCCGTGTTTGAGAACACCATCGTGCCCAACAACCTGCCGGCGCTGCTCTATGCGGCGAAAGTGGTGCGCACCCCCTATCTGACCCCGGCCGGCCCCGACGCACTCGCCGTGACGGTCACCCCCACCGGGACCGCAGCCGGGGCGCCGCTCTCGCTCACCGCCACGCTCAACGATACCCGCTACAACAACACGAACGGGACGGAGCCGGCGCAGGCTATCGCCGCCGCCGAGTACTACGTGGACACGCCCCCGTGGGTGACAGATCCCACCCCGGTGGCCCATCCCCTGGCCGCGCTGGACGGGGCTTTCAACCAGACGGTGGAGACGGCGGGAGCCACGATAGAGACGGCCGCGCTCCAGGCCGGGCGGCACATCGTCTTCGTGCGGGGGCAGGATGCGGCGGGGAACTGGGGGCCGTTCTCGGCGGCCTTCTTCACCGTGACGCTCTCCCTCCCGCCGCAGCTCAGCGTGGAGAAGAGCGCCGCCGTCGCCCAGGTAGAAGCGGGCACGGCGCTCTCTTTCACCCTGCGGATCAACAACAGCGGCGGACCGGCCACCTCGCTGCGCATCAGCGACACGCTGCCCGCGGGGGTTACGCTGGCCGGGGCCAGCCACGGCGGGACCCTGCTGGATGATACCGTCGTCTGGAGCGGCCTGAACGTGTCTCCCCAGAGTGTGTTGACCGTCTCCCTGAGCGTGACGGCGACCTGTTTGCCTTCCGGCACGCTCCTGGTCAACCACGCCTACACGATCACCGCCGCCGAATGGCCGACGCCCACCACCGGAGCACCCGTCGCCGTTGCGGTGACCAACGAGGGGATCAGCGCCGGCTTCAGTTTTGGCCCGCTGCCCTTGCTGGCTAACCGTGCCCTCACCTTCACCAACCAGAGCCGGAACGCCACCGCCTACAGCTGGGACTTTGGCGATGGCGCGACCGCGACCGCGACCGCCCCTGCCCATACCTACCTGGCGCCCGGCGCTTACACCGTCGCCTTGACCGCGACCAATGTCTGCTACCTGCCGGCTACTATCACCCGGACGCTCCAGGTTGAGCACTACGCGCTGGCGCTGCGCCCTGTCACGCCGACGTTGGGCGGCGATCCGGGTCAAACCGTGACCTACACGCTCTGGCTGACCAACACCGGCACGCTGAGCGACCGCTTCAGCCTGAGCCGGGGCAGCACGGCCTGGACCACCACCCTGGTCACGGAAACGGCCCTCTTAGCCGCCGGGGAGAGCGTGGCCCTGCCGGTCCACGTGGCAGTGCCCGCCAACGCCAAAGCGGGCGATCAGGCCACGGTGTTGCTCACCGCCCGTTCGCTGAACGATCCCCGCGTGCCAGCGGCTGCGGCCTCGCTCACGCTGACCACCACGGCCAACAGCCTCTATCGGGTAGCCATCGGCGCGCCGGTGACAGCGCAGTTGGCCCGACCCGGCGAGACTGTCACCTACACGGTGCGGATATCCAACACCGGGAACGCCGCCGATACCATCTTCTTGACCCGCACCAACCCCGGCTGGCCGACCGCCTTCTCGTGGTCCAGCCAGACCATCGCGCCGGGCTGGCGGCCGCTGGTGATTACCGTCACCGTGCCGGTCACGGTCACCGTGGGCGAGATGGATACCGCGCTGATCCGCGCCAGCGGTCAGGGCACGCCTGCCGAACTGAGCCTGACCACGCGCGTCCTGGCCGGGCAACTCTACCTGCCGCTGGTCCTGCGGACGGCAAGCGGGGACTGATCAGAAGACCACCGACCACGGACCACAGACCACGGCTCGACGATGGTGGTCTGTCGTCCGTGGTCTGTCGTCTGTGGTCCGCCTTCATCCTTCCGCCCTCATCCTTCCCCTCTGCGCCTGCCGGTATGCCGCTTCCAGCGCCGTGAGACTCCGCTCCCAATCTAACGCCGCCAGGACGTGCGCCCGGCCCGCCGCCGCCAGCCGCGCCCAGTGTTCCCGGTTGGCCAGCAGGCGCAGCACCGCTTCGGCAAACGCGGCTGACTCGTCAGCAATCTCTATGGCCTCTCCCGCCGGTGCGGCGATCCCCACGTTCCCCAGCGTCGTGGTGACCACGGGCCGCCCGGCGGCCAGCGGTTGCGCGACCTTGGTCAGCAGCCCGCCGCCGATGAGGCTGGGGGAAACGGCCACATCGGTGGTGGCCCACTCCGCCGCCAGAGCGGGCACATAGCCGGTGACGGTGAGCCGGGGATCTTCCGCTGCGCGCCGGAGCAGCCAGGCGGGCGGGTGCGCGCCGACGATGCGCAGCGTCGCGCCGGGATGGGCCGCCCGCACCCGCGGCCAGACACCCGCCAGCAGAAACCTGACCGCGCTCTGATTCGCCTCCCGGTCCAAAGCGCCCATGAAGGTTAGCCGCCCCGGCACGATGCCTTCCGGCCCCAGGTCTTGCACCGCCGCCAGATCGGCCCAGGGCGGCACCACGACCAGCCGCGCGCGCTCCGCCGGCGGCAGCAACGCGGCCAGGGCCGCCCGGTCCGCCGCCGAACAGACGGTGATGACATCCGCACGGCGGAGGTAGCGCGCCTCGGCGCGGATCAGGGCGCGGGCGCGGCGGCGCGCCGCCCACCGCGCCGGCCCCGGCGGGAAGAGCGCCACCTCGCGCGGGCGCACCTGGTACTCCACGTCCAGCGTCCCCAAAACCGTCCCCACACCCGGCGGCACGGCTTCCAGATAGCGGCCCATCTCCGTCCAGACGAAATGCACCACGTCGGGCGAATTTTCGCGGCAGCAGCGGGCGATGAAGGCCTGCGCCGCTAAGTGCGTCTGCCGGCCCCAAGCCCACGGCCGCCGCCAGCCTCCCTGCATGAAATGCGCCAGTTTGTCGCGCCAGGTATACGCCGGGTGCAAAACGGTCAGCGAAGCGCACACTGCGCGCAACGCCGCTACCGCGGCCGGCGGCTCATCCCGCCCGTAGCAGAGCAGGTGCACCCGATGTCCGCGCGCGGCGAGGGAGCGGACGGTGTGGTAGAGATGTTGCCCGCCCGCGTGCAGGATACCCGGATGCGGCAGCCAGGGCGCTACGATGAGGATTTGCAAGCGATTCTCCAGGTAGTATGAGACGACAGGCCACCGACCACAGACCACAAACCACTTCAGTAACCGTGGTCTGTCGTCTGTCGTCTGTTGTCTGTCGTCCGTCGTCCGTGGTCTCTTCCTTCGCGCCAGAGCAGATAGCCCCAGCCGGGGAGCACGCTCAACGCGGTGGTGAGTGCCAGCCCGGTCACGCCCCAACGAGGCACCAGCCACAGCGCTCCTAGGCTCAGCACCCCCACGCCCAGCGCCGCACCGAGCACCGGCGGCCAGGGCGTCCCCTGGGCATACTGCTTGAGCACCAGCGGCTGGATGGCGCTGAGCAGGACGAAGCGTGGCGCCAATGCCACGGCTAGCTGCGCCGCCTGCGCGCCGGTGGCCCAGCCGAGCGCGCTTTCCAGCCAGGGGGCGACCAGCCAGGCCGCGACTGCCACGCTCACCCCGGCGCTGAGACTGGCTGCCGCCATCCGCGCGAGCGTCTGGCGCAGCAATTGGTGAGCCGCTGCCCGCTCCCCGTGCGCCGCCTGTGCGGCCCAGCGGGGGAAAGCCGGCGTCACCAGCGCGGCCACGAGCACTGCCTGCACGGCTTCCCAGCCGCGCCCGGCGAAGGCGAAGGCCGCCACCCTGCCCGAACCCAACGGCTGTACCGCTAAACGTTCCACCAGCGTCTGCGCCTGCACCAGCGCGGCAGCGGCGCTTAACGCTAAGAGCGCCCGGCCCAGCCTCTCCAGGGGGCTATCCGCCGCGCCTGGTGCCGCAAAGCGCCGGCCCGCTATCCAGTGTTCCAGCTGCTCCTGCCAGGAGCGCCACCCCGGCAGGGAAGGAGTCCAGCCGAAACCGTGCGCCCAATGCCAGGCCAGCGCCGTGCTCGTGAGCATTGCCAGCAAGGTTGCCAGCGGCAAGGCCAGCGCGGGCGGCGGTGGCAACAGGGCGTACCCGGCCACCGTGACCAGACTGCCGGCCAGCAAGGCCAGCTGCACCTCTATCAGCCGCGCGCGCGCCGTGAGCAGCCCCCGCCAGAGCCCGCCCAGCGCCGCCGGGAGCGCCTGACCGCCCAGCGCCAGCCCCCACCAGAATCCCATCCCCGGCGCCAGGCCGGCCCTTATGGCCCAGGCTGCCACGATCGCACCGCTTAGCAGCGCGGCCCCGGTTCCGATGAACGCCAGCAGCGCGGCAACCTGCCCGGTCAGCCGCACCGCCTTGCGCTCGTCCCCCGTTGCCAGCACCTGATGGTAGACGGCTGGGAAGGCCATCTCCACGCCGCCGATGAGCAGGGCGGCGCTGACCAACCACGGCACGCTGCTCAGGACCAGGAAGAGATCCGTCTGCTCGTGGGGCGACCAGCGCGCCAGCAGCAGCACCTGCCCGGCCAGCCCTGACCCGATCTGCGCCGCGCGGAGCACTCCCAGCCAGAGACCTTGCCGGTCGCCAGTCGGCCTTACCGCCGCCATGACCAGGCCTCCCAGGCGCGCTGCGCGGCCAGCGCCTCCTGCTGCCAGCGCAGCGCGGCCTCCAGATCGCCCACGCTTTGGGCGTGCAAAGCCCGCGCGCCGTAATAGCGGACATACCCCGGGCAGAGCGCCCCGGCCTGCTCTATATCGGCCAGCGCGCCCTCCGGGTCGCCGGCCTGGAGCCGCGCCAGCCCGCGGTCCAGCCAGAGATCGGGCTGGCGGGGGCTGCGCTCTAACGCCGCCGAGAAAATGGCCACGGCCGGCAGCGCGGTGTGAGCGTGGGGATCGGCCAGGTCCCAGCGGCGCAGGTAGGTGCCCTGCGCCTGCCGGTATTCGGCCACCGCCGGCTGCGAAGCCGTCAGCGCCGCGTAGATCGCCGCGCCGCGCGCCCAGAGTGCCGGGTCGCGCGCTTCGGCTGCCCACTCGGCGTAGGCCCAGCCCTCCAGCAGGCGGAAAGTCTCCGGCGTGAAGGCCAGGTCGCCCGCCTGCCGGAAGTAAGCCGTGGCCTCTGCCCAGCGGCGTTGGGCCACGGCCCTTTCGCCGGCGAAAGCCAGCAGCGCCGGGAGCTCCAGGCCGATAGCGCAGCCGAATCCCACAGCTGCCGCCAACCAGGGCGCGACCGCCGCCGGGCCACGGCGGGCAGCCGGGCGCGGCCTGACCGGAGCAACCGGGGTGCTGAGCGCGCTGCCCATTCCCGCCAGGCTCCAGAAGAGTACCAGCGGCGCGGCGCTCTCAAACGAAAAAAAGTACGTGACCAGATTGGCACTCAGAGCGCCGAGGATTCCTGCCCGCAGCGCGCGTGTGGCCGCATCGCCCTGTGGCAGCGCCCGGAGCAGCGGTATGAACAGCGCCGCCAGCAGCCCCAGGAAGAGCGCCAGCCCGATCCCGCCGCTTTCCAGGGCGATTTCCAGATAGACGTTGTGAGGCCGCCCACCCAGCGCCGGCGGCCCGCCAAAGGGCGCCAGTTCGGGCCGGGCGAACCATTCCAGCACCGGGCGCGAGGTGGCCGGCCCGTAGCCCAGGAGCGGGCGTGCGCGCCACGCCTCCAGCCCGGCGCGCCAGCCCAGGAGCCGGATCTGCGCCGTCGCCCCGGTCCAGCGGAAGAGCGAGGTGAGCGTTTGGAGCGGATGCGGGGCGCTTTCTGGCAACGGGGGCAGCCGGCTCAAGCCGAAGAGGAGGGCCAGCCCCACGCCGCTCACCGCTAAGGCGCTCAATGCCAACCGCCGCCGGCCGGCGCTCCAGGCCCAGGCGATCAGCGTCACGGCCAGCCCGGTCAGCGCCGCCAGCCAGCCCGCGCGGGAGTAGGTGACGACCAGGCAGGCCAGTTGTAAAGCCAGGCTGAAGGCGGAA